>JACQZQ010000108.1 GCA_016213785.1 Acidobacteriota bacterium
GCTCTTACTGCTATTTTTGGATTTTTCTTTGCTAACACTTTTGTTATTGCTGCTGTTAGTGTTGTTTTTCCGTGGTCTACGTGTCCTATTGTTCCTATGTTTACGTGTGGTTTACTTCTATCAAATTTCTCTTTTGCCATTGCTAAGTTTTCCTCTAAAAAATGTTTTAATTTAATTTTGATGAAATAAATTTGAAGCCCACAACCAGATTTGAACTGGTGACCTCGTCCTTACCAAGGACGCGCTCTACCTACTGAGCTATGTGGGCATACAAAAAGATTTGATTTAGTTTTCAGAAAACAAAACCTAATTATTAAAGAAGCGGGCGACGAGGCTCGGACTCGCGACCCTCAGCTTGGAAGGCTGATGCTCTACCAACTGAGCTACGCCCGCAAGATAAAAACTTTAGTATATAGAGAATGCAGGAGGAAGGATTCGAACCTTCGTAACGCGTAGCGTGTCAGATTTACAGTCTGATGCCTTTAACCTCTCGGCCACCCCTGCAAAGTACTTAAGTTTTTAAAGCCGGTGAAGGGACTTGAACCCCCGACCCTCTGATTACAAATCAGATGCTCTACCAGCTGAGCTACACCGGCATAAATAATATATGATTAGAAAAATCAAAAATTGACGGTTTGAGCGAAATTTGGATGCTATAACAAAAGCCTTTTTTTGTCGAGCCAAACTTTCCTTTTTTTGCGAGTTTTTTGCTAAGTGTTTTGTTAAACAAGCCTATCCAAAAGAAAGTTGAGATACTAATTTAATTCTTTTTTCTTGAAAAGTCTTTTTTCCTATAAATATGCTTAAACTGCGGGTAAGAGAGTGAAACAAAGTAATTAAACATTTTTACTAAAACAACTTGCGAGCTAATTTTGACACTTCTCTAAAGGATCTTTTATTATCCGAAACATTATTAATAAGGTTGAGTTTAATTGAATGAAAATTCTTACAGCTTCTCAGATGCAACAAGTTGATCGCCTTACTACAGAGCAGTTTGGGGTTTTAGGGCTTACTTTAATGGAAACGGCTGGTAGTAGCGCTACTATTGCCATAATAAATCAATTTAGCACATTAAAATATGTACAGATCTTTTGTGGCAAAGGCAATAATGGTGGTGATGGTGCAGTAATTGCGCGTCATTTATGGTTAAAAGGTATAAAAGTTGATCTCTTTCTTATAGGCAAACTTGAAGAGACAAAAGGCGACGCTTATATAAATTTTGCAGCGATCAAAAATTTAGCAGCGGTAGAAACCACAAGTTTAACCTACCAAGAAATAGAGTCTCTTAGTGATTTATATAAAACCCTTCAAAAACCCTGTGATCTTTATGTAGATGCGCTTTTTGGTACAGGAGCATCACGGCCACTTGCTGGCATTTATCAAGAGCTAGTAGAATTATTAAACAGAAGTACTACTCCTATTGTAGCAATAGATATTCCTTCGGGTCTAAATGCAGATAGCAGTCAAATTATAGGAACAACTATAAAAGCGGCTTTAACCACAACTATGACTGCTCCAAAACTAGCTAATGTCTTGCCCCCTGCTATGCATTACAATGGTAATCTGGTAGTAATTCCTATTGGTTCACCCGATAGTCTTGTTAATAGTTGTGGTTCACAATTAAATTTAGTAGAGCAAAAAGATATTATTAAGTTTTTAGCTATTTCTCGTCGTAACAGCAATTATTTTAAGAATAATGTTGGACATGTTTTAGTTGTAGCAGGAGGACAGGGCAAAATTGGAGCAGCAGGGCTTACCTCTCAAGCAGTACTTCGTGCTGGTGCTGGGCTTGTAACGCTAGCTTCTCCTAAGAGTTGCCAACAGGCTTTATCAAGTAATATTGGATTAGAAATAATGACAGAAAGCCTAAGTGAAAACACCAAAGGTTTAATTTCAAATGATGCACTAAAAACTATTCTAGATTTAGCAAATAATAAAAGTCTTATTGCAATAGGGCCTGGACTAGGAACAAGTGAAGATTCAGCTAAGTTGATGTTAGAGTTAATTAAAAATCGTCCTTGTCCTCTAGTAATAGATGCTGATGGGCTAAATTCTCTTTCACCCTGGCCTATAGGCTTAGAGGCAACAGAAGAAAAACCTATTATTATTACCCCTCATCCTGGTGAAATGGCTAGGTTATTAGGAGTAAAAACTAGTGATGTAAATCACAATCGTCTAGATTTAGTACGTAAGCTAGCAACTGACTATAAATTAATAGTAGTGCTTAAAGGCGAGCGAAGTTTAATTGCAGCACCAAATGGTGAGGTTTATATAAATACTACAGGCAATGCAGGAATGGCTACAGCTGGTTCTGGTGATGTATTAACAGGAATTATTGCTGGACTCCTTGCCCAAGCACCTAATGAAGCCCTTCTAGCTACTATTACAGGTGTTTATTTACATGGTTTAGCGGGAGATTTAGCAGTTAATTTAGTTGGACAAAGAAGTTTAATTGCCTCTGATCTAACTAATCATTTAGCTCAAGCAATAATTCAAGTAGGAGGTGAGATTGAAAAACGCAATATTTCTAACTCACTCAGCTGAAGAAACCTTTGAGCTTGGCTATGAAATTGGTGAAAGCCTTAAAACACCCACTGTAATTTTACTAGATGGTGAATTAGGAGCAGGTAAAACTGTCTTTACTAAAGGGCTTGCAGCAGGTTTAGATATTGATCCATCTGATGTAACTAGCCCGACTTTTACACTAGTAAATGAACATTTTGGACGTTTATTGTTAATTCATTTAGATCTTTACCGCTTGCCTGATGGAGTTGAGGCTGCAATGGGAATAGGATTGGGTGAAATTTTACTGCAAAAAGCTATTGTAGTAATTGAATGGAGTGAGAAATTAGGTAACTATTCTATTACTAATAGCTATAAGGTTAAAATAACCGAGTTAAGTGATAATGATCGACAAATAGAGATACAAGCCCAACATAACTAATTCATAACTAATTATTTAGGAGAAACCATAGAATGTCTATTACAAAACAAGATGTAGAAAAAATTGCTGGCCTTGCTAATCTAGCTCTTAGTGAAGAAGAAAAAGAGTGTTTTACTACTCAACTCTCTTCCATTGTAAGCTATATAGAAAAGCTTAATAAGCTAGATACCGAAGATGTTTTACCTATGTCGCATAGTACTCTTTCTGGAGACACTCTTTATACAATGCGAGAAGATAAATTAGTGGCATCTTTAGGCCAATCCAAAGCTTTAGCTAATGCTCCTGATGGTGGAGAAGATCACTTTAGAGTGCCTAAGGTAATTGGATAGTCAAATGTCAGCACTAGCTGGGCTTTATTTACATATACCTTTTTGTCACTCAAAATGTACTTACTGTAGTTTTATTACTGGTAGCTATGAAGATTTATTAGTACAGCGCTATTTAACTGCTCTATTAAAAGAAATTGCCTCAACCTCTAAACTACTTCCTCCATTAGCACAAAAAATAGATACTATTTATCTTGGAGGAGGAACACCTTCAATTATTACCCCTGAATGGATAGAAAGCCTGTTAAATGCTTGCTATAAACATTTCTTAGTTGATAGTTCTTCAGAAATTACTATAGAAATTAATCCAGCAGATATTAATCTTGAACGTCTTAAGTATTACAAAAATTTAGGAATTAACCGAGTAAGTGTTGGGGTTCAATCTTTTATTGATGAGCAATTAAAGGAAATAGGCCGGGATCATTCGTCTAAAGAAGCAATTTTAGCAATAGAAAATTTAAGAAAAGTGGGTTTTGATAATATTAGTTTAGATTTAATTGCAGGATTACCTAATCAAACTCTAAAGGAGTGGAAATATAATTTATCAAAAGCCTTAGAACTTAGCCCTGAGCACTTATCTATTTATTTACTAGAGGTTAAAGAAAAAACGACACTTTATGCTCAAATTCGTTCAGGGAAACTAAAAAAACCTGATGACGATTTAGCAGCAGAAATGTATGAAACTCTTCTTGAAAATTTGACTAATAATAATTATCAGCATTATGAGATTTCTAATTTTGCAAAATCTAGTGGTAATTTTCATTCTAAGCATAATAAAAAATACTGGTTAGATATTCCTTACTATGGCTTAGGGGTAAGTGCTCATTCTTATTATAATCAAGTTCGTTATTCTAATGTTAAATCAACACATACTTATATTGAGAAAATTGAAAACTTTGGTCAAGCAATTGAAGAAAAAGTTTTTTTAGATGATAGTGAACAAGTCCGTGAAGCAATTATGCTTAGGCTGCGTTTAATAGAAGGTATTAATTTAGAAGAGTTTAAGGCTACTTATAATTTTGATATTCTAGCTACTTATAAAGAAGCTTTTTCAGAGCTACTAGAAAATAATCTAATAGAAGTAACTAATGGTTATTTACGCTTAACACAAAGAGGAATACTTTTTTCTAATGAGGTTTTTGTATTATTTGTTTAAGCAAAAGTATCTGTGTAAAATACTAATTTTTCCATAAGTTGTTTATTTTAGGAGATAATATATAGACATGAAAATAATAGATCTACGTAGTGATACGGTTACTAAACCTACTGCTAAAATGCGTGAAGCAATGAGTAATGCCGAAGTCGGTGATGATGTTTATTTAGAAGACCCTACGGTTAATCATTTAGAAAAACGTGCAGCAGAAATATTTGAACGTCAAGCAGCTTTATTTGTCCCTACTGGAAGTATGGGTAATTTAATTTGTGTAAAACTACATACTGAGCCTGGACAGGAAGTAATTTTAGAATCCCGCAGCCATATTCTTAACTATGAAGTTTCTTCTATGGCAATGGTGGCTGGTGTTTTGCCTAGAGCAATTCCTACTAGCAATGGGTTACTGGAGTGGAAACAAATTGAGCAAGCTATTCGCCCTCAAATTTATTATTGTTCACAAACAGCCTTAATATGTTTAGAAAATACTCATAACATGGCTGGTGGAGCAGTTATGTCAAAAGCTCAAACCTATGAAATCTGCTTACAAGCTCGTGAAAGAAAAATTCCTATTCATCTTGATGGGGCAAGAGTCTTTAATGCTGCTGCTACTTTAGGAGAATCTGTAGCTGATTTAACACGTCATTTCGATTCGGTAATGTTTTGTTTATCAAAAGGTTTGGGTGCTCCGGTTGGTTCAATTATTGTTGGAAGCCGCGAGTTTATAGAAAAAGCTCGTATATTACGTAAACTTCTTGGTGGTGGAATGCGTCAAGTAGGAGTTTTAGCAGCAGCAGGATTAATAGCACTAGAAGAAATGCCTAATAGATTAAAAGAAGACCATAGTAATGCTAAATTTTTAGCTACAGCTTTAGCAGCTATTGATAAAATAGAAATAGACCCTGAAAGTGTTCAATCAAATATTTTAATTTTTGATATTAGTAAAACAGGTCTAAATACTTCTGAATTTTCTGCGAAACTAAAAGAACGTGGTATTCTAGCTAATGGTATTAATGCTACACAAATGCGAATGTTAACACATTATGATGTAGATAAAGAGGATTGTCAAAAAGCACTTAAAACCATTAAAGATCTTGTATTAAATTAATTTATTTGCTTTTAGAACAATAAAAATAGTTAATGCGTAGTTTGCATTGCTAGATTCACAATCAACAAATTGTTAAGATGCATTTTCCTTTATAAATAATTTAGAGGTTAGTCAATATGTCCCCAGGAATGAAATTTCGTCGTAGTTGTAATAGTTGTAATACAACGTTTTTTGCTGAAGATCGTAAAGCGTTTCTTTGTCCTAAATGTGTTAAGAAAAAAGCCGCTGCTCCTGCTGTTGTTAGTAAACCTAGCTTTAGCAAGTCTAACTATTCTAGTTATAACTCTAGTTCTAACCCTAGTTCTAGTTTTGGTTCTAAACCTAGTTCTAGCTTTAGTTCTAAGCCAGATACAGCTACTAGCAAAGTTTTTAAGCCTGCACAAAAAAAGTTTGTCAAACCTGGTAGTAAACCTAAGCCGAGAATTGCAAGACAACCTAAAACAGGTATATTAACTGATGAATTAAAAGACAAAATTATTACATCTTATTTAACAAGTAAGGATCTAGTAGACTCCATTAAGAAATTACATGCTAAGATCTCTCATGAGCTTTGGGTAAAGCCTAAACTAGTGGCTGATACTATTAATCATTTAAGAAAACAGGAAAAAGCCCTATCAGAGGTTTGTAGTCTATCAAATGAGGATAAAGAAAGAGTATTAAAAATTTACTTAAAACTAGTTCATGAGGATATCCGACCAATAGAAGGACGACGTAACCATATTGCTAATGAGCTTAACCTACCACCTAGAGAAGTAATTCTTGCTGTTAGAGAATGGTCAAACAATATAATGGGGCAACTTAGCCGCCAACAGCTATTTTTAATAGAAAAAGAGTATTGGCGTATTATTACCCAAGAAAGATATCATACATTTGCTGACTTACCAAAAGTAATCTCCAAAAACTTAGATTTTGTTTCAATTGAACAAAGCTCTCGATGGTTAGATCAACTACATGATAATACTAAACTTGTTAAAGTTCCTCTTCCAGAAGAAGAAAAGCAAAAACAAATAATTGAAGCCTATAAGCAATATTTAGCTCAAGCAGAACCTCCTCCACAAGCGCTACATACTACATTTGCTAAGACTTTTGGGGTAAAAGCATTACAAGTACACAAGATTTTATGTGACTATCGCTGTCAACTAAAACCAGCTTAACTTAATTATTTTCAAAAGTATTAGCAATTTTCCATCCTTGAAGTTGCTAATACTTAAAACCACAACCTGATAATTTTCTTAAGAGAGGTTTCTATATGCTACCACCAAAAGTGCCTATTGCTATCCCACTTGCCACTTATCGAATGATAAAAAGCCCATATAAGTTATTTACAGAATGCTATAAAGAATATGGAGATATTTTTTCTTTAACAACTATTGCAGGAAATTTTGTTTTTGTCTCAGATTTAGATGTAATTAAAGACATTTTTTCTAAACATAGTAAAAAGTTTAATACTGGAGAAACAGTATTATTTCTTGAACCTTTTGTGGGTAAACACTCATTATTACTACTAGATGGGACAGAGCATGCTCGTCAGCGTAAACTTCTTACCCCTCCCTTTCATGGCGAGAAAATGAAGATGTTTACGGACTTAATGCGTGAGGCTTCTCATAAAATGGTAGACAACTGGAAAGTTGGACATACAATTATGATGCGTCAGGAAATGCAAGAAATTACCTTACGTATTATAGTAAAGAGTGTATTTGGTGAGGAAATGAGCCGTAGAACTCCAGAAATTATTGAAACCGTTAGAGGAGTTTTGCAACTACCTACATTTCTTACTTTTCTACCATTTTTAAGATTTAATTTAGGCAAATGGAGTCCTTGGGGAAAATTTTTAGTCTGGAGAGAAAAAATAGATAAGCTAATCTATGAAGAAATAGCCCGCCGTCGTGCAAATCCCCGACCTCAGCCAGAGGATGTAGTAGATATGATGATGCTTTCTCAAGATGAATCTGGCAATTTTATGACAGACAAAGAAATTCGTGATGAATGTCTAACACTTTTATTTGCTGGACATGAGACTACAGCCCTATCTCTTACCTGGATTTTTATTCCGCTACTGCAAAACCCTGATGTATTAAAAAAATTAGTTGCAGAAATTAATTCTGTTGTAGGTAATAGTCCTGTAACAGCAGAAATGATTCCCAAGCTTACTTATTTAGATGCAACAATAAAAGAGAGTATGAGGGTTAATAATCTCTTTCCAATAGTAGCTCGTAAAACTCTAGAACCTTTAGAGTTAAAAGGTTATGAAATACCTGTTGGATCGACTGTTGCGCCCTGTAATATGATAGTCCATCATTTAGAATCTATCTATCCTGAGCCTTTAGCTTTTCGTCCTGAACGTTTCCTAGATGATTCTCATCATCATCCATATAGTTGGCTGCCCTTTGGAGGCGGCAATCGACGCTGTATAGGCATGGCATTTGCTCAATATGAAATGAAGATTATATTAGCTAGTATCTTACCTCGAATAGAGCTAGAATTAATTCCAGGTCAAGATTTCCGAGCAAAACGTTTAGGTCTAGCTTTAGCACCTCCAACAGGGGTTAAGGTAAAAGTTCTTTCTCTAAAACCTGCTCCTAGCGAAGTTCTAGAACTAGTCCATTAAATTTATTAAGTAATTTACTGAAGAGGTGATCTGGTGAGCCTACTAGCCAATAGAACCGAGTTGCTGTTAAAGAGTGTTTTTCAAGTTTCAAAATCTGGTAATAATACTAATGAGTATAATAATGTTTATGATTATTCTCTTGAAGAACAACGTTTTGCAATTGCTGATGGTATAGGAGAGTCTTTTTATTCAAGGCTTTGGGCTAAAACTTTAGTAACAGGTTTAGTAGCTACTGCTCCATTTCAATTTCTAGAATCAGAGCAAGACTTAGTTGAATGGTTGGAACCAATGCAAATGACTTGGAAAAAAATAGTTGAATGGGAACAGTCTCCTCAAATAGCCTCTCACCAACTAGAATCAGGCACTTTTTCAACTCTACTTGGACTCCAGCTTTTAGATCCTGAACCTGTTTCACCTCTACCGGGAACAAAACCTGCTGATGAACAAATGCGATGGCAAGCTATTGCAATAGGAAATAGCTGCTTATTTCAAATAAGAAGAGATCATCTTAACTATGCATTTCCTCTAAATAGCTCAAATCAATTTAATAGCAATTCCTCATCTATTTCTAGTGTGGCAAGTAAAAATCAACAAATTTGGCGGCAATTTCATCATTGCCAAGAGATTTGTTATGAGACAGATACTTTTTTTCTAATGACAGAATCTTTAGCACAATGGTTTTTACTTGAATATGAACAAGAAAGAAAACCTTGGGCAGAGCTTTACTATTTACAAGACCAAGAAGATTTTCAAGACTTTATTACTAATTTAAGAAATTCTGGAAAAATACGTAATACCGATGTTACTTTGTTAACCTTTCAGCTAGGTAAAGAAGATGTAAGTATTGCACCAGCTAATTATAGTGGAGTAGAAACAGTAGACTCAAGTCTACTTACTACACCTCTATCAGTAGATCCACAAGATAATCAACTAGGAACAACCTTTTTGGTTAAGGAACAGTCAAAAACTAACAGTAGAGAATCTAAAACAGATAAACATAAAACTGAAAAACAACCAACTATTAAACCACCTCAATTTGGCTCCTTAGATCAACCATCTGTACTCAAACAAATTGGTAAATCTATAATTGGTTTGTTAGGCAAGAAAGAAGACGAAGAATAAATTAAATGCTCTTAATTAAAAGTGTTACCATTAGAGTAACAGAATAAAGAAATTAGAGGTTTAAAGATAATTTCTAAATGCCTCAAAATTTATAGCTAATCACTTATCTAATTTCTCTAAACCCTTAAAACCTATAACTTATTAATAATTAGGTAATTAGAGGAGAAAGGTAGTAGATTTTATGAATTGGCCTAGTATATCTGATTATCAAACAGCGATTCTAAACCCTAGTTTATGTTTTCAACTAGCAGAACTACGTTTAAGTCAAACTAGTCTGATGTCGGCTGGAACACCTAAAACACTTTCTGGTAATTCTGCTTGTGTATTTCAGCTTATATCAACAGCTAGCCCTGTTAATCAATGGGCAATACGATGTTTTCTTAGACCTGTTTCTGACCAAGAGCGACGTTATCAACTACTTGACCAACATATAAACGCATCTCGTTTGCAAGGGCTTCTAGATGCTAAATATATTCCTCAAGCAATTTTAGTAAATAATCAGTGGTATCCTATTATTAAAATGCCCTGGGTAGAGGGTTTTACCCTTGATCAGTTTATTGACCAATCTCTAAATTCTCCCTCTCAACTCTTAGATTTAGCCTCTAGATGGCGTATTTTAATTAGTAATTTATACTCTAATAGACTAGCACATGGAAATTTAGAACATCGTAATATTATTGTTACAGCACAAAATAGCTTATACTTAGTTGATTATGATACTGCCTTTATACCTACATTAAGAGGAGAGAAATCTTTAGAACTAGGGAATGAAAATTTTCAAAGCCCTAGACGTACTTTAGATAATTTTGATGAAAAAATTGATAACTTTTCTGCTCTAGTTATATACCTAAGTTTAAGAGCATTAGCCTATCAACCTAACTTATGGCAATTTTACCAAGGTGAAAATTTAATTTTCACTAAAAAGGATTACTTAAATCCTTATCAATCATCATTATTTTACCAACTAAAAAGCAGCCCTGACGAAATAGTTCGTCAGCTAGCAGGGGTTTTAGAAAATATTTGTGTTAGCTCTAGTGTTATAGTACCTGAACTTGAGACAGTTCTAAGTAATTTCTCTATTAGTACAGGTGCTCAACAAACTTCACCAAATCAAGGTGCTGCTACATTACCAGAAACTAGGGTAGCATCTGTTAATCCTTTACAAAATCAACCTATTATTCCATTACCTAGTTGGCAAGGAACACCATCACAAATTAATCCTGTTGCTAATGCTAATGCTGTTAATCCTATTCAAGGACAGGTTAACCCAAACTTCCAAGTACCAGCAAACAATATAGTTAATCCTTTAGTACCACCTATTCAACAGCAAAATATTCAAAGCCTTGGTAATAGTCTACCTAATACAAATCTAAACACAAATCCAAAACCTAAATCATCTTTATTATTAAAGATATTTGCTGGAGCTAGCAGTGCAGTAGCATTTTTCTTTTTCTGTCTTTCACTTTATCAAATATATTATTATGGAAAGCGGATTTCTTACCTTGAATCAGATGTTTCTTATTACAGTGGACAACTAAATTCTGAGCGAGAGAAAACAGCTAAACTTGAAAAAGAACTAGCTCAAGAAAAAGAACTTAGAGAAAAAATTCTTTTAAGTAAAAACCAAAGAGACATTGCATCAATAACTGCTGGTATATTTGAGAGAGTTCTTTTGGGAACTAATGAAATAAAAAGAATTAATGCTAAAGTTGACTCTTTGAAGTTCTATGAAGGTGGAAACGAAGGTGTAGTTAGAGATTTAAGAAAATATTCATCAACTTTTACTACAGCAAGCCGCTTTGTTTACTTTGAGCTAAATTTATCTCATCCAAGTCGTTCGGTAAGAGATAATTTTGTTGTTCAACATATTTGGTATAAGGATAATGTAGAGTGGGCGCGAGGCACATTAAACACTTATCTTGAGCCGGCTTGGGTAAATAGCTATCATAATGATGGGCGTGGTTGGCCTGAAGCTTATAAATGGTCTGCGGGCAATTACCGCGTAGAGCTACTTGTAGATGGTGAAAAAGTTGCTATTGGAAACTTTACTGTTACTCCTTAAGCCTTTATTTAAAAATTAATTACATAATTATATTTGGAGGAAGATAAGATAAATGGCTCAGGCCAAACAAAATAAGCGCATTTGGGTTGCAATAGAATGTATTAGGATTGGCGAAGTAATTACTCTTAGAGGAACTATGGCTGAGAGCGACTTTCTTGCAATTCTAGAGGGAGAATACAAAAAACCATTTGTTGAGATAAAAAGACTACATTGGACAGAATCGATTTGGAATGAAGAAGAAGGTCGTAACGAAATTAAATTTGTAGCACATGGCAAAGATAGCCACTGGAAATGGCATACAGGATCATATCACTTACAAACAAATAGTATTTTTGCAATTGGTATTTTACAAGATTGCTCAAAACACCTTACAGAAACCTTTCAAGTTGAAGAAGTTTCTTGGGCACAATAAATTTGCCCTATAAAAGCCTGTAGCCAACCACTATGCGAGGTAAAAATGTCTGAAAAATCAAAAAAGTTTATTACCTGGTCTTTAGATAGAGCATCTGGGCTAAATTGGGTAGTCTTTCAATTAGATGAATCTACATCTGAACCACCTAATCAAGGGATTATTCCTTCAGGACAAGAATTAGGCGAATATACTTCTTATGTAGAAGCACGAAAAGCCCACCCTGATGCACGTATTACCAATGATGCAGCAGAAGCAATTAAATATGGAAAAATCTAAAGTTGCTGCAAACTATTATCAAGAACTATTAAAGAAGCAGGGTTTAATTAAAAGCTATTATATTTTTCTAAGCTATTTATGTTTAGGGCTACTATTAGTTAGCTGTACCGATAAAATAGAAGCAACTCTACCACCCTCACCAGCGCCAACACCGCAAGCAGCAAATGAAATCCCTATGCATCTAAAAAATATTTTCCTAGCACGTTGTGCTTCTTGTCATGGTAGCGATGGCAAAAGCGGTGAAACTGGAACAATTTACCAAGCTCGTAGTCGTAGTCCTAAGAATTGGGCTATGTTTTTAAAAAATCCTCAATCAGTTGATAAAAAAAGTAAAAAACAACCTGTTAAAGACCTAACTGAAGCTGAATATGCGGCTTTTGGTGAATGGTTAGCTAGAATAACAAAAGAAAATCGCTTAGATTTAGGAAGCAAATAAATTATGAGAAAATCGCTTAATTTTTTATTTAATATCTCCTTAATATTTTTTATTTTTGCAGTTTCTAATCTATCTTTGGCACAAAATAAACCTCTACATCAAGAACCTAAACCGGAGCTACCTGAGGAAAAAAATTTGTCTTCTATAAAATTTGATTCTAAACGTGCTTTTGAACATGTGCGCAAACAAGTAGAGTTTGGCCCTCGTTGTGCAGGATCACCTGCACTTAAAAACACTCGTACTTATCTGATTAACCAGTTATCTAGCTATGGCTTATCTGTTAAACAAGACTCTTTTCAAGCACATACCCCTAACCCTAGGTTTCCTACAGTAGAAATGGTTAATTTAATAGTTGAAATCCCAGGTAAAAAAGATGGCATTGTGATTTTAGCTAGCCATTATGATACTAAATGGTTTGCTGAAGAGCATTTTTTAGGAGCTAATGATGGCGGTTCTAGTACTGGTGTTTTAGTAGAATTAGCTAGAACTTTATCTAAGTCCAAGCCTGAGTATACTTTATGGTTAGTTTTTTTTGATGGCGAAGAAGCAATGAATGGTGAATGGCTTGGAACAGACCACACTTATGGCTCAACTCACCTAGTAAATAAATTACGTACTGAAGGTAACTTAAATAAAGTAAAAGCTATGATTTTGCTAGATATGATAGGAGATATGAATTTAACAGTGCGTCGCGATAGCGGTTCAACTCTTTGGCTTAAAGATATAATTTGGAACAGTGCAGCAAAATTATCTTATGATAAAAACTTTGTTAATGAGATTGAAGATATAGAAGATGATCATACACCTTTTTTAAGGGCAGGAATTCCTGCTGTTGATATAATTGATTTTGAGTATGGAGAGGATAATGAGTATTGGCATACAGAAGAAGATACTTTAGACAAAATAAGCCCAAAAAGCCTACAAATCGTTGGAGAAACTGTTTTACATAGTTTACCTAAAATCTTTAATCACCTAAGTAGTACACCTAAACTATAAATTTTCCTAAATAAACAAATTTGTCTAGCAATATTTCATATAAATAATAAAGGCTTGTAATAATTAACTACAAGCCTTTATTATTTATATACTAAACACCTAAAGAGTTAAACAATGGAAAAAGCATTAGCAAATCATCCTGATAAAATTAAATGGAATGAAAAATATTCTAGAGTTTTTAGGAAAGAATTTATACCCCACCCTATTTTAGAATCTATAAAAAACCTCTCACTCCCTTCTGCCCCTGTTTTAGAGCTAGCCTGCGGGTTATCTGGCAATGTTCTAGAGCTAGCAAGTTTAGGCTACAGGGTTTTAGCAGTTGATATTTCTGATGTGGCATTAGACTTACTAGCTAACCAGCTTAAGGAAAAGCAATTAGAGCCAAGGGTTAGTTTACTAATAGAAGACTTAAATAATTGGCAAGCGCCTAAAGAAACTTTTTCATTGGTTTTAGGGATAAAATATTGGGATAGAAAGTGTTTTCTAAATGCCTGTCAAGCTGTAATTAAAGGCGGTATTATTGCTTGGGAAACTTTTAATAAAAACCATTTATGTTATCATCCTCATTTTCACCCTGAATGGTGTTTAGAGAAGGGCGAACCTGCAAATTTACTAACATCAGATTTTGAAATACTAATAGAACAAGATGTTGATAATGGTTTTAGTTCTACACATCGTTTGATTGCACGACGGCTTTAGTAAAAGCTTAGGTATTTATTTTTATAAAAGATATTAAATTTTAGGAGCACTTTATGAAATACATGAATTTAGGTCGTTCTGGCTTACAAGTTTCTCGTATTTGTTTGGGCTGTATGTCTTTTGGTAGCAAGAAATGGCGTGAATGGGTTATAGAAGAAGAAGACTCTAGACCTGTTATAAAAAAAGCTTTAGAACTAGGAATAAATTTTTTTGATACTGCTAATATGTATTCTGTAGGCGTTAGCGAAGAAATCACAGGACGGGCATTAAAAGATTTTGCTCGTAGATCGGAAATAGTCCTTGCAACTAAAGTATACTTTCCAATGAATGAGTTACCTAATCAAGGTGGATTATCTCGCAAGCATATTTTTGAAGCGTTAGATGCTTCATTAAAGCGTTTAGGAACCGATTATGTAGACCTTTATCAAATCCACCGTTGGGATTATAACACTCCTATAGAAGAAACTATGGAAGCATTAAATGATTTAGTAAGAATGGGCAAAGTTCGTTATATTGGGGCTTCTAGTATGTTTGCTTGGCAAATGGCTAAAGCTGTTTATACAGCTAAAAATCATAGTTGGGCTAATTTTGTCAGTATGCAAAATCACTATAATCTTGTGTATCGTGAAGAAGAGAGAGAAATGCTGCCACTTTGCCGTGAAGAAGGAATAGGTGTTATTCCTTGGAGTCCGCTAGCTCGTGGTGTTTTATCTGGTAATCGCACCAAAGATGGGCAAACTAAAACCCTACGTGGGGAAAAAGATGATTTTTCTACAAAACTTTATAATCTACCAGTAGATTTTGATATTGCAGAACGCCTAGCACAAATAGCAGCAAATAAAGGTGTTACATCTGTACAATTAGCACTAGCTTGGCTATTAAGTAAACCTGCTGTAACTTCTCCCATTATTGGAACAAGTAAACCTGCACAACTAGAAGATGCTATTAAATCTGTAGATATAAAAGTTTCAGAAGAAGAACAAAAATCACTAGAAGAACTCTATCAACCACATGCAGTCTTAGGGCATGTTTAATCGTTTCTAGCCAAGAGTTTAGCATTAGGTGTATGTATTGGAGGCTACAGAATAATGACAAGTATATCTCCTAGTCAAAGGGAAGATTTAAGACAAGAGCTTTTGTCTTTGATTGAAGAAGATAATCGACTACGAGAAGAGCTAGCATCGAATGGCTCACTTTATGAGGGATATCATCCTAAAATGGAAGAAATACATATACGTAATGCTGCTCGTTTGGCTGAAATTATTGATGAAATTGGATGGCCGTCAACAATCTATGTTGGGCAAGATGGCGCAGAAGCAGCTTGGTGTATTGCCCAACACGCCATTGGCAATCCTGGGCTTCAACGTAAATGCTTAGAAGCACTTAAGAAAAATGTAGTTCTTGGTTATGCACCTGCCTGGCAGGCAGCAATGCTTGAAGATCGAATACGTATGTTTGAAGGTAAACCGCAAATCTATGGAACTCAGTTAGAACCTGACCAAGATGGAAAAACTAGACCATATTGGACTCAAGAACCAGAACTTGTTGAAGAACGCCGTAAGAGCGTTGGGCTAGAGCCTTTAGCTGATCGATTAGCACGAGAACCGATTATTCCTATTCCATCAAATAAAGAACAATTTGAAAAGGAGTATCAAGAATGGCTTCGGCGTGTAGGATGGCGGTCATAAATTTTTTATTTTCTCTAGTAATTTCCCTACCATTTATGAAATGGATTAGTAACTAAGCTAGCATTAAAGTATTTAGGATCATCAGAAACTTCTTCCCCTACCCAGCTAGGAAGTTCTAGATAGTCTTTCTCATCATCAAGCTCAACTTCTGCAATGATTAAACCTTGATTTTCGCCTAAGTATTCATCTATTTCCCAAGTAAAGCCTGCAAAATCTAGTTTATGTCTTAGTTTTTCAATTATTGGACGTTCACAGAGTTGATCTAACATTTGGTTAGCGTCTAAGAGTGGGATTTCATACTCAAATTCTACTCTAGTTAGCCCTTTTGTTAGCCCTTTTACTGTAAGATAGGCATTTTCGCCAACTACACGAACTCTTACAGTTCGCTCAGGGATAGTGGATAAATAGCCTTGTCTATATAAAATACCTTTAGTAAGTTTGCGCCATTCTTCATTTTTTATTAAAAACTTTCGTTCTATTTCATGTGCCAAAATCTTTTCCCCCTATTTTAACAATGGTTAAAAAGAATCAAAATAATAACAAAAGCCATATTTATTTACCAAAATAAGATTGCTATAAAGAGAGCGCTAAAGCTAAAATCAAAACTCCAAACCGATATTCTAAGCTAACTAGCTAAATTAATTGTATTATGGAGGTATGTTAAATGCTAACTCCTAGCAAAAAACTTGTTCTAATTCTTACTTTTTGTTTTATTTCTATTATTAGTTTTTCTACCATAGCTTCTGCATCAGATCTAGGAAACTCAAATAGAGTTACTAGCAGCAATAAAGCGTCAAAAACATATGATAAAGCTCTAGTAATTGCAGCTAAAGAAAAAGATTATCTAAAAGTGAAAAATTTAATTGATTCTGGTATTCATCCTGATTCTAGAGATGATCAAGGATGGACGGCTTTAATGTATTTAGCGGCTCAAGGAGATATAGAGTCTGTAAATTCACTTATTGCTCAAGATGCTGATGTTAATGCACAAAATAAAACTGGATGGACTGCATTAATGTTTGCTGCTGGTTGGGGGCGAAATGAGGTTATAGATATTTTGCTTAGCGCTGGTGCTGATGTTAATGCTAAAAGCCATTATGGGTGGACTGCTTTAACTTTTGCAACAAAAAATAGTGAAACTGTTACTATGCAAAAGCTCTTAGAGCTAGGGGCTGATCCTAGTATTAGTTTAGCCTGGGGTTGGACTCCTTTAATGATTGCAGCTATGGAAGGGCATGTTTCTACAGTTAAAACCTTAATTATTGCAGGGGTTAACGTAAATGCCACTATGCCATCAACAGGACAAACAGCTTTAATGTATGCGGCTAGAGCAGGTAAAAAAGATAATGTGCTTGCTTTAATAGGTGGTAATGCTGATATTAATGCTAGAGATTTTCAAGGCTCTACTCCCTTAAAAGAAGCTATGCGTAGCTTAAACACAGAAGTCTTTACAATTCTCATAAGAGCCGGTGCTCAGTAAAATTTTAATAAATAACTTTACTTACACTAGATCTATTTCTTAAAGTTTCTACATAGTCAAACTAATATTTATTATTAGTTATTTGCCCCTATTTTAGGGGCTATTTTTTTGCAAAACACTTTTCCTTACTGGGGATTTTTGCCCCACCCAAAATGCTACAACTTGATCAAAAAATTTTTCTCTAAAATTTTTCTTTAACATTAACTTACTGAATATTAATTAGTTAGTATTAATATTTTTTCTATTAGCTATGGCCTAACAATTGCTTGTTGAAAAACCATAGTTTTTGATTAGATAAAATGCTTTGCCCCCAAATAATTCATAAAACAATAACTAACTCATAAAAACAAAATTTTGAAAAAATTTAGAAAAGAGTTTAGGAAAAGTTAAGTGAAGTATTTAGTAAAAGGAGCCATTACTATGAATACAAACCAAAACATCCTAAAAGCAGAATCTAAATTCCGTAAATCTCCATCCTTTTCACAAAAATATTCTCAAAATAAAATAAGTTCTGTACTTGAAATCTTAAGCGATTACTACAGAACAAAAACTACAGGAACACTAACTCTTAAAAGCAACAATATTATTAAAAGCATTAGTTTTAATTCTGGAAATATTATCTTTGCAACTAGTAATCTTCCTAGAGAACAGTTTAGTGAGTTTCTTATTAGTTCTGGACAAATAAGTTATCAGCAAGTCAAAACAGCTAGTAGATTTGTACAAGAACATCAAATGCATATAGGTCAGGCTTTAGTTAATTTAGGGTATATTAAAGAAAATAAACTAAAAGATTTAACTACTACTTTAATATCAAATATTATTTACTCAACTTTAGCTTGGCAATCTCCTGAAATCACTTTTCAAAATCACCAACAGCCAAGCTATGAACTAGATTTCTCAATGTCAACAATACAACTTTTATATAAAGGAGTTTCTTACATTGAAAACCCTGATTTAATTAAACAAATGATAGGTAATTTAGACGCAGATTTATATCTTAATAAAACACCTAGTGAGATACGTCAATTATTAAATCTACAGCCTGAAGAAAATTTTATTATATCTTGTTTAGATAGTATGCCTTACACAACACAAGAATTGATTAATATGGGTTCTATTAATGATTTTGTTGTGCTAAGAACTGTTTGTGGTCTACTTAAAACTGCTATAGTGAAAAATTCAGTTTGCAGTGAAAAACCTGTCTTATCAATAAATAATACAGTAAATGATAATAGGATTTTTGATACTGGCTATGTTATAGAATTTTGTAAGGCAATTGACTTAAAGACAAAAGCTATTGACTCTGGGGCTTCAATTTATGAGCTTTTAGAAGTCTCTAACAATGCTGGCATTGATCAAGTAAAAGAATCCTATCAACGGCTAGCTTGTAAGTTTCACCCTTCACAACAAACTAAATTAGATTTCTACAGATTAGATTTTAGTCGTGAATTAGAGTATATATTTCAAAAACTTGCTCAAGCATTAAATAAGTTTACTAGTGCTGAAAATAATTCTAATGTTTCTACTACAAACGTTAAAAAAACTTTCCATAATATAAATACAAGAGTTGATGATAAAACTACTCAAAATCGCCCAGTTCAGAATAATAAACCTGAGAATCCACAAAGAGAAATTATGCAATTATGTTATGAAATTGAGAGTAAATATAATGCCATTAAAACTGGTGCCACCCTTTATCAAATACTAGGCGTAGAACGAGATTCCTCTCAAACAGCTATTAATTCTGCCTTTAATTCTTTATCTAAACGATTTACTCTAGAAAATCATTCTAAGCTATTAACCTATGGAATAAACCTAGAGCTACAACTCGAAGAAATAATGATGCAGTTAAATAAAGCGTTTATAATTTTAAGCAATCCTGTTAGTAAACAAAAATATAATAGTCAAATAGGAATGACTCTTCTTTGTAAAACCAATGCAAATAATAATGAGATAGCAAACAAAAACACTTTGAAGCAAGAGCATAAGTTTCTTATTATAGATAACTTATCTGAGCAAGCAATTTCTAACTCTGCTGAAAACCTAATAGTAGATCAAGAAACTAAAATCATAATAAACCAGGATGATAACTGTAATGGTGATAAGCTTGAAAGTATTGAACCTAATAAGTTTAATCAAAATGATTCTATAAAATATCATTTACCAAAAAACCAAGAAAAAGATAAAAGTAATTCGCCCTTAGCATCAACCTATTATTTACAAAGTATGGAATTTTGTGTTAGAGGAGAACCTGAAAAAGCGATTATAACCCTACGAAAAGCTATAAAAATGGCACCTGATAACTCTGAATATTGGCTAGAATTAGGTAGAATTTATAGTAATATGCCTAACTATAGTTTAGAACTCGTTGAATCTACTTATAAGGAAGCTATGGCACGTAATATTGCAGATGCAAGCTATCCTACAGAACTAGGTTTAATTTATCAAAAAGATAGAAATTATATAAAAGCAAGAGAATACTTTGAAAAAGCATTAGCTATAAACCCTAAACAAACCACTGCAAACAAGGGTTAGAAGATATAGAAAAAGTACTTAATCAAGAAAAAACAGGTAAATTAGAAGGGTTTTGGGCTAAGCTTGGATTTGGAAAATAAGTAGCTAATCCATTATTTACTTTTTACCCTATAAATTACTATAAATTACTATAAATATTATAGCTGCTATAAATATTATAGCTGCTATAAATACTATAATACTTATTACATAGTTTGTTCTACAAACTCGGTTTTATCAGATTCGTGTTTCCATTCTTCTCGTGCTTTTTCGATATTTAAGTAACAATTTTGACCATCACGCATTTTTTCTACCATACGTTTAATAGTAAAAGCAATTAAGCGATATGCTTCTGATTTAGGAAACCCTACAATTAATTTTTCCAAGTCTTCATAAGAAACAAATGGGCCAATAATTGCTTCTAAATTACGTTTTTTAGGAATCACCGTTCCTTTAGGTAAAGACTCATAAGTCCCTCCTAAATACATAGGTAGAATACCTATTTTATGATTAATAGCAAGGTAGCCTAAGGTAGGTTTAAAATCCTGCATTTCGCCAGATATTGAGCGAGTGCCTTCTGGGAAAATCAGCATGTTATAGCCTTGCATTAGAAAATGCCCTGCCCAGCGTAGAGACTTACGTAGTGATCCGCTACGATCTAATGGAACCACATTAGTAAAGTTTTCAAAATAAGCACGTTTATATTTATTATCAAAGAAGTAATCTGCTGCACCTAAAGCTACAAGTTCTTTGCCTGCCTCGCCTAAAGCAACTTTAGTTAAGCCCATATCTAAGTGTGAACAATGATTAGGAGCAACTATAAAGTTAGTATGTAGAGGAATATGGCTTCGCCCTTTAAATTTTGAATCAAAGATTTTCTCATAAAGTAGGACTTGCCCTAGGTCTATTAACTTACCTCCTATTTCAGCAACAGCAGGTGGAATATAAATCTCATCCTCTTTTTCATCATCTTTATCTTTCTTTGCTTCACTACGGTGAGCTAATTGATTGCGTTTAACCATAGCAGCAAGTTCACGCATATCAGTAATACCTGCTAGGGCATCAGCTGAAGGGAAAGTGCCTCCAGCAGCCTCTATAGCTACGCCTAGCTCTGTATACATAAGACTATCAAAGCCTAGCTCAGCTAATTTAGTATGAATATTAATTAAACCACGATGTTTATTTGATACAGAGGCTACGACATCAAAGAGCCATCCAAGTTCATCATCTGCACCTATTTCGCGTGCTGATGATGCAGCTTTTACAGCTTTTTGTAGTCTAATAAGTATGTCTATTACTTCACGGCGTTTAACTTTACGGGTAGCGGTTCTAGGCAATTCAATATCAGTAAATTGCAAAGTCTTAACTCGTTTATGGAAAGGTAGCGGGTTTGAAATTTGGCGGAAATGTTCTTCAATACGAGCACGAACATCATCTCTAGATAAATTTTTATCCCTTTCATAATCAGGAACAGCTAAACAAGCTACTCTTTCAGCAGATCCATCAGGTAAACCGACTACACTTAATTCTTTGATAAATTCATAGTTACCATAAAGTTCTTCTATTTCATCGGGGTAAATATTCTTACCATTATTATCTACAATTATATCTTTAGAGCGTCCCATTAAATAAAGATTACCATCTTCGTTAATATGGCCTAAGTCGCCTGTATGGAGCCACTTATCAACAAGTACTGATTTTGTTGCAGCTTCATTATTATAGTAGCCTAACATTACATTTGGCCCTCTAGCCACAACTTCGCCTACGCCGCGATCATCAGGGTTAATAATCATTAGATCAACCCCTGGCAAGGCTTTGCCTACGCTACCTGGTAGCATTTTATTGCTACGACGAGTTACGGTTATTACAGGAGAAGCTTCGGTTAGTCCATAACCTTCTAAAAGGGTAAAACCTAAACCATGAAAGCCTTTTAGAACGTTTTCAGAGAGTGCTGAACCTCCGCTAATTAGGTAGCGGATATTTCCACCTAAGCCTTTATGCACAGGATAAAAGACTATTGGCCCTAAATTAATTGGGGTTTTATCTCGTAATTTACTGTTTAGCTCCATCATTGCTTTAACAGTGCGCTCTAGCCAAATAGATTTATCTGAAAACTTGTTCATAATTCGGCGGTGAAGTAGTTCCCAAAGTGCTGGAACTCCAACAATTGCGCTAACATGTTGTTTTTTAAGGGTATCTGAGAGAGCATCGCCTGTTAGCTCAGGTAAATAAGTAATTTGTGCGCCAACACTTAGAGGGACTAAAAAACCAGCAGAAAACTCAAAGGTATGATGAAGCGGTAAAACACTTAACATTCCATCGTGTTCATTTAAGTCAAATACGCTAGAGAGTTTTGACACTAAGCTAGTAAAGTTTTTATGTGAAAGCATTACGCCTTTAGGTAGTCCTGTAGTACCTGAAGTAAAAATAAGTGATGCCATAGCATTAGTTGAAATTCGGCTAGGCAATTTAGCAATATTCTTTTCTTCGCTTTCTTCATCAGTTAGCTTAAAGATTTGATTAAATGTCCATATGCGAGTAGACAATCCTGCAACAACTAATCTATCTTGTAACTCTAAAAATTTATTTAGCAACAGATCATCGCTTGTAATAATACCTATAGGAGTTCCAGAACGAGAAATATTAACTACTTCATCTACAGTAGATTTAGAGTCAACAGGGATACAAACTACGCCAGCTTTTAGCGCACCAAAATAGCACATACCCCATTCTGGGCAGTTTTCTGCAAGTAGCATAATCCTTTCGCCTGGTAAAACATTTTGGCTAACTAAAAAAGCTCCTGCTCTAGTAGCTAATTCACGTACTTCAGCATAGGTATAACGTTCTTCTACACCATCACGCTCAATTCGCATAGCAACCCGACGTGCATGACGTTTAGTAGTAGTTTCAAATAATTCTATTAAATCTCTATAGGTATAAACTCTCTTTGGTTTTTCCTCTAAATCCTCTTCAAAAGTTGGGAATACCCATTTTTCAAGCCCTGGAATATGAATTTCCATCCAGTATCTATACCAATCTATTTGAGCAGGTGTCCAAGAGAGAAGATGTTGCTCATCAGGGGAAATTCTTCCCATTAGCTTACGGGTATTATCGCATCTAAAAACATATTGATTTTCATTAGTAAAAGGGCGGAAAAGGTCAAAGGCTTCTTTAGTTTCGCTGGTAAATTTCTCTACTTTATCAACGCTCTCTTTTACTTGATCAATAAATTGAGTAACTTTTCCTCCACCCCAACGAGGACGAATATTATCTAACCAAGAAGAAACCTTTTTAGCCGCTTTGTTATACATTGGCAGCGAAGTACGGTTAAAATGCTCTGTTGTAACGGTTCGTGCTTCAAGTCTAGCTATTATTTCATTAAACCATTTATTTCCAGTTTCTTTATCTTGGAAATATTTACGTTTATAAAGCCCTAGAAGAGTAACAATTCTCTCCATTCGATTAGGATTACTATCACCGCTAGCAAGTTGAAAAACTTGTTGGGATTTTTCTACACAGACTTGGACAGCAGTGCCTAGAACAGCTGAAGCAATATGATCTACTGGAATAATATCTAGAATAAGTTTGTTTTCTGCTGGAAATTTAGTTTGTCCTTTAAGCGCTAAGAAAATTAGAGGGGCAGTAGTAGTAAAACCTTCGTTCCAACCTGGAAATGGAAAGGCTTCTGCGCTCTCTACAATAGAAGGACGTACTATTGCCCAAGCAATATCTTTTTCTACAGCAACTACTTGTTCACCTAAGCTTTTAGTGTAAGTATAAATATTAGGCCAACCCCACCATTTAGCTCTTTCAGCACCTAGATCTGTAAGCCGCTCGCGTATCCAAACTTTACGCTCGCGTAAAATAGCCGTTTGAAGTGAGCGCTCATCATCAGGGTCGCGGCCTTCATCTATCAAGCGTTGACGGGCATCTTCGCGAAAACGGGCGTTAATTACAACATCTGTAGACTCTTCTTGAACACGTTTTTTTATAGCATCACAGTCTCGTAATTCTTTATCAAAAGAAAAATCAGCTTGTATTTCTTGATGCCTAGGAAAATAGCCTATTACTTTATCATCTTCCCAAACCGAACCTGAGCGATTACCAGCAACAAAGCATGTAGAAACATGCACTAGGGCGGGTCGTTTCATTCGTTTAGCAAAAGCTACAACGTTTTGAGTGCCTATTACATTGGTACGAAGTGCTGCATCTAAAGCAGGATTAAAAGTAACATTACCTGAACTATTGATAATAACATCAACATCAGTAGCAAGCATTTGAGCAAAATCTTCTGAGTAGCCTAAATTAGGTTCACCAATATCTCCGCCAACAATTATTACTTTTTCACGTAAAAAACCTTCCATTGCATTACCATAGCGTTCGCGTAAAAGGTCAAAAACAGGAGAAGAATTAACAATATCCCAAAATCTTGCTGCACTATCAGCATCTGAGCCTGCACGTACCATAACATAAATACGTGCAATGTTTGGAAAACGGTAAAGTAGCATACAAAGGCAAACTTTGCCTAAAAAGCCAGTGCTACCCAATAAAAAAACCTTACGGTTATTAAAAATTTCTGTAGGTGAAAGTTGTGTATCCATTGAAAATAATTCTTTTTTAAATCTCTAGTCTAAGTACAATAAAATCTATTAAATAGAGTCTGGATCTATACCTAATGATTTAAGCTTTTCCCTAAGTTTTTCTTTTTCAAGACGTTCTTGTTCGGCTATAGCTACAGCTTCTTTAGCTTTAGTTGTAGCTTCTTCAGCTTTAATTCTGGCTTCCTCAGCTTTAGCTGTAGCTTCCTCAGCTTTAGCTATAGCCAAAGCTTTTTCTTGGCGCTCTTGTGCAAATAAGGCTTGAAGTTCTGGAAAAGATAAGAAAGGCTCGCCATCAGTATGAAAAATTTTAAGTTTTCTATCAATAAATTGAAAACGAATACCAAGCAAAGGACTAACCCAGCCTCCAACAAACTCCATTTGTTTTAAGCTCTCAGAATCTCTAGTATAAACAAGGAGTTCCTCCTTATCTGGATCAAAAACATAATACTCCTTTACTCCATAAAGGCTATAGTAGTCTAATTTTTTTAGCATCTCATTGGGAGTATTAGAATTAGAAAGAATCTCAAAAACTATTTGTGGAGCAACATTTCCTTCTTTCCATTGTTTATAAGAAAGTCTATGGCCTTTTGGGCGGTTAAAGGCCACCATTACATCAGGAGCTTGGACAATTTTAGGTTTACCTTCAACTGGATACCAAAAAAGGTCTGCTGCTACAAAATCATTAGGACGTTCTAAATCTAACCCTTCTTTGATAGTTACAATCCACTCATATTGTAACGTGTTATCAGCCATAGGTTTACCATCTCCCGAAGGATAAAAAATTTCGTCATCAAAAAGATATTTACTAGTTGACATAGAACTTTCCTTTATCTAGAAGAAACACTAATTACTTCGCTATGTGCTTTTTGTAATTGATGTTTGCTTTGTGGTGCATCAACATCAGCCATAATAATTGAGGGCTGATGGAACATAGTAATTTCAGCGCCTCGGCCATGCTCACCACGAGCCATTGCAATTGCTTCACTAAGAGAGTCAGCACGTTCCCAACCTAAAATAGCTGGAATATGTGCGTTTTCTGCGCCTGCAACAATTACTTTACCAACATGCTGACGACCATTTTCGCCCCAATACCACATAAAGAATGGATGGACTCCATGATAAGCATTTCCCCTACGGTACATTTCAATATAGCTAGGATTATGAGCAAACTCTAACTCATACTTATGGCGTAGTTTAAATGCATCACGAGTTTCTGGAAGTAAGCGATGGAAAAACTCTATATAGCTAGGATGAAAATTATGATCAAAATCATCATAACAAGGATGGGTAATAATCATTGTGCCACCTTTTTTAATGAGGGGCTTACCTCGATACATATTAAAGAAATAGCCTAAGGCCATTACCTGAACAAGTAATGGGTTAAGAACTGCATTAACATTGTAAGGAGAAATATGAGGAATACCACAAATTAAAATATCAGCTTGACCTTTTACCTCTACTGCATATTGCTCATAGCATTTTTCTAGAATTCTTGCGTGTACAGGCTCGGTTCTACCTGCATGACAGGCTATTAGCTCATAATGAGAAGGGATAGAGTGAAAAATTTTATTTTTAGCTCTCCAAGGTAATTTTTTTAGTGACCATCTAATGCCCTCAAATTTTAGTCTATCTGTAGCTGTAAAATCGTCCTCTTTTTTAGCTAAAAAATCCATTTGCCCTTCATACATTTTATTATTAAGAGCGGTCTCAATATGGAAAACATTCATATGCTTATCAACTAGTTTTCCTAATCTAACACACTTAGTATTAAGCGCTGAGGCAGGAGGATCCATATAACTATGGCTATCTCGAATAGTTTGAGGTTCATGGTGAGCGCGTAAGCTTTCATAATCACAAAGACCTACAGCTACAGATTTATGTCCGCCGTCCATAGGAACTAGATTTATATTTACATAGATAACTAAGTCGCTTTCGGCTGCTCTACGATTAATATTAAGGACTTCGTTATGATCGGTTTTACCAAGACTAACCATTCCTTCAGCCCATTCTGCATCATGGTTATAATAGCGATCCGGGTAAAATTCCTTATGGATTTTTGAGCCTACCATTCGTTTCATTTCACTTTCAGTCATACGACGGTGAAGTGAATTAGCAACAATAATATGAATATCATCAATATGATTAGCAGCAAGCATTTCTAGTAGAATTTCTAGAATAGTTTGGCGAATATCAGGTGTAACCATTGGAGGGAGTGGCAAACTAATATCATCTACTGCAATAGTTATTTTCATGCCTGGTTTTAGTTGAGCATAAAGAGGTGGACAGTCATGAGGATGATTAAGAGCATAACGAATTGCAGCCTCTCGATTAGGAACACCCTTAATTGGGGGCTTAGGATAAATTACCCTAGTGCCTACTGGGAGATCTTCTAGTAAGAAATCCTCTCCATAAGGAACAATACGAGGTGCAGAATCGCTATCAATATAGACTATAGATTCATCTAGTTTACGGCGTAGTGTAGGACTCATAATAAAATTATAACCTTTAATTTTTAACTTTGGTGTAATTACTTTAAGTCTAAGATAGGCCAATCATGGTGTAGAGCAGTAACACGTAATCGCCTATCTGGATTAACCACTGCTGGATGACCAACTACAGAAAGCATAGGTAAATCGCTCATACTATCAGTATAAGCATAACTATCATTTAGGTTTATTGCTTCGCGTTCAGCATAAGTTCTAATCCAAGAAGCTTTTGTAGCACTAGCAAGTATAGGAGGAAGCAATCTTCCTGTAGCACGACCATTAACAAATTCTAAGCGATTAGCAACATAATCATCTACTTTTAAGTAATCCATCAGTTTTCTAACCATTATATCTACTGCACCTGTAACAATAACTTGACGCAAGCCTAGACTACGAGATTTAGCTAGTAATTCTGGAGCACCGGGAAAAATATTTGGTTTTAGAACATCCTCAAAAATTTCTTCTGATAAATAACGTAGTCTGTCTTCAGATTCGCCCTTATAGTGCTTAAAGAGCATATCATTAAAAACCCTACGATTATATTGATCAGCAACAAAAAACGCAGGAACATTAAAAATAGTATTAGCTGTTTTAACAACACTTTGCCAAAGACCTTGTTGATTTTTTGAAAAAAAGTACAAGGCATGAACTAAATTAGTACTAATCAAAGTTCCTTCTAAATCATAAAAAGCGGCAGCAACCACAAAATCCCCTTAACTTATCTATAATTACCTATAGTTTTAATAAATGATAGTATGTGAAACAAACGATTATAGCCAAAAAATCCCTCATTTGTGAAATCAGGTTGCAGAAAAATTAGTTCTTAGTCTCTAAACTAATATTAAATCTCTAGTTTTATTATTGTACGTATTTACGCTATTTTACAATTTTAGAACTTAAGAGTAAAACTCTAGAAAATCTAAAGCGGTCTAAAAGATATTTCTAATTTGTTTTTATAACAATTTATTTACCCTAAATAGTCTCTAAAATCTTCTTAAAAAGATCTTCTTAAAAAACCTGTAAATTCTTTAAAAGAAATCAAATAACTAGGTAGTTTAATTTATTTTGTGTAAATACTTATAATTATGCTTTGACATCTAGTTAAATTTATGATAATTCTTTGTTTACTTCTTACGCACTTTAATCCAATTAAAATAACCAAAAATAATTAATAAATAAAACTAAACACTTAGCTTGCCTAAAAGGAGTATTTTTTATGTATAACAAACTTCTACGGAAGACTTTAGGGGCAGCATTTTTAAGCTTATTTCTTGCTGCAACTAATTACGCCCAACATACTAGTGGCAAAGCCGATTTGGTAGGAACTATTAGAGATTCTGAAGGTGCGATCCTCTCAGGTGCTACTATTACACTAATTAACCCCTCTACTGGAATAAAAAAAGAAATGGCTAGTGATGATAAAGGAAATTATTCATTTTCAACCATTGAGCCAGGTAGTTACAATATACAAATTGAAAATCAAGGGTTTGCTACTGCAACTTATAAGGACATTCGTGTTCCTGTAGGTCAATCAGTAGTCGTAAATGTTGAGTTAAAAGTGGGTGGTTTACAAGAAATGGTTACTGTAGAAGCTAAACCACCATTAATAGATCTACGCCAAAGCCAAGTAGCCTATTATGTAGACCAAATCCAAATAGAGGAACTCCCTGTTCCATTTGGTGGATTTATAGATTTTGCTGCATTAGTTCCAGGAATTACTCCTAGTTTTTCCCGTGCTGGTGGCTCTTTTTCTATTGGTGCTATTTCTGCAAATGGAATAGATAACCGCTTTACTAATTTTACAGTTGATGGTGCACCAAATAATGATATTTTCGTAGGACAATTTGCATCAGCACAATGTAATATCCCTACAGAATCAATTAGAGAGTTTCAAGTAATCCCTAACCTGGCTTCGGCAGAATATGGTAGAAATGCTAGTGCTGTTTTTAATGCTGTAACTAAATCTGGAACAAATGATTTTCATTTTGCAGCTTATGGATTTTTACGTAATCAGCGGTTACAGACTAAAAATGAATTTACTAAAAGAGCTAAATTGCCTAAACCTCTTTTTAATCAAACACAAGTAGGTCTAAGTACAAGCGGGCCAATAAAGAAAGATCGTACATTCTTTTTTGGGAATTTTGAATATGTAGTGTTAAAACTTGGGCAATCTGTCTTAGTCCCAGGACGACCAGATTTAACAGTTAGTGGGACTAATATTTTTCGTGTAGAAGATTATTTTGTACGTGTAGATCATAAAATCAACGAAAATAACTCACTTAAAGCTCGTTATGCAACAGAGCTTTCACCAGGCTTTTTCCAAGGCTTAAGTGCTACAGTACTGCCAGAAAACACAACTACAGAAAATGACCGTGATCAACAAATTGTAGTAGCTCTTACCTCAACTCTTGGAACAAATAAAGTTAATGAGTTACGTTTTTCATTAACTCGTGAAGATATTGGTTTTAAGCCACAAATTGCAAGCCCATTAAAACCTGAAGAATTGCGCCCTAATTTCCGCGCTGGTAGCCCTAATTTTATTGCTGGAACAAATTTTGAAATCCCTGTTAATTGGAATACTCAAGACTTACAATTTGAGGATAATTTCCAATATAGCTTTGGTCAGCATGATACTAAATTTGGTGTTTCTTATTTTCGTAGCAGGCTTGATCGCCGTTTCCAAGACCGTTTAGGGCAATTTCTCTTTAACACAAATGCGGCTTTTGATCCACGCAATGCTAGTACTTATCCTGTAGAATATAGAGCTAGGGTAGGGCCTATTAGATATTTAGAACATAATGATTATTTCTCTGTATTTATTGCAGATAAATGGCAGCCTAAAGAAAACTTAACACTTAACCTAGGAATTCGTTATGAGCGTGAATCACTTACTCCAGATCCTTATAATTTTGCACCTAGAATTGGGATAGTTTATTCTCCTGGAAAAGAAAACAAAACTGTTATACGTGCTGCTGGGGGACTTTACTATAGCCAAGCATTATTTCAATTTATTGAGCGTACTACTTTATTTAGCCCTATTGGGGCAGTAAATTTTGTAGCTCGTGATAATGGGCCTTTAGTTGGACAACTGCCAGTTAACCCAATACTTAGAAATTTCCCTAATGTGCCTAAACTAGATAGAGCTAGTTTTCCTTTTAACCCTAATCCAGAACTTGCCCAACCCAATAGGAGATTACCTTATGTTGCAACTGCGAGTTTTGGTATTCAACATCAATTAACAAATGATCTTGGAATAAAAATAGATTATGTTTTCTCTAGAGGCATAAGCCTATTTCGTTCTCGTGACTTAAATGCATTTAATCTTAAGACCCAAACTCGCCCAGATCCTAGATTTGGCCGTATTCTACAGTATGAAAGCACTGCTAATTCTTATTACAATGCAATGCTTGTATCTGTTGAAAAGCGTTATGCTAAGAACTTTTATATTCAAGGGGCTTATACGCTTTCTAAAACCATTAATGAGGCTGATACACCGTTTCAATTGCCAAATAATGAGTTTAATTTACGTGATGATCGGGGTTTAGCTAGTTTTGATGCAACACATATTCTAGCAGTACAAGGACTCTATAATTTTAACCTAAGCCCAATTTGGAACTTCACCATTAGTGGTATAGGTAGAGCAATTTCTGGTCAACCATTTTCCCCTATTACTAACCGAGATGATAATAGAAATTTTGTAACTGATCGGCTAGCAGGTTTTAGCAGAAATACTTTTAGAGGGCCTGGTTTTGGAACTCTAGATTTACGTTTTACTCATGAACCAAAATTAAGCGAACGCTTCAAATTTAAGTTTACCCTTGATGTAATTAATCTTACTAACCGCGTTAACTTTATTAATATTAACAACAATGTAACAGGAACAACCCTACCTGCTACTTTTGGCGTACCACGTGCATCACTAGATGGTAGAGTATTTCAATTTGGGGTAAGAATTGAGCGTTAGAAGTAGTTTAAGAAAATAGGCGTAACTAAAAACAAAAGGTAGCTTGTGGCTACCTTTTATTTTTTTAATAATTTAATAACTTAATAATTTAGAGCATTGCTAAAGCTTCTTGAGGATGATTAATAGCATCAACTTTACCAAAAGAGAATTTAATAGTCCCATCAGGAGCAATTAAGTAAGAAATACGTTTAGCATTAGCAGTTTGAGGATCATCGCAAGCACCATAAGCCATTCCTATTTCTCGCTTAGTATCACATAGTAAGGGAAAATTAAAGTCAAACTTTTCTGCAAAAGCTTTATTTTCTTCTACTGTATCAAAACTTACACCTAGTATCTCAACACCCTTTTGCCCAAACTCAGCTTTTTTGTCTCTAAAACTACATCCTTCTTTTGTACAACCTGGAGTATCAGCTTTAGGATAAAACCATAACAAAACAGCTTTGCCGCGAAAATCTGAAAGTCTAATATCTTCTCCCGTATGTGATTTTACGCAAAAATCAGGGGCCACATCACCAGCAGAAAGAAGTCCCATTTTACCTCCTAAATTATTTTCCTTAAAATTTATGCTATAAAACTTATTTTTAGCATTACACCTAGCCCTGTTATAAACGATTTAAGTAATAAATGCTATTAAAACTTGCTAATGATAACTTATAATGCTCTTTATTATCTAAAACCAGATTTCTAAAATTATGAAAAATAATAGCGATAGTTTTTCCTTTAACGAAGAGATATTAAGATTAAAAAAACAGCTTGAAGAAACCATTAAGGCTAAAGAAGTAGCTGAAGAAGCCGTTAAGGTAAAATCTAATTTTCTTGCCAATATGAGTCATGAGATTCGTACTCCAATGAATGCCATAATAGGGATAACAGGATTACTCTTAGATACAGAACTTGGTTCAGAGCAAAGAGACTTTATTGAAACTATTAGAAGTAGTGGAGAAACTCTATTAACAATCATTAATGATATTTTAGACTTCTCTAAAATAGAAACAGGAAAACTAGAGCTAGAACAATTCCCTTTTGACCTACGAGATTGTATTGAAGAGTCTATGGCTCTACTTTCGCCAAAAACAACAGAAAAAGGCTTAGATTTTGGTTATGTTATTTCTCCTAATACTCCCCCAACTTTAACCAGTGATGTAACTCGTTTTCGACAAATCCTAGTTAATTTACTAAGTAATGCGGTTAAATTTACTTCTAAAGGAGAAGTTTTAATTACTGTTAATTCAAAATTAATCCAAGATTCTACTTATGAAATTCATTGCTCAGTTAGTGATACAGGTGTAGGAATACCAAGTGATCGAATCAATTTATTATTCCAAGCTTTTAACCAAGTTGATGCTTCAACTACACGCCATTTTGGTGGTACAGGGTTAGGTCTAGCTATTAGTAAAAAATTAGCTGAAATGATGGATGGAAGTATTTGGGTAGAAAGTCAATTAGGAGAAGGATCTACATTTCATTTTACTGTTATAGCTCAAGCAAATAATACTTATAAACACCCTCATCTTTATAGAGAAGTCCCTTGTTTAAAAAATAAGCGCATTCTAATAGTAACCGATAACTCTCTTACTCAGCATATATTTAAGGAACAAAGTATATCTTGGGGGATGTTGCCTAAAGTTTCTTCTTTAGTAGAAGAGGCAATTTTTTGGATTAACAATGGTGAGCTTTTTGACTTAGCTATTGTTGACTTAAATTCATCTCCAAATGATAACTTATATTTTGCTAATCAACTTCGCCAATTTTATGATAAAGATGATTTACCTTTAGTTTTATTACTGCCTTTGGGAACAAAAGAAGTAGCTAGACAAGCAAAATTATTCTCTGCCTTTATTAATAAGCCTATTAGGATTTCACAAGTTTATGACTCTTTAGTAGGACTTTTTGATCCACAAGCAAGAAAAGCTTATTCAACTGGATCATTTACCTTAAATATTTCCCCTAGTGTTAAAACACCACTTAGAATTCTTGTAGCAGAAGATAATGTAGTAAATCAAAAGGTAGCTGTTAATATGCTTAAGCGTCTTGGATATCGTGCAGATGTTGTAGCTAATGGGTTTGAGGTTTTAGATGCTCTAAAGCGGCAAACTTATGATGTAATTTTGATGGATGTACATATGCCTGATATGGATGGGCTAAAGGCAACCCAGCAGATAAGAAAAGATTTTATTGGGAAAATTTCTCCTAGAATTATTGCAATGACAGCTAGTTCTATGCAGGGAGATAAGGAAAAATGCTTAGCCGCTGGAATGGATGATTATATTAGTAAACCTGTTGGTATTAAAGAATTACAGCTAGCTTTACAAAAATGCCATAATCAAGATTCTAATGCTCCATCCAAAACCCTTACTAGCCCTACTAGTAGAAATGAAAATGTATCTGAGCCAATACTTAACTACAAAACATTAGAAGGGTTAAAGCAATTAGCTGCGCTTCAAGATGAAGGAGAGCCAAGTTTAGTTATTGAGTTAATAGAGTTGTTTTTAGAAGATACTCCTAAAAAAATAGCTTTAATTAAACAAGCAATAATTGAAGAAAATGCTAAAGAACTAGAACTCTCAGCACATGCACTTAAATCTAGTACGGCTAATTTAGGAGCTACTCAAATGACAGCTTATTGTCAAGAGTTAGAAAAGTTAGGCAAAGAGGCTTCTACAAAAGGTTCAAAAGAGATTTTAGTTAAGCTAGAAAAAAATTTTCAAGAAGTAAGTAATTTATTATTAAAAGAAAAAAATAATCTATAAAAGTTTATTTAAGACTTATTTAAGACTTATTTAAGACTTATTTAAGACTTATTTAAGACTTATTCATTATTATATAAAACAATTTTCATAGAAAATTTTGGGCCTAAGCGTAGTTTATCACCAGAATTTATATCAGCCCTTGTTATGCGACAATCATTAACAAATGTTCCATTAAGTGAGGTATCAAATATTTCCGCTCTACCATCAGTATGTATAATTACAGAACAGTGCCGGCGGGAAAGCATTCTTTCTTCATCATAAATAACAATATCATTATCAGTAAAACGCCCAATAGTATTACAGCCAATTTTTAATCTATGTAAAACTGTTCCTGTCATTAAAACAAAACCTGAATCATTAGGAGAAGCAAATTTAGGTTCTTCAACAACAACTGATCCTACAGGCACATCTGGGTATTCATCAGATAATGTAATTGTTTGTGTCCCAATAGTTTGCAACATTAAATCTCGCATTAGACGAAACTGCTCATGTCTAATACCTTGCAAATGGGAACCATCTAGTCTTTCATAAATGTTCATACTGTTAAATTCTTAATACACTTACTTTATTAAATTTTGTAATTGATTGAGATTATTAAAATTTAGATTGTAGAAAAAACAACTCTTTATTTTTTTGTAATTTTTAGAGTTATTATATTTATAGGATAAAATTCTAAAAACCCCTATTTTATTGTTTTATTATAAGCTTGGAAAAATTGTTTTGCAATTTTAAGATTAGGTTAAAAAGGAAACTTTAGTTTTAAAAGTTAGTTGATAGGAGAAATAACGCTAGTCAAATCCTCAAGCTCATCTGAAAAGTCTATTCCATCTGTAGTTTCTGAAAGAAGTAGAGTAGCCGAAGCTTCTGCCTTGGCAAAAGCATCACCCTCAACTATTGCTACTATTGCTGTAACATTATCATCCGCAGTTAGTTCATTTGCCGCATTAATTAAAGATTGAGAAGCTATTACAACATCTTCTTGACTAGTAAGAATCTCTAGCATTGTTTCTTCAGGTAAATTTTTACTTAATCCATCAGAACAGAGTAGCAGTATATCTTTTTGTGCTAGCTCTAAACTTGTTATAACAGGAGCGACGGAAAATTTTGCACCAAGTGATTGTAAGACAATATTACGATAAGGGTGACTTTTTGCTGTATCAGGAGTAATTACACCACCATCCAATAAAATTTGAACCATAGATTGATCTTTGGTAACTTGTCTAATAGTTCCTTCCCTGACCAAATAACAACGAGAATCACCAACTTCTAGAATATAAACTAGTGGAGGAAGTACTAAAGCAGCAGTTAAAGTGCTAGCCATTCCAGCAATTGAAGGGTTGCTATTAGAACATTTCCAAATAATTTCATTAGCCTTATTAGCTGCATCAATTAAACGTTCCCCTACATGCATTTCTTCTTTATCTTCGGAAAATATTTCTTTTAGAAAAATATCTATTGCTAATTTAGCGGCAATTTCCCCTCTACCATCACCTCCAGAACCATCACAAACTAACATTAAACAGCCTTCTTTTTTTACTTCCCCTTCATAACTGTTAAGACTATTTTTTGTATCTAAATTAGTAATAGAAAACTTATCTTCATTAAGCTTACGCACTTTACCTATATCACTAAACCCATGTACTTTTATAAAAGCTGATTCACTTATAGCCACAGAAGTTTTTCTCTACCTTAAGCCAAATTTTTATTAAGTAATAGCACAAATACATATTCAAAAGTAAATCATTATCTTACTACTTTTTGAATACCTAGTCAAATATATCTACTATATACAACCTACGCATATAAGCTAGTACAAGTCAAATCTACTAAATTAGTTTAGAGTTTTAACAGCTTAATAGCTTAATTTTTTAAGTCTAAAAATGTTGAAGGGTTAATTTTAATATTTGTAGAAGGTAATAGATAAATTAAATCAATTAAATCAGTGGCTCTATTATATCCATAAGAAGATCTAAAAGTATATTTTTATTAAAACTAAAAGAAAAATCTTTTTCTTTTTAGAAAACTTATAAATCTTCTAAGTTAAAACTTAATTCTTTTTAATTTCTTAACTAGCGCCTAAAGTCTAGTACTATCAAATATCTACATAAAGTTTTAAGTTGCACTAGAGCAGATCAATATTTTACTATTACCTTCATTAAACTAACTCTTCCATAAATAAAAAGTAACAAAAAATAACTAGCTAGGAAAGTAAGGCATTATAACTATGGCACTTTTTGATAAAGTTTGGCAACAAATGAGTAGCCGTTTAGATCAAGCCAAACTTACTAAAGAAATAGAGCGTCTACAGCTAATTATACAAACTAAGCCTAATGACACAGAAGCACTACGCCAATTAGGAACACTTTATGAGACTTGTGCAATGACACAAGAGGCAATAGGGCAATTTGTTCATCTTGCACAAGCTTACTCTCAAATAAATCAATCACAACTAGCAATTGCCTATTATCAAAAAGCTGAGCGTTTATCTAAAGATGAACAACGGGCTTCACTACTTAAAGAGATAGAAAAAATTTATCACCAAACTAACCAATATGATGAAGCTTACAAAGTAGCTCGCCAAGTTATAGAAATCTATCTTGAATTAAATCAAAAAGAAGCGGCTCGTGGCTTTGTTCAATCTCTTTCTAGTTATGGCGAAAAAGATGCTATTTACCGTAAAGAACTTAAGGAAATAATAGGGGAAAAAGATGAATCCTGGGCTCAAGGCGCTAGAGGAAGTTGGATAAGTGAAAATACTATTAGGCCAACACAAAATCTTACAGCCTTACCTGGTTATTCATCAGCTAAAGTGCCTATAAGTAGTGATAAAGAAAAAGAGCGCTTTTCTCAACTTAAAGTTTTAATTGTAGATGATGATGCAGGAATTATTAAGATAATGACTGCAATGCTTAAAATGATTGGATGCCAAATAGTTGCAGCCTTTGATGGGCAAGAAGGGTTAGAAAAAGCTTTAGAACATCTACCTGATCTTATAATTTCTGATTTACTTATGCCTAAAATGGATGGAAGCCAGCTTTTTGATCGACTTAGAGAGTTTCCCAAAACTGCTTCTATTCCCTTTGTATGTCTTACTTCTCGCGGCCAAGAGGATGAAAAATTAGCGGCATTTGAAAAAGGCGTAGAAGATTATTGGGTAAAACCTTTTGTTATTTCCGAACTTTCAATGAAGACAAAAAAAATCCTTCTTAGACAATTAGAAAAATCTCAAAAAGAAATTTCCATAACTCCTGCCCTTGCTTCTAGCTTAGGTCAAACAGTAGATTTAGCAGGCAATCTAGCTACAACACCTCTACCTCAATTATTAAGAATAATTGAATATATGTCTAAAACAGGAATCTTAACCTTACAGGATAATAAGGAAGGAAAAATATTCTTCCAACAAGGCATAATTTATCATGCAAGCTACGAAGATTTCCAAGGAGAATCTGCTATATTAGCTTTACTCCCTTTAACTGATGGAACTTTTAGCTTTTTTTCTCAGTCCATAACAGTTAGCCGCACCATTTTCTCTTCTTTAGATGATCTTTTTAAAAAATTAAATGAATGTTAATAAAGCTTTAATCAGGGTTTAGCCTTAGTAAAAAAACATTCAAAATACTAGTTAATCCCTAATCTTTGCTATCTTTTGATTGTTTAAGTTCTTTTAACAGGTCTAGAAATTCCTGTTTATTTCTAAGCTCAAAAAAATAAGCCCACCCATTACTTAAACGCATATAAATACCAGGGGAGAAAAAAGCAAAAGTCAGTGGAACACACTTCCAAATACGGCTAGATAGCCAAACACTAGAAAATGGTTGTAAGGAAATTTCTTTGATTTCATTTAATGGAACTAGTTTTGAGCGATAAGAAAAATATTTTATTGCTAAACCATCATTAAAAAGTAGCAATTTACTTGGCAAGCGAGCTATTAAAAGCATAAAAAGAACAAGCGAAACTACTCCCATTAATGCAAAAATTGCCCATTGAATCCAAAAACTCTCAATACTAAGAATAAAATTAAAGACAAGCCACTGATAAATAAAATATAAAAACTGACCACCAATAGCTAAAACAACTAAAAATAAAATAATTACCAGTAACCTAGTAAGCAACGACATGCGAAAACGCGCAATATAACGAAGGCGTGCAATAGGTAATGCACTAAGTAAGTAACGACGTGTAACACTAAGAGTAATCACCAGGAGTAATACACCTAAGGCTGCAAATATTCCTTGGCTAAGAGGATTAACATAATAGACTTCTAGGATTTGTTTTTCACGAACTAAATGTTTAAGGGCAAATTCTTCTAATTCATCTTTAGTATAATTCTTAAAGATAGCTACTAAATCAGGAAAATCTGTATGTCGCTCAGGATTGTAAAAAGAACCTGAAACCCATTGTTCTAAATCTTTTGATGAACTATTCATTACACATAATTTGTTTATTATTGCAGCTTTTTCAGTTTGAAAAACTTCTTCCTTAAGAGTTTTATTACGTAAGCTTTCTATTTCTTTTTCAATAACTCCACGAGCAAAAGTATATTCACTTTCCTTAAGATTTCCTAGAATCTGAAGTATTGCAGCATTCCCGCGTTGAGCAATGGGTGTTACCATACCATAAGTAGCTTTACGCTCTCCATAACGAAGCTGTTCATTTAAGCGGTTTTGTAACAATTGGCTAATAAAGATGACCATAAACTGCTCTTCTTTTGTTAAGTCATAAAACTTAAATCCATTAAAGTAAAAGATATTAGCGCTAAAACTCCAGCTATAAAGTTGCCAAAAACGGTTTGGATTCTTCAACTTAATTTTTGATTCATATGGAGGATGTGATTCTAGCCTAGCAAAAGTACTATTAATTTTTTCTAAAATTTCATCTTTTGATAAATTACCAATTATTGTTAAAGTCATACCTTTTGGGGTGTAATAAGTATTATAAAAGTCTTTTAGATCTTTAGAGGTAATTTTATGTAAACTTTCGTAAGGATACCAATCTCTTGTTGGAAAAACATTTTCACCAAATTCTCTAGTCCAAAAATCAGCAGGACGCAACCAATAAGGATTAAGATAATAAGCATCAATCCAATCAAATAATTCCCTTTTTCTTGCTCTAACCTCTATGGCTACAGGTTCGCGCTGACGCTCCACTATTTTCTCATCCATAGTATGTGGAGAAATAACCTTATAGAGCCATTCTAAGGCAAAGAGTCCATATTGTTTATCTATTCTTACAAAATAAAATGTATGGTCTGTATATGTATAGGCATTACGAACACCTCCTAAATCTTCTACTTCCTTTTTTATTTGTTCTTCTGTACGACCAAGATGATCACTAAAAAGCATATGTTCAGTAAAATGTGCTAATTGCTCTTTGCCAATTGGGTCTTGGTCTGAACCCCAAGGAACAGTAACGCTAAGCGAAACATTAGAATCTGTAGGCAAGTGTTTATACCAGATTTTCAGCCCATTAGGCAGTACTATTGTTTCAAAATTAGCAAAAGGGTTTTTTACTGCTTTTTCTTCTACTTTTTCTTCTACTTTTTCTTCGGCTAGTAAAGGTCTTGAAAAAAGCCCTAAGATTATAATTAATATAAGAGCCTTAACTATATTTCTCTTTTCATAGTAAATATACAGTAACACTGCTTTTAGTAATAAAAAAGATATTTCTAATAATTTAAGAGTTGGTTTCATATAGCAGCCTACACCCATAATTTGTTTAGCTTAATTTAGCTTAATTTAGCTTAAAACCCTTCAAAAATTAAGTAATATTTTTGGTGAGTTTGCTTGTAAGTGATCTAATCATAATGTTATGACCATATTAAATACGTATTAATCCTAAATATCAAATAATCCTGAAAATAAGCTATCTTCTTATAGACTATAAAAGTAAATAAAGTATATAATCTTGCTAGTAAGAATCAACTAAAAGCTTTACCCTAAGAAAACAAAAGAGTTAGTCTTTTATTCTATTAACTAAAAATACATCTCCAATAAAAATCAATTACTTTTAATGATTAAGTATCTTAAGTTTTTCTATCCTCACTTAAACCTTTAATGATACTTTCTTTGTTTTGCATATTTCTATGTAGCAAAGATTTTTATAGTTAGTATTCTAAGCGTATATTACTTTAACCTGAGGGAGTTTACTTAAAATGAGAAAATTTTTTACTTCTTTAACTCTAGCACTGCTTTTAGCATTTGGCTCTGGTCAAGCGGTAAAAGCACAATCTGCTGGTGCAACTACTAGTAGTTTAACTGGCAGTGTTATAGATGAACAAGGAAACACCATTCCTGGAGCAATAATATCTGTTAAAAATTTACAAACAAATTTTGTTCGTGAAATTCGCGCTCAAGAAGATGGCTCTTACCTAGTCACACAACTTAATCCTGGTAATTATGAGTTAACTATCTCAGCAGATGGTTTTAATACACAAACTACTCGTCTTGATTTAGTCTTAGGGTCTACTTCATTAGTTAATTTTTCTATGAAAATTGGCACAACTTCAGATATTATTGAAGTTATAGCAAGTGCAACAATCGATGAAGGGAAAACTGAAAGCAGCAACAACATTGATAGAGGCAATATAGACTCATTACCCATTAATCGTCGTAATTTCTTAGATTTTTCACTTACTACACCCCGTGCAGTAACAGATAGAACCCCTCAACAGGGTATTACTGTTAGCTCTATGCTAGCTTTTAACGGCCAAAACGCTCGTTTTAATAATATTACTACTGATGGACTAGATAATAATGAGCCTGTTGGAGGTTCAGTTAGATCTAATTTTAGTCAAGATTCTGTACAAGAATTTCAAGTTGTTTCTGATAGCTTCTCTGCTGAGTTTGGCCGTGCTACAGCAGGCATTGTTAATATTGTTACTCGTGGAGGCGGTAATGATTTTCACGGTAGCTCTTTTTTATTTTTACGTAATGAAGCTATTGCTGCTCGTGATGCTTTTGCAGCTATTGACCCTGAATTTAAGCAATATCAATTTGGTAGTTTACTAAGCGGGCCAATCAAAAAGGATAAAGCATTTTTCTTTCTCTCTTTTGAACGCTTATCTGTAAAACAAAATAATATTGTCACAATTAATGATCAATCTGTTGATGCAGCACGTCGTCAAGGATTTTTCTTACGTAATGGGCCTGTTCCTGTAGGTCAAGCTAATACATCAATACTAGCTCGTACAGACCTACGTTTAACTCCTAATGATACTCTATGGGTACGCTATAACTATGGAGGCTCATTTAATGGTTCAATTGAGCCTTTTGGAGGGCTAATAGGTGAAACCAATGGCGGAGTACAAGAAGCAGCAGAAAACGCTTTAGCAGCAAATAATACTTATATAAATGTAGGGCTTAATTTAGTAAATGAAACTCGTATTTTGCTTAGTGAACGAGATCTAGATATTTCTACTATTGGCAATGACCCTCAAGTACAACTATTTGCCCCAGAAGGTAGAATAGTTTTTGGTCGTAGCTCTTTCTTGCCTCAATTTAGAGAGCTAGATACGGGTCAATTTGTTAACAATACTTCTCTTTCAAAAGGTCGCCATCAAATAAAATTTGGTATTGACTTAAAGTACCTTACTTTCACTGCACCTCTATCATTTTTTGCTACAGGTTTATCTGTTTTTGCTCCTCTAGATTTATCTGCTCTTACTGGGACAACAACGGTTTTATCAGGGCTTCAAGCCTTTGATCCTCAATCTCGTACTCCTAGCCAGAGAGCAACATTAATGACCCTTTCACAAACTCTACCTCAACAAGTACAAGGTTTTCCTAGTAATGTTCCTTTAGCTGACCTAGCTTTTCCATCTTTTATAGCCCAAGGGTTTTCTGACCTATTTGTACAATCTGTTCCAGGTAGATATTATTCAACCTTTGTTCAAGATGATATAAAAATTAAATCTAACCTAACCCTTAAACTAGGCTTACGCTATGACTTAACTCGTATAAGCTTTATGCCTAGTAATGATGGTAATTTTAGCCCTAGAGTAGGATTTGCCTATCAACCTAAGCGACTGCCAAATGCCAGAATATATGGCTCTTATGGAATATTTGTAGGTACACCAATTTATGCAATACCTTTTACCTTAGAACTACTTAAGCGTAAGCAAATACAAGTCTTAGTAACTCCATTTCCATTCTCAGTATTAACTTTTGCTCTTCCTGGTCATGGGCTTCCTGAATCGCCTAAAATTCCTGATGGGGTTCCATTTATTCCTCAACTTAGCCAAGATTTGGTTTATGATAAAAACGTACGTAGTAGCTATACTCAACAAGTAAATTTTGGTATAGATTATACATATAAAAAATCAAATATTTCTCTAAGCTATGCATTTGTTAGAGGGTTAAAATTTTTATCTAACCGTAATATTAACCCTGTAGTTAGACCTACCCCAGGCAATCCTGTTGCAAGCTCTATTTCAGGTCGTGTTGATACAACTCAAGGCGATTTATTTGAGTTTGAATCAGCTTTTGATAGTTATTACAATGCTTTTACTCTTAGCTATAAGCAAAAAGTTACAGGACGCTTTAATATATTTGCTCACTATACTTTTGCTAAAGCAATAGATAACTTTGTAGATTTTCGTATTGATGTAAATCAATTTAATGATAGCTTAAAACCTGCATTAGAACGCTCTTTGTCTGTTCAAGATTTGCGCAGCCGTTTTGTTTTATCTGGTTCTGTGGATATTGGATATGGAAAAAGTAAGCTTTTAAGGGATTTCCGCCTCTCAACTATAGTCAATGCTGAATCTGGCCGCCCATATAATATTACAGCAGGAGCAGACTTAAATTTATCAGGAGATTTTCCACCTAGTGATAGACCTCTTGGTTTAGGCCGAAATACTGGTATTTCTCCTGGGTTCTTTGGCGTAGACCTACGTTTAGAACGCAAAATTACAGTTAAAGAACGTGTACAAGTACAAGGATTTTTAGAGGTCTTTAATCTCTTTAATAGAGTAAATATCAGTGAAATAGATGGTATATTCCCAGCCGATGCTCAGGGTAATTTTAATTTACCTAAAAAAGATGGAAGCCGTTTTATTGCACCTCCTGAGCGTTTCCGTAGCGCATTTGCTCCTCGCCAAGTCCAACTTGGATTTAGATTTTCCTTCTAAAAATAAAAAGGTAGTAGAATAAAGCCATTGTTTCTACTACCTTTCAAACTCTTAATTTTAATCAAATTTAGTTTATTCTTTTCTTTTAGCTATACATCTTTCTACCTAACTTAACCATCCAAAATGCGCTTATATGTCGTATTTAATTATATAATGTGTTATACAATGGCCGAAAAATTCACCTACAAGGAGAAAATTAAATGAAAAAAACAAAAATCTTTGCGCTTGCTATGGTTGTCTTTGCCCTCTGTCTTACTTTAATTAGCCCTGTTATGGGTCAAAAGAAAAGTACGGGTAAAAAAGGTGGTAGTGCAGCATCTTTAGGAGTAAAAATCTTTAATAGAGAATGCACAGCTTGCCATCCTGGTGGAACAAACACAATTGAATCAGAAAAAACCTTAAAAGCCGATGCACTTAAGAAATTTGGCTTTACTAGTGTTGCAGACGTAAAAAAACGCGTAGAAAATGGGGCTGGCGTTATGCCAATTTATAAAGATACTCTTAAACCTGCTGAAATTGACGCTGTAGCCAATTATGTTTGGACTAAATCTCAAAAGAACGGATGGCCTAAATAATTATTACCTAGTTTTAATTAGTTCGTAAATAGCCCGTAAGCTGAGAATAAAAGCCTCTCAGCTTTATTTTTTTATAGCTATAAAAGTGGAATTTTTCTCACTTTACACTTTATATATTTGGTAAAAATCTTTACTCCTCATGTAAATAAGGCCAAGCTGAATACTTATCAATAAGTTGTAAACCTATTCGAGTTTTTATTGCAGAATTTTCTTCATTATAATCTGTAATAACATTTGTTACTTCTCCTTTAGCAGCTAAGTCACCTCCTATATATATGCTTATTATAGAGTTAACTTCAAAAGGAAATCTTGTATGTAAACACGCTCCTGAATAACTTACATCTGTCATTAAAGCCTCTAATCTTTCATGTCCATATAAATCATGCCCTTTAACTAAGATAAATACTTTAGTTTCTTCTCTAGGTTCTTCGCGTTGATAGTCCATTATTTCCTCCTTAAAAATAGCTTTTACTCTTTCTTGCGCTATTCTTAAAATATACCGAGCAAAACTTATACCCTATATACTTTCTAGCTATTTTTTATCATTTACAGACAAAACCATTAAGTTAAAGTCTGGGTTATGATATAAAAGTTTTTTGCCCAAAATACTAGTGCCTAACACAGTAGTTTTAGGCAAGTTTATTTCTGTTTTTACAAGATATTTTACATTAAAAGCTTCAAAATCTCTTTCTGTTACCACTAAAGTTTTTCTTTTTGTATAAAGAAAAACTAGAGCAGGGTTATCTGTAGTAATTACACTATCTATCGGTGTTTTCTCATTAATATAAGTAAACATTTCTAGATATACCCGATTAAGGTAAATCCATTGAGGTTGGTCTTTAGGGTTTGTTTGTTTTTTTGCTTGAATATAGCCTAAGTGATCATAAAAACTTACAATTAGTAGAAAAAGTAAAAAAATTTTGGCTATTAACCATTCATCATTAAAACTTACTAGATTCTTAATTTTAGATAACCATAACTGTAACTGTTGAAATGTAGTTAGTGCATAAAAAACTAAAAAAGGAAATAGTGTAAGAATAAAACGAAAGGGCAACCAAGGCCAAGCAATAATTAGTGTAAGCGACATCAAAACAACAAGTTCGGCTAAAGTTAACCCTGAGCGTAACGATAAAGCAAAACCTAAAGCTATTATTATTGCAAAAGTCCAAGAAAAAACTTTTGTTCCAAGATTTCCATCCATAACTCCTGTCATTCCTAAAACTTCTTCTCCGCTTTCTCTTGCACCACGAAAGGCAATGGGCAAAAGCATTCCACCTATATTTAGCTCAGATATTTGCTGTATGTTTTTTAAAAATCTTGCTGGTAAATCGGCTACAGTGATTCGCTCTAAAGATCCTGCACGTAATTTCCAAAACTCATCATTATAATTTGTAACACCATATTGTTTTGTAACTAAAGGGTTTAGAGGTTCTTGAAAAGTGACTTTTTTATACACTGTCCAAGGTAAAATACATATAACGACACCTAAAATAAAAACAGCAACTCCTGTCCAAAGCCTTTTAGTAGCCAAAAATAAAACCGAGGCTCCTATTATAACTACTCCTATTGTTCTTGTTAAAAATGCACTTGAGGCTAAAAATGCACCTAGTAAGACTAAGTAAGGAAATTTTGAATAGCTAGCTTTTTTAACATAAGTTTCAATAACTAAAATCGTCGCAATTTGTAGTGCAGTAAAAAAACACTCTGACATTAAAGTAGAAGTAGCCAAAAACACAAAGGCTGGGCAAATAACTGTAACTAAAGCAATTCCAAGAGAGGGGAGTTTAGCAAGATTCCTATATTTTTGAAAATAGTAATAAATCATTATCCCTAAAAAAAACATAGAAACTATTGATACTGATTTAAGTAGCCAAATATTTTCTGGGAATTTTGGATTTAAGTAACAAATAAAAGCTAAGACTGTAGGCATTCCAGGAGGATAAACAGGAGTAATACCTAATAAAGGGAAATTAAGCAGTTGATAACCATTACCACTTGAAATAGATTGAGCTAGTAATAAATACCAAGCATCATCCTTAAATAGTCCAACTGCTGAATTTAGACGCAAGATATAAATCAATAAACAAATTATTAAAGAAACTATTCCAACAAATTTTTCTCTTCTATAAAAAGAAAATTTAAGTGTTTCGGATTCAGACATAACTTATGTTACTTAAGATATTTAGATTATTTTTTAAGCATATATTCCACGTAGCTTTATTTCTGCGGCTACACGATCAATTGCACGCATATAGGCTGCTGTACGTGTATCAACAGAGTGTTTTTCTGAATAATTTAGCATTTCTTGAAAACTATCTAATAGTTTATTTTTAATGTTTTCTAAGATTTCTTGTTTTTTCCAAAAAAAGCCTGTTCGATTTTGTACCCATTCTAAGTGTCTAGCAACTGCGCCACCAGAATTAGCCAGTAAATCAGGAATAACAAAAATGCCTTTTTCATAAAGAATAGGGTCTGCTTGTGAAGTAGTAGAGCCATCAGCCGCTTCACAAAGAATTTTACATTTAATATTATCAGCATTTTGACTAGTAATTTGCTCGTGTAAAGCAGCAGGAATTAAAACCTCACAATCTATTGCTAAAAGCATATTAGGGTTAATATGCTCTGCGGCTTCATAATTATTAAAAGTTCTATGTAGCGCAAAATATTCTAGAGCTTCGACTACATTTAACCCCTCAGCATTATAAATTCCATCATCAACATCTGATATGGCTACAACTTTATAACCGGCTTCATAAAGTAACTTAGCAGCACTGCCCCCACGACGGCCTGCACCCTGAATAGCAACACGAGTTTGCGAAGGTTCTAGTTGAAAGCTCTTTAACGCCTCACTTACCAAACAAAGCACCCCATAACCTGTAGCAGTATTTCCAACAGGTGAACCGCCCATTTGAACAGGCTTTCCTGTAACTATTGCAGTGACATTATGACGAGCATGCATTGAATATGTATCCATTACCCAAGCCATTACTTGTTCATTAGTATTAATATCAGGAGTAATAATATCACGCTCAGGGCCTAAAATATCTAACATATCAGCTGTATAGCGCCTAGTAATTCGTTCTATCTCTATAGGTTGTAGCGCTTTTGGATTACAAACTACACCACCTTGTGAACCCCCAAAAGGAATATCGACTAAAGCACATTTATAAGTACTCCAAGCCGCTCCTGCACGCATTTCATCTAAAGTTATATTTGGCCCAAAGCGCAAGCCTCCTTGTAGAGCGCCTCTTGCTAAATTGTACTGCACCCGATAAGCCTTAAATATTTCTGTATCGCCATTAACACGTTGAATAGGCAAATAAGCAGAAATTTCTCGGCTTGGGCTTCGTAAAATTTTATATAAATTAGGCTCTAAGCTTAAAAGTTCTGCTGCACGGTCAAAACGTGCCATTGTTGATTCAAAAGGACTATACTCATCATAGCTTTGGGGTATATAAGACATTTTTCTATTCTCCAAAATATTAAGAAAAAATAACTTAAGCAGGCTATTATATTTAATCAAACTTATTATTATCAACTACACTATATAATTTAACTGATTCTTTAGAAATTCTTTAGAAATTCTTTAGAAATTTCTAAAAAAATCCTTGCAAAACTTTCAATCAAAAAAGGCAGAGCTATAACTCTGCCTTTTTAATGGACTTAATGGACTTAATTTACTTAATTTACTTTTATTTACTTTTATTTACTTTTATTAATTGATTTCTTTCTTCATCGCTTGAATACGAACATCTAGCTCTAGTTGGAAGTAGTCAAACTCATCTCGAATTTGCCTAGATATTTGACGTTCATACTCTTTACGAGCACTTGCTAATTGCTCTTTCATTGCTTCATAAAAAGTACCCTTACGTAAAGATTCTTGTACTAGTTTACGATTAGAGGCAAACATTTGAGAAACCAATCCTCGTGCTGTATGTCTAGCTTTCTTTCTCTCTTCGGTTTCAGGAGGAAGTTTTACAGGTTTAGGATTAGTGTTTGTCATTCGCTGAGGTCTTTCTGTCCCTCTAGACTCATTAGCTTCTGCTGGAGTTAAAGGAATAATCTTTGAAGATGGCTGTGACGACGATAAACGATTTTTAGCTATTTCTATTTGCTCAGGTGAAGGTAGAGACTGCATTTCATCGTTTAACCCTAATATATCAGCTAAAGAGCTTGTCCCAATTGTCTCTGGTTTTAGCGGAATAGTATCAGAACGTTCAACTACGGGGCTACCTACCCCTGTCTTATCTTTTGTCAAAGCTATTGTTGCTTCAAAGGCTTGTGCTTGCTCCTCTGGTAATTCTTCTAAAGTCAACTGCTCTTCTACTGCTGGTTTTTCAATTGGTAGGGCTGGAGCATCAGATTGAGGCTTTCCTTCTTCAACTACTTCTGCTTTAACTTCTGTGCTTTGTGCTTCTACTTCTACTTGTGATGGCTCTGCATTTTGGCTTTCTGCTAGGATAATAGGAGTCTCTGCTATTACTACTGTAGGAGCTTCAAGGTCTATAACTTCACTGGGCAGAGCCTCTTGAGCGGTTACTTCTGGAGTTTTGGCTTCAACTGTTTCAACTGCTGGTGTTTCAACTACTAGGACTTTTACTACTGGGGCTTCTACTACTGGGGTTTCTACTAGTGAGACTTGTGTTTCAGCTTCTAAAGTTTCAACTACTGAAGTTTCGACCACTGGTGCTTCTGCAACTTGGGGAGTAGAACTCTCCACAACGAGTTCTACTATAGGGGGTTCCTTAACTTCAACTACTTCAGCTACAGGAGATGGAGAGCTTTCTTCTATTTGTGTAGGTTCAGTAGACATAGAAATCCCGCTCATAGCCATAAACAAAGTAGCTAGATCGGCACCTGATAGATCGGCACCTGATAGATCGGCCTCTGATAGGTTTGCCCCTGCTAGATTTGCTTCTTGTAGGGCTGCTTCGCTTAAGTTTGCTTTTGTTAAAATTGCACCACTAAAGTTTACTTGGCTTAAATTTGCCTTACTTAAATTTGCTTGAGATAAATTAGAACCTGTAAAATTAGCCTCTCTAAGGTCTACACCTGAAAGATTACCTTCTGTTAAAGAAGCATGTTCGACAATGGCATTTTGTAGATTTCCCCCGCTTAAATTAACATTATCTAGTTTAGAATGTGAGAAATTAGCCCGTTGAGCTTGGAGAGCAGTTAGGTTTGCCCCTGTTAAATCAGTATTACTAAAATCTGCTTTTTCTAAATTAGCGCCCTCAGCACCTAAACCTCTTAAATTAGCTCCACTAAAATTAGTATGAGAGAGATTAGCTTTAGAGAAATTTGCTCCTATAGCTACAACGTTTTTAAGATGGGCTTCTTTAAGATCTGCTGTTTCTAAAATTGCATCAGTTAAATTAGATTTTTCTAAGTTACTACCAGATAAAAGGGCATTATGTAGATCTGCTGTTTGCAAAGAAGCCTCTATTAAATGGGCCTTTATCAGTTTGGCACTACTCAATTTTGCGCCTTGAAAATTAATATGCTCACCTTTTAATTCTGTTAGATTGGCATTTGTAAGATCAGCACCTTCAAAAATTGCCTTATGAGCTTCGGCCTTCTCTAGGTTTGCCTCTGATAAAACAGCTTGGTTAAACTTTGTACCAGATAATTTAGTTTGCTCTAGATTAGCTTTTAGTAAATTTGCTTGAGATAAATTAGCATTGCTAAGTTCTGCATGACTTGCTTGAACTTCAGATAAATCAGCACCTTTTAAGTTAGTCTCTGTTAGGTGGGCTTTTGAAAGATTTGCTTTACTTAAATTGGCAGACTGAAGATTGACGTTTGCTAGTTTTGCTTCACTAAGATTTGCTTCTGCTAAATTTGCTTCAACTAAGTTAGACTCATTTAAGTTACAATTACTTAATTCTGCTCCCTGTAAATTAGCCTTACTAAGATTTGCTTTAGTTAAAGTAGCTGCTGATAAATTAATTGAATGTAGATTTGCACCACTTAAATTACTTTCGCTTAAATTTGCACCAGAAAGATTTGCTTTTTGTAAATTTGCGCCAACTAATTCTGTTTTTATCAGTGTAGCGCCACTTAAGTTTGCACCAACAAAACTTGCCCCATTGAGCTTAGCATTACTAAAATTTACTCTTTGTAAATTTGCACCTTGCAGGTTTGCTCGTTGAGGCTCTGCACTTTTTTGTCCTTCTTTGCCAGAAAGAGACATGAGACAGCCCTCCTAAATTTTAGGTATGTATTGCGTTATATTACTAATATAAATTATTAATCACTTAAGGGAAGTAACAAGTAGGCTATCTTAGCAGTAAGCTTAAACACAAGCAAGTAGGTTCTATTTTTAAAATTTTCTCTTAAAAAATAACTTTTAAAGTAACCTTAAAATAAAAATAGCTAGTAGTTTTCCACTACTAGCTATCAATTCTCCTCGTTTGCCCTTATCTTATGCCCTATTTTATTGAGGAGTAACATTTACAGTTTCGTCACCAAGCAAAATTGTCTCATCTTGACCTTCTAAAATAATCCCTCTAAGTACACTACTATTATCTCGTTTTACTATCATCACCTCTGTAGTAATAGCCTTTGTCTTGCGCTGACCTTTGCGAGCCTTAGTCTTTGCCACTAGCTTATCCCCTTGCCAAAGGCTCATTTCACTTGTTTCATCATTAAACTTAACCGTATACTTACCTTTTTTTACTTCTGTACCATTTACTACTACATCACGAGTAAATTCTACTTTTTTCCCTTTTCCTTCTTGGGCAAAAGCCAAACTATTTGAAAATACAAAAGTTGCTACCAATATCATAATTACACTAGCTAGTCTTTTCATAAGATTCTCCTTCGGTTATTAACTGAGTTGATTTATTAAATGATGTTTTTTGAATTAACGTTCCCAAGTAACTTAACACCGTTAACGAGAATAAAAAAGAAAAGTTCACGAAGTTTTGGAAAAAATAAAAATTTTCCCAGAAACTAAAAATTTTTTCTGTTATTATCCTTTTGCCTAGAAAAACCATCTATAAACAAATTAAAAAGTTCAAATGTAGTAGCATAAAAAATTTGCTTATATATTTTATGGTTTATTAAAATTTACTAATAATTATACTCTTAATATATTTTTATAGAGTGAATTTGCTAAACACTTATTGAGGAGTAATTTTGTGCTTGATCAAATTCTACAAGATTTAGAAAAAGCAGCAACGCAAGTTGTTGACACAGTTGTAGATGCTATTTTTGGCCCAGCCGAAAATTTATCAAAGCCTAGCCCTGAGCGAGCAATTGAGCTACCTAAAGATACTTTTGCTCATAATGATGTTCAAACCGAATGGTGGTATTACACAGGTCATCTTGAGTCAGAAGAATCAAAATTTGGGTTTGAATTAGTTTTTTTTAAGCGTCAAACTGCATTAGATCGCTTAGGTAAAATTATTCCTATGCGAGTTCTTACACCTATAAGTTATTATGCACATTTTGCACTTACAGATATAAACGCAAAACAATTTCGTTATGCCCATCGCCGTTCACTAGATGGAAGCCGCCCAGCAGGTGCTCAAACCTCCTGTCATGACATATGGCTAGATAATTGGAGAGTTAGAGAGTTAAATGATCACCATATTTTAACTGCAACAATGAATAAGACTCAGCTAGAGTTAGTACTTAAGCCAACTAAGTCAATTGTTAAACAAGGTTTAGATGGACTTAGTTATAAAGATGAAGGTGAAGCGTCTTATTATCTTTCCTATACGCGTATGGAAGCAAGTGGAGAGCTATTTATAGGAGAAAAGCATTATCAAGTCACAGGTTCAGCTTGGATGGATCATGAGTTTGGAACCTGGACAATGAAAGAAAAAATACAGGGCTGGGACTGGTTTGCGCTACAACTTGATAATAATCAAGAAATTATGGCATTCTTTATTCGTGGTGTAGATGGAAAGCCAACTAAATTTTCAGAACTGACTTTAATTGACTCTGATGCAGCAACCCGACGCTTTGCCTTAGATGAATTTTCTATTATCCCTACAGGGGAATGGACTAGCCCAATAACTAACACATCTTATCCTAGTGGTTGGAAATTATATATTCCTTCTTTAGAAGCAGAATTTAACATTGATCCTGTTTTGAAATGTCAAGAATTAGATACTCGTGGCTCAACTATGATAGTTTATTGGGAAGGAGCTAACATAGTTACAGGAAAAATGCTTGGAAAATCCACAAGTGGAAAAGCTTATGTAGAGTTAGTAGGTTATGATCGTTCTCATGAAGACTTAACACTTTATGATTATTTTTTAAGTGAAGTTCAATTTCGTGCTTTAGGTTTCTACTAAAACTATGTTATTTTGCCCTAACAAAATTAAAAAGGATGGCTTAACTTATGGCTAGTTTCGACCGTCTAAAACTAAAAAATGCTGAGTGTATTTCTTTAGGAGATAACCGCTGGCATCTAAAAGTTACTGTTAGTATTTATGATGAAATTCATGTTGGCGAAGCAATTTCTCATTCAGAAGATAATAACTTTGAAGCTATGGCAGTAGCAGCACTAAACGCCGTTAGCCCTCTACTTCCTCCAACTATAAATTTAACACTAGCGGATGCTGGTCAAACTTATTCTCATAAAACTGAATTAGGTGTTTTTATTGTAGTTATTCAGTTACAAGAAAATAACCGTTCTAAATATATTTCTGGTAGTAGTTTGGTTGCCCTACCAATTATGCATACTCCTGTAAAAGCCGTATTTAGTGCAATTAACCGAACTCTAACTAAATATTTACCTGAAAAAACTAAATTTTATTAAAGCTTAGAAATAAGCCTTAAAATAATTAGACCTAGGTTTTTGCTAGGTCTAACTATAGTTCTTATAAGAAAACAACTTTTATTTATTTTTCTTTTCCGTTTTAGCCCAAGAATCTTTTAAGCCTACTGTACGGTTAAATACTAGTTTTCCTTCTTTAGAATCTGGATCTAAACAAAAATATCCTTGTCTTAAAAATTGATATGGTTTACCTAGTGGAGCATTGGCTAAACTTGGCTCAACTTTACAAGAATTTATTATTTGTAAAGAATTAGGATTTAAGTAAGTTTTATAATCCAATCCATCTTTTTCTTCATTAGGATTAGCTTTAGTAAAAAGATGTTCATATAGCCTAACTTCTGCATCTAAAGCAGATTTAGCACATACCCAATGTAGAGTGCCTTTTACCATACGCTCATCTTTAGACCACCCTCCTTTAGTTTCTGGGTCATAAGTACAATGAACTTCTGTAATTTCACCTGATTCATTTTTTACTACATTAACACAAGTAATATAGTAGGCATGCTTAAGCCGAACTTCTTTACCTGGAGAGAGGCGAAAAAAGCCTTTAGGGGGGATTTCTTGGAAATCGCTACGTTCAATATAGATTTCTTTTGAAAAAGGAACTTTGCGAGTACCTGCATTTGAATCCTCAGGATTATTTACTGCATCAAGCTCTTCTTGTGTATCTGCTGGGTAGTTATCAATTACAACTTTTAGTGGATCAAGCACGGCCATTACACGTTCAGCACAAAGATTTAGGTTTTCTCTAAGACAATGCTCTAGAAGAGCAATATCAACCATACTTTCGCGTTTAGCTACACCTATACGCTCACAAAAAGTTCTAATAGCTGTTGGTGTATAACCTCGTCTTCTCATCCCTGAAATAGTAGGCATTCGTGGATCATCCCAGCCATTAACATAATTTTGTTTAACAAGTTCTAATAGTTTTCTTTTACTTAATACAGTATTGCTAATATTAAGACGAGCAAACTCTATTTGTTGTGGATGGCATTCAACTCTTAATTCATCAAGTATCCAATCATAAAGTGGGCGGTGATCTTCAAATTCTAATGTACAAATTGAGTGAGTAATTCTTTCTATAGAATCGCTTAAACAATGAGCATAGTCATACATTGGATAGATACACCATTTATTATCAGTACGATGATGAGAGGCTTTTAAGATACGATAAATAACAGGATCTCTCATATTTAGATTTGGTGAAGCCATATCAATTTTTGCTCTTAGTACATATTTACCTTCTTCAAATTCTCCTGCTTTCATTCGCTCAAAAAGGTCTAAATTCTCCTCTACTGATCGGTTACGGTAAGGGCTATTTTTTCCTGGCTCTGTTAAAGTTCCTCTATATTCTCTAACTTCCTGTTGGTTTAAGCCACAAACATAAGCTTTATCTTCTTTAATCATTTGTACCGCATAATTATAAAGTTGTTGAAAATAATCTGATGCATAGTAAAGATGCTCATTCCAATCAAACCCTAGCCATTTAACGTCAGTCATAATTGACTCTACATATTCGGTTTCTTCTTTGCTTGGGTTTGTATCATCAAATCTTAAGTGACAAACCCCTGAAGGGTTTTCGCCTGCAATACCAAAATTTATACATATAGATTTGGCGTGTCCAATATGAAGATATCCATTTGGTTCTGGGGGAAACCTAGTGGCTACACGTCCTTTATGTTTATTTGAAGCTAAATCTTGTGCAACTATTTCTCTAATAAAGTCGCTTGCAGAACTTGTAGAAGTAGTTTCTGTAGTTGCTTTTTCATTTTTATTTGCTGTTTCCATGCTTTTTCCTCTGGCAATTAAATTAACCATAGCTTGAAGATATTAATAAGTGATTTACTAAAAATTTTCAAAGAAAAGCTACGGAATAATAGGTTTATTTTTTTATCTAAACTCTGCTCTTCCACAATCAATTGCAGAGATTAAACTCTTGGGCTATTCTCACCAAACACAAAATGTAAGACCAACAAATTTAATAGTTTATAATTTAATATTTATTAAAATTGTTGTACGCTGGTTAAATTACGTAGGACATAACTTATGGATAAGAAAGAAACTCAATTTACATCTACAGAGTTACAAACTTTAGCAGAATTAATCTTTCCTAATTGGCAAAAACTTCCTTCACTTGAAGAGTTAGATAAAAGATATCCAAAAAGGGAGCTACCTTTTGGGGCTATAGTTAATAGAGTTGCACCTAGCCCAACAGGGATGATGCATATTGGAGGTCTTTATGTAGCGCTAGTAAATAGACGACTTGCAAAACAAACTCAAGGTGTATTTTTCCTTAGGATAGAAGACACTGATCAAGAACGTGCCGTTGTAGGAGCATATGAAACAATAGTAAATTCTTTAGCTGATTATGGGCTCTCTCCTGATGAAGGGCCTATGCATAATAGTGATGGAGAGATTGTAGAAGAAGGTAACTATGGGCCTTATGTTCAAACTTCTCGCAAAGAAATTTATCATGCTTGTGCATTTGATATGTTAAAACGAGGTGCAATCTATCCTTGTTTTATGACTAAAGAAGAGCTTGATAAACAAAGAGAAGAACAACAAAAACTAGAAGTTCGCACAGGCGTTTATAAAGAATGGGCACTAGGGCGTTATTTATCTTTTCAAGAAATCGAGTCAAAAATAAAAGCTGGCATACCCTATGTCTTACGTCTAAGGGCTTTAGGAGAAATTGATAAAACTATTAGCTGGGAAGATGAAATTAGAGGAACTCTTACAGTACCAGAAAATATTGTTGATACAGTACTAATTAAATCTGATGGTATTCCTACCTATCATTTTGCTCATTTAGTAGATGATCATTTTATGAGAACAACTCATATTATTCGCGCTGATGAATGGATTTCTTCTGTTCCCTTGCATTTGCAATTATTTTCTGCAATGGGTTGGGAACCGCCTTTTTACACACATGTTTCAGCTATTCAAAAAATGGCTGAAACAGGAAAAAGAAAATTATCTAAACGCCATGACCCTGAAGCTAGTGTTAGCTATTACTGGGAAAATGGTTTTCCACGTCAAGCAGTAATTGAATATCTCTTAAACCTTGCAAACTCTGAATTTGAAGACTGGCGAAGAGTCAACCCTACTAGTGATTATACTGAATTTAGAATCTCGCTTGGTAAAATGGGACAGGCTGGCCCGCTAGCAGATTTAATAAAATTAGAAAGTATCAGCCGAGATATTCTTTCTAGAATGCCTATAGAAGCACTTTATAAAGTGTCTTATGCCTGGGCATTTACTTACGATAAAGAACTAGCTGAAGAGATGGCAAAAGACCCACTCTATAGCCAAAGAGCATTAGATATTGAAAGAGACTCAGAAAAAGGAGCTAAACGCCTTTCAACCTTAAAAGATCTTCGTCCACAACTTGCACCATTTTTTGACCATTTTCTACCCCCTGCAAATGAATTACCTTTTCCTGATAATGTAAAGGCAGAAGATCGTAAGGCTATTTTAGAGCTTGTTAAAGAACGTTTTAAGGATTCTGATCCACCTGAACAATTTTTTGAAAACCTTAAACTAATCTCTGCTGAACTAGGCTTTGCAGGCGCAGTTAAAGACTTTAAGAAGAATCCTCAAATGTATAAAGGCCATGTAGGCGATGTAGCAAGTATAGTTAGGGTAGCAATGTTTGGGAGTACTCGCTCCCCTGATTTAGGCCAAGTATTAAAAGTATTAGGCAATCAAACAGTCGTAAATCGTTGTAACCGAGCTATTTCTGTTAACTAGTATCTTTATTATTAATTTTTTTTATTAATTTTTTTTGGGAAAAATCTTAGAAAACATAATACCAAGTGAAATTACAACTAAGCTAAATAAAATAAATAGCTTAGTTATTTTTACTGGGGCAGGGATTTCAGCTAGTGCTAAAATCCCTACTTTAACTGGGCCAGGATGCTCACCTGTTTGGGAATATAATTTTATTAATGATCTGCTTTCAAAAGAAAAAATTTCTAGTAAAACTATACTGCACTTGCGTTTACTAGATAATCTATTGGAAAAAGTAAGATTAGCCTATCCTACTCCAGCACATTTAGCTATAGATAAAATAGCAAGTAGATTCTCCAGTTTTAATGTTATTTCACAAAATTTTGATGACCTACATCTACGTAATAACTTAAGTACCTGTTTAATGTTACATGGTGAAATCACTAAAGCACGTTGTTTAGAATGTAATTTGTTAAAGGCTATTGAAACAAGCTATAAAGAGCATTGGAAGACAAAATGCATTTGTGGTGGGGCTTGGAAGCCAGACCTACTTTTATTTGATGAAGTAATGGCTAAAGAACTTTGGCAAAAGGCAGAAAACTTAGCTCAAAGTTGTGAAATGTTTATTTCCATTGGAAGTTCTGGACAGGTTTTGCCAGGCGGTCTATTACCAGCTATTGCTAGAGGCAAAGGAGCTTTTTTAGTAGAAATTAATTTAATTCCTACAGAAATAACCCCACATTTTCATTATACAGTTTTAGGTAAAAGCGATGAAATTGTGCCTAGACTTTTTACTTAAGTGGGATTAAAAGATGAAACTTACTACCTTTTCCTATACCCTCTGATTCTGCCCAAATTTTCCCTTTATGAACATCGACATAGCTTTTAGCAATCGCTAAGCCTAAACCTGTTCCACGAGCGCCAAATTCAAATTTCCCTGAGCTATGATGCAAAGGGTCTTCGCCTGTATAGAATTTGTCAAAAATCTTTTCTAATTCTATAGATTTAATACCTATACCTGTATCTTCTACAATAATGTGAACTAATTCTTTTTCTTGACTTAAAGTAATATTTATTTCGCCATAATCATGAGTAAATTTTATTGCATTTTGTATTAAATTTAACATTATTAATCTGATTTTTTCAGTATCAACAAAGACTTTAGGGATTGGGCTAGTAGCAGTTAATTTAAGTGTTTGATTGCGACGTTCTACAAATCCTCTTAGATCTTCTACTATTTCTTCAACCAAAGCTAGAAGATCAACTGAAGAAGTTTTAAGGATAATTTGCCCTTCTGATATTTTAAGCATTTCTAAAATATCATTAGCAATAATAATTAATCTATCAATAGTACGCTGACAAACAGATAAAGAGCGTTGTTGCATTTGAGTTAATGAACTAGAAGAAGCACTTAATAAAACATCATGATAGCCTTTAAGTATAGTCAAAGGTGTACGCATTTCATGAGAGGCTAAGATAACAAAATTTGTTTTCATTTTATCTAGTTCTTGGAGAGTGCGAGTAATTTCTTGTTCATTACGATAGAGTTTTTCCAGTTCACCATAAAGAGCAGCATTTTCAATAGCAACTGCGGCTTGATTGGCTAAAGCCTCTACAAGTTGGCGATCTAGTTTAGTAAATGGTGGACGATTATTTGGACGGCGGATATCTAAAACTCCTACAACTTTACCTGTACGAGTAATAATAGGAACATCCATAAAACCATTTTTATAGAAGCTTTTTAAATTATCAGGAAAGTCTAGTTCTTTTTGTGTTGGTTCATTTATAACTATGGCTTGTGCAGTAGCAACAGCTTGACCTGCAATTGTTTCCCCTACTGGAAAAGATAGTGGGTCATCTTCCCAGTGATCCTTTATCCATAGCCTATGAAATATTACTCTATTGCCTTCTACTAAGCCAATTCCTCCAGCCTCAGCATTAATTAGATTAGCACTTTGTGCAGCAATATCTTGTAGGACTGTTTCTAAATCTAGTTGGGAGTTAATAACTTGAATACTTTCTAGGAGTTGGCGCAGTCCAGTTATACGTTTTTGATATCTGATATTAAAAGAACGTATACGCCAAGCATAGACTCCATAAACAGATAAGACTATAAAAGCTACTATTAGTAATATAAACCACCAGGTTTGCCAATAAGGGGAAAGAATCCTTATTTTAACGGCTTTTGGCTCACTCCAAATACCAAAAACCGAAGAAGCTTTTACTAAAAAAGTATAATCACCTGGAGGTAGGTTAATAAACCTTGCCAGTCTCTCACTACTAGGTGTAGACCATTTATCATCAAGATTTTCTAGTAAATAACTGTAACTTATTGCATCTTCATCAGTAAATGAGAAGGCTATAAAATCAAATTTTATTGTATTTTGGTTATAAGGTATAGAGTAATTAGGATTTAGACTTAGACTTAAATCTTCATTACCAGCAGAAATACTAGTTAAATGAACTAATGGAGCTTTAGCCAAGGTAAGTTCTTCTTTAGGTTGATAGCGTACAACACCTTCAGTAGTGCTAAACCATAAACCATCACCTAAATTAGACTTAAGCCCATTAGTTATGCTATCGCTAATTAAACCTTGCTTAACTCTATAGCTAGTAAACTTTCTACCATCAAAAGTAGAAATTCCCCTAAGAGTACCAATCCATAAAAGGTTATTATAGCTAGTAATAGCACGGACAGAATTATCAGAAAGGCCATCTTTTATTGTGTAATGCTTAAAAGTTTTTCCATCAAATTTACTAATTCCCCCAGCCATGCCTATCCATAAATTACCAGCTTCATCTTCATAAAAGCGATGTACATATTTATTTGGCAAGCCTTCTTTAGTAGTGTAATTAGTAAAATTTGTCCCATCAAATCGGCTTAAGCCGCCTTCGGTGCAAATCCATAAATTACCTTTTTTATCTGTCCCAAAACCGTTAACTTGGTTTTTTACTAAACCTTTTTCAGTATCATAAAGAGTAAAACTACTATCATCATAAGCAACAATACCATTACTAGCAGAACTATCTGAACCCATCCAAATACGGCCTAAAGCGTCTTCAGCAAAAACGCTTATCCGTGTTTTAAGACCAATTTTTGCTGAAGAAAAATTAGTAAAATGACCTTTATCATAAAAAGAAGCACCTTTATGGCCTCCTGTCCAAATTCTTCCTTTGCTATCAACAAAAACTGCCCAAAGCTCTTCTTCAACAAGTCCATCTTTTATGCCATAAATTTTAGTTTGACCATCAGGACTAAGAGAAACAAGCCCTGAAATAAAAGAGGAAAACCATAGAGTCCCATCTTTAGATTGTGCTAAAGATGATATAGTGCCTTCGCCTATACCATTGCTACTGGTGTAATTAGAAAATTTTTCACTTAAAAAATAAAAAACCCCACTACGTTGAGTTCCCCACCAAATATTACCTTCATAATCTTCTGTTTGAGACGTAATAAAATCATCAGGAAGACCTTTTTTATGATTAAAGATGGTAAAAACACCTTTTTCTAGCCGATAAATTCCACTTCCATAAGTTCCACACCAAACTCTTCCATATCTATCTACTCTTACAGAGCTAACTCTTTCAAGATTAGAACCATTAAATAATTGTGCCCTAAATTTTCCATCTTCAAAGTAATAAACCCCACCATTTGTAGCAACCCAAAGCCCTTTATTATTAATATCTTTAGCTAAATCAAAGATATTTTCATCAAGTAAGCCTTCTTTTGCTCCATAGTTAGTAAAAGTCTTACCATCAAATTTAACTAATCCTTTACCTCTTAAGGCAAGCCATAGCTCACCAGGCTTAGACTCTACTATTTTCCAAATAGGGCTAAGTGGTAAACCCTCATTAACACCATAATTAGTAAAACTTTTTCCATCATAGCGGCTTAAGCCTTTAGTAGTACCAAACCAAAGAGTACCATCTTGACTACAAAAGCTTGACCGGATTTCATTTTCTGGTAAGCCATCTTTAGTAGAATAATTTGTAAAAACTTTTCCATCATAGCGGCTTACCCCTCCTCTAGTACTAAACCAAATATTACCTGATTTATCTTCTAGAATTGCCCTAACAGAATTATCAGCAAGACCTTGTTCTATGCTAAAAGATTGATATTTAATTCCATCATAACGGCTTACCCCATCATTAGTAGCAAACCACATATAGCCCTTGCTATCTTGCAAAATATAATAGATAGCATTATTAGGTAAACCGCTGCTAGTATTATAAACTTTGAATTTATAAATTTGTGCTTGTACTGAAGGAGTCAATAAAACTAGTAAAAGTATAGTTACGAGAGATCTCATAAAATGCAAATCCCTTCAGCACAAGAGTTAATGAGAAGTTGGCTCTTAAGTTTTAGAGCACAAGTTTTGTGGATAGAGTAAGAACTTTAAGAATTCTAAACCTAGCCTTAGAAAAAGCTGAGCTAGTTTTGTATATAGCCTTTTTAGAGCTAGATTTTAGTTTATAAGCTTATAAAAATTAAGATCAAAACATTTTTAAGTTTATCATTTATTATGGAGCATCTTTAGCACAACGAAAGCCTAAAGTTGTATCGCTACGTGTTGGTTCAATCCAATTTCTTGAATAAGTAGTTGCAACAGCTTTACCTTCTTTGTGCGATCCACCTCTTATAACTCTGTAATTATCTCCATCTGTTATCTTAAAAGGCGATCCAGGATAAGAAAGAGGTTTAGAGTCAGTCCATTCCCAAACATTGCCACTCATATCATAAAGTCCTGTAGGGCTTATACCTTTTAGAAAAGCACCTGCCGGTTTTATACCATCTTGGGCAGATTCTTTTGTATTAGCCTTAGTATTATCCCAATCACTACCCCAAGGATAACGAGAATGGTCTTTACCACCAGCAGCAATTTCCCATTCTTCTTCAGTAGGAAGGCGTTTACCTGCCCATTTTGCATAGGCTTGAGCATCTGCCCAAGTTACTTCTGTAATAGGTTCTTTTCCATCTCCGCGATAGTTACCATTTACCCAAGACTCAGGAGCTTTATATTTTGCTTCTTTAATAAATTTTGCATACTCCTCTTTTGTTACTTCTCTGTTATCAATTAAAAAGGCTTTTATCTCAACTGTGTGAGGAGGTTTTTCCTTGTCTTCTCCTTCAGTACTACCTATAGTGTAAGAACCCGCAGGAATCTCTATCATTTTTAACTCAATAGGTGGATATTTAGGCAAGTCAGGTATTATAGGAGTTGGACTTGCTGTTTTCTTAGGAGTCACACTTGCAGAGGGTGTAGGAGTTGGCGAAGTTGTTGCAATTGGCGGGGCTTCTCCGCCACTAAAAACAAAAAAGTATAAAACTACAATAACTAATACGCTTCCTAAACCTGCTAGAGCTTTAGTTTGATTATTTAATGGTATTTTCTGACCAAAGACTTCTATTGTCCCAGTTTGAGCGCTCTCTTGAGTTGCCTTATCTTTACCTTTAGTTTTTCCTTTTTTACTTTTACCCAAAAGCTCTTCTAACCCATCAGCCTCTATTTCTTCATCTAAAGAGCTTTTTTTACCAGCTTTACTTGGGGGCTTTGGTGGTGGTGGGGTAAATCTAGGCGCTTTGTTTTCTTGCGCAACTGCTTCAAAAGAAGGAACACTCGGTTTATATTCACTAGGCGGAGTCTCATTATTAGTCTGAGACTCACCTGAAGGGGCTTGTCCTAAATTAAAATCAAAGGAAAAACTTCCTCGATCGGCTGTTTGATCTGTGGATTGCTGATGGCTAGAAAACTCATCAGGATTAAATGGTGGGGCATTTTGTCCTCCTGATTTTGGTGGTTCGGCCTGAAATACCATTGTCTGCGCATTATCAAACATACTTCTAGTTAACATAATCTGGTTATAAGTTTGACAATGAGGACAGGTAAACCTGTGGTTATACTCAACAAAAGCAGGCCCAACACTCATCTTTATTAAATCTCTTACTTCTTGGGTACAACTACAGCATAAACAGACAAGCGACCAGCTTTCATCAGAAATTTTAATCAATGGTGATGACATACTCGCCCACCACTCCTATAAAAAATTTTAGTTCTCTAGAACTAGGATAAAACTATATTATCCTAGTTCTTTTACACTATTAGTTACCTTAAATAAAGGCTTTGCAGAAAATTTATAGCCATAAGAGTATTAATAAAAATATTCCTATGAAGTGGCCTAATTATTTATGTTTGGGGCCAAAAATACTAAACATTACCATGCCTTCCATTTTTGGTTTTACCTCAATGGTGCCGCATTGGTTAAGATCTGCCTCTAGACGCTCTAAAAGCTGTTGCCCTATTTCTCTATGGGTAATTTCCCGACCACGAAAACGTACACTAGCTTTTACCTTATCACCATCTTGAAGCATCCTTACAGCATTATTTTTCTTAAATTGATAGTCATGTTCATCAGTAGCAGGACGAAACTTTATTTCTTTAACTGTGACTGTTGTTTGTTTTTGTTTTGCAGCATGAGCTTTTTTCTTTTGCTCATATTGCCACTTACCGTAGTTAATAATACGACATACAGGCGGTTGGGCTTGTGGAGCAACTTCTACTAAATCTAGTCCTTTTTCTTTAGCAATATCTAAAGCCTGTTGGGGTGCCATAATACCTAGCTGTCCTCCATCCTCATCAATGACTCTAATTTCTCTAACACGAATACGGTCATTGATACGAACTTGAGGGAGTTTTTCTTGTTGACGTAGGGGACGTTTTTGAGTGTTATTAGTGCTAATTTTTCACCTCCTATGGTTTCTTTGTTAATCTTTACCAAATTTATTACCAAACTTGGCCTCTTAAGTCTTACAAAAAATAATTAGATCTTTTAGAAAAAGATCCTGTTAATTGCTACATATTAATATAATTTACTTAAAAAGTAGATATCTGGCCGACAAGAAATTAAAAGTTTTACAGATAAATAAAAAGTCTTCAAGAGCTTTTTGAATAAGATTTTCTTCAAGTAACATAGTATTCAACACCACAGCAAAGCATTAGGAGAACTCTTTCTAGCTCCTGGCTTGCTCGCCATAGAAATTTTAGCAGGTTATTAAAAGTTTCAATAACTTGTTTTGATTGGATAATTTGCATATAAAAGGAATGAAAGTCAATATTTAGCGCTATAATAGCAAATTCTTTTTCCTAGCACAATCTTTTAACTTTAAGCTTTCTATTAACTATCATTACTGTTTGCATATCTTTAATTTTAATTTCTATTTTTTTCTGGATTAATAAAAAATCTTTGAATTATTTGATCTACTAAACTAGGAAAAAGAGCATTTAAAGCTAGCAATATCCTAATAGGCTTAAGCATCATTACTTCCGCTTTTGGTTTTTCAATTAAAGATACAATAGTATTTGCAACCTGTTCAGAGGTTTGTATTGGCCCGCTTAATGTAGCTTTTTTACCTATTTGTTTTTCTGCTAGATCAAAAAATTCTGTGGCAGTTACAATTGGACAAACAATTGATACTTTTATTGGACTCTCTAAAAGCTCCATTCTTAAAGCCTCAGCAAAAGATTGCATAGCATATTTACTTACATTATAAGCCCCACCTGCATCACGAAAAACCCTCTTTGCAGCAACAGAAGATACCATAATAATATGCCCAGAGTTTTGTTTTTTCATTATTGGAAGTACTGCATTAGTTGCATAAAAAGTACCAAAAAAATTTACTTCCATTATATTATGCATATCCTCAGAAGTAGTATTTGCTAGTTTTAAGAAATGACCATAGCCTGCATTATTTACTAAAATATCGATTTTACCAAAATGCTTATTAGTATGTTCAACTAGCTGACTAACTTCTTTTTCAACTGCTATATCAGCAACATAATAATCAACCTGCCCTCCACTACTACGCATTTCTTGGCAAGCCTTTACTAAATTATCCTTGCGACGAGCCGTAATCATTACCTTAGCACCTTCTTTTGCAAGTACTTGTGCTAAAGCTAGTCCAATACCACTTGAAGCACCAGTAATTAAAACGACTTGCCCATTTGCTTTTCCCACAAAAACCTCCTTATAATTTAAGTATTAAAAGCAAAAATTAAGACTACTTTAGCTATTATTTTTAACTATGTTTAAAGTTTTTATGACAGAAGAAATAATTAATCTACTCCGAGCCTTACTAGTTGCTAGTACTATTATGATTGCTTTTAATACTATCTACCAACACACATCTATTAGTTTATTAGCTTAACATCTAATAATAAAACCTATAAAAATCTTTAAGCCTAGTGTATTAAGTGTTTAGTAGGTTATCCTTTTAGTTTACCTAGGTAAAAAATCCATTTCATTAAATATTTCTAGTAATGAGCATTTTTGTGAAGGTAAAGGTATATGTCCCATATTTTCTAGTACTTTTATCTTTGCACAAGGCATTTGGCTAGCCATAAATTCCGCTTCTAATACTGAGTTTTGTAACCGGTCCTCACGACCAGCAATAAAAAGTGTTTCTGTCTTAATTTGGTTTAATTTATCGCGAAAATCAAAACCTCTAATTAAATCCATTCTTCTTACTACTGCTAATTTAGGTATTTTTGTGGTAATAGAGATAAACTCTTCCTTTTCTTTCTCTTCAAGGTCTTCTGCAAGCAACCCTAACCGTACTGCGGCGACTCTACTTAGTTGTAGGAATTCATAAGGGGTAAACTCTAGTAATAACCGACCTGTAATAAAAAGTGTACGATTACGAAAGTAAGGAAAAGAATTAATAATAACTAAATTTTTTAGTAGCTTTGGATATGCTAAAGCAAACTGAAGTAAAATTGTTCCACCAAAAGACTCACCACATAGAGTTACTCTACCTTTATCAAGTTTTAGAATTAAATTTTCTAAATCTTCAAGCAAATCTTTATAAGTAAAATTGCCTGAATCACGTAAAGAGCAAGTAATTACAGTAAAATGCTTAGCCAACTCTCTTTCCTGTCTATAAAAAAGCGTCCCTGTACCGTCAAGACCTGGAACAAAGACTAAAGCTGGGCCAGCACCAGAAATTTTATATTTCATACAATTATGTAATGTTATATTTAATGTTATATTTTAGGATTTTTAAAATTTAGGTTATGCTAAAGCAATAAAATTTTCTAATATTTTTTGAGCAGATTCTTCAGTAAAACGTCTATTATCTTCTTCATAAACCCAACTTACAGAATCTTTTATTTTAAATTTTTCCTCAACGGCAGCCCCACTTAAAATTAAGAATAATCTTGCTATAAGCTCAGGATGTTTTCTTTCTGATTGTTTTTCTTGCCAAATTTGTGCTCCTGCTATAGCACCAGAATCTCGAAAAATTGGTAAGTAGTTCCCTTCTATTAACTCATAAGTAGCGACATCCACTTTTAAGAGTGGTAGGCTACCCCTTTGATAATCAACTCTTAGCCTTGTTCCATAAGATTCTCTCATTTGAAAACGAAAAGTTATATCTGAGTCAACATTATAAGTAATAACCGAAGGGGTACGCTTACGAAAAAAACCTAAAAAACTTCCACCTCTTTCAGATTTTTCTATTTGATTACATATCGCATCTACTTTGCTGGTAAATAGCTTAAACAAAATATTGGCGGCTTCTTTACGCGCATCTTCAGCAAATTTAGCTATTTGTGCTGATTTTGGATCTAAGATTTTTTGGGGATCTGTAGATTTAATTTTCTCAGCTATTTCTTTTGCCCAATCATCCGACATATAATCACCTATAAGATGTTAACAAAATACTAATAGATTTTATTCTTAAGAAACACTCTGGTAACTTATGCTAATTCAATATATTAAAGATTATTAAAATATTTTTTTTAGCTTATATTAATATGCTTATTTGGCTTGTTTATTTAATAATAAAATGTTACCAAATACAAACTAAAATCCTAAATATTTTTTCTTACTATGACCAGTGATCCTAAAGCAACGCTTGAGCAACAATATAAAACCCTAGTTACGCGTTTTAAGCAACTACATTGTGGGCAAGATGTACTAACTAAACTTGGTCATATTGCTACAGTAGGAACTAACACGATAGAATCCAAAATCTTTGGAGCCTTAAAAACCTTAAAACCCTTACTCTCTAGCGGGGATGCACTTACTCTAAATGCAAAACTAACAGCCATTGAAGGCTATTTGCGCGATTACAATGGATGGCTAGAACAAGCTAATACTAGCCTAACCCCTTACGGTCTACGTCAATATATTACACAGGGTAATCTTAAGCATGATGACTTAATAGCGTTAGCTCGTTTCTTAATTACTCGAAAACCTGATTCAATAGATGATAGAGGTAAACTTGAGCTAACTCTTTCTGAACTCTGTAGAAATTTAGATGATATGGATCAAGTTAAACTACTAAAAGATCTTTTTCCTGACTTTGATGAACTTACCTATGCAGCAACCGAAGCAATAAATCAACTACATTCGTTAATTGGTGAAATAGAAAACATAAAAGACTTTCCTCAATTAATCATAGGCGAATATTCAAATAGAGTACGTAGGATAAAAAACCATTTTAGTACAACAGCCTGGAATCCAAGGCTTTTACTTGTAATTAATGAACTTAACCAAGCTCTGGAAGAAGCTTTTAATCGTTTATTTAAGGCAGAAAAAAAATTTATTATTAATGCATCACAAAGGCTAATAAATTCTGGGATTAATTCTATTGGTAAATTAGGAGAAAGTGGGGTTCTAAATGTAGAAGCAGCAGCTCGTATGGCAGAAAAATGTGATGATATTTTGACAGAAAACTACCAGACAAACCTACAACGACTTCAACAACTCTCCCAAGTAGGTCAATGGTTACGTCATGCAATGGAAGTGATAGAAAATCGGGATCAAGAAGAAACTCCAACAGCTATAGAAGAGCAAACTCAACCTAAAGCGCGTCCTCCAGCAGAACGAGACTCTAAACTAGCTCCTATTTCTACAGTTTTAGACTATGCCAATATGAGTGCTTTAGAGCAACAAATCTCTGATCGTATGGAAGATTTAGCACAAATTTTAGTACAGCGTCCCCGCCGAGCTTCGGCAGAAGTGGTTCAACTTAAACGAACTACTTTACTCTTAGGCGGTTGGGAGGTTACGGCTCTAGCTTCTTTAGGTAATTTAGTTGCTTCTGCACATAAACATCAATATGACTTAATTCGTCGTGCTATTGCCTTAATAGCAGAGTTACAAGAAAGTGCTGTGGTTTTTACTGAAGGGATGTCTCAAAAAAAATCTAGTTATCAATATAGTGTGCCTGCAACAGTCTATTTTTTAGAACAAGCTCAACGTTGCCAAGGAGAATTAGAAACTTTTAGCCAAGTAGCACGCCAAAAAGGTGACACTGATTCAGCCTTAAATCTTTTAGTTACACGTAGTAAACTACAAGAAGCTTGTCAAAAAATGATAGGCCAATTTAAGGCTTTTGGTATGGATATTCAATAAAATTCCCACCTAATCGCCTAAGCCCGTCTTTCTGCTGTAAGTAAAGTAGCTTTTATTGAAATATCAAAATCATAACCATTACGGTCACGTTCTATAATCTCTTCTAAAGACTCTCGTACTGCTAAAAGCTTTTCTTTAGGGATAATACTAAACCACTTATCTAGAAAAAATTTCTCTATTAATGGGGAAATAAAAAAATCTTTCGCTGTTTTATAAGTAAAAACTTCCTTCTTTATATAACTATTAACATTCTTTAACCCTACTTTTTGTAAAAGTTTTTCGTTAATATTAGGAACAGGTCGCTCATTAATTAGTTCTTCTAAAGCAACTTGTAGGGTTTCCGAGAGGTTACAATAATAAAGCGCTTCCCAAAAAATAGAAAAAAACTCATCAAAACTTCCATTACTTGTAAAATAAAATGCGATCTTTCCACCTACCTTAAGCATTCTAACTAGCTCATTAAGTTCTATAGCTAGTTTATCACTAGATAGCAAAGAGAAATCAGCAATGATTAAATCAAAACTCTTATCAGCAAAACTTAATTGGCTAGGTGTAGTGGCACGAAATTCTAAGTTTTCTACTTTTGCTATAGGAATTTTTGCATTAGCTAGACTTATAGCTTCTATATTCTCATCAATAGCAATAATATTACCTTTATTAGATAACATTTTTGCCATTTCAATAGCATGTCCGCCCGTTCCACAATAAACATCTAAAACTTGGCCTGATTTAGGTAGACCACATTTTTCATTAAAAAGACGATCAAAACAATCACGCCAAATCGGCATAACATAAAGGTCATAAATATAAGCTAATTCTTTAGAATTTCTTGGCACAGTTTACCTCTAACATCTATAAGTTATATAATTTATAGTTTTATTTTAGATTATTATTTAGTCAAAAACCTAGAACTACTCTTTAATCTAGTAGATATACAGGTTGCTCTCTTCTACTAAGCTCAATAGGTTTTATGGGAAGTTGCAAATTACAACAAACATTTGCTAATTTGCTTCTATCAATTTGCATTTGCTCATCTATTGTAAAACTCTCTAAGAGGACATCAAGAATTTTAGCTGCATACTCATTTGAAGGTCTAACAATCTTATAATGCACCCATTTACCTTCTCGACGTGCTGAAACAATTCCTGCTCGGCGTAAGTAAGCTAAATGACGAGAGATTTTTGGTTGATTTGTTTCTATTACATCTACAAAAAAGCAAACACAAATTTCATCACTACCCATTAAATTTAATAACCTTAACCTAGTCCGGTCTGCTAATGCATTAAAAAATAGCTCTAAATCAAACTTTTTTTCTTTCATAAGATGATTTTTTACCTAAAATTTTTCTTATATATGCTTTAGAATATATTGCTTAAAAATGTTTTTATAGTATTTGTTTAAGCATATATTAAATTAAACTAATTTAATAAAAACTAAAAAGAAACAAATAATCGATATAAAACCTTAAAATAAACATTTAGTAATGTTAAAAATAGCATTGAATTTTATAAAAAGCTATTTGGGATTTGCCAAGGATAAGAACTTAAAATTTTTAGCGCATTTAATAATTAAGTTCTATAGACAACTTTCCCCAAGGTGTCCTAAACTAAAATTATTAGAACTAGTTGTTTTTCGTTTCGTTAGCTTGTTTACTATTTACTCATTAAATCAACTAAATCAAATTTAAGATTTAAGGTTCTATCAATTAAAGGAGTGTAAGCCTTGGGTATTCTAACATATATAATTCCCTTCCTTATCGTTTTAGGTGTATTGATTTTTATTCATGAATTTGGGCATTTTGCTGTAGCTAAATTCTTTGGAGTTAGAGTTGAAGTTTTTTCTTTAGGTTTTGGCCCAAGATTATTCGGTTTTAGATATGGTGACACAGATTATCGTATAAGCGGTATTCCCCTTGGTGGTTATGTAAAGATGAAAGGGGAAAATCTAGATGAAAAACTTGATTATACTGGTGATGAATTTTTAGCTAAACCTAAATGGCAACGCTTTCTAGTCTTATTTGCTGGGCCTTGGATGAATATAGTCTTAGCCATAATAATACCTATGGTTCTAGCTATGTATTTTTACCAGGAAGCCCGATATTACTCAGAACCAGCCGTTGTAGGGAGTATAACTCTAGGTTCTGCCGCAGAAAAATCAGGTATTCAAGTAGGCGATAAGATAATCAAGCTAGACAGTATAGAAAACCCAACTTGGCGACAAGTAGAGCTTAAAACAACCAATAATGCTGATATAGAACTTAAGCTTACTCTTGAGCGTAACGGCCAACAGATTCAAACCTCTATTACTCCTAGCACAACTATGATTGAACGCCAAAAAATAGGAAGTACTGGTCTTTGGCCCCAACTTAAAGAAGAACCTGTTTATGTAGAAAAAGTTAATGATGGAACTCCTGCTAAACAAGCTGGTTTAATAGATAAAGATAAAATTGTTAAGCTAAATGGGGAAGCTGTTAAAAACTTTTACTGGTTTCGTGGTTCTATTCAAAATCTAGAAGGAAAAGAAACACTACTTTCAGTAGAACGCAATGGTCAAATAATTGAACTTAAAATGGTTCCTCGTCGGCATGAAGATGGTCAAGTTATTATAGGCTTTACACCTAATCAAGAATTTATTACTCCTCCAGCAATGGTAAGTGGTCAAAAAACCATTTCTGAAGCCTTTAAGATGTCCTTAAATAAAAATTATGAAGTGCTAGTTTTGACTAAAGAAGTCTTAAAACAAATCTTTACAGGACAACGCAAAGCTGGCGATGCATTAGCTGGCCCAATACAAATTGCAGCTATTTCTGGAAAAATGTATCAAACTGGCGGTGTAGAATCATTACTTAATCTAATGGCTTTACTTAGCTTAAACCTTGGTGTTTTTAACCTATTTCCAATACCTGTTTTAGATGGCGGCCATATATTTATTTTAATTCTTGAAGGTCTACTTGGTTTAGGTGGGCTTAAACTCTCGCTTGGAATTAAAGAAAAAATGATGCAAGCAGGATTTGTAATGTTAGTTCTACTTATGGGTTTTGTAATATTTAATGACGTAAGCAAATTCTTTACTAAACCTGCTGCTCCTAAAACTACAGTGAGCCAACCTGCTCAACCTGCTCAAGCACAACCCCCACCAGCACAACCTGCTCAAGTAACACCTGCACCCCCCGCTGCAAGTGAAAATACTAATAAATAAGAATATCTAAACAAAATTAAATTAAAAAGAATTGGGAAGAAATTTCTCTTCGCAATTCTTTTTTAAAGCTCAAAAACTTATTGCCCATCAATTATCTCTATTAAATTATCAGACTTAAGATTATAAATAACCCCTCTCCAAGCTATCTTATTTGATTTAAGTGACATTACTAGATTATAAAGAAAAATTACTGCAACCAAAGGAGAAAGCAAATAATGAGCTAACTGGTCTTTAGAGATTATGTTTTTATAACTAATTAAAACAAGCTTAATAGCTTTTATACGTAAATAGCTTTTCCAAACTCCAAGAAAATAAATAATCAAAATCATTAGCAAAGGTAAATAATTATAAAAAAATAGTATTTCATAAATTCCTAAAAATAAGCCTAAAAAAAACACAGAGTTAAACATAAGGTTTGAAAAAAACAATAATCGCCAAAGATTAGGAGAATAGACTTTTGTAATAATAATTTGCCTTGTAGTAAATTCTAGTAAGTCTCTTAAACTGCACCCACCTAAGGAAGGAACTAGACATAAAGGAATAAATTTTATATAAAGTTTTGCATCTCTTACAGCCTTAGTTAGTGCATAATCATCACTTATAGTTTTTTGCCAATAAGTTTTTACATTAATTTTTTCAAAAGTTTCTCGCAAAATAGCCATTGAACCACCCCAAGCAAAGTTATTTTTATGGTCGCCTAAGCTAGTTGCAATTGAGCCATTCCACAGTGAACGCATTAAAGAAGCAAACCTATTATCAGTGGGAACAAACCAGCGATAACCAGTTGTGACTCCTATGTCTTTATCAGCTAGCGGTGAGACTAGTTCTTTTAACCAATATGTAGGTAAACATACATCTGAATCAACAAATACAAATGCTTCTATATCAGTATTTAATGAAGAAATTGCTGCTTGTAAATTATGGACTTTTTGACCACAAAACTTACTTTTTCCTGCAATTAAACATTCTGATTTTATTTTAGGGTATTTAGCTTGATAAGCATTAATTAATTTGAAAGCTGGATCTTCCTTATTTTCAACGACAAAAACAATTTGGTAATTAGTATAATCTTGTTCAAAAAGTGATTTTAAGTAGTCGCTCATTGCATCATCTAAGCCTTTACAAGGAGCAATGACAGCGGTTTTAGGTCTAAAGTCTGAAGTATTCTTAAACCTTTGAAAATATGATAAATAGTCAAATCCTTGTTTTAATGAAACTAAGCTTTGAATAATTAATAATGATGCAAAAATATAAAATATTGTCATTAGATTTACTTATGCCATTTACCTGGTACTAGCATATTAGCTATAGCACTGGTTTTTTTTATTTGCTGGTTGCTTATCCATTTATCAGCCATTTCTACTAAATTTTTTCCTTCAGCATTAGCCATTAATTCTCCTCTACGTCGCTCTAGCACAGTTTTATAAAGCATCATATCTACAGCCTCAAAACCTCTTTCTGCTTCAGTAGTTAAACTAATAGCTTTTTCTATTTCTCCTTCTAAAGCAGCAATACTAGCTAATATTTGTTTAGCAAAAGCATTAGCCCAAGGCATATTTTCTTTTTCAAGCAGTTTAGCATCACGTTTAGCAATACTTAAAAGCTTAGAAGAATTAGCCGTTTTTGGATTAGAAGCTAGAAGTGCAATAGCACAACGAGCACGCAAATGATGTATTTGAATATAAAATGATTGGATACGTAAAAATAATGACTTAGTAATAGTAGGCCATTTTTCATTTAATATTTGCCAAGCAAGACTAGAATTTCCTTCATAAAGAAGTGTTTGGACTTGCCCAAAAAGATGCCAAAAATGTTGCATCTGAAAGCCTTTTTTTGACCAACGTCCAATAGTTTTTTCTAGCTCTTCTTTTGCATTATCTATTTCATCATCAGCAAGAAATTTTATATATGTTGTACGTAAGCGTAAATTTATCTCACCTATTAAGTTTCCACGATCACTGATATCTTTTAGTACTTCTGGAAGACGGTTAAAAAGTAGATTTAAGTCTCCAATAAAAAAGTAACTATTAAATATCCAATAATAACCACGATCAATATCTGCTGAAGTACCTACACAATGTTGGCGAAAAATAGATTCTGAGCGAGTAAATTCTTCTACCGAGAGCCTCCATTCTCCAAGACAACCAGCAATAATTCCTCCAACATGTGCAATCATTCCTATTTCATTAGGAGATTTAAGACTTTCTGCTAACTCCCCTGCAAGCCTTAAAAGTTTTTTAGCATAAGCAGCTTTACGGCCTCCAGCACTTGCTGCATAACCAGCTTCCGAAGCTAAAGCCCTAACAATGTTTCTAATATCACCTACTTTTAATGCAAGCAAAAGATACTGTGATTGAAGTACTATCCCTCTAGTAGCGTCAAACATAGCTAAAGAGGTTGAAACTGTCCAAAAAGTATCAAGGCGTAGTAAGTCTTCTGACGATATATCATTAGATTCTTGAAAATCTAGACCTTTAAATTTGATTTTGATACGTAAAATCAAAAATAGTAAAAGCGCTTGAAGCGGTGTTTTAGGGATTTTTATACCAACCCTATCTGTAATAACCCGAAGTTCAGCAAAACCTTCCTTAAGAAAACCACCTCTTAAAAACTGATCTGCTGCGCTTTGATGTAATTTTAGCGCCTCAACACCTTTAGTAGTTTTAGTAGCAGCTAAATAAGCCTTTGCCGCCTCATAAGACTTTCCAACATTAGCAATTGATTCAGCTAATCTAACTTGTAAATTATGGGTTTGGCTATCTTCTTTGTGTAGCTCAAGAGCAAATTTATATAGATTTGCTGCACGCTCAAAAGCAAGAGCATTATAGGCATTGTCTGCTGCATTAATAGCATATTTAGCAGCTTGCTCATTCTTACCTGCTCTATAAAAATGGATTGAAAGCCGTTCAGAATCACCCGAAGCTGATTCTAAAAGTATAGCAAGTTTATAGTGGTAGTCTTTTAATATCTCTTTATCAAGATTAGCTATTATAGTTTCACGGATTCTATCATGGTAGGTTTCTATCTGTTCTTGTTGGCTTGTCCCCATTACACGAATCATTCGATTCGATCTTAACAAAGCAAAGGCGCTTTGTTCTTGAGATTCTATGCCAGCCGCTTTTTTTGCTATTAACCTTTCTAAAGGCTGACCTGCAACGGCTACAACTTCAAGTAATCGTCTAGCTTCTTCTGAAAGGCGCATAACTCGTGCATAGATAACAAGATCTAGTTTAGTTATTCCAGAATCTTCTTGCTCTAAACTAGCTGACTTTTGAGACTTTCTATTTACACCAAGGTTATTTACATCATCTATTTGGTTAGCATAAATAGTGCTAGCCTTAGGGCTTACAGGAATAGAAATTTCTCCTGTTTGTATATAACGGACGAGTTCATCAACAAAAAATGGACTACCTTTTGATTCTTGAGCAATTCTCTCTGCTCTTTCTAAAAGTTCTTTATTATCTTTACCTAGTAAAGTAATTGCTAGTTTCTGCGCTTCTTTTTGAGAAAGTTCTTTAATAGCTATTTCTTTTACTTCAATTTTTGGATCTGTCTTTGTTCTTAGAGGTAAAAAATTAGTCAAAAGTGGGCTACTCTTAACATCTTCACTACGATAAGTGGTAATCAATAGAAAAGCAGGCGGGTCTGGCGGTCTTAGCAATTCGCTTAAAAGCCCTGCGCTATCTAGATCACCCCATTGTAGATCATCAATATACAAAATTAATGGAACTTTACTAGCTAAATTGCCTAAGAGTTCACGTAAAGCAGTAAACGCACGTCGCCTTAACTCCTGTGAATCAGGGATCTCTAAAACGCTACGCTCTGAATTTGCAATAGCTGAAACTTGGTTAAGCACTGGAAATAAACGTGCTAAAGCTAAAACATCTGTGCTTAAAAATACTTTAACTTCTGTTTTAGAAAGCTGTCTTAAGTAATTGCTTAGAGCATCAACTAGACTATCAAGAGCTTTATAAGGAACTGATTCTTGTTCATAACAACGACCTGTTAAAACTACAATATTTTTTTCAAATAACCTAAGCTGTTCAAGAAAATGACGTACCAGTGCGCTTTTGCCCATTCCTGAACGTCCTTCAATATAAACAATAGCAGTTCGTTGCTCCTTTTTAACAACATTAAAAGCCTCCATCAAGGTAGAAAGATGGTCTTCACGCCCAATAAATGGCGTGACTCTACGAGAGATCATTACAGGCTTTGAATCTTGATTATCAGTAGCATTTAAGAGATGAAGAATTTCTTGGCCTAATGGTCGTTTATAAGGATCTCGTTTAAGCAATTGTTGGCAAAGTTGATCAAACTCTAAAGGAATACCATCAACTAAATCACTTGGGGCTTTAGCTTCAAACTGTTGTTTTTTTGCTAACAAATCCATTGCCTGTCCTGTAAATGGACGTTTACCAGTAAGGGTTTCATAAAGTATAACCCCAACGCTATACCAGTCTGTAGCTTCTGACAAAGGCAATGCAGCGCTTTGCTCTGGAGACATATAAGCAGGAGTACCAACAATATCACTTGTTTTTAGTTTTTCTTGAAAGGTAAGTTCTGTTGCAATACCAAAATCAAGTATTACTACTCTACCTTCTTTAGTAACTAAAACATTAGAAGGCTTAATATCACGATGTAATTTACCTATTTTATGTAAAGCATTTATACCTTCAGCTAACTGCCTTAAGGCTTCACGTAGTCTTATTGGGTCTAGTTTAAATTGTTGTTTTGGGTTAAAGGAGATAGAGCTTTTTTTGCTACTTAACTTACTTTGATCTTTAAGCTTAATAGTCTCAACTTCACTTGCAAAAGTTGGAGAACTTGCTACTTTAGGTGTTTTAATAGTCTCAACTTCTTCTGTAGAAGAGTTTTCACCTTTTTTTATATACTCTACAGTTTCAGGTTCTTCAGTATCATCTATTTGTTTTGGAGTTTGTCCTCTTACATATTCAAGAAAATCAATCCCTTGAACTAGTTCCATAGTAAAAAACCATTGTTCTTTGTCTAAAACTAGCTCGTAGAGATTAACAAGATTTGGGTGTGTTATATCGGCTAAAAACCTAAATTCTTGCTTAAAATTATATAGGGCTTCAGCATCTCTTTGATGGAGAACTTTAAGGGCTACAAATGTATTAAGCTCTTGGTCATAAACTTTATATACAGTGCCAAACCCTCCTGACCCAAGACATTCTTTAATTAAAAACCGTTTTGTACCCTTAAAATCTGTTTGTTGTTGATTACTCATAATTATGCAACTTTTTTCTACTCTCGATATGGTAATCTTACCTTTTTAGCAAAACTAAAACAAACCTAAGGAAAACTTTTATTGAATAGTATATTTTTAAAAGAAAACAGGCTACCTAAATTTAGGTAGCCTGTTTTAGAAAATATAGCTTTTCTCTTAAGAAAAAACTCTTGATTAGAATCCACCCATACCAGCACCTGGATTAGGCATAGCAGGAGCTTTTTCTTCTTCTGGGATTTCAGAAACTAAAGCTTCTGTGGTTAACATTAAACCAGCGATAGAAGCAGCATTTTGAAGTGCTGTACGAGAAACCTTTGTTGGATCAATAACGCCAGAAGCTACTAGATCTTCAAATTGCTCGGTTTGAGCATTAAAACCAATGCTAACATTCTTTTCAGCTTTAATGTTTTCAATAATAACTGCACCTTCGCGGCCAGCATTATTGACAATTTGACGAAGTGGTTCTTCTAAAGCGCGACGAATAATGGAAACACCTGTTTGCTCATCGTGTTCTTCTAATTTTAGAGATTCTAAAGCTTTTTGAGCACGAACAAATGTTACACCACCACCAGGAACAATGCCTTCCTCAACAGCAGCGCGAGTAGCATGCATAGCATCTTCTACACGAGCTTTCTTTTCTTTAAGTTCGGTTTCAGTAGCAGCACCAACTTTAATTACTGCAACGCCACCAACTAATTTTGCTAAACGCTCTTGTAGTTTTTCGCGATCATAATCAGAAGTGGTATTTTCTATTTGGCTACGGATTATATTAACGCGAGCTTGAATATCAGCAGGTTTACCAGCACCTTCTACAATTGTAGTATTGTCTTTATCAACAGTGATCTTCTTAGCACGGCCTAAGTCATCGACTTTAACGCTTTCTAATTTGATACCAAGGTCTTCACTAATTAATTTTCCACCTGTTAATACAGCAATATCTTCTAACATTGCTTTACGGCGATCACCAAAACCAGGAGCTTTTACTGCACAAACTTGAATTGTTCCACGTAATTTGTTTACTACTAAAGTAGCAAGGGCTTCACCTTCTACATCCTCAGCAACAATTAATAGAGGTCGGCCTTGGCGGGCTACTTGTTCTAATAATGGGAGTAAATCTTTCATGGAGCTAATCTTTTTCTCATTTAGTAGTACAAAGCAATTTTCTAAAACAGCTTCCATGCGTTCTGGGTCAGTAACAAAATAAGGAGAGAGATAGCCGCGATCAAATTGCATACCTTCTACAACTTCTAACACGGTTTCTAAAGACTTGGATTCTTCAACAGTGATAACACCATCTTTACCTACTTTGTCCATTGCTTCAGCAATAATTTTACCAATTTTAGTATCACCATTAGCTGAAATTGTGCCTACTTGAGCTACCATATCACCACTAACAGGCTTGGACATATTTTCAATTTCTTTAACAACAGCATCAACAGCCTTTTCAATACCACGTTTTAGTGCCATTGGGTTAGCACCAGCAGCGACAGACTTAACACCTTCTCTAAATATTGCTTGAGCAAGAACAGTAGCAGTAGTAGTACCATCACCAGCAACGTCAGAAGTCTTGGAAGCTACTTCGCGTACCATTTGAGCACCCATATTTTCTAGTGGGTCTTTAAGATCAATTTCTTTAGCTACGCTTACACCGTCTTTGGTGATAGTAGGAGCACCAAATTTCTTTTCAATAACAACATTGCGCCCTTTTGGGCCTAAGGTAACTTTTACTGCATCGGCGAGTTTATTAACGCCGCGTAAAATTGCTTGTCGTGAGTCTTCGCCGTGAATAATTTGCTTTGCCATGGATATTATTTTCTCCTTAGAATTTCTTTGATAGTTAATAGTAGTTAAATTTTTTACTTTTAGCTTATGCGCCTTGGCCTTTTGATGCGCCTTCAATTACACCTAATACTTCATCTTCACGCATAATAAGGAACTCTTCGCCATCTAATTTGACTTCTGAGCCAGAATATTTGCCAAATAATACGCGATCACCAGCTTTTAACGCCATTTCTACTCTAGTACCGTTATCTAAAACTTTGCCTTGTCCTACAGCAATTACTTCACCTTCTTGTGGTTTTTCTTTTGCTGTGTCAGGGATGATAATCCCGCCGCGAATTTGTTCTCTTTCTTCGATTCTTTTAACTAAAATGCGATCATGTAAGGGTCTTAAGGTCATTCCCATAATTATCTTACTTGCTCCTTTCAAAATAAATTATTGCTGAAAAATCATTATATAATTAGCACTCACTTCAATCGAGTGCTAATTATATAAATCGAACTCCTTTTGTCAATAGCTTTTCGACAAGTTTTCCGAGTTTTATTTTTATGATCTTATCAAACTTTTATTAACTTGATATAAACAGACGGTCTGCCTATATCGCTACTTTTTATTTAAAATGCAGATACAAAGGTCTGCCTCTGCGGTTGCTTTTTACTAACGCTTCTCCTAAAATGCTCAAAAATTTATAACGTTTGTCTATATTTAAGAGATATTTAGGAGATAAAACTTATGGTTATGGTGCGTCCTTTTTGTGCTTTGCAACCTACAAAAGAACATGTTTCTGAAGTAGCAGCAGTTCCTTATGATGTGGTAAATACTGAAGAAGCACGTATACTTGCTGAAGGAAAGCCTTTTAGCTATTTACATATTTCTCGTCCAGAAATTGATTTACCTCTAGGAACTGACCTTTATAGCGATGAAGTTTATCAAAAAGGATTAGATAATTTTCGTCTTATACAAGCTCAAGCTCCTTTAATTCAAGAAGAAACCCCCTCTCTCTATCTTTATCGTTTACGTATGGGGGAGCATACTCAAACTGGGGTCGTAGGTTGTTGCTCAGTAGATGAATATGATAACAACATAATCCGTAAGCACGAGCGCACAAGAAAAGATAAAGAAGATGATCGCACCCGTCATACAATTAACCTCAGAGCGCAAACTGGCCCAGTATTCCTTACTTATCGTAGCCAAGATGAAATAAATAATTTAGTAAATAGTCTTACAGCTACAAAGCCACATTTTGATTTTGTTGCCCCTGATGGAGTAGTTCATACAGTTTGGAAAATCCCTAACTTTGCTGAGTTTGTAAAAGCATTTGAGTCAGTACCATTACTTTATGTGGCTGATGGTCATCATCGCTCTGCTAGCGCAAGTCGTGCACGTGCAGCATTAAAAGCAGAAAATCCAAATCACAATGGAGAGGAAGAATATAATTACTTTCTTTCAGTGATCTTTCCAGCAGATCAGCTAAAAATTTTGCCTTATAACCGTGTAGTTAAAGACCTACATGGTCAAAGCGACTCTGATTTTATGCTTGCAGTAGAAAAAGCCTTTACCCTTACTAATGATGCGCCTGCTAGTCCTGTTAATAAAGGCGAATTTAGTATGTATATAAATAAAAAATGGTATGGACTTACTCCTAAAGAAGCTATTGATTCTACTAATGTTATAGCGTCGCTTGACGTAAGTATTTTACAAGATCGACTCCTTGCGCCTGTGCTTGGTATTTTAGACCCTCGTACAGATAAAAGAGTTGATTTTGTTGGTGGTATTAGAGGAACAAAAGAGCTTGAACAGCTTGTTGATAGTAAAAAAGCGGCTGTAGCGTTTTCACTTTATCCAACAACCTTGGATGATCTAATGAATATTGCTGATGCTGGGGAAATTATGCCTCCAAAATCTACTTGGTTTGAGCCAAAACTTCGTTCTGGTATGCTTGTCCATTTAATTTAATTACATAGAGTTATAAACAAATTCTCTTGATCAAAGTTGATCTTAAGATCAGCTTTGATCAAAGTTGATCTTAAGATCAAATCAAGCTAATTTTACATCTTTTTTTTCTCTCAAAACCTCAACATTATGTGTAATGTACCTCCAAATTACAATTAGTAGTGTATTAATTGATCGCTTTTGATCGCTTTTGTAGATTTTTATCAGATCATTGATCTCAAAATATTAAGTACCTTTTAATACAATAAATAACAAACAATACCTCAGAAGCTACTTGACATAATTATTGTCTTACTATACTCTCTAGCCATACTTCAGAAAAAAAAGCAGATCCAGTGTCATACCCTTATGACTACAGGGCTTGGTCTGTTTTCTATACTGACAAACCATATCGATCAATCTAGTATAATGTTTTCAAATAAACAGGAGGTAGCGACAGTTCTCTAAGAATTATCGTTCTAGGAGTACTTTGTCCTAAATACAATTATGATGAGTTATAGAGAGGCAGCTTTAGAAATTTTACGTAAAGAACGTCATCCAATGACGGCTAAAGAAATTATAACAGCAGCCGTTGCGGCTGGCTTATTGACTGTTGGTGGACGTACTCCTGATGCTTCTTTAGCTGGTAGACTTTATACAGATATACAACGCAATGGAAAAAAATCAATGTTTATTCAAGTAGGGCCTAGAAAATATGCCTTACGTGAATGGTCAGATGAAAGTACAAAAGTAGAGCAACAAAACTCAAAATTAAAGAACATTCTAATGAAAGTAAGTATTAATAGCCTTTGTGAAAAGTTCTACAACTCAATTATGGCATTAGCAGAAGACCTTCGTGCCGCTTTTATTCATGAATTACTTGCTGGAATGCGTGCTGCTGGAGCTAATGTAACCAATCATTTACTGCTTTTAGGAGTTCACTCTGGCCGTGCTGAATCTGCATCTGCTAGCGATATAGCTTTACTACTTCGCTACTATCGTATTAATCAGCCAGCAATTTTTGATGCAGCAATAAACATTATGGAAAAATTCCCTGAAGTAGCAATGTCTTTAGATGAACCCGACGCAAGATCTCTTTCATCATCCTCTTTACGTACACGTGGTCGTACTAGTGGAACTTCTAAAAAGTAATTTTTCATAGTCTTTCAATCCGTTGTTTTATACGCTTGCTTTAAAATGTAATAGGCACAGAAAATTAACTCTCTGTGCCTATTTTATTTTCTAAGAAAAAGTGTCTTTTTACTCGATCTTTATCATTAACTCAGCCATTCTTATCTTACCTTGAGTATCTTTGGCTACAAAAGTAAGTTTTTGTGTGCCAAGAGGCGCTTTCTTTTTAACCTTAAAAGAAAATTCTGCCTGATTTCCTGTGGTTGAAATCGACGGTGGGTTAGCCTTTATCTTTAATGTTTTAAGCATATTAGCATCAGGTTCAATAGTTACAGACTCATCAAATCCACCTAAGCGTAGAACTCTAGCTATAACTTGAGTTGTGTTGCCTCGTTTCACACTAATGGCTGAAGCAAAATCTAAACTAAAATCTCTAGCAACAGGAGCCATAATTATAAAATTAGAATCACTTATATCATTAGAGCTATTATTAGCAAGATCTCTAGCAATAATACGAATTCTAGCTTGACTAGTAGATAGAGACGGAACAGTCCATAAAAATTCCTGAGCTTGTCCGCTAAGCCCTGCTATTACAGTAATTGGAAAAGAGTTTCCTCCATCTGTTGAAAGTACTATCTCATGACCTACCACAACAGTATCATCGCTAGAAACCCATTTGATACTAAATTGTTTACCAGCCTCTAACTCTTCTAATCCATTAGGTGAGTTTACTCTAATCGTTGGTGGCGTAATATCAGAATTATTAACTGAGGCTATAATAAAATCTCCATCGCTAATATCACTAGCACTATTACCCATAATATCTTTAGCAGTAATACGAATTCTAGCTTGCTCAGTAAATGTTGCAGGAACTGTCCATAAAAACTCTTGAGCCTGTCCGCTAAGCCCTGTAGCTACAGTAATTGGAAAGGTATTTCCTCCATCTGTTGAAAGTGCTATCTCATGACTAGAAAGACCAACATTATCATTAGAAACCCACTTAATAGTAAATTGGCTATTTGTTTCTAGCCTTTCTGCTCCATTAGGTAAATTTACCTTAATGGTTGGAGCAGTGTTATCAACTAAACTACTTAAATCAAGTTCATAGACACCCCTTCCATGAGTTGCGGCTCGTAAAAGCCCTAGTCTTGTATTAATTGCTATATCAAAGACACTTACAGGGGGCATTCCAGGAAGTAGTTGCCAATTTTTTCCACCATCTAAAGTCATAAAAACCCCAATATCTGTGCCTAAAAAAAGGTTTTGTGAGTTACTAGGGTTTATCGCTAGAGCCATAGCAGGAACATCAGGCAAATTTCCACTTATATCTTGCCAATTTCCACCTCCAGTGGTGCTCTTAAAAATATGTCCCGTTTGAAAGCCTCCAAGTGAAGCATAAATGGTAGTAGGTGAAGTAGGATCGACTACTACATCTGAGATATACCTAGTAGGCAGATTATCAGTAACATTTTGGAACCGGCTACCATCCTGACTAGCAAAAACTGCTCCATCCGAAGAGCCTGTATAAATAGAATTAGCCCGAGTAGGCGAAACGGAAATGGCCGAGATTGCTGTTCCAGAAATACCTCTAGTTAAAGTTTCTGTAATCACTCCCCAAGTTCTACCCTGATCATTTGAACGATAAAGTCTTGAAGTTCCATAATAAACGGTATTTTGGTTATTAGGATCTAGAATAAATGGAGCATAAAAAAGAACAGGATCAAGCCGATTAATACCCTGGCTAGCATCAACCCAAGTCCCTAGTCTACCTCCACTATCTGAGCGTCTTAGACTAACTCTAAAAAATGTATGGTACATTACACTAGGATTATTTTGATCAATAGCCGTAAAACCACCATCTCCATCATCTGCATGTTCCCACATTTCATTACCTAAGTACATATTAGTACCATTATCTTGAGTTCCTCCAATAGTAATTCTTGGGTTAGTAGGATGCATTGCAATGCTTTGAAATTGGGTAAGATTAAGACCTGCATTAGAGTTAGTCCAAGCTCTACCTCCATCTAAAGAAGCCCAAACACCTCCATCATTACCAACATAAATTTGTTTACCTTGGGATGAAGCATTTATTGCAATAGCATGAAAATCTGGATGCATATTTGAAAGAAGTGCTAAGTCAGTCCAACTTTGTCCACCATTCTGACTACGATAAAAACTAACCCCTCCATAATAAACTAAGTTTTCATCCTGAGGGTCAACTACAATAATATTGTCATAAAAACACTGACATATATTACCAAACCCGCTTCTAGGTGGGTTTGAAATAACTGACCAAGTTGTACCTTTATCAGTAGACTTAAAGATTCCCTGTAAATCACCCGTACGTGAGTTTCCTACAGAGGCATAAACAACATTAGGATTAGATGGAGCAATACCAATATCTACACGCGATACGTCTTGTCTAGGAAGCCCTCCACCAACTTCTGCCCAAGTTTGGCCTGCATCAGTGGTCTTAAAAACTCCACTACTACCACTATTAAAAAAAGTCGCATAAAGGATTCTAGAATCACTAGGGTCTATTTCTATATCTGTAGCTCTAAAAGGTACTGGAGTACCAGTTCTAAGTATATTAGCCCAAGATACTCCTGCATCTGTAGATTTATAAATTCCTGGAATACCTGCTATAGGATTACGAGAGATCCCGCCCCCTACTCCAGTAGCGATTGAGGCATAAAGAATATTTGGGCTTCTACGATCAATTACTAAATTACTAAATGAAAGCCCTATAAATGTTTCCCTAGCTAAATTAGCCCAAGTCAATCCACCATCAGTAGATTTAAGTAGTCCCATACCAAAAAATGAATCGCCTGAAAGATTTCCTTCGCCTGTACCTACATAGATTATGTTAGAGTCATTAGGATCAAGAACTAATGCACCTACAGCTTGAGTTGGAGCATTATCAGTCATAGGTTGCCAGCTTGCACCTGCATCAGTAGTGCGCCAAACTCCACCTTGAGCAGCGCCTAAATAAACGGTTCTAGGTTGTTTAGGATCAATAGCTAAGGAAGTAACCCGACCTGTTACCCGACTACGTTGACCAAAAGTTTGACCATTATTTACTGGGGCTGGGCCGATGGCAGTAAAACCTGAAGCCATTTTAGCTTCTATTTTAGGGCGATTTTTCTCTATATGTTCTAGTGCCTTAGCTCGCCAATTTACAGGAAAAGCATTAAAAGGAAATGCTCGTTGTTTGAAAAAATATTGACCTCGCTCTTTTGGTGAGTCTTTAAGCTCTGATTCTTTTTTAGCTTCTTTAATTTCTTTGGTGGCAGGAGTAGTTTTATTAGTTTGTGGGTCTGATTTTGACTGCCCATTTGCTGTAATTTCAATAAATAATGAGGTTACTAAACAAGTTACTATAAAGACACATATACTAAAAAGAGGTTTTCTTAACATTCTATACTCCAGTAATTCTTAATAGAAAACTTAAATAAATGATTTATAACAAGATTTTAGCTTACAATAGATTTTTTGCAAAAGATGCTAAAACTCAGGTATTTTTATATAGATCTTATATTTTCCAAAAAAGATGCTTACAAATTAGCTTAGATTCCCTAAAATAAACTCTTTGGTTTTTGCAAAAGTTTTAATTGTATTTAAGAGTTTTATTTTTTTATAGCAGAATCACTTATAGGAGTTTTTGGGAATTTAACGCCCAAAGCACTAGCAAAACTAGCTATACTTCCATAGACTTGAGAAACTACTTGATTAGCAATACCTAATTTAACACGTTCATAATCTGCTGGGGTTATTTGTTGGACAAGGCTAGAGATTTTTTCATTAAAAAGAGGAGTAACTTTCCAACTAGAATTACTTAAAATATCAGCAAGTTCATCAGTTAATTTGGAGGCTTGACGAGCTGAAGCTTTACGGCTAAGGGCTACAGCTTTACTAGCAATTTGTGTAGCACATTCTGAAGCCATTTGATCTATCATCTTTTTAGAAATTTTCTTGGTTTGCAAAGGAGATAAATAATTTGTAATTACCTCTTGAGCAAACATATCTATTTCTTGTTGAATTTCTTGAAAAGCATCAGGTTTATTTTTTTCTGACATTATTATTGGCTCCTTAACTAAAATAACCTAACATAATCTATTTTATTTACTAGTGTCTTCTCCCTATTCTCCCAAATAGTAATAAAGTATCGTAATTATTTTTCTTAAGAATCAAACTATTATAAAAATAAATTATTTTTGAGTATTTTATTATTCTATTATATTTTACAAAGTAGATTGCCATTATAAATGGGTAAACTTAAATTAAAAAGTATTATGTAAAAATTTTTATTGATTATTATGATATTTGGAAAACACAATATTAAAAATCAAAAACTTCTTATTTCTGTAACCAATATTTATTAGCCTGCGTTCCATCTAAATAAGAACTACAAATAAAATTCTCACCAAAAACATATTTTATTAATGAGGTAAAATTAATTATGAAAAGAGTAACTATTTTAGTTATATTGGTATTAGTGTGTCTAACACTAGAGAGTACAAGTTTTGCAAAGCTTTCTAACAAAATAATAGAAGAGCCTTCAAACACTTCTGCAAATGAACTATCTACACAGTTTATTACTGTTGATGATCTAAGGCTTAGATTAAGTAAGCAGGAATCTGTAATTATTTTAGATGTTCGAGGAAAAGACTATGATAGTAGTACTACAAAAATTAAAGGGGCAACAAGGGTTGCTCCTGAAGATCTCTCAAAACACTTAAGTAGTCTACCTAAAAATAAAATGATAGTCACTTATTGTAGCTGTCCAACAGATGGTGGTTCTATAAATGCGGCTAAAACTTTAATGCAAAATGGTTTTAAGCAAGTTTATGTATTAAAAGGTGGTTGGAATGGTTGGAATGCAATTAATGGAGAAGTTGAGACTAAATAAACTTTTTCTAATCTTTTAGAATACAAGAGTTTCACCCAAGATATTGGTCTTAGGTACTAATTATGTCCATATTTTATAGGGTATGGACATAATTTTTATTTTTTTATTTTTAATGGTTAGCTACAGGTTTATTTTCTTGAAGAGTTTGTAGCCCAACCATTTTATAACTGGTTTCTAAGTCCATTGTAGTTAAAAAAATGGGTTGTTTTGTAGGTAACACTTCGGCTGCAACAATTTTATTGACTATATTTAACACACGAATTTCCTGTTTATTAGAAATATGTTGCCAAACTTGTACTACTTTTTGCATTGTTTTGACTCCTCTAACATTAAGCTCTAGCTGCCTTAAACTGCTAGGTTACTTAAGAAATCGCCCTTAAATGAGGTGAAAATTAAAATGTCAAATAAGGTTCTAAAATAGTTTTTAATTTTAGAATTTACTACACAATTTATTTAAATGATTCTGTTGGCAAAAAATTTTCTTTTAGATAAGTAACTGTATCATAAAGAGTTTCTCCAGGATCGCGTGCTAAAAAACCCAGTTCACGTTCTGCTTTAGTAGAATCTAGATACCAAAAATATTCTGCCATTTCTACAGAGTTAACTTCTACTGGAGGAACTTTACCCCAGTGACGATACATAGAATCAGCTATTTTTGCTCCCCAAAAAGCTACTTTTGCTGGTGTACGAAGTTTAGGAGCAGAAACTTTTGTTAGCCGCTCTAATCGTCCAAAAAACTTCTCAAATGTCCAATTAGGCCCACCCAGTAAGTAACGTTCTCCTTTTCTACCTCGCTGCATAGCATTTGCAAAAGCTACGGCAACATCTCTAACATCTACAAAGTTTAGCCCGCCTGGAGGAATTAGAGGAATATCACGTGAGAGAAATTTTAAAATATCATTAGTAGAACTTAACCTAGCATCTCCTGGCCCTAAAAGCAGGCTAGGATTAAGCATTATTAACTCTACTTTATCTGCACAAACATGGCGAGCAGTTTCTTCTTGATAAACTTTACTAGCGTAATAAGGCCAGCGAGAACAAAACTCTATAGGTGTAGGCCAAGTTTCATCAGGAATTTCTTCACCTGTTTTAGTAATTGCAATGGTTCCACTAGTTGAAGCCATTACAATTCTCTTAACACCTTCTTTTTTTGCTGCTTCACAAAGCAAGCGTGTTCCATCTATATGAATAGCATACATCTGCCTTCTATCATCAGCATTACGAGAAACCTTTCCTGCTAAATGATAAATCTTACTTATCCCATCAACAGCTTGTTTTACTGTTTCAGAATCAGTTATAGAGCCTTTAACCACTTCTACTGTGTTAGGAATAGATTCAGGCATTTCACTACTAATTAATATGCGTAAGTTTTTTTTGTTAGTTTTTAGCAAATAGTTTAATAGATGAGTACCTAAAAAACCTGTTGCTCCTGTAATTAGTGTCTTTGACATGGACAGCCCCAGGATATCTAGAATAGCTTAGTAGAATAGCACAGCAATAATTTATTTGTGGAGATATTATCCCCAAGAAATAGCAGAAAATTTATATACCTAAACCATATACTTAAGTAATAATCCAATCTACCTTATGTGCTTCAGTAAGATTAGGGATTTCTAGGCCATAAATCATTTTTTTAATTACTTGTCTAGGGACAGTTTCATCTCTTTTTTGATTACGTTTAAATAGTTCATCTAAAAAAGTTTCTAAATAAACAATTCTAGTACGTGCTTGATAATTGCTAAAAAGGTCAATTAATTGGCTACGACGTGAGCATATTGTATTAGTAGCATTCCATACAAAATTTTTTTTATTTCTTAAAAACACTCTTGCCCTTTCTTTAGATTCTCTAATAATTTCACCTTGATTTTTATTTGGAGCTATTTTTAACTCCTTACGAATATCATCTAGAGAAATTACTGGCAAAGCTAGATTTTCTTTAATCCAAGTATCTTTTCCCGAAGCAGGCAAACCACACATTAAGATAACCTCAAAAGAAGTATCATCATAGGCGTGATAATTTGGATCTCCTGTTTTTTGAAAGTAAATAAAACGGCTATGATCAGATGGAAACTTTCTAGCAGAATCAAAACATTTTTCTTCTTTAATAAACTCTATAAATAGCTCTAATCTTTCTAATAAGCCTTTTTGTTCTTGATAGTTACGTGTCAGTGCATCTACTTGAAAAAGTATGGATAACCAATCTAAGCGCATTATTTGGCTAGCTTTAATAATAGAAAACTTTGGATCTATTCTTTCAAAAAGATAAAAAGGCAATGAAAATTCGCTAATTAAAGCAACAATCATTTCTCTAATAAAAAACGGAATTTTCATTTCCCAAAGAATTTGTCTAACTATTTTTGAGCTATTTTTTGTATGCTTATATAAAGAATTTTGTTCATTTATATAAGTATTAAAAACTGTTTTAGCAACATTTTCTAAGATAACTGCTAGAAAGAGTATAGATTGAGTTTGTTTAGTTAATTCATTCCAAATAGGTAGGGTAACAAGTATTTCACAAGCTAGCTTTGTATGAGCTAGAAGATCTTTTTCTAGATATGTTTGGTCTTGTAAATAATTTCTTAAGCCTCTTAGCCACTCAAATTCTTCTAACATATTTGTCCAATTAATAGGAGAGTTAGAATCAAGAGCAGAGAAACTCCAACCAAAATCAGGAAATGGGCTTAACATAAAGGATTACCAGTAGAAAAAAGGTCTACACCATCTTTTAATAAATTAGGGATTATTGGGCGAGATTGCCAATGGCTTTCTGAATTTTCTACTGCGCTTAAAAAACTAGCCCTGACATATTTATAACGTGCTTTTACTACTCTATCTTCTTCTACTTTAATATAAAGACCTTCCATATCAATGCTTTGATCGGTTTCTTTTATAGCACGATCAATATTTAAGCTTTTTTCTTGGCAAATTTCTTTTAGTTTATCTAAATGATTTTGAGATATAAAATTAGACTTTCCTAATAATTTATCTAGCTCTTTTTGTTTTTTTAGTTTTCCAGTAAAAAGCACTGGAGCCGAGACTACTGGTAAATTTCCTAGTAGCTCTTGTCTAGATTTAGTACTAAGAAACTGCATTTCTTTTTTATCCAAAACATCAAACTCTATAAAGTAATGTGGAAGTAAGTCATAGAAAACAGTATGTTTAGCATAAAGCCATTCACCATAAAGAGTATAGCGAGAGCCTAAAGTTTTCCATAAAGCACTAGTATGACAATTTGCCCATTGTTTGAGTAGGTTAAAATGCCGTTCGCTATAACCTCCAAGTAAAAAATGTCCCCGGCTTTGTAAAAATATTTGTCCTAGTTCATTAAAACTAATTGCAGAATTGGCACCATCAAGCTTTTCTTCTATAACAATATCGCTTTCAGCAATTTCATAAAATGGTACAGACTCTAGATCTTCATCACCTAATTGATAGCGAGAGCCTTCTAAATGAGGGGTTCGAGGGTATTTATAAATTTTATCCATTAATTAACCACCTTAGCGACAGCAATAATATGGTTTAGCACATATTCAAACCTAACTTGTGTAGTGCCCGCTATTTCAAACATAGATTTTAATCTTTCTTGATTAAATAAATGTAGATGTTCTGGATTATTATCTTCTTTTGATGGAACAGATATAATAACAAATCTTTTTGCAACTCTAACAATTTGAGTAAGTGCTTCTTGTGCTCTAGGAATATGTTCTAGTACCTCTAACATTGTAATAACATCAAAAGATTTATTCTTAAAATCTAGTTCTGTAACATCTAGATTTTTTGCTTCTAGATTGGTAACACCACCTTTATTTACAGCTTGAATATCATTTACTCTTATAGGGTCTTGATCAATAGATGTAACTAAAAGATCTGGAAAAGTATCTAACATAGGCCAAAGAAATGTACCTCGACCACTACCAATATCTAATAAATTAATAGGTGAAAGCCCTTGTAAAATACCTAATACTTTACTAACACGAGCAAGCCCCATTGTACGTTTAAATTTATGTAAACGAAGACCACTAGCTAGACCAAACTCAACAATTTCACATAACTCTGAATCTACTAACTCACCTAATAAAGGTTCAGATAACTTACTTGGTAAGTTATAATTTTCTTGATTAGAAGCAAGTTTACCACGTACAAAAGCTGCTGCTAATTTTGCAAAATATTGTTCTAAAATATCCATAAAATATAGCTACTAAATCAAATTATGCTTGTATATAAAGATAAAAGCTCATATTACAATTTTTATAAGTTTTTCTAAATAGTTTGTTGGTTATGTAGCTTTAAGCTGTTAGAATTATGCTAAGGCAATTGCACTTACACGATTAAGCTATCAGGTAAGAATAAGTAATTATTTTAGCAAAAGAGGGCAAAGTTATGGATATCTTCAACTTATCACTATATATAGCAGGTATCTTCTTGCTTATAAAAGGCTTACAGTATAGTTTAGTTTGGGTTAAATTAATGAGAGAGCGTCAACAAGTCCTCTGTCATGAATGGATTGCGCCATCAGAAATACCAGAAAAATTTACTCCTGTTTGGGTAGAAGCCGATCAAGCCCTAAGTCAACTTGGTTTTCAATATGCCTATGCCCAAAGAGTTAAAATAGCAAGCCAAGATACTTTTTATTATATATATGTTCATCCAGAACTAGCTATTTTTGCTAACACAAGCCCTACATTGCTTTCATCAGGCTCTCGCCCTTTTGATGTAGTATTTACTTCTATATTTGAAAATAGTGAGATAGCAACTACTACAGATTGCTTAAATAATATTGAGCTACCTTATTCTAGTAATGTGCATTGTCAAACGCTTTTTTTAGGCGATTTACAAGAACATTTACAAGCTCATATCACTCTAGTAAATAAACTTAGGTTTAGTAAACAGACTCGTCTTATTTATCCAACAATTGACGATCACTTAGCTATAGAAAACCAATATGAGCAAAGTTCTTTTTCCTATAGGGTTAGCCAAGGTTTAATTGTGCCTATTGGAAATGAGCAAGTCTGGCGCTATAGCGCAATTGGAGCGCTAAAACTTATACAGCCGATATTTAGCGCTTCTAAAAAATTATCTAATGCAACTAAAGCTAATGCAATAAAAGCTTTAGCTAGCCCATTAAAAACATCTGATACTCAAACAGACCCAAGAACAAATGCACAATTAGTTGCAAGTGTAACGGCATTTGAAAGAGTCTTAGAAGATGAGAAAAGAAAACAAGCTTGGGGGTGGATGACAAAAACTGTTTTATTTGTTGTAAGTGTTATAGTTACAGCAATAGCATTTGGGTTTACTTTTTCTTGGAAAACAGTACCTATTTTTTTAGGAATTTTATTTATTCATGAATTAGGCCATTTAGTAGGGATGAAGCTTTTTGGTTATAAAGATACCCAAATATTATTTTTACCTTTTCTTGGAGCAGTTACCATTGGAGAAAAAGAAAATGTTACTCCAATGCAAAAACTTGTAATTTATTTACTTGGGCCTGTTCCAGGTGTAATTGGTGGATTTATCGCTGGTTATATTTACCTACTTACAGGAAAAGATATTTGGTATGAAATTGCTTTAATGGCAATTATTATTAATTATATTAATTTATTGCCAATACTACCTCTAGATGGTGGTCGTGTAGTAGAAGCAATATTTTTTTCTCGCTTTCCTCGTGCTCAATCAATAGTTTATATAATAAATACTTGTATCTTAGTTTTGTTTTATTTTTTGCTACACGACAAAATATTACTGTTTTTAATTATAGCTTCTACACTTTCAATACCCTATCAATGGCGTTTTGGTAAAGCAGCTAAAGAAGTCTCTAATTTATTACCACCAGAACATAATCGCACCAATAGATTAGAGGCAATTTTTCAAGTATTAAATACTCAGCCAGCTTTTCTTAAACAAGCTTTACCTGAGAAACATCTCTTAGCAAAACAACTGCTTTCTTATTTTTCTAATGCAACCCCAACACTTAAAACTATGGTTACTGGAGGAATAATTTATTTCTTAATGTTGGGTTTACCTATAGGTGGTGTAGTTGGTTGGGTAGCAGTTAACTGGTTTACTATGTATGGATTTACCTCTAGCTCAAATCAAACTCTTACAAGCGAAAAAATAGAAAAACCTAATTGGGATGAGAAAATAAAACAGGCAACTGATGATGAAAAACGTTGGCAAGCTTTAATGGATGCAGCTAGAAATTTTTATGATGAAGATGAGAAAGAAACTAATAATAAAGCTAAAAGTTACTATTTACAGGCTTTAGAAATAGCTAAAACTTTCCCTGCTCCAGATTTACGTTATATAGATAATTTAACAGAGTTAGGTGATATTACCCCTAAAGAAGAGTCAAGAAACTATTATTTACAAGCTCTTGACTATGCAGAAAAAAATCATCCTACAAACAACTTGGAATTAGCTAAACTCCTAGAAAGATTATCTAGTAGTTATTCTTTAGAAACCCAAGAAAAAATTAAATGTTTAGAAAAAGCTTTAGAAATAAGAAAAAACCAACCTGTTAATAGTAGTACACCAAGTAAAGGCGAAGATAAAATTTATGGAGGAAGTCCTGATCTATCTATAATGATTAGCCATCAAAGCTATTTAGCTAGTCTATATGAAGAAAACAAAGAGTTTAATAAAGCAGAAGATTGTCTAAAAAATACTCTTTCTCTATGTAAATCAAATAAAACTTTAGAAAATAGAATCGTCTATGTAGTAGAGAAGTTAGCAGACTTTTACTTGCGCCAAGAAAAAGTCTCTTTAGCCAAAGAAATTCTAATAGAAACCTTAGAACAACAAAAACTAATATTATTGCAAAAGAAGGAAAAACCTTATGATGTAGGTTTTGAGCAAAGTGTTTTAATTAGCCACTTAGCTTGGGTTTGTGTTATAGATAAAGACTTTAGTAAAGCTAATGAATTTTTTGAAGAATCGCTTAAACTAAAACTTAATTCCATTGCTCAAGAAGATAAATCTTGGGTTAATTGGTTAATTTCTAAAATGTACTCTGTTGATAAGAGTTTTATTACCTTACAAAATTTTCTTGATCTTTGCTATATACAACTTCAACAAGGTAAATTAGAAGAGGCTAAAATAACTTTTAATAAAGTTAAAAACATTGTTACATCGCTAAAAGGTCAGACTCTAGAAACATATCATAAAAGCCTAGATCGTAATGCTAAATATACAGCTAGTATTGCTAAGCAAAAACTTATAAGTAAAGACATTGATCAGACTAACAGAAAGGATGATAAAAAGTTTGAGGATTTTGAAGATTCTGAAGATTCTGAAGATTTTGAAGTGCTTAAGGCTTTTCAAAATCCTCCAGAAATAGACTTAACAGATCCTTTAATAGAAAAAGCCAAACAAAGTGATTGGCAGCTTTTAAGGACTTTAGCTCATAAAGAAGTATTTGATAGGTTAAAGTAATTTAACTATAGCTACTGTATAAAACCTAATTATTATAACTAGCATACTGTAAATTACTCAAAATAAAACTTTAATTTATGGACTAAATATTTCTTTAACAAAAGTTTAAGGAAAACTTAATGAAACATTAAATTTTTTCTGCAAAATCTCAGTGTCCTCTTAAGCCAAAATCCGATAAAATAGAGCTTGGGGTTACTCTAATCCAATTATGTCGTCACAACCTATAAAATCTTTTATTACAATTCATAATATTGATCAGACAACTAGACTTGATTCAGCGACAAACGAGCAAGTAGTTAACTCTTATCAATGTACAGAACCGGCTGCTACTGTTTTAGCATCGCTTGTTGAGCAAGCCCGTAGCGGTTCAATAGCTATTGTTACAGGTGTGCGCGGTGTTGGTAAAAGTCATTTACTTGCGTTTTTAAGAGCAATTATTGCCCAACCAGATCTTATTAAAAAAGTCTCCCATCCTTTTGCACGTAGAATTTTAGAAAAAGCTGTTGATAAAAGACCTCGCTCCCAAACTGTGGTAACAATAAATTGTGATAGCGAGCAAACAGACGTTAATCTACTCTCTACTCGGGGAGACGCTCAAATCGAAGCAGCTTGTGCTACTGGAAAAAATGTTTTTGTTTTTATTGATGGACTCTCGCTTCTACTTCGCCGTTCTAAGCGGGAAGAATGTCTCCAATGGCTGGTTAGTTTAGCACATAATGCTGATGCCCAACGATATCAACTTTTTATTACATTAGATCAAGATTTAATAGAAATTTTAACCAAAGCTTTTTCAAATAGCCAAATCCTATCAGCAATAGAAACTATTGCAGCAAATAACCTAGCTTTAGTACTTGATCAATTTATTTGCCCTAAAAAACCTGAGCAAAAACGTGCTTTAGATAACCTTTACGATGAGCTATGCCGTAAAGTACCTCATTTTCAATGGAGTCACCAAGATTTTCTGCAAGCTTTTCCTCTTCATCCTCAAGTATTAGAGCTTGCTCCAGCACTTCGTACTTATGCTCGTACCTTTTCCCTACTAAGTTTTTTTTATACTGTTGCCCCTCGCGCCATTATGAGACGGGGATTTAACCTAATTAGTTTAGTAGAGGTTTTTGATACCTTTGAATATGACCTTCGTCGTAATAGAGCACTATCTTACTTATTTAGTACCTATGATTATTTACTAGATAATTTTGTTAAGGCACTGCCATCAGTTCAACAATTTCATGGAAAATTCCTATTAAGAGCCATTACATTACTTTCCTTAAAAGAAAGATCTTATACAGCTTTAGAAATAGCTGATAGTGTAATGCTTTTTGATGATAGTCCAACAATGCTTTTTCGTCAGTCAATGAAAACTATTATGGATTTTATGGCTACTGCGGCTAATGAAAAAATGACTGTTTCATTAGTAGAGGGAGAAAAAAAATTCCAACTCTCTTTAGCAGAAGTTAGCTCAGTTGATCCTATAGAAGAAGCAACTAAAACAATTGAGGATGATGATAGTAGGTTAATAGAGACTTTAATTGATAGTGGAAAAGAAAATTTTAAGGATTGGCCTTTAGTTTTTTCTTCAGATAATAATTTCCAAAGACGTGCTGAAATAGAATTAATATGGCGAGGAACTGCCCGTAGAGGGATACTTAAGCTAGGTGGATCTACGGAAATATCTAGTAATAATAGTAAACAAAGAAATTTAGAATGGCAATTAACCCTTGTTTCCCCTTCATCATTAGACCAATATAGAACAGAAGTCCCAGAAAACCTAGTAGTCCGTTATTGGTATCCTGCTCCCTTAGAGCCTGACCATTTATTGTTACTTAAGCGATTATTAGTAATTCGCCAACAAGGGCATAATCTACTTAGTCCAGAAGAATTAAAAGCAGAGGAAATTTATTTAACTACCCAAGCAGCTAAAATATTCTCTCGTTGTTATTTAGAGTCTGGTTCATTAGGTAATGCTCAACAAAATACTGCCCAAACTTTCTCTAGCCAAGAAAAACGCTTACCTAATTTACTAGGGACAATGCTTGACCCAATTCTAAAAAATAAATTATCTAAACACCCCATTCTTGGTGATATCCTTAATGAAAGAACCTTAAAGGTATTAGCAAGAGGCTTTTTCTATCAGTCAGAATGGTCACGACCAGAACTAAAAAAATACTTAGGTCAATTTGCTTTACCACTTCATATTGTAAGTTTGGTAGGAGAAAATTTTGAATTCTCCCTCCCTTCAGATATTCCAAAAGATTCTCCATTAGGTAAAATTCTTAGTGCTTTAGAAAGATCCTATGCACAAACCATTAATCGTGTAGACATAGAAAGGCTTCTTTGTAATGAGCCTTTTGGTTTACAACAAACTCTATTACTACTTTTAGTTTTAGGAGCAGCGGCAGCAGGTCATATTATTTTGACAGATAATGCAGGTGAGGTAATTCTTACTAATGCAGGAATTCGCAGTGGCTATGATGTAGCTAACTATACAAAAGTCTGTTTGCCTAACACATTACAACCACAGGAAGAACCCATTTTAGCTCTGCCAATTAAGACAGAATCTAGATTTAATAATTTACAAGAAAATGTTCTTAAAGAAGCAGTAGCAGAAGTTTTAAGTGCTACTCCTACAACTAAAGAATCTAAACCAACAGAAGAAGAAGATAACCAACTTTTAGAGTTTTATCAATCTGGCTTTTTTTCAAGATCTGCTATTGGTAATGAACCTACAATAAAATCCTTAACTACAACAGATACACCAAGTATAACTAAAATTCGCAAAACAACTAGTGGAGAAATAACTACAGTATCAACAAATGAAGAACTATTAACAGAACCAACAGAGACTAGTGAAGAGGATGAATTATTAGAATTTTATCAATCTGGTACTTTTCAAAAACCTATAATACCAGAAGAGATAGAAAAGTCTGTTGAAAAAACACCTGTTAAATTGACTAATACCTATTTACGGCCTATTACAGAAAATGTAAAACCATTACAAGAAATTGTTCCCCCTATAAAAAATTCTTCTGAAAATAATTTTCCTTTATCTAGCTTAGACATAACCCCTTTAGTTATCTCTAAATCACTTTTAGAATCTGATTTGTCTTTTTCATCAGAAATAATTAATAGTGAAAGAATAAATAATGAAATAGTATCTAGCTCAAGAACTGATATTTCAGATTTTGCTAATATTGCCCCAACTCAAGAAACTAGTTCTTTTAGTGATTTAAGGCAAGAGACAGACTTTGCTAATAATATTGATAATGTTAAAAACCAAGAAATTAGTAACATAAATAATATAAATAATATAAACCTAGATAATCCTTTTTATACAAGTACTGAATCAAAGCCTTACGAATTTGACTTTAATATAAATAGCAGTGCAAGTATAAATCAAGAAATAGATTATCTTTCAAATAATCTTCAAGAACCTATTCAAATAAATCAGATTAATGAGTATGTAGAAAATAGCCTAACTCCTCTATCTAAAACGTCTTCAGACAATTTTACTCAACCTAGCAATGAGTTTGGTTTAGGGTCTTTAGAACCTAATGAGAGCAAGTTAGAAATTTCTCAAATCCCAGAAATTTTACCAGATCAAGAAACCCCTCCATCATTTCCATCAATTGACTTTTCTTCAACAGAGTTAGAAGAAACTAATACAAATATTTCCAAAACGGCTGAAGAACTTTCTCCAGAAAATGTAGTTCCTGCTTCAATTGAAGATGGCAAATTTGCATTTGATATAGATTTACCCAAGCCCGAAACTAAAGCTACAATAGATATAGAAAAAGCTTTAGCAAGTTTTGAAGCAGAAAAAGATCGTTTAGCTAATGCTCCTACACTCTCAGAATTACCTGTTATAAATGATATTCCTGACCCAGATCCAAATATTTTAGACTTAGATCTTTCTTCAGAAGCATTAAAAGAAACTCAAAAAATACCTATTATTAAAGTATCTTCTGATTACTTAGAAAAACCTCATGATAAGTTTGAGGTAATATCTCCTAATCACCCAACCTTAAAACTTCCTGCTGTTGCCTTCTCAGAAGAAGATGAACTAGAACAAAAAGCTAAAGATTTTGGTAAATTTGCTACTATATCAGAGGTTAATAAAATAACAGACCAACTTCCTAATGTACCTCCTTTACTAGAAGAGTCAGAAGAAAATCTAATTAGCACCCAAAAAGTATCTCAAGAACCTCAAGAACCTCAAGTATCTCAGAAACCTAAGGTTACTTCTAGTAAAGAAGTGCAAGATATAGAAGTAGATGATATATATCTTGATCCATTTACAGGAGTATTTGAGGCTATAACTTTTCCTGATGAAGAAGAATCAAAAATCCCTGCTTCGCTTCTAGTAAATAAATTTGCTAGTCAACCATCATTGCCTATAGAATCTCTAAGCTTATCTAATTCATCAGTTGAAAATATTTCTAAAAACATCTCTGAAAATATTTCTGAAAACATCTCTGAAAACATCTCTGAAAATAATCTTGAATCTCAATCTGTGATGGTTGAAAAAACTTTAGAAGATGACTCTATAGCAATTGAGGCTAGCAAAATTATCAGCTATCAAGATTTCTTAAACACTCAATCGCGCATAACAGAAGAAAATCCAACTTTAGATGACTCAGCAAATGCTTTAACAGAGTCAGAAATAATGACTCCTGAAATTATCTCTCAATTAAATTCAACTAGTGACTTAGAGAGTGAAAATCTTAATTTAGACAGACAAGGGTTTCAAACCCAAGAAACACCTCAAATCCAAGAATCTTCTAGTGTAGAAGAAATAGCATCTAATATTGGTTATGAAAATTCTACAAATAATCAAGCTTTTGCAAGTCCAAATGAAAGCTCTACTTATAGCAATCAAAATAATACGCCTAATAATTTATTAGATGTTAGTTTAGATCTTGATCAGCTTAATGACCTAGTAATAGCTGAACAAAATGAACAAATAGCTAGTCCATTAGAAAATATTAATAAATTACATTTAGACTATCTCGCCAGTAAACCTTTTAATACTAGTGAAATAGAAACAGATGTCTCTTTACCTACAGCATCTTTATTTATTCAAACAATTCCGCCTGCTATGACAATAGATCCTGAACAAACACTTCAGTTATCTGGAGAGCAAAACTTTTTTTCACCATCTGAAAAAAGGCCTTTGACCACTCCAATAAGAACAGACTCAGAAGAAAACTTTTCAAGTTTTCCTAAACAAACACTAGATTTACAACCTTGGCCTAGCCCAACTAATGAACAAGCTAAGACTTCACCATTTAATTTTTCTCAACCAAATCAATCATACCCTATAACACCTGCACCAACAGAAAAACAAGCTAATTTAAGTCCTTTTTCATTCCCAAATCTTAGCCCTTTACCTAGTAATGCTTCTGTTAATGAAACCCTTGATCTTGCTAGTCCTAGAGCGCCTATAACTAAAGCACCTATAAAAGAAAAAAGCTTGGGAGATTTATTATTAGGAGCTAGTGCTGATTTAGAAGCACCTAATGCAAACTTAAATATAGAATCTTCTCCAATTGAATATGTCCCTGATGAATTTGTTTTTGGTGAAAGAGGTTTTAATATTCCTCCACCAGTAAAACCTTCTGTAATGGAGACTCTCCCCAGCACTACTTTATCAGCTGAGGCTTTACCTAATGAAATAGTTTTAGGCCACTCACCTAAGTTTAGCTTACCTAACTCAAATGAATTGCCACCAACATTTAGTAATGATTCTTTCCCAACTGTCTCAAGTATTTTAGAGGAAGGAAAAATTAATAAATGGGCTACACCTGAAACTGAAACAGATTTTGGGTTTGATACAATAATGGATGATTCAGAAATAGATGGGGATAATCTTAGTAATTTAGTAGATGAAAAAATTTCTAAGGAAAAACGTTTTTCTTCTACACCTCAACCTCCTGTTCTACCACACTCAAAAACACCCTCTGGATTAATCCAATATGGTTCTATTAGTCAAGCACCTACAGTTGATATGTCCTCTCCAATAGCAGCAAAGATTCTAACACCCTCAAATGAAGCCCCTGATAGTAGTTTGCCTAAAAATCAGCTAGTAATGTCTCGTAAATTTAATAATGATGTAATAGCAGGTCGAGAGCTTGCAATTTTATATGAAAAATTTGTTCAAGTTTGTAATTTATATAGAGTGCAAAATGTTATACCATCTGAAGAACAATTTCGAGTTACAGTATTAAATACATCTAAAAGCTTAAAGGTTGAATCATTATCTAGTGAGATATTATGCTCAGTAGAAATAGTTGAAGGAGAAGTTCATGTTTATTGTCAGGCAAATAGATCTAGTCTCTTTCAAAAACGAAGCCAGCGACAAAGAGTATTTTAGTTAAATTACAGAAAAATATTATAATTAAACATATTATTCTGATTTGCAAAAAATTATGGAAAAAAATTTTTTTCAAAATAAAAAAGCGAAGATTTTTTTTCTACTTTGGCTTTTAGCAATTTTTTTTGGTCTGTATTTACTAAATAATCATGCTAATAGCCCTTCAAAATCTGCCATAGCACCTACTCTTTGGCCTCAAGAAACCAAACTATCTTTAAGTAAATCCTCTGCTACAGTAATTTTATTTGCTCACCCTAAATGCCCCTGCACTAGAGCTACACTAGGTGAATTAGCTAAATTTACAACACAAACTCAAAATAAAGCAAAAGTCTATGTTTTATTTACAAAACCAAAAAATTCCCCTGATGATTGGCAACAAACAGATATTTTAGAAATAGCTAAAAATATTTCAGGAGTTGAAATAAAGATAGATCCCGGAGGAGAAGAAGCTAATCTTTTTCAAACATTTACCTCTGGACAAACTCTTGTGTATAACCCCCAAGGTAAGCTATTATTTAGCGGTGGTATTACAAGCGCCCGCGGCCATTCAGGTGATAATTTAGGCCTTAGCGCTATTACTAGTATAATTAATAAAAATATAACTCCTATAGAAAAAACTCCAGTATTTGGTTGTACATTATGTCTACCAAACTCTGGCAATAATGCCCCTTCAAAATAATCCTAAGGGTTTTTTTATGAGTAATTACTACAATGCAATAAATCCACAACTAGATCTTAGTTCGTCTATAGACGCAGAAATACAAAACAAAGTATCTATGCGTAGTGTTGAGCTTTTTAATAATCAACAACAACAAGTATTTGCACGAACAGATCGAATGTTTGCTAAACTATTGATATTTCAGTGGATAGCAGGTATTGGAATTTCTCTTTGGCTTTCTCCATATGCTTGGCAAGCTTCAACTCTTGCAATTCATTTACATATCTGGACAGCTATTTTCTTAGGAGCCATTTTACTTAGTCTCCCGCTTTATTTAATTTATTATAAACCAGGTCATCCCCTTACTCGTCATTCTGTAGCAATGGCTCAAATGCTTTTTTCAGCACTATTAATTCACCTTTGTGGCGGTAGAATCGAAACCCATTTTCATGTCTTTGGCTCACTTGCATTTTTAACTTTTTATCGTGATTGGCGTGTCTTAATAACTGCTACTGTAGTAGTTGGTTTAGATCATTTTCTTCGAGGTGTTTTTTGGCCTCGATCTGTTTTTGGTACTAATGATGCTAGCAATTTACGTTGGCTTGAACATGCAGGTTGGGTATTGTTTGAAGATTTTTTTCTTATACTTGCTTGTTTGCGTAGTGTAAGCGATATGCAAGGAATGGCAAATCAAAATGCCCAATTAGAAGCAGTTAATGCCAATATTGAACGAAAAGTTAAAGAAAGAACTCATCAACTCCATAAAAAATCTGAAGAGCTATCTAAGAAAAATGGTGAGCTTGATAAGAAAAATGATGAATTAGCTGATACAGTAAATCAGCTTAAGGCATCCAAAGAGGCCGTAGAAAAAGCTAATAAAGATCTACTGAAATCTAATAATGAATTAGCTGAATCTCAAAGACGTGCTGATCGTATTTTCTCAGCTTTAGCCGAAGCCTTGCCAGGAAAAGTATTAGATGAAAAATATCGCTTAGATAGTAAAATTGGCTCTGGTGGGTTTGGAGCAGTTTATAAAGCTACACAACTAGCGCTTAATCGCCCTATTGCAATAAAAGTCTTTCGCCCTACCGAAGATAATGCTAGTGCTGAAAACTTAGAAAGATTTTTATTAGAAGGAATTTCCGCTTGTAGAGTTAATCACCCTAATGCTGTTTCTGTACTAGATTCTGGAATTTCTTCTGATGGAATTGCTTATCTTGCTATGGAACTTTTAGAGGGTTGGTCATTAAGTATTGAGTTAAAAGAAAAAGGAAAACTTGCAATTAAACGTTGCATAGATATTGTTGCACCTGTTTGTGATGTACTAGCCTATGCTCATGAAAGCGGTATTATCCACCGTGATATAAAGCCTGATAATATTTTCTTACACCAACCTAAAGAAGGCGAAATTATTAAAGTTGTAGATTTTGGTATTGCTAAAATTGTAGACAAAGATCAAAAATCTACACCTAGTAATCTTACTGGAACGGGTAATTTGATTGGTACACCAACTTACATGGCACCAGAAAGATTATCTAATAAAGCTTATGATGGTAGATCAGATGTTTATAGTCTAGGAATTTTGCTATATCAAATGTTAGTAGGTTGTGTCCCATTTGATGAAGAATATAGTGGAATTGTAGGACTAGTAATGATGCACTTAAAAGAAGCTCCTCCACCATTAACAGACTTTGACCCTGATATGCCTAAAGAACTTGAAGATATTGTTATGAAAACCTTAGTTAAAGACCCTCAAGAAAGAATTTCTGCAAAAGATCTTGGGCAAGCTTTAAGAGATTTTATAAATAATTGTGATGAAAATGATCCTATTACTGGTTCTAATGAAATGGATCCCATTACAGATAAACATGAGTTAACAAATAAACATTTGCAAGCAGCACTTCCTACTGTAGAATTTACTCCTAGTAAATCGACTAAGGAAGAAAAACCTATCTCATCTAGTAATCTTGTTCCTCAATAATCATTCTATATTTCTTAGGTATTAGCTATAGTTAGGTTTTGGAAATCTTTTTCAAAACCTAATAACAAATCCTTTTTCTCCTTTTCTAAAAGCAAACTAGCATTTAGTGCATTTAATACTAGTTTTTTTATTTCTTCATGGCTAAAAGCAAAAGTTTCTGTAATTCTTAAAAATTCATCTGTTAAAGTAGTGTTAAACATTGGTGGATCATCAGAATTAATGGTTATATATAAACCCTCTTCTAATAATTTTGGTAAAGGATGTTTAGATAAACTAGGTGCAACTTGTAAGCAAATATTACTAGTAGGACATACTTCTAAAGGAACCTGATGTTCTCTAAGATAGTCTACTAGTTTAGTATCCTCTAAACACCGAACACCATGCCCAATGCGGCTAGCCCCCAAATCCTTTAATGCCCCCCAAATGCTCTCTGCTCCCATAGTTTCACCAGCATGAGGAATGCTAGTTATACCTGCTTTTAATATTTTCTTAAAAGCATCTTTATGAAGTTCTGGAGGATAACCAACTTCTGGCCCACCCAAACCAAGCGCTACCACTCCATCATTCTTAGCATCAATTACCCAATCTGCAACTATTAAGCCTTCTTCTGGAGCAATACTTCGTGGAATATCAATAATAAGCGCCATTGTTATTCCATATTCTTTTTTAGCCCAATCACGAGCACGATTTATAGCAGAAAGCTGGGCTTCAAAACTAATATTTCTAAATTTATAATGAGTATAGGCTGTATAAGTAACTTCACTATAGCGAATATTCTGTTTAGCTTGTCCAATTAAAAACTCTCTTGTAATTAACTCAATATCTTCAGTAGATTTAAGGCAAGAAGAAATGGTTAAGTAAATCTCTACAAAATGGGGAAAGTCCTTAAATTTGTACCACTCTTGTAAGCCTTCAACAGTATTTGCTGGCAGTTTGACTTTATGTTCTTTAGCTAGTTTTAATAAAGTAGTAGGCTCTATTGCACCCTCTAGATGAACGTGCAGTTCAACTTTAGGCATTTTAGTAATAAATTCTTTTAATGACATAATTGTTTAATTTTTACTTCTATCTCTAACCTCTTCAGAAGTTAAACCATAAATAGGTGGGGTTTTAATATCTAGCATTCCTAAATATAGATAGATTTGTCCTCTATGATGAATTTCATGCTCTATCATAGCCCGCAGCCATTTCCATAACGAAATCGCGCTACCAGCAGGTGTTAGGCACTTTTTTTGTAAATCATCGCTAGTCAATTTACTAAATATTTCTATAGATTCTTGATGCACTTTATCAAAAAACTCTAACACTTCTTTATAGCCATCAGCTAGCTCTTTTCCATGTCCAGGATAGCAACTAGGCTTAAATTGGGCATTTTCTGCATACATATAGCGCTCTATAGTAGCTAAATGTCTGATGATATCAGCAAAAGTAAATTTTCCTTCTCTATATGTCCAATTAATTTTATCTTCTGGTATACATTTAATTACTCTTAAAGTTCTTTCATGAACTTTTTCAAAATATTCTAAAAAAATGTTTATGTCTTTTATTTCCATTATTTTTCCTAGAATTTTTTCTATTAAAACTTCTACTGTGTAAATTCAGCAAGTAAATTATACATTTGTTCACTAACTTCTTTAGGGAAACATAATCTATCTATCTTAAATTCTCGCATCTCTCGAACAACATTTGATACTTCTGTAATCTCACAAGCGCCTTTATTACTATAGGATTTAACTTCAACATAAATTTGTGTTTTAGGTTCAGAGCTATCAGGCGAGTAAGGCTTAAAATAAGGAACATCTCTAGCGCTATCTTTTAGCAAATAATAGCTTTCCATAAACCCAGCTTTAGTTATTATCTCACAAGCAGCAACTAAAAACTTCTCTTCATTAATCTCTGACCAATTTATATCTATTGACTTAAAAAGCCTTCGATTAATAAAACGACTACATAAATCTTTAAGAACAGGGTCTTTTTCATTCATCCATTCTTTAATATGAAACATTACATCATGATCGTCTAAACTTAAGAATTCTTTTGTAGTCATTAATCTGGTAGCAAGTAGTTTAGCTAAGGGAGAATCTGTTAAATGAAATTTTAAGTTACCTTCTGCTAAAAGTTCTACAGCACGACGAAGTATAGAAATTAACATATTTTCTGAAGCTCTAAGCGAGTGATGGAAATAGACTTGTCTAAACATATAAAATCTAGCTTGCAAGTATTCCTCAACAGCATATAAACCTTTAGCAGAGATATAAATACGGTTTTCTACTTTATCTAATTTTATAGAATGAATAATCCATTCTAAGTCGTAGTTACCATATTTTGCCCCTGTCATAAGGCTATCACGCAAAAGATAGTCAAAACGGTCACAGTCAAGTTGAGAGCTTACTAGCTGAGAAGCAAACGGATATAAATATTTGTGTTCATAAATACTTACAATTGTATTTGGTAACTGAGTATCATAGTTTGATAAAACTTGATTTATTTCAGTAGAAGGATCTAGAAGGATTTGTTTTGTCCAGTTTTCATGTTTTATCTTAGTAGCCTTTTCTATAACATGGGAAAAAGGCCCGTGTCCAACATCATGTAGAAGTGCTGCAACTCGTGCAGCAAGACGGGTTTGAGCAGAGATTTTATAATCAACGGCAAGTTTATCAAGAACTCGCGTCATTATATACATAACACCAAGGCTGTGAGTAAAACGGCTATGTTCTGCACCTTGATAAGTATAGAGAGCTAAACCTAGCTGTTTAATTCGTCGCAAGCGCTGAAATTCGCTAGTATCAATTAAGTTTATTAGCAAACGATCATCATCTTGCGCACTATTAAGCGCAATGATGTTATGCACTGGGTCACGATATCTTATTTCAGAAGGTACAACGCCTTTTGGCATCATACTTAAATCCTATAAACTATTAAAAATATTAAAATATTAATCTCGTTCACTAGTTGGTTTGTAGCTAAGTATTTTCCAGAGCACATAAACAGCAGTCATTACAATTGCCACCATAAAAGCAGTTTGTAGCATTGCTATTATTTTCATTAAAACATCCCAAAATAATACCCAAACAAAGCTTAGAAAATAATAACCTGCTACTATTCCAACTACACCTAAAGTAATATTTCTTAAAGCCTTCATAAAGACTCCTATCTATTAAAGTTATATCAGAGAATTAGATATAATAATTACATTGAAACTTTCATTCGTCTTAAGACTTTAGAGAGTTCAATACGTCCTCGATTAATACGTGATTTAACCGTACCTTCAGGGATTTGTAATCTATCAACTATTTCTTGATAGCTCATCTCATCAATATCTCTCATAATTACACATTCGCGTAAATCTGGCGAGAGCTTTTCTATAGCAGCATGAACTTGAAGAGAGCGTTCTTGTCTTTCAATACGCCGATGTGGGCTTTCAAAGCCTCCGCTTAAATGATGCATATGGTCATCTAAGTCATCACTAGAATCTGCTGGTTGACGGCGACGTTTACGGTAATCATCAATAATTAGATTTCGTGCTAAACGCATTAACCAATTTGACAAGTCTCCAAGCTCAGGGTCATATTGGTCTAAAGACCTATAAATACGGATAAATACTTCTTGTGTAAGGTCTTCGGCAGATTCATGGCGACCTGTAAAACGATATGCTAGCTTATAGACGCTACGCGAATACTCACGAACAATTTTTTCCCAAGCATCTGAATTTCCATTACGACATTCTGTTATTAGCTCTAAATCCGTCTCTGACAAGATAGCCTTATCCCCAAAGGTAAAAGAATGAGAGGTTGTGTTTTTACCTTTTATCTGATGTATATTCTAGTGCTACTGGTGCTAATTGACGCTTTGTGTAAGCGTGTGTTTCAATTACAAAAAGTTTAAATAATTTCTTAGAAAGCATTGTAACGAGTAGCACCAAAAACTAGCAAGAGAAACTAAGCATAAATAGCTTTTAATTCTCCTGAGTTTCACTTTAACAATGCTTAACTTTTTGTAAAACAATATTTTATGTCATTTATTGATCTTAGTTCTAGTAAAATTTATTATCAGTTAATTGGCGAAGGAACACCAGTAGTTTTTATCAGCGGTTGGACACTTTCGTGTGACTATTGGTTGCCATTGGTAGAAAAACTTAAAAAGAAACATAGCTGCCTTCTTTATGACGCTCGTGGTTTTGGCCGCTCACAACCTCTAGCAACCGAATCTGGAGTTGAAATAGATGATCATAGCGAAGATTTACATGAACTAATTACCTTACTTAAGCTTAAGGATGTAAACTTAGTAGGACATGGCTTAGGTGTTTGGACTTCGGTGCTTTGCGCTAGGCGACACCCTCAGGATGTACTTACCCTAACTGCTCTTGCTCCAGAAAGCGAAGTCTCAGAAAAAGATTCTAAATCAGTAGAGTTACCTTCTTTTTGGCAACAGGCCAGTATTTTACTTAAAGACCTTGCTAAAGTACCAATGATAGGTAATCTAGTAGCATGGCGTTATCATAATGCCCCTGAACCCTATAGGACTAATCTTTACCAAGATTTTGCTAATGCTGATCGTCGTGCAGCATTCCATCTTTTAGCAAGCTGTATGGGAAATGATGCTAAACACCGTTTTCAACAAGCACTTTCAGAATTATATATACCTACTTTATTAGTAAGAGGAACTGAAGACCGTATTTGTTCAGCACAGTTATTAAGAACTTTATTTGAAATTATTAAAATTGGTAAACTTGCAACTGTTAGAGGCTGTGATCATTTTCCAATGCTTGAATATACAGATGAATTTGCTAGTTTATTACTTAGTTTTTTTGAACAGAACTCTAGTCCAAGACCAAATAATGCTTTAACTCGACGTTAGTTTATTAATCTGTTAATTTGTTGATTTATTTACTATGTATAAATTTAATAGCTCCTTTTTTAACAAAAATAAATTACCTTGGGCGGTTTTTATTTTTTTTGGAGCAATTTTAATAATTAGCTATTTTTACCAAGCTGAGCCAAACCCTAAAGTTTCTTTATGTATATTTTATAATTTAACTAATTTACCTTGTCCTGGATGTGGGCTTACACGCTCGTTTTGTTCTTTTGCAAAAGGTGATTTACTAGCATCATTTCATTTTCATTGGCTGGGGCCAATAATGTTTTTAACAACATTTTTTGTTTGGCTAGCTTCGCTCTTAACAGTTTTTGGAATTACAAAACCCTTTGAATTTTTTAAACTTCTATCAACTAATGAGTTATTTATTAAAACCGCTATTCTAGCTTTAGGTATCTGTTGGTTAATACGCCTTAGTTTTATTTTCTTTCTGAAAACTTAAGCGTTTTTAGCTCTTGATAAACTTCTCTAACCCTTTTTTCAGTCTCTTCAAAGTTACCTGAAGTATCAATTTCAATATCAGCATAGCGGCGTTTTTCTTCTGTAGGCATTTGAGCATTAATCCTTGCTTGTGCTTGTTCAAGAGAAAAATTATTTCTTTTTATAACTCTTTCTATTTGTGTATCTTTATCACAAAAAACTACTATAAGTTTGTCAAAACGTTTATAGCTACCAGATTCAATCATTAAAGCAGCATCCATTATCACTATAGCCTTAGGATCTTTAGCTAAAACCTCTAACATTAATTTATTTTGTTCATCAATAATAATTGGGTGAAGTAATTGATTTAATTTTTCTCTTTTCTCTTTATTATTAAAAACAATTTGTCCTAACTTAGCGCGATCTATAGTTTTATCAGGCGCAAGAACTTCATCTCCAAACTCTGTAACTACTTTTTCATAGCCAAGATTACCAGGATTAACCACATCACGTGCTACTTGATCAGCATCAAAAACATAGCAACCTAAGTTTGCAAATATTTTACAAACATAGCTTTTACCTACGCCTATTCCACCTGTTAATCCGACTTTTAGCATATGTTTTCCTAAAAAATTATAGCCCTCGACGTAGTTTTGCGGCCTTCAAAGTATTTTTCATTAGCATAGCAATAGTAAGTGGGCCAACTCCGCCTGGAACAGGGGTAAGATAGCCTGCAACTGTATCACAAACTGGCTCAACATCCCCTATTAATGTATAGCCTTTTTTTTCTAGCTCTTCTAAACGCTTAGTATAATCAGGAAAATAGCGTAAGACTTCTGTTTCCTCACTAAGTTTATTAATCCCTACATCAATTACAATTGCGCCAGGTTTAATATCTTCAGTAGTAACAAAAGCAGTACGGCCAATAGCAGCAATAATAATATCCGCTTCTTTAGTAATTTCTCTTAGTTTTTGAGTTTTTGAGTGGCAAATTGTAACAGTAGCATCAGAGTGTGTTAGTAGAAGTGCCATAGGAAGCCCAACAATTCGACTACGACCTAGAACTACTGCGTGTTTACCTGCTACAGCTAAGCCATATCGCTTAAAGAGTTCCATAATACCAGCAGGAGTACATGCAACAAAACCATTTTGTTTTAAGGCTAGTTTTCCAACATTTTCAGGATGAAATCCATCAACATCTTTACTTGGAGAAATAGCTGAAAAGATTTTGTCAGCATCAATTTGTTTAGGCAAAGGCATTTGTACCAAAATCCCATCTATTGAGTCTTGTTCATTAAGTTTATTAACTAGAGCTAAAAGCTCTTCTGTTGTAGTAGACTCAGCTAAAGTATGTTTTTCTGAATAAAGCCCAAGACTTTCACAGGTTTTTACTTTACTTCCAACATAAACTTGAGAAGCAGGATCATTTCCAACAATAACTGCGGCTAGCCCTGGCTTTATTTCTTTAGTTTCAAATAAAATTTTTACTTCTTTCTCAACTTCTGCTTTGATTTCTTTAGAAATCTTAAGCCCATCTAATAGCTTAGCTGACATAAAATCTCCCAAAAATTTTAGTCAAAGACATAGCTTTGACTTTATCAGTAGATCAGTAGAGTCAAAGACATAGTTTTGACTCTACACTTCCCTAATTTGGTTTGTATCTAAAAATTCTTTTATTAAAAAATATGTTGTGTAATAACAACAAGGTAGAGCGTCAACTAGTTCGATTATTGATACAGGACGTTCTAAGAGCAGCCTATACATTGCATCTACTGCTAGTGACAAATTTAGGTTGCTAACATTAAGAGTAGGTCTATTTAATTCAAAAGCAGTAGTCTGTTCAGGTAACATATCGCGTAATTTATTTAGCTCATCTTGTAGACGCACAGCTTCCATTACTAAATTCATTGATGGCCGCCAAATCATTTCACCCTCAGGACGTGATTCCATTCCAACACCTTGTTCAAAGGAAAACGAACCATTTAACTCTACTTGAAAAAGTTGATAGAAAGCCTCTTCTCCTGAAAGTTGTCCTGACCAAGCATAACGCACTTGACCTTCTTGTAAGTAAACTTGCCCTATAGGATAAGCACCTACAGAAGTACTCCAGGCCATTGAACGAATTAAACCACGACCAACAGAATAAATAGTTAAAAGCCCTGATTCTTTTGAATTTATCAAAGTTTGAATTACTGTGGCTAAATCAAAATAAAATAAACTTCCTTGTAATTTATTTTTTGTTTGTAAAGAAAGTTTTTTATAACTTCGGTTAAGATATTTAGCAAAAGTAATAACCATATGTTCAGCAAAATCAGGATTACTACGTACCATTTCTTTTAATTTTTCTGCTGAAATTTGAAAAATTTCAGCACCTTCTGGAACACGCGCTTCTGAAATATGAGGCTCGCCAATTAAAGCGGTAGTTTCTCCTAATGCTTGCCCTGGGCCTATGTAATTAACTGCTATTTGTTTTCCATCTTCTTTGGGTGAGCGTAGTTCAACAATCCCATTACGTATTACATAAAGCTTACTAGAGGGTTCGCCTACACGAAATAATGTACTTGAAGCAGGATAGCTTTCTATTTGCCCACGTCTAAAGACTCTTTGGAGTAGTTCTAAAGAAAGCTCTCTAAAGATTGGTGTAGTGCGAAGAAACTCTATTTCTTCGTCTAAAGACTCAACAAAATTAACTTGGAAAGATATACCATTTAACCCAAAACTAACTTGATCTCCTTCTGAAAGGACTTTTTCGCTAACAGGCTCGCCATTTACAAAAGTACCATTCCGACTACTTAAATCATATATAGTAAAATTGCCATCATTTAGGTGAAATTCTGCATGCATACGTGACGCTAGGCGATGTAGCCCTTGCTCATCTTGTAAAAGTAGATCGCTAGAAATGGCACGACCTACTTTAATTACTGGTAGAGAAAACTCTTCTACTGAGCCTCTCATACTACCAGTAAGATGTGTAAAGCGTACTCTCATAATCTTTCCTAAATGTAAGTAAAACTTTTGCTTTCTTAAGTGTTTATGATAGTTTAGCTTTCTAAGACTAAAGTTAAAGTTTAAGCATAAACGCCTATAAGAGTGCTTTCTGGACGAGGTTGGCGTGTTTTTTTACTTACTAAAGCTTGATCTGCTGCTTGATCAACTTCTAGTATCACTTTTTCCTCAATAGATTCCAAGACATTTTGATTAATTTCTTTTAACTTTTTCTTACTATAAGAAACTTTATCTTGTGCTAAATTCCTCCCACATTCAATTAGGTAAGTTTCGTAGCAACCTATTGGGTCACGCTTGCCCCAATAATCAAAAAGCTCTTTAGAAAAAGTATTTCTTGCTTCTAGCTCATCGTGTGTTGCATGGCCTCCCATTCTAAAAGTCTCTGCTATTAATAAAACTGGGCCGCGACCACTTCGTGCTTTTTCTACAGCTAATTTTGTAGCAGCATATGCATCTAGTACATTGTTACCATCAAAAGCGCCTCCAGCAATTCCATAGCAATCAGGCCAATCTTTAAAATCCCCTAAGTGATGTTGCTCTAGACGTGTTCCTAGGGCTACTTGGTTATTTTGAATTATAACTACTAAAGGAAGATGTTGGACTCCTGCAAAGTTGATCGCTTCATGAAAAACGCCTGCTTTAGTTGACCCGTCTCCTATCCAAGTTAGTACAACTCTAGGTTGTTTACGTAGCTTAAAATTAAGTGCTACTCCCCCACAAACCGCTACAATATCGCCTACATGGCTAATTGGAGCCATTACACCATCTGTTAAACTACCAATATGTAAATCTCTGCCTTGAGTTGGAGAATCTTCCGTAGCTAAATAACCGCGAAACATTGCTTCTAAGCTCATTCCCATTTCATGGCATGCGCCAGCATTACGAATCATTGGTGCTGTAAAATCTGTGCGATTACCATCTTTATAAATACTTCTATCTAAAGCATGTACACTACCAATTGTAGCGGCTTCTTCTCCTGTCCCAAGCCAAGCTTTAGAAATAACACCTAGTTTTACCCAACGTTTTAAGGCAATATCATGTAAGCGATTACGTAGCATGCCTTCATATAATGAGAGCAGAGTATTAACATCTAATTTTTCAATAATGTTTCTACGTTCAGGATCAGTTATTAGATTATCGCGATAAGCTTTCATCACACTTTGGTCTGTTTTCCAATTAACATATTCTGGTGGATCATAAGCTGGATAGCGTTTCATTAAATAAACCTCGCAAGTTATTTGTAAATAAAAGTAGACTCTTAAAAGGCTGTCTATTTGTTTATGGTAAGGCGACAATTTTAGCAGAAACCAATATTTACTAATAATAACAAGTGCAGAAGTAAGCAAACTTTCCTACTTTGTTATGATCAGCTTAAAGAATTAGGCTATAATTTGGCTAATTTTAACTCTTGAGTATAATTTAACTTATGACAACAAACGATAATGATGCATTTTTTCTTTTTGATTTAGATACAGGGCGAACAGCTAATGTGCCTTCTCAGCAGCTTGAATGGGCAAATCGCGTTTTTGCTGAACCTGTTCAAACAGCTAGCCTATTAAACTTATCTGCACTAGAACTACCTCAAATTGATATACCAACAGAAGCATCTCTTTATACTCAACTACAAAACCGTGATAGTGAAATAGGCGTAATGCTCTTAGAACTACGTAAAAATGACCTTCGTGAAGCACTACAAACAATCCGTGAAGCTTTAATAAAAAGAGAAAGGGATTGTTCTGTTGGTCGCAATCGACTAGAAGCACTAGAAAAAATCAACGCCTCTGAGCCTAACCCACAGCTACGTTACCCTCAACAAACCTTTGATGATATTAAAGCCCAAATAGCTACTGATAAAAAAGAAATGGCTTATTTACAACAATGGAATGCTTCATTATCAGCCCTAGAACATACACTTAAGGTTTTTGATGAGAATAGTAATAGAGCCTCAAGAGTTAATGAACAACTAGTACGCCTTATAGGTCAAGGTTTTAGAGGTCAAGCTCGCTTACGTGCTTTTGCTGGACATTTTCGTGATGCTAGCAAAAAGCGTCTTCCTTCTCTTAAAAATTACTCGCATGGTAAAGATTTTAGCGGTTATTTACTCTCAGTAGGTGAAAACATTTCCCCAATAGCAATTGATGCTAGAACAGGGGCTTATTTACGCCATTTATTAGAAACAATAAGCCTACTAGCTGAGCTATCCACAGAATTTTTACGTAATTGCACGAGTATTCCTGTAGGACATTGGAAACCTTTGCTTTCACTTGTAAGGGCTATTGTAGAGTTTTTCTATATTTGCAATTTTGAGTTACCTCATTTTTATATTAATTTAGCAGTAGATGCACAAGACCCTAATAAAATCTGGCATTTTGATTCAGCAGATAATCAATGGAAAGATGGTAAAGATGATCCTACTAGTAATAAATATCTTAAACGTCTTGGTGTTGAAACAGCATTATTACTAGCTGATAATAGCGCACTGCTTAAATGCCGTTCTGCTGATGAGCTTAATCGTTTCTTAAAAATAGCCGCTCCTTCTAATTCAAATGCGCCTGAAACAATAAATTTATGTCCTTATCGTAGCTGTGGACTAGCTGAGTATGATGATAATAACCAGAAATTAAAAGTAACTACTGCATTTAATACAATAGGAGTACTACTAGAACAATTAATTAAAGATAATCCTTCTTGCTTACGTATTGCTAGTAGCCCATTAGGTAATACTCTAAATACTTTGGTTGGAATGGCAGAACTTGACCCACAAGCTTTTGGTTTAGATAGTAATTTAGCTGTATTAAAAGAATCTGAAAGATTTAGGTTATTATCAGACTTTTGGAAAATAATAGGTCGTTGGCGAGCAATAGCAATGCTTGGAGATGATTATGCTAAAAGGGTAACTAAAGGGATGGAGGCAATTGGACAGCCTGGGCCAGAGCATCCTACATTTTTAAGCGTAGTATTAAAACCTACAATGGTTAAAATGGCTGTAGATGAAGGAGACGAGCTAATTGACCCTTTTAGTGCTTTAATGTTAGCCGATCAAGTAAGACTCTTAGAAATGCTTAATATTTCTTGGACAATAGCAGAAGATTTTCTAGATAGATTAAAAGATGTTCATTCCTTAGGTAAACTTAAGCGTATAGTTGAAGGGCTTCCACAATTAGGAGCAACGGCTCAAGGCTCATTACAAAAGCGTTTTAATCCTAAATGGATGCAAGCAAGTAGCTGGATTTGGTCGGTTTTACGAAGTTGTGCGCCTTCTTTATGGGATTTTTGGTCAAAAATTAATAGTGAGCAGCTATGGGATGAATATGCTAACGCACCTACAATGCAGGCTTTTACCAAACTACTTCGTTTATTTTGTGAAATAGGTCGTTTAGTTTTGCTTATTGAAGCTAGCGGATCAGGGATTGCAGAAAGATTGCAATTTACTGTGGATAAAGCTAGTCAAGGTATTTTATCAGGGGTTCAAGCTTATCTTGAAGGCAGTTCAATGCCTGTTCCTTTAGCAGAAGTGGTTAATTATTACTATGACCCAGAGATTAAATTTGATACTTCTATTGCTTTTGTTAGTAGTTTTCATAACTACTTAAAGCAATTAACAATAGACTTAAAAGCAATTAACGCTACCGAGTCTCATGTTAAAGGAGTAATAGCAATACTTCGTCAGCTAGATTTGCTTTATCCTCCTAGTGTTATAGTAAAAGAGACTCCTGAACCAGAAGTTTTAGTTACTCCACCATCTATTAGTAATCCTGAGCTAGTAGGAGCAATTACAGAGAAAGATGCAGAGCTTTTTTCTAGAGTCTTCTTTGACTTGTTAGGTCAAACTGAACAAGACACAAATTGTTTTCTAAAAATTCTTTCTATGCTAGCTCGTAAAGAGACTTTAGATTTTATTTATACTTCTGATCGTATTCAGGAAACAATTAAAATAATACTACCAAAACCTGAGCAAAAAGTACTTTTGCTTTCTTTTCCTAATACAACAAAAAATTTCTTTACTTATTTACAATCAATAGATTCAAGTAAAGGAAAAATAGATCAAGAGCAATGGGATACGCTAAAGAATCGTGCTGGAGAATATTTTGAGCAATTAAAAGAGTTTGTAGAATCACTATCAAACTTAACTAATCATTTACCTAGAATACTTCCATTAGACAAAGAGGTTCTTAATAATTTTATTAAAGCTACAGCACCAGCCAATAGAGATTTGCCATTTTTAATGCTATTTGCTTGTGATCATTTAATTATGGACATTTGTACAAATAATGCTGAACGACTTTATCAAATGGAGAGCGCACTAGGAAAACTTAGGGCTTATTTAAGAGAACAAATGGGAGCAGAATTTCAAGAACCTTCTATAGAGCTATTTCCTATAGGAGGAGGTCGCCTTGCTTGTAGAGATGGTAGATTTTTTCTTACAGGCCATAATGAGTCATTTGAACTAGCTTTTACAGACCCTCACCAATCAATGACTAATTATATTATCTCTAAAATAGCATCAATTAAATTTAGCTATGCAGCGCAGGTTTTACATACAGAGTTTCCAGATTTACGCTTCTTTACTCAGCTTTAGGTTGTTTTAAATAAAGATTAAAAACAAGTATTCCAAAGAATAAGGATTTTTTGATGGACTTATTACATAAAGAAATAAAGGAAAAAATATTTGTAGAAAAACAGCTTTTTCTTATTGCTGGCCCTTGTGTTATAGAAAGCCAAGAGCATGCAATAAAAATGGCTCGTGAGATAAAAGCAATTACCGATAGGCTAAAGATTTGCTATATTTTCAAGGCTTCTTATGATAAAGCAAATCGTACTTCTATAAACTCATTTCGTGGGTTAGGACTTGAGGAAGGTTTACGAATATTAAAACTTATTCGTGATGAGTTTAGCTTACCAATATTAACCGATGTTCATGAAGTCGCACAGATAGAATCTGTAGCAGAAGTAGTTGATATTCTTCAAATTCCAGCCTTTTTATGTCGCCAAACTGATTTACTTATAGAAGCAGCAAAAAGTCAAAAAATAGTTAATGTTAAAAAAGGTCAATTTTTAGCACCTTGGGATATGAAAAACGTTGTAGAAAAAATAAAAGCTGCTGGTAATGCTTATTCTATCTTAACTGAAAGAGGTGCAAGTTTTGGTTATAATAACTTAGTAGTAGATATGAGGTCTTTTCCAATTATGCGTAAGTTTGGTCAACCTGTAGTTTTTGATATAACTCACTCCTTACAACGCCCAGGTGGTCTAGGCAACGCTACTGGAGGGGATTCGGAGTTTATTGAAAATCTAGCTCGTGCTGGTGTTGGGTGTGGGGTAGATGGTCTTTTTATGGAAGTGCATGATAATCCTGCTTTAGCTTTAAGTGATGGCCCTAATGCACTTGCTTTAGATCGTCTAGAAAACTTATTAAGTATGCTCAAAAAAATAGACTCTCTTGTTAGAAGCCAAACATCATAGGTATTAGAAACAATTTCCAGAAATTTTTATTCAATATAAAATGCCTAAGAAAATAGTAAGAAATAAAGAGGTGTAAATAATGCGGTTGCGTATATTATTTTTGTCTGCTTTACTAGCAGTTTTCCTAGCAGCTAATAATACAAAAGCACAAGATTACGATATACAGCGTTTTGATGCTAATGTCCAACTTCAACCCACCAACAACTTAGCACAAATTCAAGCTAAATTAACAGTAACTAATAATACTACTCAAGGCCGAAGTGGAGCATTTATCAACTTTAAGCTTAATAAACGGGCAAAAGTTACAAATGCACAAATTGATGGGGCAACGGTTGAAGTACGCTCAAAAGCAGATGAGAGATTAACTGAGTTAAATAATATCTCTTTAGATTTTCCTAAAGCTTTAGCTCCAGGAGCATCAGCAACTATAAATTTAACTTACTCCATAGAGATAAAGGAAAGCTCATCAATTGGGGCAATTGTTCCTAATAACACAGTACTTTTACCTGAAAGTTTTTGGCTGCCATTTGTTCATACTCCTTTTGCCATCACATATGGAGTTGATTTTGCACCAGTAAATTTACAAATTACCACTAGCGAAAATGAGCGTCCTCAATCAGATGGGACACGTCGTGTTTCAGCTAATACATTTACTTTTGAACAAACAATACCAACTCAGCCTATTTTACTTTCTGGAAATTATGATGAGCCTTTAGAAATAAAGGGGCGAGATATTACAGTAGAATTTCTTTATCCTCGAGGTTTAACGGGTAATGCTCGCAAACAGGCTGAAGCATTGACTAAAGAAATGCAGGAAGTCTTAGATTTTTATAGCCAATTGCTAGGAGTTACACTCCCAAAACAATTTCGTGTTATAAGTTCATCACAAGTAGGCTCTTATGCAACAGGGACTACTCTAATATTAAGTGAAGATTTTTTCCGACGAGATGCTATAGATTTAGAAACAATTGAATTTCTTGCTCGTGCTTTACTAAAAAACAAAATTGGTGGTGAAATTGCCCCTCGTGGTCGTGGCTGGACAGTTATGCAAGATGCATTACCTGTTTATCTAGCTGGGCTTTATTTTGAAAAACGTTTTGGCGCAGTTGGTGGACAAGAATTTTTTGCTCGTCGTTTACGTGCTTATGCTCCAACAGCTGCTACTAAAAACGATGGGGCACTTTTAGGCATTTCTCCTATAGATAATTCTTACTCCACAAGTATGTTTAATAAAGCTCCTTTAATGTTTCGCATTATTGAGCAGCAACTTGGCAAGGATAAACTGATACTTTTAATCAAAGATTTACTTAATAGCAAAAATCGCCAAATACGTTTTGATGATTTCCGTAAAGTAGCAACTACAGCTAATAAAGATTTAGAACTATTTTTTGATCAATGGTTTGAGAAAATAATTGACCCTGATTTTATTATTGGAGTTCCTGTTGCTACAGATGGCGGTCAGGTTTGTGCCTTACGTAATTTAGGGACAGGTAGTGTTCAAGTAAAAGCACTTGCAACAACAGAAAAAGGAGAAAAACTTACTCAAACAGTTCTCTTGCCTTCTCAAGGACGTTCAGAAGCTATTTTTAAGACAACAGAAAAAATTATCTCGGTTGAAGTTGATCCAGATAAACTTTATCCACAAACTAATTTTGATAATGATTCTCGTCCAGTTATAACTTCAGCTATCACACTATTTAAGGATGCTAACATTTTATTTAATAGGCGTTCTTTTTCTGAAGCAGAAGCAAAAATTAAAGAAGCGCTACAACGTGAGCCTAATAACATAGTCTTACGTACTTTATTTGCACGTAATTTATTTGGTTTAAATAAATTTAGCGAAGCTAAAGCAGAAATAGATACTATAATAGGTTCTGGAGTGCTTCCAATTTACTCTATTACTTGGGTAAATTATCTATTGGGAGAATTAGCGTTAAATCAAAAAAATCCTAAAGACGCTGTTGATTATCTACGGCGTGCAATTACAGCAAGCAAAGATAATACTTTTATTAGAAACAAACTTATAGATACAGAACAAGCGGCTAATCAAATTCCTGGTTCAGAAGAATCAGTAAAAAGCTTTATGGTACAGTTAGATAAAGCTATTAAAGACTCTACTCCACAAGCACTAGAGACTGTAATTTTAAGAGCTAACTTAAATAAATTTGTTAAAGGGCTTATAGGAAATAAACCTGAAAGTTGGTCAACAGAAATTCTTAGAATAGAAACTATTTCTGCCAATAAAGTTGCAGTTGATGTTATTGTTACAGCTGTGGATATAAGTAAACGTGAACAAAGCGGAGAAGCACTCTATATTCTACAACGCAGTAACAATAGCTGGATTTTAGCTAGCGTAGAATTCTTTAATATTGAATAACATTCTAGGGTAGAATTATGAAAAGTTTATTTTTTCTATTGTGTGTTTATTTAGTTTTATTTGCCCCAACTAAATTACTAGCTCAGCAAAACCCCACTGTAGATCAAGTTCTTGATACTTATGTTAAGGCACTTGGAGGAAAAGAGGCATTAGAGAAAATTACCTCTCGTACATCAAAAGGTGTTTATAAAATTCCATCTACAGGAGTTAATGTCCCTTTAGAAGTTTATGCTAAAGCCCCTAATAGTATTATGTTAAAGATAAATATTTCTAAGGCTGAAAGTATTCAAAGGGTTTTTAATGGAACTCAACAAGAGGCTTGGGCAAGAGATATAAATCTTGATGAAGTTCGCCCTATTACAGGCTCAGAGCTATCACTCTTAAAAACAAAAGCTGATTTTTATTGGGCAACAAAACTAAAAGCTCTATATCCTAAACTTACTTTTAAGGAAAAGAAAACCATAGAAATTCCTCTAATTAACCAATCAAAAGACAAAAAAGAAGTCTATATTTTAGAGTCTAAAGAAGAAAAAAGACCTGTAGAGACTTTTTATTTTGATACTAAAACAGGATTATTACTTTTATATGAGGTAGATACAGAAATTTTTGTTGCTGAAAAAAAACAAGTAACTCAAAATGGCAATACTTATACAGATTATTTTCCTGATAAACAAACCATTCCTATAGAAATTTACTATGAAAACTATAAAGAAATCGATGGAGTTAAAGTTCCTATGGTTACTCGCCAATCTATTTCAAATAATAGTATAATCATAGAGTTAACATCAGTAGAACATAATAAACCTATTGATGATAAACTTTTTGCTAAACCAGCAAAGTAACCAAAACACATAATTAAATCTTCAATGATGTATTTTAAGATTTATTTTCTTTTGGCTCTGGTTTAGCTTCTAAAGAGCCAAATATTTTCTTGAAAAACCATTGAACACCAACAAGTAAATAGACTGGGTTAGAAAAAAACGCTGGCATATTTCCTTCAAAAGCATGCCCAATAAATTGAAGTATCCAACCAAAAACAAATAAACCAACGCCTATTTTCCAGTTAAAAAACACCACAACCAAAGAAATAACTATCATAGGAATACCAATGCTATGAGTTAATTTATTCATTGGGTGTTGATGTTTAGCTTTATATTCTTCTATAAATGAGGCCATAAATTATAGTGTTCCTTGTGTTTGTATTAAGTTATTTATATTGGTAAGAATAAAAGTTTAGACATTCTAAGTATAAGAAATAACCTAATACTTGTGCAACAATTCCAAGCATTTGTTTTAGTAAGTAGGAAAATCATTATCTAAGGCTAAGACTTGGTTAAGTTGTATTTTATTCCCATTTTCATCAACCCCTGAGCAGTTATAAATAATTTGCCCATACCAATCTTCAATACAACGACCTGTCATTCTAACCGCCATACGAAAATGAAGTGAAGCATTTGCATCAAGTTCATCACCTAAAAGCCCTGAAACAACACTACTACTACCTGAATAGCTAGTTTTACGTGCCGTAGTGTAATTCCATTTAACTCTAATTCCATTTATTTCTTTAACTACAAGATCAAACTGATAAACATAACCATTAGGTGTTTGAAGTCGTGATTTATTGACTACTTTAGCTATAACTTTTGCTGCTTCTAGTTTAGGTGCTTGCTCAAGCGTAGGTCTTTCCCATCCTTTAGAACGCGCTACATTAGGCTCATTGGCTGGTAAAGTGGCAGGGTTATTAGATTCCTTACCAGGTTTTTCCTTAGAATTTACAATAGAAGGAATTGATTTTTTACTATCTATTTTACTATCTACTTTAGCTACTTCATTTTTATTAATAGCCTTAGAAGGCATTTTGGCTTCTTTAGTAGAAAAGCTTTTACTTTCTTTTTTAGTTAACTTTTCTGTAAGTTTTTCTTTTGAAGAAACTTTATTTTTAGAAGCCTCTGCTAAAGGTTTATTTTTTAATTCTTGGGCTATTTTATTTTCTACTCTAAGCTTACTATCTTGCTTATTTTCCTTATTTTCCCTACTTAAAAGCTTTAGGGAGTCTGTTTTAGCTTTAGGATATTCAATTTGTTGGATAATATCTTCTTTTACTGAGTTATTACGCTCTAAAGCAATTTCAGAGTTAGGTAAAGTCTCTAGCACGTCATTATCTTTTGCTTGGCTATCAGCAGAAACTCTAGGAACTTTAGGCCACTCAACAGCATAAGGAAAGCTATAAGCAGCAAAACCAGCAACAGAACAGACGACTATTAAAGCCAATGCTACAAGTAGTTTACGGTCAGCCGAAACCTGGTCAACAGCATATTGGCCTAAAGTATCAAAGGGCAAAACAGCAGGAGCAGTTAAATTTTTAGTTTCAGCAGCCTTTATCACTCCTTGTTGTGTAACTTGATTAGTTTCAATAGATTCATAAGGCAAGTTTTCTTCTAATTTATTTTCTGTGGCTCTTTGAGTAGAAAGATTACCAGTATTAACAATTTCTTCTAAAATAGAAGCTACAACAGGAGAAATATTTTCTTTACTAGAAGATTTATTAGAAAGTTTATTAGAAAATTTTATTGATTCGATTTTTGTAACAAGCTCTAAGTTATGCTCTGGGCATTTATCTATATTTTCTGGAAAAGTTAAAGAACATTCAGGGCAAGTTTTTTGTAAATTTTCTGCATCTAGTTTTGTACCATCACGAGTACAATACCTCATATGTTTTGCATAATCGCGTTTACAGACAGGGCAAGTTTTCATGCCAGACTCCTAAAATTTCTCTCTCTAATGTTGGTGGATAATATTTGATAGTCTTTGGCTAGCCAACAAAAATTGTGCCATAGAAAAACAACTTTACAAAAAGTTAAACTGTTTTTTTACTTATTTTTAGAGATTCTTAAGAATAGAACAAAGTTGCAAAAAAAAATTTTGCACCAAAAGGTGAGTTTATAAACCAAAACGTGTACTAAATTTTGCTAGCAAGTTCTATAAGAATCTCATGAGGGGTGTTTATATAAATACCTGGACTAACACTTATATGTTGTTGGACTAAGCAATGTCGCTTAGCTAGAGTATCAAGCAAATCACTTAATAGTGATTGCTCATCATTAGATGCAAAACTTAAGTGCCCGATTTCCTGAACTCCTCTAGATAAGGAGCGTGGAAGCTTAGTAATTACTTCTCTAAGGAGTAACTTAATATTTTCTGTTTTTACACCTATAGGTAATTGTTTCCAATCTACTTTTAGATAACTAGGTAAATTACGAGTTAATTGAGCAAGTAAGTTAATAAGTACAGGATAGCCCTGAGTGCGTTCGATTATAAAAGCAGCTTCTTCAGGCAAAAGTTGATAGTTATAAACTTTAAGAAAATACTGTGAAATATCTTCAACATCAAAGCGTAGATCTACTTGAGTTAGTATAGATACATTATTACGTTGACGACTACTCCAGCGAGAGGTAGGAAGTTTTTTTGTTGCAATAATTAATTGGGTAAAGCGTGGGAGTTCTGCTATTAATTGTTCTAGGAGTAAATTTATTGGTTCAGAACTAGCTATTAGCTCAAAATTATCTAAAATCAACACATTAATAGAAAGCTCACAAATAGCACCTAAAATTAAGTCAACGGCTTTCTTTATATTTAATTCATTTATTTCATCAGGAATAAGCCTAGCATAAATAGACTGTAAAACATCTTTAACAAAATAATTTAAGTCACTATCAAGACTATCTACAGTTAACCAACGTGATGAATATTTTTCTTTTTTAGCAACAAAAGATAAAAGAGTAGTTTTTCCATAACCTCGCTCGGCTTCTAAAATTATTAAAGGAATATCAAAAGAATTAGCAAAAAAACTCTTTAGGTATGTCCGCTCTAGTGCGCGAGGATGAGCTATAACAGGCAAGTATTTATGAATGCTAGCAAAGGGTTGCATAAATTAGGTTAAAATTTAATCTAAAAGTAAGTAAGTAAAAACTTTATAAAAAATGTTTTTTAGATAAATTAGATAGATTAGATTAACAGGAGATTTAAGAATATTGAAGACATTTTTTGCTTTTATCAGCTAGAATCTAACTTTATTTAATTAATTTTCAAATAAGGTTAATTTACCTAATATGGATCCATCGATTATAAAATTTCTAAAAGGTATGGTTATATTAGGCAAAATTTTAAACCTATTAAAAATACTTATTTTATTAATAATAGTTGGAATTATTATTTGGCTACTCAAAGTAAACTTTATCTAGTAAATCTCCAAGCTATAATAATATATAGCATAATTGCGTCAATTATTTAACGTTATTAATTATTTTCTCTGTCTGCTTTAGGTTGCAGGATAAAACCAGCTAGCCTAAAATCTCTAATATCTTCATTTCTTCTCTATCGATAAATCTCATGTCAGCTAAAAAAACAAGGATTATCTCACTAGGTGTTTGGGTAGTCTTACTATTTGCCTTAGCTACTATGTTAGGCGCTGGAGGCTTCTTTTATTATTTTGCTAAACAGTTTGAGTATGAAACTTGTGATCGTTATAACGATAAACAACTTGAACATGTAAAAGCAGTAGCTGAAGACCTCTCTCAACTACTTTTGCGAATAGAAAGCGACTTTCAATATGTAGTATCAATAAAAGATGTTCAAAGTAGTGATCCTAAAAAAGTTTGGCCTCATTTAGCCAACTGTTTTAAGCGCTTTAATGGAAGGTTAACCGATGTATCTCGTATTGATGCTCAGGGTAATTATATTACTACTTACTTAAAAGAAACTGAGCTTACAGGACAAAGCGCTTTATTTAGACCCTCAACATTACAAGCAATTAATAGTAAAACCCTTTCTTTAGCGGGGCCTTACACTACTAAAGATGGGACTAAAGCAGTAGCTTTAGATATACCTATTTTTTCTAGTGACGATAAAGGCAAAGAAATTTTTCTTGGAACAATTTCAGGGAGAATTGATATAGATAGCTGGCTTAAGACCTATGTTGCTCCCTATGATATTCACCTCGGTTCTTTTACTTGGATAATTAACCAAGACAAACAAATAGTTGCTCATTCTAACTCTTTACTTGTAGGCCAGCCTTGGGACGTTATTGCAGAAGGATCTTTTTTAGACCCTAATCCAACCACTACAGATAGAAGTAATGATTATGAATTTTTAGCAATGGCATTTTCTACAGCTTCAGGAAAAACACAAATTAAGCTAGGGAGTTTAGGAAATGCAGAGCAATTAGTTACTTTTGCTTCTAGTAGATTTCCTTCAACAAAATGGGTTGTAATGTCTAGTGCTCCTCGTAAGGCTGTACTTAAACCATTTCATGAAAACTTAAGAAAAGTTTGGGTAGTTGCTGTTCTTTTTATAGGAACATTTATTATAGTGGCTATTTTTTCTTTATATACAGAACAAAGAAAAGTGCAAGTTGAGCGTGAGTTGCGTTATAGCCTACAACAATCAGAAAAAAAATATCGCACTTTAGTAGAACGTAGTAATGATGGAATTGTACTAACTTCCCCTGATGGGTTTATAAAAATTGCTAACCGTCGTTTTGCTGAAATGTTAGATAAGAGTGAAAAAGATGTATTGGGGCAAAACTTGCTTGATTTTATTTCTCCTAATCAACATTCCTTAGTTAAAGAAGAATGGAAACGCCGTGAACAAGGAACTAGTGGAAGTTATGAAACTGAATTATTAATAAATAAAAAATATAATATTTTTGTTATTTTCTCTGAATCCCCTGTTTTCAGCCTAAATAATGAATACACAGGAAATTTAGCGGTCTTAACAGATATTACAGATCAAAAACGTGCTGAACAGGAAATTAAACGCCAAAATGAAGAACTTTTTGCAATTAATTCTATAGCTGAAACTACTAGCAAATCTTTGATTTTAGAAGAAATTTTTTCTGATGCAGTAAAAAAAATCCTTGAAACCCTACAGTTAGACGCTTGTGCAATACTAACTATTAATGAAAAAAATGAATCTATGACAGTAAGCGCTAGCTCAGGACTTTCAAATGATTTTCTTAGCCAATCTAATACTGATAATATTTCTATAAAACTAAGTTATTTTGGAAGAGTTGTAGAAACTAAAGAATTAGTTGTTGTAGATAATTTATCTATTGATGATGGTAGTGTTGGCCCAAGACCAATGCTTTCAGCAGTAAAAAAAGAAGGTATTGTTTCTGCTGCCTTTGTACCTATAAAACTTAGAGATGAATGTTATGGCATTATTGCTTGTGGTAATCGTAACCTTCGCTCTTTTACTAAGCAAGATACTAGGCTTTTAAGTACTATAGGGCAAGCTATGGGAATTGCCGTAGAAAAAGCTCAGCTTTATCAAAATGCTAGAACTCGGGCAATGCGCTTAGAAACTATTTATCGTGTAGGAGATAAACTTACTGCTTTACTAGAGTTAGAAGAACTACTTCCAGCAGTAGTAAAACTTATTCATAATACTTTTAATTATTATAATGTAAATATTTTTCTTTATGATAAAGAAACTGATAAACTTACCTTTACTGCTGGATTTGGTGGTTTTCAATCTCCAGAGCCTTTAGGAGCAATCCTTAATCTAAATGAGGGTATTGTAGGTCATTGTTTTTTAACTAAAGAACCTTTCCTTGTGCCTGATGTAAGTAAAGAGCCAAAGTATTTTTTTGTTAAAAGTTTGCCTGAAACCAAATCAGAACTAGCTGTTCCCTTAATTATTCGTGGCAATATGATAGGAGTTTTAGATGTACAAAATAATTTTATTAATGCTTTTGATGAAGAGGACTTACTTACTTTACAAGTATTAGCAGAACAAATTAGTGTTGCAGTAGAAAATGCCCAACTTTATGAAAAAATCAAACATTCTCTAGATGAAGTACGTAAGTCACAAGCTTTTTTTGCAAAAATTGTTTTAGAATCCCCTCTAGCCACTTTTATTACAGATTCTCAAGGTATATGTATTTTAGTTAACCAAAGCGGACTCTCTATTATAGGTGTTAATAAGCGCTATGATGAGGTTATTGGAAAATATAATTTATTAAAAGATAAACCTTTTGTTAATACCCCAATACCTGAAGCTATAAATAAAGTATTAAAAGGGGATGTAGTACATTTAACAATTGACTTACCAGCACAAGGTGAAGAAAAAAGCCATCCTAAATATGGAACTATAACATTAAAAGCTACTTTATTTCCTTTAGCAGATGATTTTGGCAAAGTAGGAAATATAGTTGCTAAATTTGAAGATCTAACAGAAAAGAAAATTTTAGAAGATGCGCTTCAACAAGCACAAAAGATGGAATCTATAGGTACTTTAGCAGGAGGAATTGCACATGACTTTAATAATATTTTAGGTGGTGTAATTGGCTATACATCTTTTATTAAAAACCAAATGCCTAAAAGCGATCCTTTATATCGTTATATTAATATTATTGAATCTTCTGCTAAAAGAGCCGCAGACCTAACCCAACAATTACTTGCCTTTGCTCGTGGGGGTAAATATCGCGTACAAACGCTTAATCTAAATAATCTTGTTAAAGAAGCAGTAGAGTTAATTGAAAGCACAATACCAAGTAATGTTAAATTAAAATTAACTTTTTCTCCTGAAGTTTTAGCTATAGAAGTTGATGGAGGACAAATAATTCAAACTATTGTTAATATGTGTATTAACGCTAAAGACGCAATGCCTGAGGGAGGGCTACTTAATATAAATACTTCTAGAGCAACTTTAGATGAGCAGTTTACTTATAAACACCCTGGTTCAAGAGTAGGCAACTATGCTCTTTTACGCGTTAGTGATACAGGTATGGGAATGAGTGAAGAAACTAAACAACGTATTTTTGAACCATTTTTTACTACCAAAAAAGATAGAAAAGGTACAGGGCTTGGTCTAGCAATGGTTTATGGCATAATCAAAAATCACCAAGGCTATATTGATGTTGACAGCGAAATAGACGTTGGAACGACTTTTTCAATCTATTTACCTACATCAGAGAAACCTTTAGAAGATGCTCTTAATATATCAACTTCCAAAGAAGGTAGCGAAACGATTTTAGTTGCTGAAGATGAAGATATAATGAGAGAGTTACTAGTAGAGATGCTAGATAGTGGAGGCTATCAAGTAATTAGCGCAGAAAATGGTAAAGAAGCATTAGACATTTATAATCAGCGCTTTAAGCAAATAGATTTAGTGATTCTAGATATTGATATGCCTGAATTAAATGGAAAAGATGCGTTTCGACGATTTAAGGAAATTAATCCTGATGTAAAAGTCCTACTCTCTAGTGGTTATAATCAAGATAATTCTTCAGAAGAAATATTAAACGAAGGTGTTTTAGGTTTTTTACAAAAACCTTATGGAGTTAATGATTTACTAGATAAAATTAGAAATGTAATGGATTCAAATTAAATAATTAAAGACAAGAGAAGTAGTGGTTTGTTAGTCACGGATTAATCTATTACTTTCCTAATGATTCTTCTGACTGCCCTGAGCCTAAGCTAGCTACCTGTAACGGCTCAACTCTCTTTTAGTTTTTAAGTTCTTCCAATAAATAGTTCTGGTCAGTACAGTTTAAAAATCTCCTAATGTGTTATACAGTACACAAATACTAAAACGTAAGTGTGGAAGCTAAGAAGGGATTTTTACTCAGTGAAAGTTCCAGAGTTAATAGGCACAGATGGAACACAATTATTGCGGCAAGCAATAGCAATTGTAAAAGCATCCAATGAGAATGCAAAGGAAAAGGCCGATTTATTTGAAAAACTTGCTAGTCAAATAACAGAAAAAACAAAAGGTGCATGGAACGCTACTAGAGGAATAGCTGTAGATGGCTCACATGTATTTTGGGGTACTCTTGCACAAGTTTTAGTTATAAACTTACAAGGAGAACTTTGGCGAGGAGATTTCCAGTCTGGGGGAATTAGTATTACTGTAGTCAATAAAGAACCAAGATACCAACTTAATTACGCTAGGTTAAGGGTGTTATAGCTATGAATAGTGAAAAGATTGCCGAATTAGTTAACATGGAGCAAGCTGCTAAGGAAATTGAAAACATAAAAGACCTTAGCCTTAATCAGTTTCTTAATAATGGTATTTATGTAGCTTTTAATAAATACTCTGAAGCTATCAAAGAAAATACATTATCCTCAGATTTTGATTTACATTTCTTTATTGAAATACTAAAAGGGATGTTTAGCAATAAAACTCTTCTAAAAGGTATCATAGAGGGTGAAGATTATCGCTGGTTTGACGACGAAGAAAAGGAAAACAAAATTCAGCACACAAATGTTGAAGAACTTAAAAAAAACGAGAAAACGCCTTCTAGTCCTTCCATTGAAAAAGCAACTAAGCATTTTAAGTTATTTCTTGATTATTTTATTGATAACAATCTCGGTTTAGCAAAAAAAGAACTAAAGAAAGCATTGACATTAGATAAAACTTTTCTTGTTTATGCTAATAATACCTTACTGGAAAGCTTGGAATTAGCAGGCACACCTCAACAATTTAATATATGGGAAAAAGCCTTTGATATTTTCAGGTTCATAAGTCTTGAATATCCAGATCATGAATTAGCTAGAAGTAACTTAGCCTCACTCTTTTTGAACTATGGGGGAATAGTAGGTGAAAAAGGAAATATAGAAGAAAGTATTAGGCTGCAAAGATTAGCTTGTAACGTGTTTCCTTCAGAACAGGTTGAAAATATAGCAAGGCATAACCTAGCTGTTTGCTATACGCGTCTTGGTCAAATGGCAAATATAAACGGTAATCTTCTAGCAGCATTAGAATTTATGCTTGATGCATGTACTTATAAACCTAATGAATCGACTAAGTATAATGTTGGAGTAGCAGCTTTTTATTTAGCCGAAGACATGTTAAAGAATAAAAATTTTTTACCAGCAATAGAAAATTTTCTTCTTGCTCTAGATTCTGGTCTTAGACTACCGCAAGTACTTAACGATTTGGGCGTTGCCTATGCTTCATTAAACGAATTAGATAATGCTATTTTGTACTTTGAAAAAGCATTAGAGCTAGATCCTAACACTGAGATTGCTAGAAAAAACTTAGAAAAAGCTGAAGCAGATAGTCAGAAAATGGAAGATTTAGAAATGTCACACTTTGCATTACCAGGATTTCAACAAATGAATTTTCAAGAATATCAAGCTGCATAAATTTAAGTAAGTTTTTTCGCTGTTTAAGACAAAAAAATAGTAGAAGTACTCTTTTAAGGTTAACCTGATGAAAATACTAGTGTTTTTTTTAGTTATTTTTTTTCTTACCCCAAATCTACTTTTAGCCCAAAAACCTCAACGCCAAAAAACTAAACCCCCTTCAACACAAATAGATAAAGATAAACAAGCTAAAGAAGAACTAACACAAGTTCAAGGAGAAATAGATTTTCTTCTTCAACGTCTTGCTAACGATGAAGAAGATATAAGCCGTGCAATTAGCCAAATTAGAACCGATTTACGCTTAAGAGAATTAAGGTGGCGTAAACTAGAACGTAGTGCAAGCGTTGTAGATGAGCCTTTTGTTTTTCATCCTATAAAAGTAGAGCTATTTGGCACTTATGAACGCTTAACAGATATGCTTTTAAGCCTAACAGCATTAAATTACTTAGTAATTATTGATGAGCTTGAGATAAAACGTGCTAAACAACCAGCGCCGCTTGTATCAGTAGAAGCAGAATTTACCATATTACTTTATAGCCTAGATGAAAAAGGCCGTAACCAATTACAGAATTTTACAGGAGATACAAATACTCAGCTTGAGGCAGCTAAAAAATCTTTAACCCTATTAAATTCTCGTTTTGATGAAAAAGTAGCTTGTTGGTCTTCACTACGCCGTTTAGGAAAACGTTTTCCTAAGTCTCTTGAAACTGTATTAACAGGAGTTTCTATAAACTCAAGACAAATAAAGATTTCTGGTGTTTCCCGTTCATCTGAGTCTATAAAAAAACTAATTGATGATTTTAGCCAAGCAAGAATTTTTATTGAACTAGCACCTAAACTAAATGGGCCTAATTTTATGCTTCAAGCCTCTATAGATGTCCCGCAAGCTTACCAAGAATGGCTAAAAGGTATTGATACTAGCGATCAAGAGACTATTGCTAGAGATCCTTTTACTACGATTTACACAATAGAGCAACTTACTCAAGGTAGTAGCGCTAATACTAATTATCCTGAACTAGAAAAACGTCTTGAAGAATATTTAAAGCTTATAAATTCACCTAATATTAAGCGTCCTGACCGTAGTAGTCCTTATTTAGTCTCTGAACTTGCTTTAGCTGGGCTTTATTTTACACCTGATACTCAAGGGGCTATTTTTAAGACCCCTAATCAAAAAGAATTTTTTGTACCTACAGGAGCACGTTGTTATAACGGTAAATTTGCAGGCATTCAACAAAGCCGAGCACTTTTTGATGAAACTATTATTGATACAGGAGGAAAAGCTCAAGTTTCACAAATTTCTAAAGCAATAGAACCCTCTAATTGTTCTCTTGTTGCAATAGCGCCTCAAGGAAAAGAAACTACTCTATCTTCTCAGCTTGAAAAAGAAGCAAGAGCTAAATTACCTAATTGGGTAATGACATTAAAAATTAATAATGTTGAGCTAAATTCTTTACTTTTGCTTTTACACGAACTTAGTGATCATCAATTTAGTTTTATAATTGACCAAAACGTTCCATCTCTATGCGTCTCAATTAGCCGAGAAAGAGTCCCATTTGATGAATTTGTTTCAACAATTCTACATTCTCTAAACTTAACTTTTATTGAAGAAAACGGTGTTTTTCGTATTATACCTTTTGAACAAGCCTCAGATGCTAACTCTCTAGCACTAGCAGTTAGCCTAGAATCTCCTCCTATTGCTAACAAATTTGGTGGAAAAGATTTTCAAGCTGAAACCTTGACTCTATCTATCACAGATGTTGAGCTAGGAGAAGTCTTAAAATTTTTTACTAGTAAATATGGGGTTAAATTTGCTTATACTCCTCTAGCTAAACAAGCAAAAATTACTGCATCAATAAAGGATTTAGCCTGGCCTCAAGCTCTACAAGTAATCCTTAGAGCTAATCGTTTAGGAGCATTAGTAGAGAATGAAAGAACCTTAATTTTAAGCCGCAATGACCTTCTACAAACTCAATCTAGCGGTAAAGCAAAATAAGAGGAGTTTATATTTTGAGCGAAACAGAATTATTAGTAATGAAAGGCTATTTAGATATTGTGCTAGGTAGTTGGTTGATGAGGCGTTTTCTTGCTTACTCTTCAGAATTTGGTTTTAAGCTACGGTTTGCACAAGTCACAATAATTTCTTTTTTGCTCTTGATCTTACAACTCTTAGGTGTTTGGCACTGGAATGAAGTAGTTACAGCTTTTAAGTTTTTACCCGTAGTTTGGCCTTTATTACTTGTTATCTTATATCTAGCCTATCAAAACTATCTTTTATCTCAAACTACAGAACGTGCTGAGTTTGAAATTGATTGGAGACGCGAATATCAAGAGGTTTTGATTCAAGAGCTTGAAGGTAGAGGAAAAGAAATTCCTCCACCACCTGAAAGAAAAAATTAAATTCTATTATTCCTAAAACCCCATCTTACTATCTTTAGCTTGCTGCTGTTGGTTTTTAAGTTCCTGAGCAGCTAAAGCTTTACTTGCTGTAGTAAGAAATTGCTTACGTAGGCTATCATCTGTAATTTTTTCTGAAGATTCTAGAAGTAAGGGATCTATCTTAATATTTTTCATAGGCTCAGTTTTTTCAGAAAAAAGCTTAGCGTTTATTTCTCTTGCATCAACATAAAATTCAAATCCTGTTACTAAAGGAGTTCCTAAAATAGTATTGATTTGAAAAAGCAGTTGAGGAGAAAACTTTTCTAGTTCTTTTTTCCAAGTCTCATCTATTACAGCTACGACTAATGTCTTTTTTACCAACCGTTTAGGAAGAGTAACTTTAACAAGAGGGTGGCCTACAGAACTTCTCCAAGCTATAAAACTAGCTTTTTCACAAAATTCTTCATTATTATTAGATTGTTTGATTAAAAAAGGAATTAGTTTGGTTAACACATCCACAAATTTACCCTCAGTTATTTGCCTATAATAGTCCAGCCCTTTAGGGCTGGGCTATTACTAGCAGCTACTATGTAGCTAAATCCTAGTTTTTAATTTTATATTGCCTAAGCAATATACTTAGGCGAGAGTTATTTATGTGCACCTACAGGAGCCTTTTTATTTGTTTCTTTTGCATTCTTAGTTGTTTCCTTTGGAGGATTAACATTTAAGGTTGGCTGGCCTGTATTATTTGTGATAACACCATTTTGTTCTGGTGCTTGTGCACCTTCTTCTTCAGCAACTTTAAGTTTAAGAGCATCTATTTCAACTTTAGCTGTAGCAACAATTTTAGCTGCATCCCCTTGATCAGGAATATCTCTATTTAAGCTAATATAACGATTAAGGTAATCCTTAACCTTACCCTCTTCATCTAGGTAAAGTCTTAGTTCCCCTAAACTCTTTGTTTGATGCATAGCATAAACAAAAATAGTTTTTCCTTCACGCTGAGGAGGTGGAGGTGCTGAAACCGAATTAGCAGCAATTAAAACATCAATATCAGGATTTTGTTTAATTATTTCTCTAGCAGTTCCTAAAGTAGCATAAGCAAGTACTACTACTATATCTGCTTTAGAGCGTACCTCTGGTAGCACTGCTTTTACTTTTTCTGCTGGATCACTAATAACAAACCCTGTTGTCCCACCAGGCCAAGGCTCTGTTACTCCTATAAAGCCTACTTTAATACTAGGTTTATTACCAAAACGTTTTCCACTAACTTCAGAAATTGTATAAGGTTTAAGAGCAACCGTTTTATTCAGATCAGTAGCAGGAATAATATTAGAGGAAATCATTTGTCCTAAAACGGGTCTTTCTTTTAAATTGGACTCGTATTTTTCTTTATCTAAAACGACTTTTCCATAAAGTAAATCTCTATGAGAAAAGTTTATAACATCTAGCTTAAATTGACTAAAAGCTTTTAACATCCAGTCATTCATTAAGATAGCGTCTTCGCGCAGGGTTTCAGGTTTATTAAAAGCAAGATCTTCTGCAAAAAGGTGCCCTACATCAACATTTAGAAAAGGAATATTATCTTTATATTTTTCCTTAAAAGCTTCTGTGTATTTAGCGCGACGCGCTAAACCCCCTTGTGGGTTAGCTTTTCAACCACAGGTTTCTAAACTGCCTTGCATATCAGCACCATAAATAAAAGCTATAGAAGCATTATCATCTACTCCTAGGCGCTCTTCTAGGTTTATCCCTTTTTCTGCTGCTTGGATATTTTTTGCTTTACCACCTAAATCTACTTTTCCTGATTCAGTAGTAGTAAGCCCTTTACCAATTAAAAGTGCAATTCCAGCAATTATTACAACCACAAATGCACAAAAAATCATAAAACGCTGTTTTACAGGATTCATATAGGCTAATTAAACTCCTTCCATAATCTTACTAGCTATATAAACCTAGAGATAAATCTCTTGTTTTATTATGCTTAGATTATTAAAAATTAAGTAAAAAATTTTGTGACACACTACCTCAACAACATTGAACGTTTGAAAAAAGAGCTTGGTTACAGGTTAAAAATTATTTATCAATAATAAAAGTTGGAACCATACCACCACCAGAAGTTACATTACATAAAGAAGTACTAGAAAGCCTAGTAAATGCTCCTTTAACTTCACCATAAAATAAAAGTGGATCTAAATCTACAAGCTGTTCTAGAAAATTAACTTCCCCTGTTTCTGAACAATAGGGGAACACTTCTTTTGCTGTACCAACTCTAACTTGTAGTAAATAATCGCCTTTTAAGGCTGTTTCAATAGCTTGATCCCACTGGCTTTCATCTGATTCCCAACCAATAAAAATACCTTTTCCACCATATTCATCATTTGGTTTAAGTACTAAAGTATCTCGATTAGCGCGTGCAAACTCAATAAGATCAACATTTTGATCTTTATAGACTGTTCGTCTTTGACACATCCTACGAGTCCAAGGAATATGGGTTAAAATAGCTTGTTTTTCTTCTTCAGTAAAAAGATTATGGTTTTGTTCGTCTGTTAATAAGCCAAAAAGCATTTTTTTATGAACAAACTTAGCATGAAAAGAGTTGACTACGCATACTGCACGATTGCGATAAGCCTCAAGTAAAGGCTTGCACATATCATAGTTATCTAAAAATTCATTAACAAGTAATCGTCTGTAAACAATATCAATCTCATAATCCCCACGACGTAGCTTTCCGTTAGAAAACTCAAGTTCATCAGGATGGACTATTTCTGCTTGATAACCGGCATTGCGGAAAAATTCTTGAAACTGTTCAAACTCACATTGTGTAGGAAGCCCACGCAAATCAACAATAGCAATATTTGGGCTTTTGCTACTAGAATTGCTCCATTCTAAATAAGCGCGTAACAAAGTTTCTAGTAAATTTTTACGAGCATAAAGAGGGGTAACTTGAAATTTTTCTGCAAAGCGTTTCATTACAGGCAAATCCATAAATATTTGTGCCATAACTTCACAATAAGAAATACCTGCTGGACTCTCACCATTTAACTCAACAAATTGATAACTATTTTCTGTTAAAAAAGAATCTAGCCGAGAAGTAACAGAAATTCCTGTAAACCCTGAGTCTAGAAGAACTAACTCACGTTCTTGAGCAGTAACGCCTAGTTCATCTTGGAGTTTAGAGCTAGCTTTAATAGCATAACCCATTTTTTCAATACATCCCCAAATTACCTTACAAATATCTTTAATATAATTCCATTGATCAAGAGAGACAAAATGTGGGCGTATGTAAGGCGAAAGAACTCTTCCACCAAAAATCATCTTTTTTTCTTTCATACCTTCATAAAGAAAATCTCTTGAATCATTTATTGCACTAGGTATTTGCTCTAGTAAAGAATTGTAGTAATTTACTGCTTCGCGTACTTTTTTCATCTTTTTTTCCTTTTGCTTAAGTCGTTATAAATGTTGATAGGTAAGGAGTTTGTCCTTACCTACCAATAGACTACCATAAGAAAAAATATAAGTTATTCGCCTACTGCAATTCGTTGGTTAATAAAGCTATCCCAACTCATAGATTTACGAGTTGGCACACCTTCTAGAGCATAACGAATTGCTAGATCAGATACATGTTCTAGCATCCATTCAAAATTAGCAGGGCCAACAGAAAAAGAGTCAGCATCAGGAGCAGGATTCATAAAATCAATTGCATATGGAATACCATCACGAACAGCAAATTCTAAAGTATTAATATCATAGCCAAGAGCATTACAAAGAGTAATACAGTCTTTATGTATACGGTCTTGCAGTTCTTTACCAATGTAATCTTCTATACTAATATCAACATACTGTGTAGGATAGGGTCGGCTTGGATCATAAGGCATCATACGAACATGCTGACGACCAATACAGTAACAGCGAACATAACGATCAAAAGCAATATGTTCTTGTAAAGTCATACAAAGTTGATCTGTGTGATCATAAACTTGAATAAGTTCATCTAAGGAATTTACTTTATAAACATTTTTCCAACCACCTCCATCATGAGGCTTTAACCAAGCTGGAAAACCTATATAATCTGCAATAGATTGCCATTTAAGAGGAAATTCTAAATTACGTAAAGATTCTGAAACAACACCCTCTTTATAAGCTTTTTGTGGCATTAAAATAGTTTTTGGTACAGCTACGCCTAAGCGCGAAGCAAGCGAATAATTAAAAAACTTGTCATCAGCAGACCACCAAAAAGGATTATTTATAATAGTTGCCCCTGCTAAAACAGCGCTTTTTAAATAAGCCCGATAGAATGGTATTTCATGAGAAATACGGTCAATAATCACACGATAGGGACAATCTGCTACTTCACTAATACCACCAATTTTTATATATTCTGCCTTGACACCTTTATTTAAGGAATTAATTCTTTCAATTAGTGCGGGTGGAAAAGTATTTTCTCTTCCTACTAAAATACCTATTTTCATGTGCCTACCTCCAAAGTTTGCTTAGACTAGCTATAATTTTTTACTACCCAAAGCTACACATAGAGTTATATAGTTGTAATTTATCTCAATATTAAGTAAAATTACGATTTAGAAATGGCAGGTTTGAGTAATTTGCAACATTACTAATAGCAAGCCTTAAAGTCAATCAAAAATAGCTTTAATAGCTTTGCCAATAATACAAAAGCTTACTAGAAAGTAATAGTTTTACTTCTTAAATTCTCCTAAAAGCTCATCGGCTTTACTTAAGGTTTCTAAACTTATTGAGGACTTTTTTACCTTCTCTTCCATTTATATAGAAAACAATAGATAAATATTTATTCTAATAATCAAATAATCAAATAATCAATAAAGTGTTTCTGCAAAAAACTAACTCAGTTATAATATTAAACTTATTTTCCTGTTAGCGGTTTTATAAAATAACAGCATCTTAAAAAAGTTTTTCTGCATCTCTAGAAAAACTATACTGCAAAACAATAAACTTATTTCCATAGTGAGCAAGGAAAGGACTTTTATCTTCCATGAAACTTATTAAGCCATTAATTTTCTGTTTAATATTTTTAGGGTTTTTATCTTCAACCTTTATTACCCCTCCCTCCCAAGCAGCCAAAACTTTCCAAAATAATGAGGATAAAAAGAAAGAAGACAAAGATAAGAAAGAGGATAAGAAAAAAAGCGATCGAGATAAGAAAATAGAAAAGCTTACTGCTGAGGAATTAGCAGAAATTGTTCTACTTGCCTATGGTGGGCGCAATGAACTCCAACAAGTACGAACTACTGGGATTGAAGAAGGAACTATTAAACTAGCCAATGAGGATAAAGATATAGAAGGTCGTATTACTAAACGCTTTTCCCGTAAATCTCCTGATGCCCAAGACCTTACTAGAATAGATGTTAAACTACCTAATCAAGAAATCACATTTGGTTTTAATGGTTTTACTGTTTGGGCGGCACGAGATGGTGTAGGATTTACTCCTGATCCTTCCGCAGAAAAAAGCTTTTCAGCCTCTTTAGTTCATAATTACGAATCCTTACTACGCTATAAAGAATTAGGTGGAACTCTAGAAAGAGCAGGGATTGAATTTATTGTTGGTATAGAGAATCTACTATTAGATTTAACACATAAGAATGGCGCTAAGACCCGCTATTTTATTAGCTCTAAATCCTATAGGATTTTACATTTAGAGTATGAGGTAATGCTTTCTGATGATAAGCCTACAAAATTTAGAGAGTCCTTTTTTGATTTTCGCCCAATTCAAAATACTATAGTTCCTGCAAAATCTGTACTTTATGAGAATGGTCGTTTCATTCAAGAAATTCTTTTTACCCAAATTAGATACCATTCCCCAATTACTGAAGAAACCTTTATAAAGTATTAGGTACTAGGTACTAGGTCTTAAAATAGACGCATATATTCTATGTGTCTATTTTTTAACTAACAAGCTCATCTTCTCCTAAATACTCTTTTAAGCTTATTCCTACACGAAGCTGAAAGACTTCTTGGAGTGAGGGAATTTCCCCTACAGTTTCATCTAGAGTAATTCTTTCGACCCTCCACATAGGAAAAAAAACATGTGTTAGAGCTATATTATGTTCGTTACGAGTAATCATTCTTACCCAATCATCAAAGGTATGTAGGTCTATACCTCGGATTTGTACTCCTGCTATGGAAATATCTGTAATAAGTCCCCAAAGTTTTTCTCTAGGATTATGAAGATGAATAACAACACAAGTGCCTTCTTCAATTTTTAATGGCTTTTTCATTTTTATACTCAATGATTTACTTATTTATTTTTCAACAAGTTAGATAATCTTAACTATTCTGAGTCAAGCAATTTACGCATTTCTGCTTCAATTTGTTCTCTAGTTAATTTAACTGTAGTAGTTTGAATATGAGAAGCAGCTTCTGTTTCAGCTTGAGGTTCAAGAGCATCTCTATCTACTGTAACTCCAATTCTTGCATTATCTTCAAAACGTACTAATGCAGTGCCAAACCTAATTAAATCATAATGTTCTAGTTGCATGCCTAGAGGATTACCTGGTAAAACTTCTATAGGTTCAAAACCTGCTCTTTCTATCTCTGTACCATTAGCACTACCATTATCATGAACATAAAATTTTCCATTATTAAATTTGATAATTGCCTGCTGGCGTGAAACAGAGTTATTTGGAGAATCATCATTAATATTTCTAGCAAAAACAAAATCATTACGCCTAATTAGTTTACCTGTATCTCTATCTATAACATTACGAAGTCTTCCTATATTTGTCACTACTTTAGTAATCAGGTAATTATCACTATAAGCTTCACCGCTGACTAAAGAAAGGCGTGCAAGACGAGGAATTTCTGGTTTTAGGTTATAAACTTCTAGTATTCTTCCTTGGCTTTCATCAAGTTTTACAGTTATATCTTCTACTGCTTCTTCTTCTCCAGGCCAGCAAAATTCCATAATAAATTTTTTATTAGTCTCTTGGCTACCAAATTTTATTTCTAGTTTTAGTGGGCCAAACATCTTAAATCCTGATTTAGAAATATAAGCATTTATTAGGCTTACAAATTTATTAGAATTAAATATTACCTCTAGCTCTTCTAATTTATCAGCATCAGGTATAGCTAGAGTACCAACTAATTTATTAGGTATATAAGTTTCATTACCTAACCAAATAAAACGTTTTTGTACTAAATCCTCTGCTAAAGCTTCCACTAAGCTAGAAGGCTCAATATCATCAAAACTTAAGCAACTATTTGATTTAACAGAGTCAGAAATATATTTTTCAATATTAGATAAAATTTGGTTATACTCAACTGCCATAAAAACCTTCCTAAAGAATTGTATGTTGACCTATTAAAGTGGGGTTAAGAGAAAATTAGAACACATTAAACAACTAATCTAACCTGAAAGTAAAGCCTATTTATGAACTACTCGGCTCTAAAGAAGCCGAGTTTCCGGGTCGGTTGCGACGTCTCACGACGATGGCTTTGTAAAACACCTTAGCGGTTCGCGCTTGTTTCTGCTACCAATAAGGAAACAGGCTCTTGGGCAGCGATTGGCTTA
>JACQZQ010000104.1 GCA_016213785.1 Acidobacteriota bacterium
TAAGCTCAAATTTACTGTCTCGTCATTTTCATCAATTAAGTCATCTATCACTGGAACCGAGAAAGTCTGACTAGTTACACCATCCCCAAAAGTTAGAGTACCATTACTAGCAGTATAATCACTTCCTGCTATGGCTGTTCCGTTACTTGTTGCATAATTTACTGTTACTGTCCCGCTAGAACCGCCTGTGCGGGTAACAGTGATTGTTGCACTTGTTCCATTTTCTGCAACTGAGTAAGTAGCACTACTAAATTGTAAACTCCCTGCTGCCATAGCAGTACCAGTAATATTTATATCATCTATACCAACCCATTCATCATTACCATTAGCATTAGCAGTAATAACGCGAACTTGGACAGTTGATTGATTATTAGCAGCAGAAGGTAATGTAGCGCTAACAGCAGTAACTTGTGTAGCTAGGTTTGGGCCAGAAGTCGCATCAGCAACAAAACCTGCTGGTACATTAGTAAAATTGCCTGTTGTGCCAACTCGATATTGTAAAGCTACAGGTTGAACAGCATTATCTGCTGAACCATCAAGGTCACGCAAATTATAGGCAACATTGACATTAGTAAAACCTGTTGTGTTAAGGTTTATAATAATATTAGGAGCATCTGCTGTACCCGAGCCATTTAATGCTACACTTGGGTTAGTAATTCCATCAAATTCTGCAACACCACCTGTAGCTAATGCATTAGGGTTATTTTGGTTAGCAATTACATCAATGGTTATAGTACCTTCTCCAAGTAGGGTTTGTGGATCTACTGCTGTTGCATTAGTTATATCATCGCCTCGATAACCAACAATTCCAGGGACATTATTCCAATTATCATCAGTAGTTATTAACCCTGTATTGCTCCAATTCTGTGTAAAAGGCAGTGTTTGAGTAGTTGTATTATTTGGGTGTATATTTAGAAGTAAATTAACGCTATTACTCTTAGAATTAGCTGTTGCTAAGTCTAAATATCCATCACTATCAATATCTGCTGTTATAAGAGAAAATGGCTTACTATTTTTAGCTAAATCAACATTTACTGCACTAGCTGTAGCAAACTTTCCATCATTGTTAGCTAAAACTGTTAGATTATTACTCTCTTGATTTGCAGTAATTAAATCTAAGTCACCATCTCTATCTAAATCTCCTATTGCCATTGATAATGGGGCAGCTGCATTTTCTGGTAAATCAAAAGTGCTTTCAACAAACCTATTGTCTTGGTTAAGTAATATTGTAATTGTACTATCTTGGTTACTAGTGATTATGTCTAAATTACCATCTTTATTTATATCGCCTATGAGTAAGGATGTAGGAGCTTTTTCTAGAGAAGTTATTTTATCGTTAAACTCAAAGTTTCCATTATTAGTTAATATTGTGAGGGACTGACTATTTTGACTAATAGTAATAATATCTAAGTTTTGGTCTTTATCTAAGTCTGCTACTGCTAGAGAACTAGGATCATAAGCTTGTAGTAGTTTGATATTAGAATCTATAAATTTAGCTGTACCATCGTTATTTATAATTGCAATGGTATTATTAATTTGGCTTGCAGTGATAATATCTAAATCACCGTCTTTATCAAGATCGGCTGATAATATTGATGTTGGGTTAGTGATTTTAGAAAGATAGGGGGTTTCTACTATAAAGTTGCCTGTCCCATTATTAGTTAGAATGGTTATGTTAGAGCTAAGTGTATTAGCTGTAACTAGATCTAAATCGCCATCACCATCTAAATCGCCTACTGTTAAAGCCCTAAGACCTCCGACTTCAGAAAGAATTATATCTTTAGCAAAAAAATTTCCTTTTCCATCATTCTTTAAGATACTAAGAGAGTTACTATCAGAGTTAACTGTAACTAAATCTATATCTCCATCCTTATCAAAATCACCAGAGTTTATTGACAAAGGATTAAGAGCTTGGGGCAAATCAAAACTTCGAGTATTAAAAGTAGTTCCTTTTAATGTTGTGGCTAAAGCAATGTTTTTATCTTGTTTAGAGTTTTTGCTACCTGCTAAAACTCCTGAGAGTAGCAGGTTAGTTTTATTAGACAAATTAAAGTTTTTACTATTAGCTTGTGAAGATAAATAAATAATATTTGAACAAGCTAGCAGAAAAACTAGTAACAATAGTCTTGTTTTTTTCATATGCACTTCCTAGTTTTTTATAAAATTTAGGTATATCTGTCTTACCTAAGGGGTTTGACCTAGTGAGAAATGAGATTTAGCAAAACTATCATTATCTATTAACAAATTATTTATTGCAAGTAGCCTTAAAGTAATAAAATGCAGAAATGCTTAAAAATAAAAGTACTTTTTCTTTATCTGCCTTAGGTGTGTGTAAAAATCTTGTAAATAAGCTAAAATGGGCAAGTTATGAATCAACAAACAAATTTTCGTATAGGCACAGGTTACGATATTCACCGACTAGAAATAGGTCGTCCTTTAATTCTTGGCGGGATTGAAATCCCTTTTGAAAAAGGCTTGGTTGGTCATTCTGATGCAGATGTAATAAGCCATGCTATTTGTGATGCTTTACTTGGGGCTATTGCTCTTGGTGATATTGGTGAACATTTTCCTGATACAGACCCTAATTACAAAGGAGTTTCTAGCTTAAAATTTTTAGAAAAAGCTTTAACCCTTTTAAGAGAACATGGTTATAAAATTTCTAATATAGATATTACCATTTGTGCAGAACGGCCTAAACTAGGGAAATGGAAAAATATCATAAAAGAAAAACTGGCTGAAACACTGCAAATATCTATCACACAAATTAATATAAAAGGAAAAACTAATGAAGGGCTAGATAGTATAGGTCGTGGCGAAGCCATTGCTGTTTCAGCCATTGCGCTTATTTACTCAAACTAGAATATATTATTTTTGAGCTTAAAACTAATATAATAGAACACTAAAAAATTAGCTAATAAATAAACAATAACTATGCTAAATACACTAGATATTATAAAGAAAAAACGAGATGGAGATGAGCTATCAGCAGAAGAGATCTCTTATTTTATTAAAGGCTTTTTGGGTGAAGAAATAGCTGATTATCAAATGGCTGCATTTTTAATGGCAGTTTATTGCAAAGGCTTTAACGATAAGGAAACACAGGCTTTAACAGAAGAAATGCTTTATTCTGGTGAGGTAATAGATTTTTCTTATCTCTCACCAATGAAAGTTGATAAGCATAGCACTGGAGGTGTAGGGGATAAAACATCTTTAGTAATTGCTCCAATTGTTGCTGCTGCTGGGCTTAAAGTGCCAATGATTTCTGGTCGTTCTCTAGGCCATACAGGAGGAACTCTTGATAAACTAGAGTCAATTCCTGGCTATAATACAAGGCTTTCTTTAACAGAATTTCGCAAAGTTATAGAAGATATTGGTGCTGCAATTATTGGTCAAACCAAAGAAATTGCTCCTGCTGATAAACAAATCTATTCTTTAAGGGATGTTACTGCTACTGTAGATTCTATCCCGCTAATTACAGCAAGTATTATGAGTAAAAAACTAGCTGAAGGTCTAGATTGCTTACTGCTTGATGTTAAATGTGGTAATGGCGCATTTATGCGAACAATTGATGATGCACGTAGCTTAGCCCAAGCTATGGTAAATGTAGGTAAACGAATGAAAAAACGTACAGCAGCCTTTATTACCACAATGGATCAACCGCTTGGCTGGGCAGTAGGTAATTCGCTAGAAGTAATGGAAGCCATAGAAACACTTAAGGATTTAGGAGGAACAGATTTTAGAGGGCTTTGTATTGAGCTTGCTGCAATGATGCTTTATTTAGGTAAAGCAGTTGTAGATGTAGAAGAAGGACAAACCCTTGTCCGTAAATTACTTAGCTCAGGTATTGCACTAGAAAAATTCCGCCATATGATAGAGGCTCAAGGCGGCAACCCTAAGGTTGTTGATGATTTTTCTCTCCTACCCCATGCTAAGCTTAAATCAGAAGTCTTAGCCCCTTCAAAAGGTTATATTACAGCTATAGACACTCTTGGCGTAGGTAATGCTGCAATGCATTTGGGTGCAGGCAGACGGCGTATAGACTCAGAAATTGACTACTCTGTAGGTTTACAAATTAATGCAAAAATCGGCGATTATGTAGAAAAAGGACAATCGCTTTGTACTATTTACTATAATGATGACCATTTTCTTGCTATGACAGAAAAACGCTTAGAGCAAGCCTATAAAATAGGTGACGAAAAACCACCTTTATCTGTTTTAGTAAAAGAAATTGTTGAATAAATTGATTATAAATCTATTTAGGAATATTTATGCAAAGAAGAAATTTTCTTACCTTTTTATTATTTGGACTCTCTTTAGGTGCAGGCCCTTGTGGCTATGAAAAGGCTGGTCAAGGACGCGCCTTACCTAATCATATTAAAACTATTGCAGTACAAACTTTTCGTAATGAAAGCTTACGCTTTAAGGTAGAGCAAAAATTTACAACTGCCTTAATTAATGAATTATTACTTCGCACCAGTCGATTTAAGTTTACCTCTGACCTAGAACAAGCCGATGCCGTCGTAAGTGGTAATATTCGTAACTTTGGCTTTAGACACGTATTACTAGATAATAACGGGCGTACTAGGGTCTTTGAAATTACTATTAATGCAGGTATTTTAGTTAGAGATCAAACCAATAATAAAATCATTTATGATAATCAGCGCTTAATTTTTCGTGGAGAATATGAACTCTCTGATGATCCAGGATCTTTTTTTAATGAAGAAGATCCTGCTGTAGAACGCCTAGCACGCGATTTTGCAAAAAGTGTTTTGTCTACAGTAATGGAAGGGTTTTAGACTATAAGTAATGATCCTAAACTTAAAAATTTAGGATTATTACTTATTGAACTAAATTCTTATAAATTGATAAAAAGTTTTTCCTTTGGTCGTCTAACTTTTTTAGCGTTAGCTAAATAGTCATTTTTAGCATCACGATAGCCTAAAGCTAATAAAGAAACACTTCGCAGACCTTTTTCTGGAAGTTGTAGTAGTTCATCAAAAGCTTGAGGATTAAAACCTTCCATAGGTGTAGCATCTACGCCTTCAACCGCAGCAGCTACTAAGGCTGTTCCTAAAACAATATAGGTTTGTTTCTCTGCCCATGCAGAATTTTCTTTTGCTGTTTTATTAATAATTAGGTTTTCTATCATAGATTGATAAGCTTTTAAGCTATCTACAGTCACGCCTCTAGTTTCAGCAATATCACTAATAAATTCTTTTACTTGTTCTATGGTGATATTTGACCATGCTGCAAATATAAGTAAATGTGAGGCTTCTACAATTTGTGGCTGATTATAAGCAAGAGGTTGTAGTTTTTTGCGTAGCTCTTTGTCTTCTAAAATTAGTATTGTATAAGGTTGAAGACCTGTAGAAGAAGCAGATAGCCTTATTGCTTCTAATATTCTATCTAATTTTTCTTGTGGGACTTTTTCCCCTGTCATTCTTTTTGTAGCATAACGCCAATTTAACGCTTTATTTAGTTCCATATACTTTTCCTTTTCAACATCAGTTATTAAGCTATTTTGTACTGTTCGGTAAAGAATATAACAATACAAAAATAACCTGTCAACATAATTTTGTACTTTTTGGTAAAAAATTATTTTTTTTTGTAGATTAGAAAATTTATTTTAATAAGAATATAGTTATCTAATAGATAATATTGATTTTATATAGACATAAACTGTATTTTAATACTAAGGTTTTTGCTAGTAACTCAACATATAAACCTATTCAGTTTACAATGTAATTATTCTACCATCTCAGCAGATTTATTATTTTTTATAGATAAAATTTCTGCCATTGCTAAACCTAGAATTAGCCAAAAAACTATTACTACTTCGCCATCACCAAAATTAAAATGTACTAGCGAGCTAAAACTAAAACCGACTAGTCCGCCTAAAGCACCAAGTATTATTGCCCTCTGTTGCCAATTAAGCGCATCTGCTTTTACTGTAAGTAAAAAATTAGCAAAAGTTTTTATCATCTGTCCAATTACAGCTAAATAAAGTAATAAGGCTGGAATACCCCACCAAACCGCTATTTGTAAAAAAGTAGAATGAAAATGTCCAGGCGGGAGTTCTCCATTACGAAACATTCCCCATTCTTTCCAATGCTTACGCTCACTCCCTTTACCTATGCCTAAAATAGGGTGCTTCTTTACTAGATTTAGACCTTCTTGCCAAATTTCTAGCCTCCAAGTTGTGCTACCATCTTTTAAGTCTATTAATCCAACACCTCTCCATTTAGCTATAGCATAAGCCCCTACTGGCAAAATTACTAAGAGCAATGCTATTAAAATCAAACGTCTTTGACCTTGAGAAAAAATTGTAATAATAAAAGCTGAAAGCCCAAGTGCAGCCAATGGAGCGCGTGTTGCAGTAAAAACAAGTGTTGTAGTAAAAGCTAAGGCAAACAATCCAAAAAATAAAAGCCAATTAACTTTCCTTGGACTAGCAAGAAGAAAACCAAAAACAAGCGATGTAATTAATTGTAAAACCTCAGCATAAGTTGAATAGTGGTTGTAAAAACCCTGGGAGCGAAAATCTCTAGCAGGCGAAACTTCTATTGCAAAACGCTCAACACCAACTAACTTTTCTTGTTTTTGAAAACGCCTCCTAAGAATTTCTCCTGTAAGTAAGAGTTCGTTATGTCGAAAATCTACTTTTACCATACTATCAGCAGGGCCATTATCTACTGCATCAGAAAGCACTTGTAAAGATGTAATAGCTTTACCATCAGCCCTTAAAAGCACATCGCCTTCAACAAAAATAATATTTGTTCTACGATTTATTAAACTCCCCTCATAAATTTTATCTATTCGTAAACCTTCGCCTTTAATTTTCTGATAAATTGAGTAACAAACATTAATTGAACAGGAGCAAATCAGCACTAATGCAAGTCGTCTTGCTCTTTGTCCATCACAAGCCCGAGTAGCAACAAAATAAAATAAGCTAAAAAAAGCTAGCTGTTTTAATCCACTAAAACTAGTCATTCTTTCATAAGAAAAACAAGCAGAAAGGCTTGCCCAAGCAAAAAGCCCTAATAAGGGGAAGTCTAAAGGGGTTCTTTTAATAGAAAATTCTTTTTTAAGTAAACAGCTTATTAGCCAAAAAAAAGCTGCCGCTAAAAAGCTACCTTGTGAGCCTGCAATTGTATGTGGTGCAGCCAAGGCGCAACAGTAGAGGAAAAAAGTAGATGTTTTCTCAAAATAATTGCCAAAAGAAAGCCTAGAATCACTAATAGAAATAGCTTGAGTCAAAGTTAATTTTTCCTTTAACTTGGTGGTATAGTAGAAGAGGCAATAGGGCTAAATGAAGTAGTAGGTTTTCCTGGTTTAGTATTAATTACAAAATCACTATCAGGAAACTCTAGCTTAAGAATTTGTTCTACTAGCTGATATTTCATAGCAAGAAATCGCCCAGAATAAAGTTCTGAAAGGGGTTTAGTAGTATCATCAAATAAAGGATCAAAAATATTACTACGTCCCCCAATCATAATTTTTTCATCTTCACGACGAATATAACCGCCTCCTACTACAAAGAATTCAACCGGATTTTCTTCAAATCGTTCACCAAAATTTTCTTCTAAATATTCACGTACTTTTGCAATAGCTAATGTGTTATTTCGCTCTGTATGAGGAAGAATGCTAATAATTGGATGATCTGCAAGAATAACTAAACAAAACTTAAAGGATTTTTCTTGAGGTGTTTGATTAGGGCTAGAAAAATACTCTTCTAGCATTTTTTTACTTTCAGGAACAATCGCATTTGTTGAACATAAAAGAGTGTCTAAATCAATACGAAACATTTCTGTACGATCTAGATGATCATTAACTTGTTCCTTAGTTAAATCAACTACGGTTTTACCTGCATCTCCATAGCTTTCCATACAAGAAAAAATTAAGTTATAGATTTCTTTACAAACAAAAGGAAAACTAAGTAGCAAGTCCCTTTGTTTAACAGAAATTAATCCTTCATAACGGTTTTGAAATAATACTGCATATTGAATATATTTACGTAAGTCACCCCTACGAACTAAGAGCATACTTTTTAAGAGGGAAAGTTTATCTTCTAGCTTTTTATTAAGAAAACCACGATAGAATTTATCAAAACTCTCCATTTCTGTTTCAGTTAGTGGAGTATCCGTAATACAACGCCCTTCTGCTACTAATTGATTAATTACTTTATCTTGGTTTTCCATAACAATATTTATGTTTTGACCTTCTTTTTCAAGACCAGGCCATTTTTACCCATCCTTATAGGGCTTCAAGAACTTAAAAATACTAATTTATTTAACCTCTATAGCTATTTATTTATTGTAACTACTACTTCATTAGAAGCAGTGCTTTCACCATTTTCATAAACTGCCGTAACTACATAATTAAAAGTTGCTTTGTTAGTAACAGAAACGCTATCAACAAAACTAGTCATAGTTACAGGAACAGTTGCAATTAAGTTTAATGGGCTAAGTAGCACTGGAGCATTAGCAGATCGATAAACATTATAGCGTAATAAATTATTTGTCTGAGTAACTCCTGCTAAAGCAATAACTTTTACAGCGCTTTGATTACCAGCACTATCTACTAAGCTTACAGAAACCGCTTTTAATGTCCCTACTCTAACTTCTTTAAGAAGACCTGAAATAGAAAAATTAATATTAAACTTTGATTGTCCTTGGACAGGACTGCGTACTAAATCTAGGGTAAATGGAGAGAAATTCTGTAGTCCACTATCACCAACAATCCCTATAGCAAAAACAACTCGGTTAGTGGCATCAAGAAAGCCTAGCGTCATGCCTACTGTATCAGCTTCATTATCCACCCCATCAATATTTACTCCAACAGTATCATCTTTATCAAAAATAGCAGCATTAGAGTTCATAATCATTGGTGCAGAGCCAGTAGCATTATTTCTGCCAATTATAGGAGCAACCTTAGGAGCCAAATTTAAGAACCCTGCATCGTCTCTAATACTACTAGCCCAAATTGCCGCGCTAGGAAAAGCTTTTACCCCCTTTAGAGTAAAAGGAAAAGTCCCGCTAGTTTGACCTGTAAAATCTAAAGGTTTATTAAATACAGCCTTATCACCAAAAAGCAATAAACTGCCATTACGAGGAGCAGTAATAGGCTTAATATCTTTACCTAAAAGTACTATTGACACCCCACTTCTTGCGCCTAGATCGCCATCAGGATCAGCAACAGTAAAACTTGCATTAGCTTTATTTTTTCCTTTTAAGGAAACCTGTAACTGAGAAATTTGTGGGGGTTGACCAGCTAAAAGAGGGTTAGGAGCATTTTCTATTTGAGAGCGCACGATCCCAAATCTATAGGGGATAAATTTTCCTGTTTTAGAAATAAAAAATTGATCTTGCCCGCTATTTTCTAGCTCAGATAAATCTATGTTTTGACTTGTAAGCATTGATGTTGCAGGAGCTTGCCATTTAAGACTAACTTTATCTGTCCCTTGTGGTGTAGCCTCAAGACCTTTTACAGGCTGGAAATCATTTTTCTGGCTAAATAGGTTAATAGCAAAATCTGTGGCATTAACTGAACCCCAACCACTAGCTAGATCAAAATTAGGTTGTGCAGTAAAGCCTGTTACTCCGCCACTACTATTATTTCCTGTAGTTACATCATTAAACACTTTTGGCCCACCTACAGCTTGATTTGCTCCTAGAGCATAAATACGGAAATTTGCATTCCCTAATCTAACACCTTTATTAAATTGTTCTGCTAATGTAAGTATTGCTGCCCAAGAAGGAGCAGAAGCACTTGTGCCTCCAATTACTGTAGTAATACCGCCTTGAACAATAAAATATCCTGGCCCAGTAGGATCAGCCATTAATGTTACATCTGGAATAGCACGTTTATTATCTCTAGGAACACCTGTTCCAACTTGAAAAACAGGTCTTTGATATACAGTGCTAAACCCACCTCCGCCACCTCTTCCAGTATTCCAAACCACTTCCCCACCATAGCCAGTAGCCTCTCCACTAGCGTTAAATAAAGGATTTAGTCTTGTACCACCTACAGCCACAACATTTGGAGAAGAAGCAAGCCCATTAACGGCTAAACGCCCATCACGACAATCATTTGCACCATCATCACCAGAAGCAACAAAAGTTGTTTGTCCTTGTGTAACTCCTTGGGCATAAAGCATATTAAAGGCTTGTACACTATCCATTAAACGTTGTTCACATAAACCAAAACTTAAACTTACAATAGGAATATTAGGAAAATTATTATAAATAGCCTGTAAAGACTGGTTAATTGTTGGAGCAATAACCACTTGAATATTAGCCTTTGGCGCAACAGCACCAGAAAGTTCTGTATCTAATAAAACTTCTGTTTCTTCAATTCCACCTCTATTAGCTACAGTCCCAAAAGGAAAAACTTTTTGAGGATCTTTTTCTGATAAACCAAAATTTGCACGAAATCTTTGTACATCGCTTATATTAAAGTCGCTACGAGCAGCAATAGCAATATCTTGTCCTGTCCCGTCAATACCTTGAGTAATTAATGGAGCAGTATTATAAGCAACCTGAAAATCCTTTGGTGCAAGCGATGTACGACCATTAAAAGTAAAGTTGCTAGTATTTTCATTAGTAGTTTGACTTGATTGTCTAACTTGATTATTACCTTGAGGTATTTTTACTAGAGGCTCTGGTTCAGAAAAATTTTCAAGCCCGCTAATCATCAATATTTCAGTTGCAAACTCTACAGGAATTTCTGGTGCATAATTTGGAGCAAAATATTCTTTTTCTTCAAATAAGTAATGATTCAGTTCAAGGTTAAAAACTTTTTCTATTTCTCCAACATTTCCTTGAAAGTCTATTGCTAAACGGTTAGGCCAAGTATGTGTAACTTCAAAACCTTCTGACTCTAGCCAATTAACCATAGCTTGATATTTAGTTTCTTCTACGCCAAAACGCTGCCCAAAATCTTTTGGAGTGATCCATTTATGATACTGAGAGGATTTTTCATTATGAAGCTCTTCTATAAAAGAATCTAGTTTAATAGGGTCTGGCAAATTTAAGACTAAAGTCAGGTTCATTTTTCTCTCTTTAGCCATTCTAGAAAGAAAGCTAGCTTGGTTTAGTTCAGGGCGAAGTTGTCTAACCAAAGTGACTTTGCCTAATAAATCTTGACTAGCTGAAAAAGCAATTTGCTCAGAATATAAAATCTGAGTGCTAAAAATTCCTAAAATCAAAGTAATTAATAGTAATATTTTTTTAAAGGAAAATGTGTCTAAGCGATACTGTAGCATTTTCTAAACCTCTGCTATCTCTCGTTAAATATTGATGATATTTAATATATGTTTGAAAAGATATAAACTATGATAGCTATTTTCCTAAAATCAGTCCAGAAAATTAACCTTTGTAGTTTACCTAGTAGATAGTGTATATTTTTATTTATCTTTATATCTTTATGAGTTTAATCAAACATAATTGTAGCCATTGTGATGCAGACTTAGAGTTTCCAGAACAACTCTCTCGTGTGTGTTGTCCACAATGTCATAATCAATTTCTAGTAGAAATCTATGAAGATGTGGTTAGCTTAAAATGGCTAAAAGATGCTCCACCTCTTCCTAAATTTGATTTATCCAACTCAAATAACTCTAAAAACCAAGCCCTTAGTTTAAGCGAACAATTAAAAGTCTTAGATCAACAAATTTATGAAATAGATCGCAAGGTAAAACAGCGCCGTAGTTCAGCATCTTCAAGCTTTTTAGTAGCGTTTATGTTTTTCTTTTTTGCCTTTTCAGGACTGTTAATTAACCGAATTGTAATTGCGGTTTGTTGTGGCACTATTTCTACAGCAATGATCTTACTTACAGGAAGTTCTTTACAAGAGTCTGCACGCTCTCGCAAATCTCTAGCTATTTTAGTTTACCAACGCGAACAATTAGCTAGAGAACTTAGTTTTAGCCAACCTAGAATATTTTAGCTTTCAAAATAATTTATCCAAAAAGCCATGCCATTAATCTTGCTAAAAAACCCTTTTTAGGTTCTTCTACTTTATTAGAAGCACTTTGAGATGATGCAATTTTATTAGATGGGTCTTCCCAAACTTGTGCTTTAGGCTGCTCTTGATTTTCTAGTGAAACAGTTTGTTTTTCAGCTACAGCTTTTCTTAGCTGATCAACTGTAAGTCCTCCACCTACAACTGTTGCCATATCTTCAATAGGTTTAGAGTCTTTAGCCTCAGCAGCTTGTTTTTCGGCTACAGCTTTTCTTAATTGATCAACTGTAAGTCCTCCACCTACAACGGTTGCCATATCATCAACAGGTTTAGATGCAGCTTGTTTTTCGGCTACAGCTTTTTTTAAATCGTTGACATTAAATCCTCCGCCTATAACGGTTGCCATATCATCAATATTTTTTTCGTCTGACATCATAATATCCCTAATTTTTAAGATTTTTCTTAGCTATCAAAAATGCCCATATTTTTGCATAAACTACTGAAGCCATCAAGATTGAGGAGAAAGACACTAGACTAAGTGTTATTTTGTATATTTCCTCATAGGCAAATGTGTGGAAAACATAAACTCTAACTGACATTCTCCACATAGGAGCTATTTAGCCCCAAGTATTAGTATTAGGCCATCAAATTTTTCTTCTATTTTTCTTCTAATTTTCTTCTAAGGAGTTTTTATGAAAAGCAACCTAAGATACTACGTATTAGCAATAATGATGGTTATATGTATAATCCGCCTTACCTATAAAGAGCAAACCCTTCCTACAAAACCTATAGACGACCAAACCCAAATAACCCCTACTGTTAGCGTCCAACCACTTAATCCAACTGTTGCATTTAATAGCAATATTGCTAGTGATTATACAAATAACACAGCTACAATAAATACAGATAGTAACACTACTTTAGCAGAAGAAGATGAGCCTGTAGAAGAAAGTTGCGTTGAGCCTAGTGATATAAAGCTAATAAAAGAAACCTCTTTAGACGAGCTAAAAGCACAGGGTTGGCGATTTCCTCAAAAAACAGACTACTACTCTGAGACTTATACTGAAATTAAAAAATATTATAAAAACTCTTTAGAAGCAGATTTTGATAATAATGGCTTAAAAGATAAGGCTGTTTTTATGCTTAGAGATAACCATGATGCATATGATGGAAAAGAACACGCTTTATTTGTTTTACTAGCTCAAAAACAAACTGCCCCTAAAATATTTTATATGAAGCAAGGAGAAGGATTTGTTTATGGTGGGTTAACACTACAAAAACCTGAACTTTTTGAGTTAGGAGACTGCAAAATAGATTTGCAAAGCCCTGCATTAAACCTCTCTAATTATGAAAGTTGTGGCGGAGAAATAATGTATTGGGATAAAGAACAAGGTAAGTTTTTAAGTATTTACACTGGCTGCTAATAAATCATTTTTGCTAAGTTACTTATAGGAAGACCTTTAAAAGTCTTCCTTTTTTAAATTCCCCCCAGAAACCTTCCTGGATTAAGTATTTCTAATGGATCAAGTTTTTGTTTTATTGTCCTCATCAAAGCTATACTTATAGGAGAAGTTCCCCATCTATCAAGCTTATCTTGAAAAGTATCATCCTCTAAAACTAAAACCCCGCTAGATTTTTCACATACATCTCTTAGCTCTTTGATTACAGAATATAGCTTAAGATATTTCTCATCCTCTAAATTAATTTCTGCTACGCCATTTTGTAAAAATTCGCTCTGACTTATAAAACCTCTTACTACGCCATTTCCAACATGGGCAAGTAAAGCAAAATTTTTAGTAACACTAGATAAGGCTTTTTCTATTATGCTAACTAAGCTAATACATTTTGAAGGAAGACTTGTAGCACGAAATAGTCCCAATGATAAGTAGTCGCTAGTAAAATCTATTACCTTTTGCCAACCTAAATATTCTTTATCAGATCCAGATAAACAAGTAATATTTTCTGCTCTATCTGACCAAAATTCTTTTGTAGAGTCTATTTGATATTTAATCGCTTGATTTGAGCCTACAAAATGAGCAGCTAAAACCCACTGATTTGATTTTATATTTAAGTGAGGAAAACAATTTTTAGCTGCTTGAAAATTAAGTAGTTCTAATGCATTTGGCTCAAGTTGGCTATCTAAAAGTAATCTAGATGCATCAGAAAGATTTGAAAAATTAAAGACTCCTAAAACCAAGCTTTCTTCTGTTGGTTTAGGACGCAACTTAAAGCTAGCTTCGGCAATAATACAAAGCGTTCCAAAACTCCCTGCATAAAGCTTCATTAAGTCATAGCCAGCAACATTTTTTACTACTTTTCCACCTGCTTTTGAAATTTCACCATTAGCGGTAACAACTTTTATACCTATTAACCAATCGCGTACTGTTCCACCAGATAGGCGTGATGGGCCATAGCTACTTGTAGCAATAACTCCGCCTAAAGTGGCAAATTCAGCAAATGGTGGATTAAGCGGCAAATATTGGCCTAAGTTTCCTAAAGATTCTTGAAATTTAGCAAATTTACATCCAGCCTGAACAGTAGTTGTTAAGTCTGCGGCTTCGTGTTCTAAAATTTGGCTCATTTGTTCTAAGGAAAGAAAAAAATCTGCTTTTTTTGGAGCATTGCCTAATTTTAACTTAGTCCCTCCACCTAGAGGAACTACAGACCATTTTTCTAATGTTGCTAGTTTTAAGACTTCTGCTAATTCTTCTATAGACTTAACATACACTATTGGCAAAGGTTTTATAGTTGGCCGAAAATATTTGCTTTGCCAGCTATATTTATTGTTATTTTCGCCATCTACAACTTGCTTAGCACCTAAAAGAGCTTCTAACTTTTGTAACTCCAAACTTTTACTCCTGTAAAACAATAAGAGGATAAGTAAGGTTAAGATTTTCCCCTAGTATAGTTTCGCTCGTTTCTAAGACATCGGCAAGGAAATTGCGCAGTTCTTTAGTAAAAGATTTTAATTCTAAAGACATATAAGGTGAAGGAAGAGTTTCAAGCTTTTTTAATGCATTATTAATACAAAGATGTGCGCCACGAGCATTATTTTTTTCATAATGAAAAAGTGCAGCAGCGACTTGGATTAACCCTTGATAAAAAAGCTTTTTCTCCCCCTTAGATTCTTTCCAAATATGTTCCCAAGCCTCATGAGCATGCCAATATTTTCCTTTATTAAAAAGGTCTATACCTTCAAAATATTCTTTTGGATAAAGCGCTTGATGCTCTTTTGTATAAAACATTTTATTCCCATTCAATTGTGCTAGGGGGTTTTGAAGAAACATCATAAACTACTCGATTAATTCCTTTTACTTCAGAGATAATCCGGCTAGAAATACGATGTAGTACATCATAAGGAAGTCTTACCCAATCAGCAGTCATTCCATCTTGGCTATGTACTGCTCTAATAGCAGCAACATTTTCATAAGTACGAGAATCTCCCATAACTCCAACAGTTTGAATAGGTAAGAGAACTGCAAAAGCCTGCCAAATTTCATCATAAAGATTTGCTCGTCGAATTTCTTCAATCACAATTTTGTCAGCATTTTGGAGTATAATAATTCGATCTGCTGTAACTTCACCTAATATTCTAACTGCTAACCCTGGCCCAGGAAAAGGTTGTCGGCTAATAATTTCATTTGAAAGTCCTAGTTCTCGCCCTAGCTGTCTTACTTCGTCTTTGAAAAGCTCTCGTAGTGGTTCAACTAGTTTTAATGACATTTTTTCTGGCAACCCACCAACATTGTGATGAGATTTTATTACTGCCGAAGGGCCTTTTACCGAAACTGATTCAATTACATCAGGGTAAAGCGTACCTTGAACTAAAAAGTCTACTTTTCCTAACTTATTTGCTTCTTCTTGAAAGACTTCAATAAACTCATTTCCTATTTTCTTACGTTTTAGCTCAGGATCTTCTACACCAATAAGTTTACCTAAAAATCTTTCTCCTGCTGCTATACCAACAACATTTAGGTGCATATTTTCTTTATAAATTTTTAGAACTTCAACAAATTCATCTTTGCGAAGTAGCCCGTTATCAATAAATAAACAGGTTAGACGAGAACCTATAGCGCGATCAACTAAGGCTGCGGCTACAGAAGAATCAACTCCTCCTGAAAGCCCACAAATTACATGTCTCTCTCCAACTTGCTCACGGATTGTCGCTACAGCTTCATCAATAAAGGCGCTCATTGTCCAATCTCTATGACAAGAACAAATATCTAGAAAATTACCTAAAATTTCTTTTCCTTGTGCAGTATGAACAACTTCAGGGTGAAACTGTAATGCATAATAATTACGTGAAGTATCTTCAGCAGCACCTAAGGCATTTTCTGTTTTAGCTGTAGAGATAAAACCTGCTGGAAGTTCACTAACATAATCTCCATGACTCATCCAAACAGGTAGGGTAGTTGCAAATCCATCAAATAAACGGCTTGACCCACTTACATTTATTTCTGCTGCTCCATATTCTCGTTGTTTAGAAGGAGAAACTTTTCCACCTAAAAAATAGGCTAAAAGTTGAAAACCATAGCATATTCCTAAAGTAGGAACACTTAAGTTTAAGATTTCTCTATCACAATGAGGAGCATCTTTTTCATAAACAGAAGCAGGGCCACCTGAGAGAATTATGCCTTTGGGATTTTTTGCTTTAATTTTCTCTATGGGCGTGTTAAAAGGTAAGATTTCACAGTAAACATTTAATTCGCGGATTCTTCTTGCAATTAATTGAGTGTACTGAGAACCAAAGTCAAGAATCAAAATAATATTAGATTTGTTACTCACAATGTTAGCTCTATAAGTTAAAATACTAGGCTTTAGAAATTTGTCATTATAGAAGACTAACCAAGTGAGGTGCAAATAAAGCTAGGGCATTATTGCCAACTTACTCTAGGATTAGGCGGTTATGAAAAATTTAGTACTATCAAAATACTCTAAACTAATTTCTTTATCTCTAATATGTTTGTTTTTATTTAACATAGATGTTTTTGCTCAACGTAAAAAACAAGAAAAAGAGCGTAGAGAAAGACAAAAACGTGAGAAAGTCAAAAAAAATGCTATGGCTAAACTAGATGGTCTACCATCTGCATTTGTCTTTGAGTGGCAGTTTGCAAGCCGTAACACTACAAAACTTCCTGCTTTAGCCTCAAGCGATACAGTTTATTTACCTCTTGATGATGGCAGAGTAATTGCGTTAGAAGCTCAAACAGGTCAACTACGTTGGGAAACACAGCCTGGAGGAAAAATAGTCTCTCCACTAATTGCAAATGATGAGCAGATCTATATTTCAAGCCGTCTAGAAACAGAAACCGGGTCTGAAGGAGTTTTAAGGGTAATCAATAAACGTTCAGGCTTAACATCTTGGACAAAAAAATTTACCCAAGCGTTTTCTAATCCATTAACTTTAATTGATCAAACAATTTACGGTGCAAGCCTAGATAATAATTTTTACTCTTTAGATAGTAAATCAGGCAATATAAACTGGTCTATTTCCTTAGGCTCTGTAGCTAAAGCTAAACCATTAGTCACAGATGAAGAAATTTTTATTGGTACAGAAGCAGGGCTTATATATTCGCTTTCTAGAAATGATGGAAAAGAAATTTGGCAATTTCAAGCTCAAGGCCCTTTACGTGCTAGTGTAAGTATTGAAGGCGATGAAGTTTTTTTAGGTGATAGCCTAGGACATGTTTATTGTTTAGATAGAGATACAGGTAAGTTAATTTGGACAATTCGTACAGGTGCAGCAGTAGAATCAGCACCTCAAGTTTTTGGTAAACTCTTAGTTGTTACATCTTTTGATAATTTTGTTTATGGGTTTAATGCTAAAAATGGGGATACAGTTTGGAAAGTCCGCCTAAATGGACGTTTAAGCTTTGATCCTATTGTTAGTAGCAATCAATTACTAATCACTCCTCAAAGTAGCGATAAGCTATTTTTACTATCAAGCACAGGAAAAGCTCTAGGACAATTTCAAATTGAAAATACTAACATAATTATTGCACCTCCTACGCTTGAGGCTAATGGGCTTTTTTTAGTAACAGATGAAGGTTTAGTAGCTGCCCGTGCTAAATAATTGTGCTAAATAATTAAGGAGTAATGGCTTTATGGTTAATCATATAAAAACAGAACTAGAAAAGTTGCGTAAAGAGATTAATTATCATAATGAAAGATATTATGTATTAAGTGCTCCTGAAATATCAGACTATGAATATGATCAGCTAATAAATAGATTAAAAGAACTAGAGAGTCAACATCCAGAATTAATTACTCCTGATAGCCCATCTCAACGTGTTGGAGGCCGTCCTGTTACAAGCTTTGACTCTTATCAATTTAAGCGCCAAATGCTTTCACTTGATAATACTTACTCAGAAGATGACTTAAGAGAATGGGACAGGCGATGTCAAAAACTAGCCATTAATCGTTCTTATAGTTTTGTAGCTGAATTAAAAATAGATGGCTTAAGTATTTCCGCTATGTATGAGGACTCTCTTTTAATTCGTGGAGTAACTCGCGGAGATGGTGAAGTAGGAGATGTTGTAACAGAAAATATAAGAACAATTAGGTCAATTCCTTTACGTTTACCAGAAAAGCCTAAATTCCCTTTATCCTCAAAAAATATACAAATTGTTGAAAATGATTCACTTCCTTTATTTGCCAGTATAGAAAATCTTGAAGATGATGAAAGTCTTTGGCCTAAAGCGGTTCAAGAAATTGAGGTAAGAGGCGAAGTTTTTATGTCAAACACCTCATTTAGAAAAATTAATCAAGAACAAGAGGAAAAAGGCTTAGCTCGTTATGCTAACCCTCGCAATCTTGCTTCGGGAACAATGAAACTCCTTGATTCTCAAGTTGTTGCAACAAGAAAACTAGATTTCTTTTCTTATGATCTTTATTTTGATGGGGAAAAGCCTTTTGAAACCCATTGGCAAGCTTTAGAGTGGTTACGTGCAGCAGGATTTAATGTTAATGAGCATAGCCAAATTTGCGAAAATATTGATGAAGTTATTAAATTTTGCCGTGAATGGGATGAAAAACGTAATCATTTAGATTATGAAACTGATGGGGTTGTTATAAAAATCAATCAAATTGCTTTACAAGAAGATTTTGGAAGCACTACTAAATTTCCTCGTTGGGCAGTAGCCTTTAAGTATCCTCCACGCCAAGCAGAAACAAAAGTAAATGCTATAACTATTCAAGTTGGACGAACAGGAGCATTAACCCCTGTCGCAGAACTTACGCCAGTACTTTTAGCTGGAACAACTGTTTCGCGTGCATCGCTACATAATGAAGATGAAATTATCCGTTTAGGCTTAAAAATAGGCGATTGGGTAATGGTAGAAAAATCTGGAGAAATTATTCCTAAAGTAGTCAAAGTATTAGTTGATAAACGCTTAGAAAATGGTGCTGATTTAGAAGATTTTTCTATGCCAAAAAATTGTCCTGTTTGTGGAGGTCTAGTAGTTCGCCCAGTAGGTGAAGCTGTTTCAAGATGTACTAATGAAAGCTGTAATGCAAAGCTTAAAGAAGCGCTACTACATTTTTCTTCTCGTGATGCAATGCAAATCGATGAATTAGGAGAAAAAATAGTTGAACAGTTAGTTGATAAAAAACTAGTTTCCGATTTAGCAGGACTTTATTATCTAAAACTTTCTGATCTGCTTAGTTTAGAAAGAGTGGGAAAAAAATCTGCTCAAAATCTACTTGATCAAATTGAACAGAGTAAAAAAAGGGAGTTGTCTGAGCTAATTACAGGCTTAGGAATTCGCCATGTTGGTGAGAGAAAAGCTAGGGTCTTAGCTAATCATTTTGGGTCGCTAAATAAGCTAATACTAGCTTCTAGAGAAGAGTTAACCGATATTTTTGAAATTGGAAATACAGTTGCAACAGCTATTTTTAATTGGTTTTCTCTTGAAAGTAACCGTGAAATTATAAATAAACTTCATCAAGCAGGAGTTAATTTTGAGCAAGCAACAAGTAGTACTGTGGCAAAAATTTTTGCTGGAAAACAGTTTGTCTTAACAGGCAAATTAATTACTTTTACTAGAGAAGAAGCACAAAAACTTATTGAAGAAAGAGGTGGACGTGTAAATAGTTCTGTAAGTAAAAAAACTGATTATGTAGTAGCAGGTTCTGATGCAGGCTCAAAATTAGAGAAAGCACAAACTTTAGGTATAACTATCTTAGATGAGTCTCTATTTAGAGAAATGCTTGATCTTAAATAGCAAAGCTTAGGAGTTAGTAGAGAAAAAGCTCTTCTTTTCTAAAAAAATTTATGTAATAATTTAGGTGTTTTACCCAAAACAACCGTTTAAGTTAACATTAAAACAATTACTCTTAATTAACTCTTAATTAAGAAAACAACTACTCAAAACATTAAACTTACTTGGTAATCACCAAGTGTTTGAAAATAACCAAAAGTTAGATCTTAAATTTCTGAAAATGTGAGGGAATTACCATGAGAGCGGCTTTACTTGGTGGAGCAGTAGTTTTAGCCATTGCGGCGCTTTTCTTGTTCTCTAAATATACTAGGGTAGATATAGACTCAGGTTTTGGCTATTTGGTAGGTTCCATTGCTTGCTTAGTACTAGCAATGGTGTGTGGCGGTGCTTGGTTCTTAACTAAACCTAAAGAAAGTATGGAAGATATCAGTATTACCAAGATCTAGTTTATATCGTAAGGTTAACGTGTTTTTACCTAAGAAGTTACAAATTATTTAGTTTTAAGTTTAAGAAACCAAGAAAAGTAACCCTTCTTGGTTTCTTTAGGTATAGTTTTGTCATCAGGTTTATTATTTTCCAGCCTAATTTAATAGATTTTCTGCCTTAAAACTGCTAAAAAGTGCATTTATTTCCATTATATTCTTAATTTTCTAACAAACAGGAAGGTATTTTTTCTTGCATGGATAACTCTACACCAATGCTTCGACAATATCATGAAATCAAACGCCAATACCCAGGAACACTTTTATTTTTTCGCTTAGGTGATTTTTATGAAATGTTTTATGAAGATGCTATTATAGGCGCACGTGAGCTTGAAATCACGCTTACAGCAAGAAATAAAGAAAAAGGCTCACCCGTTCCAATGTGTGGTATTCCCTACCATGCTACTAGCGGTTATGTTGCTAAATTAGTTCGCAAAGGCTACCGCGTAGCTATATGCGATCAGTTAGAACCAGCAGGAAAAAACATAAAATTAGTTAAAAGAGAAGTTGTCCGTATTATTACACCAGGAACAGCTATAGATTCTCAATTACTTGAGGGTAAAGATAATTGTTATTTAGCTGCAATTGCTGGAGAAAAAGATAATTTAGCAGTTGCTTTTGTAGATGTTTCTACAGGTGAATTTATTACTACACAGTTTGTAGGCAATGATGCTTGGAGTAGTTTAGCAGATGAGATAGAAAGTTTTTCTCCAAAAGAAATTATTTATCCTGAATCTCTTTCTACTTTACTTGGTTTAAGTGCTTCAAATAGCTCTAGTCCAACACTTTTTGCAGGAGCAGTTACAACAGCTTTAGAAGATTGGCAATTTGAATATGATAGGGCTTATGAACTACTTTCTAGCCATTTTAAGGTTGCATCTTTAGATGGGTTTGGGCTTGAAAAAAAGCCTGTGGCAATACAAGCATCAGGAGCAATCTTAAACTATGTTCGTGAAACTCAACGCGACGTAGCAGCACATATTACAGGAGTTAATTACTTTGAACCTGCTGATTTTTTAGTTCTTGATAGCGCAACTTTGCGTAATCTAGAATTAATAGAATCTATAGAAGGCCGTCGTAACACACTCTTTTCTGTTTTAGATCAAACACAAACTAGTATGGGAGCAAGACTCTTAAAACAATGGCTAATGCGCCCATCAATAAAGCTTGGAGAACTTAACACTAGACTTGATGCTGTAGCAGAAGCCCGCCGTAGCACGATTATGCGTGATCGCCTATGTCAAGAATTAAATAAAATTCAAGATTTAGAAAGGCTACTAGGGCGTATTTCACTGGGTAATGCTAGCCCTCGCGATCTACTTTCACTAAAAAATAGCGCTGATCTTGTCCCTAAAGTTAAAGAACTTCTATCTGAAGCTAGTTCATCTTTACTAGAAGTTTTACGTGACGATCTAGATGAATTAGAGGATTTAAGAGAATTAATTTTTAATGCAATTGCTGATGAACCCCCCGCAAATCTTAGTGATGGTGGAGTAATTAGAGGAGGTTATCATCAAGAGCTTGATGAATTAAGATCCATTAGACAAAATGCCCAAGGAATAATTGCTAGCATTGAAATAAGAGAGCGTAACCGTACAAATATAGGTTCCTTAAAAGTCCGTTTTAATAACGTTTTTGGCTACTTTATAGAAGTTAGTAAAGCAAATCTTAAACTTGTTCCTAGTGATTATGAAAGAAAACAAACCCTAGTAGGCGCTGAGCGCTTTACAACAGCTGAATTAAAAGAACTTGAGGCTAAAGTATTGGGCGCAGAAGAAGAAATTCTTAGAATTGAACAAGAACTTTTTCAAGAACTAAGACAAAAAATAGCCGCTGAGACTTCAAGAATACAACGCACAGCCCATATTTTAGCAATAATCGATCTACTTTTTACTTTTGCAGAAGTCGCAGCAAAAAGAAATTATTGCCGTCCAACTCTTCATGAAAATGATGAAATAATCCTACGTGCTTCTCGCCATCCTGTAGTAGAAACCCAAGTTGATAGGTTTATTCCAAATGATCTTTATATTAATAATACTACTCATCGACTATTAATTATTACAGGCCCAAATATGGGAGGAAAATCTGTTTACTTGCGTCAAAGTGCTTTGATTTCAATTATGGCTCAAATAGGTTCGTTTGTGCCTGCGGAGGAAGCACATATGGCAATAGTTGATCGTATATTTACTAGAGTTGGGGCTTCAGATAATTTAGCTAGGGGACGTTCAACATTTATGGTAGAGATGACAGAAACAGCAAATATTCTTAATTCTGCTACTGCACGAAGTCTAATTTTACTAGATGAAATAGGGCGAGGAACTGCTACTTTTGATGGGTTATCTTTAGCTTGGGCTATAGCTGAATATTTGCACGATAATGCCAAACACTCAGCTAAAACCATTTTTGCTACTCATTACCATGAAATGACTGAGCTATCAAAATTACTAGCAGGAGCAAGAAATTTTCAAATGGCATTAAAAGAACAAGGCGGTCAAATAGTCTTTCTAAGAAAACTACTTGAAGGCTCTGCTAGTAAATCCTATGGTATTGAAGTAGCTAAACTTGCTGGGCTTCCATCTGCTGTTATAGAAAGAGCTAGAGAAATTCTAAGTAACCTTGAAGCAAATGAACTAGATGTTACAGGTAAACCAAAACTAGCAAAACATCTTCCCTCTCAAGGCAGTAATTGGAAGAAACAACCTAGCCTTTTTGATCTTGCTAATGAAAATATTCTACAAGCGCTTAGGGATTTGTCTTTAGAAGAACTTTCTCCCCAAGAGGCTTTAAAATATTTAAGCGATCTAAAACGGCAATTGCTTTAATTTAAATAAAATATGTAATATCACTAGTTAGAGTAAAATTAAGTGCTCTAATAAGCTAGAACTTATCAAAAGAAAGAAAAATTTTCTGCTGGTTTAACTTGGGTTGTGATGGCGTTTAAGCATATGATATCGGGTAATAAGAAAATTTATCCAAATAGCTCTTCGCATAAATTTGAATTCCATAATAAAAGCTTAATCCCTAGTAAATTATTGAACTCTGGAAGAAAGGCAATATATTTTCATGCCATATAGAAATCTAAAGGCTACCGAGACAGCAGAAACTATTTTTAACGACTTCCTTGCACGATTAGAAGAAAAAATAAATGATACAAGCCTAGACCGTAATGATTTAGTTCGTGACACCCTCTATGAGATTTACTTTGGGCAAAGACCTAATATAAAAAATTTTTATAGTCATAAACATCCTGTTGCTGCCCGCGCTCTTATAGCTTCATTAGATCCTCGTAATACAACAATGGAGCCAGAATACTATACAGATTTAGACCAAGAAAAATACGCTAATATTAAACCTTTGATTTGGCTATGGCAAATGTTTGATCGCTCTCCACTAGGTGGAAACCTGCTTTTAGCATTTAGTTTTCGAAGAATGCTTGCTCCTTATATCTTTCGTAAAGTAGGGAAAAATTTTAAGTGTTTTCACTTTGTAGAATGGAGCTTTGGATATAACCTTACTATAGGTGATAATGTTGTAGTGCATAGGAATGTTCTCTTAGATGATCGTGGGGAGATAATTATTGGTAATAACGTTAGTATTTCTGATTATGCTAATGTTTATTCTCATTCTCATAGTGTAACAGATATACATGATATAACCTCTAGACCTACAATAATTCATGACAATGTTAGATTAACTTATCATTCAACGGTTTTAGCAGGCTTAACTATTGGCGAAAATGGGATGGTTGGGGCAATGGGGTTAGCAACAAGAGATGTTAAACCCTATCATGTTAACGTAGGTATTCCAGCTAAAAGTATTTTATTAAAATCTAATGCACCAGAACAGTATAAAAAAATTGATTAAATTTACTGAAATTATAAAAAATATATTGGAAAGCTTACAAAAAGAAGTTTAAAATATATAAATATTTAATCGCTGTTTTGTTAACTAAAAGTTTAATTTCCGGAAAAATTTTGCTAGGCTAATTATTAAGTAAATTGTTGGGAGACTCTGTTTTAGCTATTGTTTATTGATAACAAAGCGGCTTTGTGCTCTTTCTAATAGAAAAAAGTAGTTGACTCCAAGGTGTAAGAATGGTAAATCTATGAAAAACTTGGAGTAGAAACCTTTGCTGCTCAGAGCAAATTTCGGGAAACCGAAAGACGCAGAGCCACGGGACTAAAGATTCTAAGTAATCTATGTCCGCCGAGCCGCCAGGAAAGGTATAATTAACCTTGGTGGCGACCTAAGTCTTTCATCAACAATAATTATCAAAAGGTTGTCATTAAAATTAAGCGATACAATTTATTTCTCTATTGTGCTAATAACTTAAAAACGTTTTTAACTATTAAAGTTAGGCTTTAGCCAAAGGTGTGTTGCCTGTAAGTCAAAACCTTTTAACTTTTGACCTATTTGGGGTTAAAAATTTTAAGTTTACGTAGTGAGGATAAGTGAGGACATATTATGGGCTGGTTCAGCAGTAAAAAGAGCGTTGTAGGATTAGATATTGGCTCCAGCGCAGTAAAAGCAGTAGAACTAAAAGGTTCTCGAGGTAATTATGAATTAGTAAGTATAGGCCATGTACAACTTCTATCTGATACAATTGTAGATGGTCACATAATTGACTTAAACCATGTTTCTGATGTCATCAACAGAATATTCCAAGAACAAAATATTAAAACTAATTTAGTTGGTACTTCTGTTTCTGGTCACTCTGTTATTGTAAAAAAAATAAACCTTCCTACTATGAGTCCAGAAGAGTTAGGTGAACAAATTCATTGGGAAGCAGAACAATATATACCTTTTGCCTTAGATGAAGTAAATCTCAGTTATGAGATCTTAGGTAATGATGCTTCAGGCAATGGTATGGATGTGTTATTAGTAGCCTGTAAAAAAGATAAAATAGCACAATATACTCAGGTTATTAATCAAGCTGGAAAACAGCTAAATTTTGTTGATGTAGATTCTTTTGCAATACAAACCTGTTATGAGGTTAATTATAAGCCTCAACCTACAACTACCGTAGCCTTGCTTGATATAGGCGCTAGTGTAATGAACATTAATGTAGTGCGTGGTTCACAATCTATTTTTACCCGTGATATTTCTGTTGGAGGCAATCAATATACTGATTTATTGCAAAAAGAATTAAACCTAACCTTTGATGAAGCAGAAAACTTAAAAAAGGGTATGCCTACTGAGTCTGGAGTTAAACCAGACGATGCTCAGCCCTTAATTCAATCAGTTTCAGAAATCTTAGCTCTAGAAGTACAAAAAACTCTAGATTTCTTTCGTGCTACTAGTTCAATGTCTGACTCTAGCAAAGTTGATCGTATGCTAGTTTCTGGTGGTAGTTCTAAAGTTCCTGGACTAACTTCCTATTTAGCAGAGCGTTTTGGAGTTCCAGTAGAAAAATTTGATTCATTCAGAACAATTAAATATAACACCAAAAATTTTGACGAAGGCTATGTTCGTGAGCTTTCACCCAATATGGCTGTAGCTATTGGGTTAGCGCTCAGAAGTGGAGATTAATTATTATGCCAAAAATAAATTTATTAGATCAGGCTAAAACAGAATCAACTAGTTCAAAGGCTAGTTCTATTAGTGCTCAAACTGGTCAGCTTATTGTAATGGTAGCAGTAGTAGTATTGGGCGTTATTTCTTGGCTAGTCTATTCTTGGTACATCACAGACTTAGAAAATAAACGGGTAAAAGAAGACTTAGCCAATGAACAAAAAGTAGCTGCTGAACTGGCTAAATTAAAAGAAGATGCTGATAAACTACAAAAACAAATCACTTTAGTAGAAAATAGAGTAAAAGTTATTAAGCAATTGCGAGCAGAGCAACGTGGCCCTGTAGCAGTACTCTCTAGTATAAATGAGCTTGTTCCAATTGGAATAAGATTAGATTCTATCACCCAACGTGGTAGCGCAATGACAATAGTAGGCAACACCACCACAGAAGCTTTAATTTCAAGTTTTGCTAAGGATTTAGAGTTCTCACGCGGTCTTTTTAATGGTGTTGAAATTCAAACCCAGCAACAAGCTGGCACAGCCACTACTGAACCAGTTACTAATTTTACTATTCGTTGCGTTTATAACCCACCTGTTGCCAATCAAAAACCAACAGATGGTCAAACAGCTAGTGCTAATTAAAGGAGAAATTTTATGGCCGACGCAAAGGGCAATAATTTTTTAGCTGGAGTTCCTTGGTTTGTTCAGTTCATTGGCATAATTTTGATAGGTGTGATTATAGGCTACGGTGGAAGTAATTTCCTTTTTGCTGATACTCGCGAAGAAACCAGAAAAAAACAAGAAGAACTAAATAAACTTAGAGAAGATAACCGTAAGGGCGCTATTGTTAGAGATAACCTTAAATCCTATCAAAAACGCTATGATGATGCACAAGCTGAGTTAAAAGTGCTTCGTGATTTTTTACCAGAAGATGTTGAAATTTCTAGAGTCTTAGAAAATATTCAACAACAAGCTACAGAACAAAAATTAACTCTTAAAGTCTTTATTGGTAGAGATTTACAAAAGAAAGACTTCTATAAAGAAAAACCTGTTAATATTCAAGTCTCTGGTCTTTACAATAGTTTAGGTAAATTCTTTCAACAAATAGCTACTTATCGTAGAATTGTTAGTGTATCAGACGTAGAAATTAAAAAAGCTAACCCACAAACCTTAAATCACGATATTGATGCTAGTTTTACTGTAACTGCATATGTAGCAAGTGAACAAGATGTTAGTAATGTTTCAGCACCAGCAGATGATAAAGGAGGCCAAAAATAACAATGCTCAAGCTCAATTTAAATCGCTTTGTTCTTTTCTCTCTAGTAGTCTTACTATGTGTTTCTTTATCAATTATCTCTAATAGCTTTGCTCAAGCACCTGCTCCAGGTCAAAACCCTCAAGCTGACGCTGCTAAGGTAGGCCCAAATGTTGAGCTTTTTTCTACTACATATAAAGAACCTAAGGTAGATCCTTTTTTTGATGAGAAGCTACTTCCTAAAAAAGAAGAAGTAAAACCTATTAAAGAAAAAGTAGTAGTAGAAGTTGTTCCACCCCCTACTTTTGAAGATCGTGATTCAGCTTGGAAAGAAAAACGAGAAAGAACTAGAGGCTCAGGCCAACCAGAACCAGCATCATCAGAAAAATACCTTATTGATGAAGTAAAAATTCTAGGAATTTATAAAAAGCCTGACTCTCAAGGTGTTTTCCTAAAACCAACAACTACTGCTAGTACTATGATTTTTGCTACTGTAGGCCAAGAGTTTTGGAATGGAAAAATTACTCGTATTGAAAAAGATAAAGTAGAATTTGAAGTTAGAACTGTTTATTCAGATAAGACAGTTAAAACTAAAACAGAATTTCGCCCCTTTACTCGCAAATAAACCTAAGGAGGCTAATGTGTTAGCTAAATTTGATTTTCAAAAATTTGCTACTTTTAGTTTAGGAGTAACTTTAACTTTACTTCTAGTCTCTGCTAATGGATTTGCACAAAATCTTACACAACAAATTACTGGCCCTCCAGAATCAGCTTTATCAACAGATTATAGAGAGGCTAAATTATCACCTTTTGCAGATAGTAATTTAATAAATAGACCTACTATTAGAAATGACTTTACACCACCTGTTCTAGCTAGCCCTATTGCGCCACCAAGCTTTGAGCAAAGAGATTTAGCTTGGAAGGAAAAACGCTCTTTAGCTGTTAAAACCAATATGCCTAGCCCTTCTACATCTGAAAAGTACTTAATTAGTGAAGTTAAAATATTAGGCTTATATCAAAAACCTGAAGGCCAAGGTGTTTTCCTTAAGCCTACACTAGCAATGGGAACTACTATTTTTGCTATGGTGGGTCAAGAATTTTGGGACGGTAAGATTAAAAAAATTAATAAAGATAGTATAGAAGTGGAAAAAATAATTTTACTTAATACAGGTAAAACCAAAACCGAATTTCAAACTATCCCTTTTACACGCAACAAATAGCCGAGGAGTAATAGGGAAATATCATCAAGATTTGTTTTTAAATAATTCAATCATAAATTTGAGGAGGAGGTACTCTTATGCCTAGAGATTACCGAGTTAGAGCAGCCGTAATAATTGCAATGCTTCTTTTCTTAGGTACGCTTAAAGGAACATTTGCATATGAGACCAAGGCAAAGAGCGCGGTTTCTTTAACGACAATTAATAACATTACAACTAAATCTGAGAATGGACGTATAGCCGCAATTATTCAAGCTGACGGCCCCCTCACTTATAAAGTATTCGCACTACATTCTCCTGAACGTGTGGTGATGGATATAACGGGAGCAACCAGCAATATAGCTAAAAATATCGATTCTATTTCAGATAAATTAATTAGCATTCGTGTTGGTACTCAAGCTAGCAATGATTTACGTATTGTATTTGACTTAAAAGATAAATGTTCTTATCAAGTACAAAATCTTGCTTCTGGTCTAGCAATATATTTCTCTGATTTTCAAGAAACTAAAAAACAAGAAGTAAGCGCTAAACCTGTTAGCAAAAAGCAAAATATTGCTCCTCTTGTAGCCCCACCAGATACTAATGGTATTTCTGTTGGTAGAGAAGAAAAAGAAGAAAAAACCTCAGCAAAAACAGGTAAAGAAGCTGAAGGTCGTACTTCTAGCAATCTACCAAGCGTAAAAGGGCCTAGCATCCGTCCAGGGCTTTCTAAATCAGCCGCAGCACGCCCAGCATTATCAGTAAATTCAACTAATAATTCTGCTGATGTAGATAATCCATCCGATCCACAAACAGCTAAAAGCCGTTTTGGTGAACCAGGGTTTATTGGTGATCCTATTAGTATTGATATTGCTGCTGTAGATCTTAATGACGTTCTACGCTTTATATCTGATAACTATGGCGAAAACTTTATTCAAGATAAATCTGTGGGTACAGTTAGTGTTACTCTTAAAGTAAATGATGTCCCCTGGAATCAAGTTGTTGAGTCTATATTTAGGGCAAACCAACTTAGTTTTACTAGAGAAGGTTTAATTGTTCGTGTTGCTACCCTACCTGCACTAGCACAAGAGCAAGCTCAAAAACGCGCATTAGAAGAAGAAAGAAATAATGCTTTACCAAAACAAACTAAGTTCTTTAGGTTAAAATATATTCGCTTAGGTTCATCTACCATAGGTTCTGGTGGAACAGGTGCTTTAGGAGGAACTCAAGCAGCTAGCAATATTAGCGGCCAAGGTGGTAATACAGGTGGAATTGGTGCAACAGGCTTAGTTGGTATTATCTTAAAAACCCTCTCTAAATTAGGTCAAGTTGACGCTGATTTCCGCACTAATCAAATTATAGTTACAGACCTACCTCAAAATGTTCTTGCAGTAGAAGACATTATTAGAAAACTTGATGTTCCAGAACCACAAGTAGAAATTGAAGCAAGAGTAGTACTTGCAAACCGAAGTTTCTCACGTACTATTGGTAATCAATTAGCCTTAGCAGCTACTCAAACAAGACCAGTTGGCCCATTCTTACCAGATGGTTCAAGAAAAGGTGTACTAGGTTTTGGCGCAATTTTTGAAACTTCTCCACAACTCTTTAGCACTCCTATAAGAACAGATTCAGCAGGTCTAGCAGCAAATGGTAACAACGTAGGTGGTAGTGGGTTAATCGGCCCAGTAGCTAATGGGGCTTTAGCTGGCGCAGGAGCATCTGTATTAAGCTTAACTACAGGTGTAATAGGCACATCCATACTTTCAACAGCAATAACTGCTTCTGAACAAAAAGGTGTAGCTAAAACAATCTCTAACCCACGTGTTACAGTTCAAAATAACACACCTGCCGATATAACTAGTGGTACTCAGATAGCTGTACAAACAGAAGTTAATAACACTATCACTACAACCTTTGTAACAGCAGCATTACGCTTAAACGTTATCCCTCAAATAGCTGATGAAGGCAATGTTTTAATGCGTATAGTAGTAGAAAATAACTCTGTTGATCGTTCATTAAGAACTACTGGTGGAACTCCTTCAATTAGTACTCAACGCGCTGAAACTCTGGTTTTAGTACCAGATGGAGGAACAACCATTCTAGGTGGTATTAATTTTGATACTGAAGCAAGTACTAATACTCGCACTCCTGGAATTTCTCGTGTTCCATTTCTAGGAGAACTATTTAAGAGACGTTCATTAGATCGCAACAGTACAGAGTTATTATTCTTTGTAACACCTCGTATTTACAGACCAGAAACTTTTGGCGCACAAACAGCACCTCCAAACCCAGCACAAACAGTCAGCCCACAAGCACAACCTCAAGTTGTTCCACAAAGCGGAGGCGAGCGCTAAGTAATGGTATTTTCAGAGCTACTCAAGCAAATAATAAATAAAGTAGAAGGTGCCGTTGGAGTCCTAATTATGGGACTCGACGGCATCGCTATCGAACAGCAAATAGAAGACCCTCGCAACTATGATGGTCAACTCTCTATTATTGCTGCCGCCTATGCCACCCTTCTGCGTAATTCTATACGAACCTCTTCTGATGTTGGAGTTGGTGCATTACAAGAAATGACTGTTATTTCAGGAAACTTAACTTTAGTGATAAAGTTAATTAATCCTGAGTATTTTCTTTTAATAGCACTAGGCCCAAATGGAAATGTAGGGCGGGCACGTTTTGAACTACGTAAAGCTCAACTCCTTTTAGAAGAAGAGTTTGCGTTCTAAACCAACCTATTATTAATTATAAAAATATTATAAAAGATAGCGTCTTCTTACTAGGTCTAAAGCTACTGTAGAAGCTAGCCACCTAACTCTTTCTCTATCTCCAGGAAGTTGTAGTTTTTTATGTGTTACTTCAACATCGCTAGCAAGCCCAATATAAACTAGCCCAACAGGTTTTTCTGGAGTACCTCCATCAGGCCCAGCAAGTCCTGTTACGCTAACTCCAAAAGTTGCCCCTGATTTCTTTTTAACACCAATAGCCATAGCTTCAGCAACTTCTGCACTAACAACACCTTTTTCTTCAATTAAATCAGCAGACACACCTAATAAATCTATTTTAGCTTGACTACTATAGGTTACTAACCCTTGTAAGAAATAACGAGAGCTACCAGCAATATCTGTTAGTCGAGTAGCAATAAGCCCTCCAGTACAACTTTCTGCTGTAGCAATAGTAAATTGTTTTACAGCTAACCATCTACCTACTATTTCCTCTAAACTTTCTCCTTGAACAGAAAAAACATTTGCCCCTAGTTTTTCCTCTAATTTATTTGATAGCTCTTCAAGTAAACGTTCTACCTCTTTATCTGTAGAACCACTTGCAGTTAAATGTATTTGTACCTCAGTACGGTTAAAAAGTATTGTTGTAGTTGGATTTTTATATTTAGAGTAAATAGGTGCAATTAAAGCATCTACAGCCGATTCTCCCATACCAGAAACTTTTAAGACTTTTCTCTTAACTCTTAAGCCATGAGAGAGCTTTTGTAAATTGGGTAAAACTTGCTCTTCAAACATAGGCTTCATCTCTCTAGGAGGCCCAGGTAACATTACTATCCTTTTATCAGAATCAATAATAAACATTCCTGGAGCAGTACCCCTTGGATTATTTAAGACTTGTGCATTTTGAAGAATTAAAGCTTGGCGTTCATTATTAAGCGCCATTGGAAAACCACGACTCTCAAATAAATGCCTAATATTAGCTAGTATGTCTTCATGAAGAATTAATGGCCGTTTAAGCACTCTAGAAAACACTTTACGGGTAATGTCATCTTCTGTAGGGCCTAAACCACCTGTAGAAATAATGACTTGTGATCTCTGTAAAGCATCCTTAAGTACTTCTTCTAAACGGGCCTCATCATCCCCCACAATAGTTTTTAACTTAACATCTATTCCAACACTATTAAGCTTTTCTGTTAGCCAAAGTGAGTTAGTATCTGTATGAAAAGGTGTTAGCAATTCCGAACCAATTGCAATAATTTCAGAAGTTAACATTTTTACTCCTCTGTTTTTTCAGTTTTTGATGTTTGCTTTTCTTGCAGTTCATTTGCTTGATTATCAAAAAGCATAGATAAATAAACAAAAATACCTAAAGTAGATTCTTTTTCTATCATTAATCCTTCACTAGTGAGTTTTCCTAGGCCAATGGTTGGAGGTAAGTTTTCTATTAATGGCTTTATAGTATCATTATTTAGTATATCCTTTGCACCATCTGTTGTACGTAGCAAGCGAGAAAGCCCAAGGAAAAAATCTCCTACTAAAGATTTTTCTATTTTTGAAGAAAGAAAAATAGCATTAGAAGAGTTTTTTATTATATCTAATCTGTTGTAACTATTTTGTTTAGCTTGCTGCCATAAATCAATAAATTTTATTAATTCTTTTTGTGTACCTAAAATTAAATAATCATCTAAAAAAGCTATTGCACGAGACTCAACATCAGGATTACTAACAATCTCAACCCCTTTATAATCTTCACTTTTAAGCGTTTCTGCACCTTTTCTTAAATAGCGCCCAACAGAAGGAAGCATTTTAAGTTTATTAGTCACAGGTAACATGATAATAAACTCATCTTTTTCTTCTCCTTTAAGCTTAACTAAAGCAACTTCATTTCCTATTAAATTACCTATTGGATCGCTAGGAAGAATTCCATATTTTTTTCCAAGCTCAATAACTAATTGACGTAGAGCAAAACTAATAACCGCATCTGTACGAGAAGATACTATATTTACTATTTCATCTAAAAAAGCTGTTGGTTTATCAACCAGTAAGACAGTAAAATCCAGCGAAGTGTTTAGCAGTTTAGGCGTTAAGTTAAGAGCTTTAGTATTAGGCTTAATAACTAGATTTATTTTCTCCATAACTTCAGGTTTTATAAGTGTAAAATATTGCTCTACTACCTTTCCTCCCTTAAAACTAGCACTATAGGCAAGTCCTTCTATTAGTTGGGAAGAAATAATGCTTGGAATAGTTTGATTTTCTGAATTGGATATAGCAGCAAGATTAGGTAAAAAGGCTGTGCCTATTTGTAAAGTTTTAGAAAGAGTTTCTTTTTTAATAAAACCAAAGGCTATTGAATTACTGCCTATTTTTTCTCTAGCAAGTTTTAGGTTAGGATTATTCTTAAAACTCGGTTGTTTTCCTAGTAAAACACTTAAGCAATTTTGAACCATCTTAAGTGAGTTTCCTATTATTAAAACACTTCCTTTTTGGGCAGAAATAAGACTTCGATTTTGATCTTGAGATTGAAAAATTTTTATCTTTATATCATTAAAAACCTCTTCTTGAGTCACTAACTTGTTAGAGTAAATACGTTTGGCAAGTAAATCTACTCTATTAGCTAAATATTCTTCTACTTTAGAGGAACGTGAATGAGTTTCTATTACTAATGCAAATCTAGGTGTAATTTCTAGCTCATTTTCTTCTTCTTTTTCTAAAGTTTTTTCTGTTGCTAATTCTAAATTATCTAGAACCAAAGCATATTGAGCAACAGCTAGTAAACTTGCTTCAGCAGGTGCAAGTCCCGTAAATGTAAGTATATCAGCCGCACTAGTTAAATACTCTATTTGCTTAGAAATCCCAAAATTTGGAGCTAATTTTTTCCAAGTATCAGTTTTAACTATTTCTGAAAATACAGTAGATAAACTATTTATTTCTAAAAAAGCGGCAGCAGAATCAGGAACATATTCTGCCATATCTTTTCTTTCTATCTGATTAAGATATTTATAATAAGTAAATAGAGCTAGTAATAAGACTAGTAATAAACTTGTTAATAAGATTTTATGTTTTGAAAGGAAGTTCACCTATTTACCAACCTAGAATTTTAGATAAAATATTTCGTCTTTAGAGATTAAAGATAAAGCAAAGCAGTAAAGTAAATCTATCAAAGTATGATGAGATTTTATCTGCTTTCCCGGATGAACTACTTTTAGGCTAGTGACGTATAAGCTATTTCGATTTAATTATACTTCTAGTATCATTGTAATATCATTTTTCTAAGCTCTAAGCTTAAACTTAAGACAAAAACTTAAGTTTAACTAACTGTTTTAAGCAGGGTAACTATATGAATTTAATAGAAGCTAATAAACTTGCATTTGATGCAATTTGGGCAAACAAATTACGTTCTTTTTTAACTTTATTAGGCATTATTTTTGGAGTTGCAACTGTAATCGTTGTAGTTTCACTTATAGAGGGTTTTAATAAATATATAGATGAAAAGATTGCAGATATTGGAACAAACGCATTTCGTATTCAAAGATTTTCTATAGATGATTTTTCTAGTGTAAAGTCTTATGAAGATGCGCTTAAACATAATAAACGCATTGAAATGGGAGATCTAGAAGCCTTACGTGAGCGCGAAGGGGTAATAAATCAAGTAGGGGCAAAAGTTTATGCCCAATCAGAAGTAAAACATAATGGAACCTCCCTCTATGAAGTAACTATTACAGGAGTTACTTCTAATTTAATAGACATTGATCGTATAGATGTAGGTCAAGGTCGTTATTTTACTAAAAGTGAAGAAGAGCATAGTCGTTTTGTTTGCTTTATTGGTGCAGACATAGCAAGTAAGTTATTCCCTAATTCAACTGCCCTTGAGCAAACAATTAAGCTTGATGGAAGACCATTTAGGATTATTGGAATTGCTAAAACCTTAGGTTCAGTCTTTGGTCAATCCCGTGATAAATTTGTTTCCATACCCTTAACAACTTTCTTAAATGTTTATGGCTCTAGGCGCTCTCTACTAATTAGTATTACTTCAACTAGTCAAGAAACCTATCAAACAGCTATAGATGAGGCTCGTATTGTAATGCGTGCTAGACGTAAACTATCCCCTGGGGAAAAAGATAATTTTGGAGTCCTTACACCTTCAGCAGTAAATAACCTTAGAGAAAAAATTTTTGGGACAATTCAAGTAGTATCTATTGGTGTTACATCTATTGCATTAATAGTAGGTGCAATTGTCATTATGAATATCATGCTAGTATCTGTTACTGAACGAACCCGAGAGATAGGTATTCGTAAAAGTCTAGGAGCAAAACGCTGGGATATAATGAAGCAGTTTTTAGCAGAATCTACTATTTTAGCTCTTTTTGGTGGGGGGATAGGCGTTTTTATAGCCTATTTATTAAGTGTTTTAGTATCTGTTTTAACTCCTATTCCAACATCTCTACCACTTTTTGCTATTTTTACTGCATTAACGGTATCAGGCGGAATAGGCATCATTTCAGGGGCTTACCCTGCTTGGCGAGCTTCAAGACTTGATCCAATTGTTGCACTTAGAGCCGAATAGCTAAAGCAGCTAATTAAAGAGTTATACAACTTTCTAACGGGTGAAGAGGATCTGATTTTTCAGATCCTCTTCAACTCTACTATAACCCAACCAACTAAACTCTTTGCCCTGAATTAATTTTTTTAGCTGTAGAATAAGCATCATAAATTGACCAAAGAGTAACAACCCAACCAAGAAAAAATCCCCACATCACAACACAAGCACCCAACATTAATAAACCTTTTCCTACTTGACCATTATAAAGCTGTCCGGCCCCAGTCAGTAAAAAACTTAGTACTACAGAGAGTGCAGGGCTTTTTCTTTCCTGATAAAGACCCATAGGATGAACATTATTAACAATAAAAACTTGTTGGCCTTGTGGTTGTCCCCAATTTGCTTGAGGATTCGACCATCTTTGCATCTGCATTTGGGGTGGTTGCTGTGTTTGAGGCAAAACTTGATAAGGGTTTTGTAGGTTTTGTCCTTGAGAATAAGGGTTTTGTTGATAAGGGTAAGGGTTATTTAAATTAGCAGGTGGTTGATTTTGATAGCCTTGCCAAGGAGCTACATTATTATTTTGATAATTATTGTTTTGATATTGATTTTGCCAATTTTGATTGTTGTTATGAGGAGAGTTATATTGATTATTATTAGGTTGATTCCATTGTGGTGGTTGATTTTGAGGGTTATTGTTATAAGAAGCAATTGAACCGGGGTTATTAATTACAGGCATTGAACCATTAGTTAAAACTGTTCCACAACCACGACAAATAGTATCAATTACACTACCAACCACACCACACTGACGACAAGTTAAAGCCATATTTTAATCCTTCACTACGTAAACTAAACTCATTATAGAAATTACTTCTTTAGATGGCAAATCTTAATAATAAGATACTTGCCTAAAATTATTACTCATCAGAAGGCTGGTCTATGTTTTCCACTCCAATTTCTTCAAAAATATGGCGTTTTACTTGTAAATCATAAACTTTCCATTTCATTTTCATAAAATCTTCATCAAAATTGCCTGAAAGAAAACCTATGGGAATTTCAAATCCTCCTGCCTCATATTTACCACCACCATAGTAGTTTCCTTGCCAATCTTTGCCAAAAGCATTTTTTAGAAAAGTATCAGGAGTTAATGTCACTTTAGAAGTACGTAAGCTTCCTATAATAACTTCTCTTTCTCCCTCTTTGCCAATAATTCCATAAACTACTGCTGTATGGATATTTTCTTCAGTAAGTAAAAAATCAGCTGTTTGAGGAATAGCGTCACGGTCTTCATAACGTAAAAATCCTATACCTGCAATAGAAAAATTATATTTAACAACCCTATTTTCGAGGGCAAGTCTTATTACATCAATAACTCTACGTGAGCGTTTTACACTTAAAATTTCGGCAAGTAGTGATTGGTCTACATAGCTACTTAAGAAAGCTGCTGCAAGAAAATCTTTTTCTTTTGCTCTTATAAGCCCTGCTGTTTCACTTCTTAGTCCATGCATTAAAGCTGTAGCTAGCCTGATGTGCTGGGCATTAGATTTGTCTAAGGTCAGTAAACCCTCTTTAATATATTCTGTATAAATTGTTGCTGTAGCATTAATTTTACGGATATCAGTAAAAACACTTTCAATTATGCCTTGTTTTTCATGGTGGTCAACAATAGCTAAAGGTTTTACTCCAACATCTTTTAATTTTGAAGTTAGGGTAGTTGTAGTGCCCTGAGTATCAATAAAAATAGAATGTTTATAAACACTTAAATCCATTTTTTGATGATAACGGATTAAATCAATATCTAAGAGGCGAACCAAGGCAAGGTTTTCTTGATGAGATACAAGGCCATCATAAACTATATCAGCTTGAATACCAAATTCAGACGATATCATTTGATGAGCAATTGCACCTGAAATAGCATCAGGATCAGGAAAATTCTGTATTGCTATGATGTGTCTTTCACCTCTATGTAGTTCTAGTAAGACTCTAAGTTCAGTGCTTTTGGAAGGAAGTTCTAAAGGTTCAACTTGTTGGGTTTCAAAAAGTTTTTCTTTTGCCATAAAAAATTTTCCTTGTTTTTACCTAATGCTAAGTCTTCCATAAACTAAATAGGCTTATAGAATTAACAATAACTCTTATTTTTTCTAACTCTAAGCTATTACTTAAATTATTAATAACTAATATTTCAAAAAATATTTCTTAAGTAAATAAGAAATAACTTAAAAACACTAACAAATTCCACTACTTTTTACTATTAAGTTTTTTTACTCTAAAACTTTTTGTAGTAAGTCAAGGGTTAATAGGTTAGTAAAAATAAATTAGGCAGCCAAAAGGCTGCCCAATTCTGAAGCTTACCAGAAAGCTATTACTTTGCTAAACAAATAGCCTCTTCATCTACAGACTTATCATCAAGGTTTTCTTTTATTGGTTCATCAACTTTCTTAACTCTCCGGTGATTAGTAGTAATTAATATAACAGCAGAAACTAATAGTACAGCAGCAAATAAAGTGCGTTCTGTAACAGGTTCATTCTTTAATACCCAACCTAATAACACTGCAATAGCAGGGTTTACATAGGCATAGGTTGATACTCGGCTTGGTGAAGCAACACGAGCTAGCCAACTATATGCAGTAAAAGCAATTAATGAACCAAAAATTGTTAAATATAACCAAGCTAATATTGAACGCTCAGAAAAAGCATCAAAATTAACTTGTGCCCATTCGCCAAAACTCGTTCCCATCAATGTTAATAGCGTACCACCAGCTAACATTTGCATCCCTGTCATTAGTAATGGAGAGGAAGGTAAAGTTGCACGAGATAAATATACTGAGCCTGTTGCCCAAAAGATAGAAGAGACTAATACAATTAAACAACCTAATAGATTGCTATTAGCTAAACCACTAAAGGCATTTGGGCCAATTAAAACTATGGTTCCTATAAAACCTAAAACCAACCCTATAACAACACTTTGGTTAGGACGATTTTTGTCTAAAAACCATTCTAAAAGCACAACCCAAATTGGCTCAGTAGTAATAAGTAGTGCAACAATTCCAGAAGCTACATGTTGTTCAGCCCATACAACACTACCATTGCCTAACAAAAAAAGCATACCACCAATAAGTAAAGCCCGGCCCCAATGAGCTATTGTAGGTTTTTCAGCGCCTCTAAATCTTGCCCAACAATAGAGCAAACTCCCTGCAAAAAGAAATCTAGCTCCTGCCATTAAAAATGGTGGCATAGTTTCTAATACATACACAATTGCTATATAGGTCGAACCCCAAATTATATATACAGCAGCAAATGCCATTACTAACAACAATAAGGAAGGATCTTTCTTCTCATTTAGACTCATATAATCAATTCCTACTAGAAAATGTATGGATATATCTATCCTAATAAACTAAGTAAAACCTTAATGGCTTTACTTTAAGGTTTTGCTTTAAGACTTTTCTTTTTAGTTGCGTAAGATCTCAACACAAGCATTATCAGAAAGTGACTGCATTACTACTAAACCTTCTTCTAAAGTCTCAAAAACTTCTCCAGATTCTAACAAGTGGTCTTCTTCATCACCCGTTTGAGTAATCCAAACAGTCCCTTGTTTACAATTAATTGATAAAAGATGAAACTTGTCTGGACTCTTCCATAACTCGTCTTTCTTTAATCCAAACTGATCTGTTTCCATATGCCATTTACTTATTTGGCGATCATCAATTAGGTTCAACATATTTATACCCCCTATTATTCTGATTAATAACAAGATTAAACCAAAATTATTAAGCAGAACAGATTCAGATTTTATATTTTTGACCAGATCAGATTTTTTAGTTAAGATAAAAAATAATGAAACACAAAAAACAAAATTAACGTATTTGGCCGAACTAGAAACTTTAGGAAAAATGTCTATGCAACAAATTTCAACCCTAACAGATGATTTACTTTATCAACAAGTAGCCGGTCATATTGAACAAATGATTGAAAAAGGAGTTCTGCGTGCTGGAGAAAAAATTCCCTCTGTACGCTCTATATCACGTCAACAAGGGGTTAGTATGTCTACGGCTTTTCAGGCTTATTTTCTTCTAGAGAGTAAGGGTTTGATTGAATCAAGACCTCGTAGCGGCTTTTTTGTTAGATTAGTTAATAAAGATCTTCCTCCACAACCAAACCGCACAAACCCTCCATTAATTGCTAAAAATGTTAATATTGATGAAATGGTAGCAGAGGTTTTTGAAGCAGCACGACACCCTGATATTGTAGCTCTTGGTGCAGCTTGTCCTAGTCCAACAATTTTGCCTGTTAATAAGTTAAACCGGCTTACTATTGCTATTATTAGAGATTATGGTGAGCGTGCTTTGGAATATGAGTTTCCTCCCGGTAATGAGCTACTTCGTAGAAGAATTGCTCAAAGATCTTTTACCTGGGGAGGTAACTTAAGTGCGAATGATATTGTTATTACTTCTGGCTGTATGGATGCATTAAACCTTTGTCTACGAGCAGTAGCAAAACCTGGAGATACTATAGTTTTAGAATCTCCAACTTATTATGGAATCTTACAAACTATTCAAAGCTTAGGTATGCGTGCTTTAGAAATTGCTACTACCCCTAATGAAGGTCTATGTCTAGATGCTCTAGAAAAAGCCTTAAATAATAATGAGGTTAAAGCTTGTTTAGCTGTAACCAACTTTAATAACCCTTTAGGAAGTTGTATGCCTACAGAAAACAAAAAGCGTTTAGTAGAGATGTTAGGTAAAAGAAATATTCCTTTAATTGAAGATGATCTTTATGGTGAGTTATATTTTGGCTCTACAAGACCGCAAAATGCTAAAGCCTTTGATAAAAAAGGCTTAGTCCTACTTTGCTCCTCTTTTTCTAAATCTTTAGCGCCCGGTTATCGTGTGGGATGGACTGCTCCAGGAAAATTTAAAACAAAAGTTGAAAGATTAAAATCCATGACCACAATTGCAACATCTTCATTACCACAAATGATAATTGCAGAGTTCTTAAAAGATAGCAGTTATGAGCGTCATCTAAACCAACTTAGAAAAGCTTTTTGTGAACAAATTCAAGCAGCAATGAAAGCGATTTGTAAATATTTTCCACAGGGGACAAAAGTAACACGACCAACAGGAGGTTTTGTTCTTTGGGTAGAGTTGCCTAAACAAGTTAATGCATTAGAATTACATTATCGTGCCTTAGAAAAAAAGATAAGTATTACACCTGGGCCACTTTTTTCTGCAACGCGCAAATATAATAATTTTATACGTATTAGCTGCGGTAATCCTTGGTCAAAAGAGATTGAAGCAGCAATGGTTGAATTAGGAAAATTAGCAAAAGGCTAAGATCGAGATAATATGTAGTGTTAAGAAACCTGCTCTATAATTAAAGAGGTTTTGTTAAATAAGTTTAATAGCTTGGAATTTTTTTACCCATAAAGTTATTAAATACGATAGTAAACAAAGAAATTAATTTATAGCCTTGAAAAGAAAGGCTATTATCAAAAGCTACCATATGGCTTAAGATTTAATATTAAAATATCAGCTTACTTGCTTTACAAGTTATTAAAAGTTATAAGAATGATTAAACTTTGGTTTAACTTAACGTTAATCAACCTAGTTATTAAAAGAAACATCGTAACTGCTATTAAACGTTTATGTTTGAGCTGATAAAATAAGGTTTTGTCTATAGATTCAAATCTTTTATAAAACTATAATCTTATTTTATTAAAACAAAATTTTCTCAATCTTACTTTTCATTAAACTTAAAACACCTATACTAAGGTTATTTTCTTAAGGTTGGAGTTATGAAAAATATACTTCGTCAAGTTGTCAGTCAAATTTTATTAACTTGTTTAGTTATTTTTGTTTATTTAACGCCATCTCTTGCGCAAGTCGAGAAATCGCAACACTCTGAAGCTGAGCTAGTATCAGAAGTTGAATCTATTGAACCTGGACAAGCTTTTTGGGTTGCACTTAGACTAAAAGCAGACCCAGAATGGCATACTTATTGGCAAAACCCTGGTGATTCAGGTCTACCAACTTCAATAAAATGGGAAATGCCTGAGGGTTTTACATCTGAATCTATAGTTTGGCCTTATCCAGAAAGAATTGAAGTTCCGCCTTTAACAAGTTTTGGCTATGATGGAGAAATTTTTCTACTTGTTAAAATCACCCCTCCAACAAATCTAACTAGTAAATCTGTTAAGCTAACTGCTAATTCTAAATGGTTAATATGTAAAGAGTTATGTTTACCTGCTGGAGCTAAAGTAAGCTTAGAACTACCTGTAAAAAATGAATCGCCTAAAGCTAGTAAATGGGCACAAGCTTTTAACGATACTAGAGCAAAACACCCTCTAACCAGTTCTGATTGGCAATTTAGTGCAGCAAATAATAAAGATCAAATTTTAATTAAAGTTGTTCCTCCACCAAATTTTAAGAGTGAAGTATCTAAACTTACTTTTTTCCCTTTTGAAGGTGGCGTAATAGAACATGGTTCACCTCAAAACTTTAAAAAAACTGCTACTGACTATTCTTTAGAAGTTAAACGTGCCAGTGATGCAACTGAGCCGATAAAAGAGTTAAAAGGCGTAATAGTTTCTTCTGAAGCTTGGAAAGAAAATGCTAAAGAAAAAGCTCTAGCTATAAGCATTTCTGTTGCTGGAGATATATCTGCACTAGGCGATATTGAAAATACAACTACTGTTAAAGTTACAACTCTTGAGCAACCTATTAGTATTTGGCAGGCTATTCTATTTTCTTTTATTGGTGGGCTTATCTTAAATCTAATGCCTTGTGTTCTGCCAGTTCTCTCTATTAAAGTGCTAGGATTTGTTAAACAAGCTAAAGATGAGAGTACCAAAACTTGGCATCATGGAGTGGTATTTACTCTGGGAGTATTACTTTCATTTTGGGCTTTAGGTGGAGGATTAATGTTACTTAGGGCTGGAGGAGAAAAATTAGGATGGGGGTTTCAACTTCAATCCCCTACTTTTCTAGTCTTTTTATCAGCCTTGTTTTTCCTTTTTGGGTTAAATCTTTTTGGCGTTTTTGAAATGGGAACATCTCTTATGGGTGTTGGGCAGGAGTCAATGAATAAATCGGGATTACTTGGCTCTTTTGCTAGTGGTGCTTTAGCTACTTTAGTTGCAACACCTTGTACCGCACCATATATGGGATCAGCCTTAGGTTTTGCAATTACACAACCTATTTGGGTTTCAATGCTTGTTTTTTCTTCCCTTGCAATAGGAATGTCTGCTCCATATGTCTTACTCTCTCTTAGTCCATCCTTACTTAAATATGTTCCTAAACCAGGCGCTTGGATGGAAACATTTAAGCAATTTATGGGCTTTTTAATGATGGCTACTGTAGTTTGGCTAATTAGAGTTTTAGGGCTGCAAGCTGGAATAGATGTTGTAGTAGTATTACTCTTATGTTTAATTATCATGTCTATAGGCGCTTGGATACTTGGTCGTTGGGGGAGTTTAATTAATGAAACTCGTACTCGTCGTATTGCTCAAGCAACTATGATAATCCTTGTAGCTACAAGTTTAACTTATGCAATATCAACGGCTAGAAATGAGGCTGTAATTCCTGGTAAGACAAGCTCTATAGCTGAAGATGGAATTGCTTGGCAAGATTTTTCTCCAAAGTTAATTGAAGATTTACGTGCACAAGGTAAACCTATATTTCTAGACTTTACTGCTGCTTGGTGCTTAAGTTGTAAATTTAATGAAAAAGTTACTTTTAGCAGCCAGGAAATAAAAGATCAAATTACTAAACTAGGAATTATTCCAGTAAAAGCAGATTGGACAAACCGAGACGAGGAAATTACCAAAATGTTAGAAAGTTTTGGTCGTAGCGGTGTTCCACTTTATGTGTTATATAATCCAAAGGAAAAAGATCCTGTTGTTTTACCTGAAGTAATTACACCTGATATTGTTTTAAGCGCCTTTAAGCGTTTAGAAGAAGGATCTCAAAAAACCGTTACTAATGATAGTGATAACACTACTGCTAGTGGACAAAAATAAAATAATAGCACTGGTAGTTAGATGCAGGTATTTCTAGTCTTTTTTTATACTTGTGTTAGAATGCCGGTGTCAATATACTCCTAAAATTTAGGAGAACATTAAATAAAATTCTAATACTTTATAAACAAAGACGAAGCATCGAGAAGTGCTAAGACATAAGGAGAGCAGATCATGGGAGTTTTTGTTATTGCTTCGCCATGCATTGATATTAAAGATACTGCATGCGTAGAGGCTTGTCCTGTTGATTGTATTCATCCCCGTAAGGATGAACCAGAATTTGAAAAATATAGAATGCTTTTTATCAATCCTGATGAATGTATTGATTGTGGCGCTTGCGAGCCTGCTTGCCCACCACAAGCAATCTTTCGTGAAGATGACTTACCTCCTAAAGAGGAACATTTCCTAAAAATCAATGCCGATTGGTATAAAGATCCTGACTCAATTCCTGATGAATTGAAAGCTTAGTTTTTTGGAGGGGTGCTTTCCCCTCCACCTACTTCGATTAATCATTGCCTAATCGGCTAAAAAGTTATTTTAATTAAACCTACCTTTAATTTTTAGTCACTAATTAGGTGAAAAATCAACTAAAGTAGAAAACCTAAACAATGCTCTCAAGTACTTTAGCGATAGCAGATTGGATGGGTTTTTCTCTAATTTCTAAATAAATAAAAATGTTTAGAAACTTTGGAGGGTTGCGTGTCAGCAGATGTTAAGAAAAAATTAGAAGAAGAATTAAGAATACTTGAAACCGAACTTAAAATAGATTTACCTAGAGAACTACACAAAGCCGCCGCATTAGGTGACTTAAGAGAAAATGCTGAATATAAAGCAGCAAGAGACCGCCAAGAATACTTACAAGCTCGTGTAGGGGCATTACGTAAGCGTTTGTCAGATTTAGCTTTAATTAATATTGATACCCTACCTAGAGACCGTGCCGCCTATGGTTCAACTCTAACTGTTTTAGATCAAGACAAAGATGAAGAAGTCACTTACAAACTAGTAACAGCCGAAGAAGCAGATTTGTCAAAAGGTCTAATCTCAACAACTTCTCCAATAGGAAAAAGTTTTATGGGTAAAAGAGAAGGCGATGAAGTAGAAGTACGCACCCCTCAAGGAGTCCGTCATTTTGAAATCCTTAAATTAATAACAATTCATGATGTACAAGAATAAGTGTTATCTAAGGTTTTTATAATAAGTCTTATCAAAAGCCTAAAGGCTTTTGATAAGAGCTGATAAAGATTAAACATAGAACTTAAAAACTTGTTTTTGCTAAAGTTAACAAATTTTTCTCATTTATTATAGAAACAAGGCTTTGATATTTTTCTTGTGAAATCCCAAGAATTTCTAGCCAATTATCAAAATATATTTCTAGTTCCTTTGCTCTAGGATGAGTACTTTTATGGTAAATTTCAAAATCCTTGCGGTTTTGGACTTTATCAGCTATTAACATTTGTTGGACATCTTCTAATGGACTAAGCTTAACCTCTGATAAAGATGAAATAGTACGTGTAGAAAGATAGCCATTAGCGATCCAGCGATATTCCATAGCTAAACTAAGAGAATATAAATCAACATTATAGCGACAAAGTACACTGTCTTTTTGAAAAGCTTTAGCTAAATCTTCATCAGTTTGAACAATTGGGTGGAGGCAAAATCCTTCTTTTGCACAAGAACTAGCCTGGATTTCATCCAAAATTATCAAACCTTCATTTATATGATTTATATAAGGGATTTTAGACCTAGTAGCCTTTTTATCTTTATAAAAATCCAAAATAGCTTTGTAATGAGTATTTTCTTGAAACATTTTAGCTTTCCTTTTGCTCTAAAAAATACTTAATCTAAATTAATAGAATATCTTCTAGAAAGAATGTTAAAATGCAATATTTTTAATATCAATAAAATTTTTCTTCTGTGTTAGGAAAAATTTAATCTCTTTGTCAGATTATCCTGATTATTAAAAGATATATACTTCTGTGCTACTCATAACTAGTGTTATAATGGGTTAATTATTAGGTTTTAGATTTACTTTTAGTTTTTTAAGGTAGTCTTATGCACCAAACAAAAATAGGAAAAAAATCCTTACTAAAAACTAGTTGGGTTTGGTGTCTGCTTATTTTAATAAGCTTTCAATCTTTTGCTTGTGTAAATTCATCAAATGCCCGCAAAGAAACAGAAGTTAAACTGCCTCCTAAAGGAGTTAGGCTTAAACCCTCTCTAAATCGAGGGCACCAACGCTTAAGCTTAGCTGTTGAACCATTAGAAGATCACACCCCTAATTGGGTTAATCCAGATATGAAAAAACAGCTAGTTAATGCACATAGGGATTTTGATAAAACCTTCTCTGTTACAGGGTTTGGGCCATTTATAATAATTTCTAATATCAAGACTTCTCGTTTAGAAGAAGTGAAAGAAAGTATTATTAGAGCTAGTTATAATGCCTTCTACAAAGATTTTTTCTCTGTTTCTCCTACTTATATTACTACAGTTTACTTATTTAAGAACCAAGCAGATTATTCTTTTTATAGCCGTAAATTATTTCAAGAAAGCCCCAATACCCCTTATGGATATTACCGATCATCAGATCGCGCAATGCTAATAAACCTCTCTACAGGAACAGGTACACTTGTCCATGAAATGGTTCATGCAATTATTGATGCTGATTTCCCATCTGCTCCTACTTGGTTTAATGAAGGGTTTGCCTCACTTTTTGAACAAAGCCGAATAGATGAAGGCTCAATTGTTGGGCTAAATAATTGGCGCTATCCTATTCTAAAAAAAGCAATTGATACTAACTCATTTGTAAAACTAGAAAAATTGCTTACAACAACAGAAGAGCAGTTTTATGACGATCAAGAAGGTTATAATTATGCTCAAGCCCGTTATTTATGCTATTACCTACAACAACACGGACTTTTAACTACATTCTATAAACGCTTTAAGCAACAACAAACAAATGACCCTAGTGGCATTAAAACCCTAACGGAAGTTGTAAAAAAAGATCTTAACTCATTTGAAAAAGATTGGATTGAGTGGGCTAAAACTTTAGACACTTCAGATAATTAGAAAATGGAAGAAAAAAAAATTAATCTACTACCAGAAAATACACAATCACCTATAGAACCTACCCAGGAAACATCTAAGCCTAGTTTCTTTCAACGAGCCTTTAAGCGTACAAAAGAAGCTTTTCGCAATGTTGATGAAGCAATTACTGGCCGAGAAGCTTTTCGTCGTATTGAAGAGCGTATAGAAAACCAAGCTGATTTAATAGAAATGCAAGCCGACTCAAATGAGCAGATTGGCACTCAACTTAATAGCCTTGCAGAAATTACCCAAGGCGAACTTAAAAAACTTAATGAACGCTTGGATAAAGAAATAGAAACCCTAGTAAATACTAGCGCTCAACAAAGAACTACTTTTGAACGTACATTATCAGAAGTAACTGCTACAGTAACAGCCCTACATAATACTGCTAGCGAACTACGAACTACGGCTAGTGATGCTCAAAAAGCTTTAACAACAGCAACAACTCAACAACAGGAAATGCAAAAACAAGCATCTAGCCATTTAGCACGATGGAATAACGATTCTGAAACACTAAAAGCAGATGTTCGTAATCTTCAGTCACAAGTACAGCAATTACAACAATCCTTTAAGCAATTTTTCTTAACTGCATTAGTAGGATTTATAGCTTTAACTGCAATAATTGGTTATTTACTATTTAGATAAAAATTTAGGCATTTTTTGCAATCTTTAGTAAAATTATTGTCTAGTGTTGCTAAAAGAAAATTGGATTTTTTGAAATAAATTGGAGGAATGCTCTTTTGTCTTACTTAACTAAATATACTAACTATGTTTTTAGTTTACTAACAAATTCTTCCAATAACCCCAATAATTGCACACATATTTACCAACAAATTTATTATTGTTCTATATTTCGTTTAGCCCTAAGATTAATGCCTATATTTCTACCACCAATGATTGTTAGTAGTGTGCTTCTAGATAATTATTTTAGTTTTAGCCCTTTTGCACCTTTTTTTACATTAAAAAATGTTTTTTTTGTCCCTGTTTCACTGTATCCAGTAGTAGTTATTGCAGCTTACTTTTACAGCCGAAGCTTTCCAGTAAAAGTAATTTCAAAAGGTGTTTATGGTCGTGATTATAAGAGAAAGAAAGTATTCTTAAAATGGGATGAGATTTCTTATCAAGGTATTACTTATAGGAATTTACTACCATACTATGAATTAAAATCTAAGGTTTCCAAAGAAGAAATTTTAATACCAACTTTTCTTAAAAATAGAGAAAACCTACTAAAAGAGCTTAAAGCCCATAATCTTATTAATGAGACTCAAGATACTTTACCTACAGATAATGCTTTTAAGGAAAAACAATCTAATTTTGAGCCTTTAAGAGAAGGTGGATATATAATTGTTACAACAGAACGAGTTAACAAGTTAAACAAAAACTTAATTAATTAATCAACTGCATAAGCTAATCTAAATATTTCCTTAAAAGAACTCTCTAGCCATTGAAGTAAGTCAATTCCCTCTAAACCACGTGGTGCAGTAAGTATATATCTACGTCCAAGTACTGTAGTCTCTACTCTACCCCCTGCTTTTTCTGTACGAAAGTGTCGGCTATCTTTGTCATCACCCACTTCATAAAGGTTAATTTCAAAAGTTACTTCCTTTGTAGGCTCACGCATATAAGCAATAGTTACAGGAAAATTACGTCTATATTGGGCTTCACCAAAAGACACAATAAAGCGCATATAAATACGGTCTGGCTCATCTTTATGCTCTATATAAAAGGAAAATAGGTTACTTTGAGATTTTAATTTATCAACAAAATACTGCATAGTTCGACAATGTAAATTAAAATCCTCCATCAGTTTCATTTGCTCTTTTACTAAAGATTGATCACTTTCACGTCGTTTCTTAAGTGCATCCATAGCAACATCTACTAGTAGGCTTGTATCAGTAGAGCCAAATTCTGCTAAAGAATCTAGGAGTGTTTTTTGTAATCTTTGTAACTCATTAAACATCTCAAATTGAGGCTCAGCAGGCTTTGAGGCTAGCCTTTCAGCAGTTTCTTCTGGAGTTAAGTCTTTAAGTTTATATCCATCCCAAGGACAAAATACTTTATTGGCTTCCCAAGTCTTATCACATACAGGACAACGTTTCATCTCTAGATTCTCCGTCCAATAATATTTTCTAAGTCTTTTATTTGTTTTGGAACAGCAGATGTAAGTATTTCTGCTCCCTGATTTGTAATTAAAAGGTCATCTTCAATTCGTACACCAATATTGTGATATTTTATTGGAACATCTGGATTTTCCCCAATATAAATTCCAGGCTCAACAGTTAAAACCATACCTGGTTCTAGTTTTCTAGACTCTTCTTGGATTTTATATTTTCCTACATCATGAGTGTCTGTTCCCAGCCAATGGCTTGTGCGATGCATAAAGAATTTTTCATGCTTTTTCTCTTTAATTATTTCTTCTCTATCACCTTCGAGTAAACCTAAATCTAATAACCCATCAACTATTGTATTTAAGGCTACTTTATGAACATCATCAAAAGCAACTCCAGGTTTTACTTGTTCAATGGCTAGGAGTTGAGCAGACAGAACAATTTCATAAATCTCTCTTTGCTCTTTAGTAAAACGACCATTGACAGGATAAGTACGAGTAATATCTGAGCAGTAATATTCATATTCTGCTCCTGCATCTACTAGTAAAAGTTCATTATCTTGAAGTTGTTTATTATTTTCTACGTAATGTAAAATAGTAGCATTTGCACCAGAACCAATAATTGAGTTATAAGCAGGAGCAAGCGCCCCAGAACGCCGAAACTCATTTTCAATAATTGCCTCTATTTCAAACTCATACATTCCAGGCTTTACTTGCTCCATTGCAGCAATATGACCTTTTGCAGCAATATTTGCAGAGTAGCGCATTAATTCTTGTTCTTCAGGGGATTTAATTAATCTCATTTCCTGTAAAATCTCTATAGGGTCAATTACTACATAAGGGCCTATTCCATTACGACGGCGCATTGAGCGAAAATATTTTATTTGATTAATTATTCTTTGATCAAAACGAGAATCTTGACCTAGTGAATAATAAATTAAATCTATTTTTTCTAGATATTTAGGCAATTCTTCATCTAGTTTTTCAATACTATAAGTTGCATCAGCATTAAAATAGGCTTGAGCACCTTCTGGGCCAAACCTACGCCCCTCCCAAGTTTCTTTTTCCTGATTTCGGGGTCGTACAAATAAAACAAATTTATGCTCAGGATGTTCTGGAGCTAATAAACATACTGATTCTGGCTCTGTTAAGCCTGTTAAATAATATAAATCGCTATTTTGTCTATAACGATACTCAGTATCGTTACTACGTATTAAACTAGGAGCACTAGCAAAAATAGCAACTCCTTTACCTAAACGGGCAAGGAATTCTTGGCGACGTTTAGCATAAATTGATTGAGGTAAAATAGGCCGATTTTGATTTTTTAGAAAACTTTGGGCAACTAAACTTTCTGTGCTTAACATAAAAATTGTCCTAAAATATGGCAAAAAATTATTGATTTAGAGTTTTATTAGATTAATCTAGCAAGCGGTCTTGGCGCTAGAGTTTATTGCAAGGATAAAGATTATGCACCTACATGGTGATCGTAGAATTTATACAGGAAAGCTTGATGAGCTAGTCTGTTTATGTCTAAAAGTTCAGCGTAGCAAAATCCTAGAAACTATTGAAGAATTAAATGCAGTAACAGTAGCACAAGTTAGGCGCAATTGTCGTGCTGGCGGAGGTTGCGGCTCTTGTCATGAAGAAATAGCCCGTTTAATTACAGAACATAGACTTAACTTGTCTTTAGATTTTGGTAATCATATTACAGGCGAAGATGAAGACCATAGCCATGACGATCTCGATTTTTTTCTTGCCCAAGAATCATCTGGAAAACTACTTGAAAATCAGGTGATCACAGAAATTAAAGATTTTATTGAATCTGAAATTAATCCTTATTTAGCTAAATTTGATGTTGTGGCTCAAGTAATTGAAAGCGGGGAAGAACTAGTATTAGATCTAAAAGGTGCTGACCAAGAATTAAAATATACTTTAGGTTTTTGGCTTGATCATCAATTCCATAAACAGTTTCCTTCTATAACTGTAATTATTGCTTAGTTTAGCCATTAGCTAAAAGAATTTTTTAGTGCATTACCTAAATATCTAACAATTTGAGGTGAGATTAATTTTAAGGATAAAACTTTTTTGCCTGCAAAATTAGAAATTTTTTCAAAACAGTAGCTATCTGTAATAATTAAGTCAGCTATCTTAGATAGTGCTTGCCATTTTTTTGTTGATTCAAAAGTCTCTGTTCTAACCAAAAGATCTTCACCCCTTAAAGAAACCATTATAACTCTTGCATACTCAAGCATAGTCTCACCAGTAGAAACAATTCCAACCATTGCTCCCTCAGGTAAGTGTTTAAGTTTTTCTACTAGCTCAGGCTGGAGGGTCTGCAAATTTATTGGGACAAGCAAAGCGTCTGAGGGTAAAAGTCTTTTTATCTCTGTTGCATGGTAGAAAGTTGAAACAGAAAGCGCTCCAGTTAACATTTCTTGTTTAGCTATAACTTCTTCAACTGTTGCAGCAACTATTTCACATTCAAAATGTTGTTTTAATTCATAAATTAATATTTTCTGTAAATCCTTTGCTGGTTCAATAACTAACAAATGATCGGGAGGTTGTTTATCTAGCCATTTTTTTACTGATTCACGAATTGATTGCAAGGCATGGCCTTGTTTACGAGCAACATCTAAAAAATCACGAATTAGGCTATCTAAGTCATTACCTCTAGAAGAAGCTATACTAGTTTTACTAACATAAACTCCACTACCATGCCTAACTTCAACTAAGTTTTCATCTGCTAAAACTCCATAAGCACTACTAATAGTGTTATGGTGAACATTTAGCCTACGTGCTAGGGCCCTAACAGAGGGTAACTTATCACCAGGCTTAAGTATTCCATTAACTATCTGTAAGCTTATTTGTGTTACTAGTTGCTCATTTAGTGAGACTACCCCACCACGAGAAAGCACTATATCAAAAGCTTTATTTGCTCGTAATTCTTTCATAATAAAAGGATATTTTTAGAAATATTTCTTAAATTCTTCTAGAGATGCTATTTGTATAGCTTTTCTACGTAAACTTTTTAGTAAGGCTAAGTCTACTATTTGGCTAATAGTTTCCACCAAATCTTTTGGAAGCGCTCCAAACCTTATTTCTAAATTATCTAAAATGGCTTCTCTTGCTTCTTCAAGTAGACCTTCTTGGCGACCTTCTTGGCGACCTTCTTGGCGACCTTCTTGGCGACCTTGTTCTAAACCTTTTTGAGTAGCTCTACGTTCAATGCCAGTAATATAAGGCATATGATTACCTCCTTCAAATTCCTCTAATTCTTCATCTAATTTTTGCTCTAAGTATTCAGGCAAAATAATTAACCAGTCTAAGAAATGAAATAGTTCTAAGATTTTTTCCTTGTTATATCCTTTTTGATATAGCATCTTTATTAGGTTTCTTTTCCATTTATAACGTTCATTTACGTTATCTTTGGTTTGCTGCACTTTCAAGTGAGCCATTACTACCAAGGAAAAAGGATTAGAATCTTGCTCTAGTTGTTCCCAAGAGTTTTTATAATCTAATAATTTAGCTATTTTATACTCACATAAATGCCTTGTGCCTAGCAAATTATATTCAAACTTATTTGGCTTCCAGTTAGGGTTTTCATCTGTAAGTACCACAAAAGTTGCTACTTTTCTTTTATATCTATCAAAAATACGGTATTGATAAATATAAATTCTCTCACTAAAATCCTCTTCCCATTGGTTTTGTATTTCTATATGAAGTAGTACCCAAGTTTCTTGACCATCTTTTAGCCATACTTTGACTAGTTTATCTACATAGCGTCTTTTTCCTACCGCTGTTCTTATTACTTTTTGTAATTCTTTATCTAAAAACTCATAGCCTTTTTCCCAATCTATTTGACTATAAGCATCTGGAAAAAAGTATTCCATAAATTCTTTTAAGTATTTCTCTAATAATTCTTTCCAAACACTATCATTATCAAAAGTTTCTGCTAATTGCTTTTTAGCCATTTTTTTTTACCTATTTAGTTAGAACAGTTTAATATGTTGTTGGCAAGGCATACGTATGCGAATTTGTTCTAAATAATCAAAATCTAGCTCAGCCATAATTATACATTCTTTATCAGGCGCTTTTGCCAGTACAATTCCCCAGGGGTCAATAATCATAGCCCGACCATAGCTAGCACGGTGCAAAGTATGTTGTCCAAACTGCGCTGGAGCAACTATATAAACTTGGTTTTCTATAGCCCTAGCACGAAGAAGTGCCTCCCAATGATCACGACCTGTTTGCAAGGTAAAAGCAGAAGGAACAAAAATAACTTTTGCCCCAGCTTGTGTAAGCTTACGATAAAGTTCTGGAAAGCGTAAATCATAACAAATGGTCAATCCCATTTTATAGTTAGCAACTTCTACACACATAAGCTTATTGCCTGCTTCTACATAACGAGATTCCATAAGTACTGTTCCATCTGCCAAAGTAGCATCAAAAAGGTGTATCTTTCTATATTGAGCTAATATATTTCCTTGAGGGTCTATCATTAAGCTAGTGTTAGCTATTTTTTCTGAATTCTCTATTTTTTCTGGAAAACTTCCTGCAAGAATAAATAGTTGTAAACTTTTAGCTAAATCTTTTATCCAGGCAACAAGTTCTCCATCTAGAGTTTGACAGTATTCAATAGCTTCAGATTCTGAGCGTAAATAGGCAAAGTTTTCGGGCAATGCAACTAACTGTGCACCTCTTAAAGAGGCTTGACGAATTAGTTTTTCTGTTCTTTTTAAGTTATCAGACACTTTATCTGTAGAATTTAATTGCACTACGGCTACTAAAAGAGAGTTTGTTTCCATTAAATCACCATTGATTATACTAAGTTATTTTAAGTAATATATTTACTTTTTAGGAGTAAAAAGAAACATATTATGAATTATAAAAGTATAATCTTAGTATTTTCTCAACTAACTGTTATAGCAATTTATATTTTTATGCTTCTTAAAGTTGTAATTTAAGAAGTTATACAAAAAAATTATGATAAATCCTTGGCACAATCTAAAAGGTTTACCTAAAGAAATGTGGTTAATTACAGTTGCAGTACTTGTAAACCGTGCTGGAACAATGGTATTACCTTTTTTAATGCTTTATTTAACTAAAGCTATGCAAATACCTGCACAAAAAGCTAGTTTAGCACTCATTGCTCATGGTGTGGGAGGGCTAGTTACAGCACCTCTTGCAGGCCGTATTTCAGATCTTTTTGGTGCAGAACGTGTAATGAAAATATCGTTAATATTTTCAGGAATATTTTTATTTTTCTTTCCATTAGTAGAAAATTTTTATGCAATTATTTTAATGGTATTTATTTGGTCGATAATTAGCGAAGCATTCCGACCTGCTTGTATGGCAATTATTAGCGACTTAGTACCTACAGAAAAACTTAAACCTGCTTTTGCTCTAAATCGCTTAGCAATTAATCTTGGTATGAGTATTGGCCCTGCATTAGGAGGTTTTTTAGCATATTTTTCTTTTAGTTTTATATTTATTTTCGATGGATTAACTTCTCTTTTAGCAGGAGCTATTTTATTTTTCTTCTTAAATCTAACAAACAATGATATTTACACTTCCCGTAAAAAAATAAGTAAAGTAAATAATGAAGATAATAATGTTATTGGTAATGGTAAAGACTCTCCATTTAATAATATACCTTTTGTAATTTTTCTATTAGCATTAATACCAACAGTATTAGTATTCTTTCAACTTGAAAGTACCGCACCTCTTTTTTTAGTTCGTGACCTAAAAATTTCAGAAGTCACTTTTGGTTTATTATTCTCTCTTAATACACTTATAATTGTTAGTCTAGAAATTCCACTTAATTCTATTACAAATAATTGGTCATATAATCGCTCTTTAGCTTTAGGGTGTTTATTAACAGGGCTTGGATTTGGAGCAATGGTTTTTGTTACGGATCCTATTTCTGCTGCTTTTAGCGTTGTTATTTGGACTTTTGGAGAAATGATTTTATTTCCTGCTGCTTCGGCTTTTGTTTCAGAAGTTTCTCCTGCAAATAAAAAGGGGATGTATATGGGAATCTACACCATGTTTTTTGGTATTGGAGCGACTTTAGGGCCTATTTTTGGCACAAATATTCTAGAAAATTATGGTGCTAAAACGCTTTGGTCTATTTCTTTAGTTTTTGGCATTATATCTTCATTAGTAATGTTACGAATAAAATCTAACAAAATCCAAGATAAATCTAGTGTTTCTCTAGTAAATAACTAATTATATGAAAAAGTTAATACTTATATCCCTCTCTATACTATTTAGCCTTCTAATACTAAACCCGATTTCTAGTTTAACTTATAATGTAAGCGCTTATCAGGCTCAAGTTAAGTCTCAAGTTCCTACAGTTTTATTTATGACAGATTTTGGAGAAAATGATGACTCAGTAGCTATATGTAAGGGAGTAATGTTACAAATAGAGCCTAGGTTAAGAATTATAGATATAAGTCATCAAGTAACACCCTATTCTATTTTAGATGGAGCAAGGTTTTTAGCAGGAGCTTCACGTTATTACCCTAGTGGAACGGTTTTTGTGACAGTAATAGATCCTGGAGTTGGAAGCACTCGCAAAGCAATTGTAGCTAAATCAAAACGTGGTCAATATTTTGTATTACCTAATAATGGCTTAATAACGCTAGTTGAAGCTCAAGACGGGCTAGAAGAAATTAGAGAAATTACTAATACTAAATTAATGATTGGACAAACTCTTTCATCCACTTTTCATGGTAGAGATATTTTTGCCCCCATAGCAGCACACTTAGCACATGGAACAAATTGGACTAGAGTAGGTGCTAGAATTGCACTTTCTGAACTAGTAAAGCTTAATATTAATATCGTAAAAATTGATGAAAAGGGGCTAACGGCTGAAGTAATAGCATTAGATGGTCAATATGGAAATTTAATAACCAACATTGATGAGCAAGATTTTGCTAAGCTAGGTTATAAATTAGGCGATAAAGTTACTATAAAAATAGCTGATCACGAAATTTCTATGCCTTTTGTAAAGACTTTTAGCGATGTTGCTATAAATACACCTCTTTTATATGTAGACTCTCGTGGGCATTTAGCAATGGCAATTAATCAAAATAACTTTGCTCAAAACTATAAAATTCAAATACCTTCACGAATTAGTATAGAATATAAAACTAAATGATTAATATTTACATGGTTTTTTCTTATCCTTACCAACTCAAAACCCAAAATAACCTTGCATTTATCAAGCAAGGATTTTTAGCTTATAAGGAAAATTTATGAGTACAGTAGAAACACCAGCAACAGAAGACAAGCAAGTTTATGAACCTAAGCCTAAATATAGCGATTTTCAGCGCTTAATAGGAACACTGGCTTTTCCTAGTGAGGTTTTTAATGATATTAACATTAAGCCTAATCTCTTATTACCATTAGTAATGGCTATAGTAGTTTCTCTTGCTAGTGGATTAATTATTATAGAAAGATTAAATGTTAATTGGGAAAACATTTACTCAAAAGCTTTTGACGAACAAATGGCTAAACAAGGTAAGAGTCGTGCTGATTTATCTCAACAAGAAAAAGATGCTTTAGACGGGCAAGTTAAGACTATGGCTAAAGTAGCGCCTTATTTTGTTTATATTAACCCTATTTTATTTTGTCTTGCCTTTCCTGCTATTTTAGCTGCGGTTTTCTTAGCTGGAGCTACCTTAATGGGAGGGGCTACATTATATAAAAAAGTGCTTTCTGTAGTTATACATGTATTTGCTATGGTAACAATTTTTGTCCAGAGTATCTTAAACATACTTATTGCATTCTTAAAAGACCCCAAAGATTTAGACATAACCAAAGGGACTTTAATTGCTAGTAGCCCTGCGGCTTTAATGCCAGAAAATGCTTCTAAAATACTAGTTAGTATTCTCTCTCAGTTTGATATTTTTACCATTTGGTCATTAATCCTAATTTCCATAGGACTAGCGGCTATTTCCAAAAATTTATCCAAAAAATTAGCTTTTCTTACAATCTTTGGTCTATGGAGTATTTATGCATTAGTAGCAATTTCTCTAAAAATCTTATTCTCTTAAGTAAAAGTTTTATGTCTCTATCTTCTCGCCTAGAACAAGTTATTGATAAATTGCCTGATCCTATTGGTGTTCGTGTATTTATTGCGCGTTTTTTTGAAGAACAAGAAGAATTAGCCAAACAATATATTAAAAATGAAGAATTAATGGCTAATCTTTTTACTTTAGCATCTTATAGCAACTTACTATCAGAAACTCTACTACAACGCCCAGAATATGTTACTTGGCTAGCAAGGGAAAAAGAACGAGATTTAACTAAAATTAAAAGTAAGGAAATTCTATTAGAAGACCTAGCTAGATTTGTAACAATAAACCATTCTTTAACCGAATCTGCCCGCTTAGCTCGCTTCAAAAGACGAGAATTACTAGGTATTTACTTAAGAGATTGTCTAAATTTAGCTACCTTATCAGAAACTACAGCAGAGTTATCATATCTAGCCGATAGCATTTTAGAAAGAGCATTACAAGTTTGTTACCAACCTTTACTTAATCGATATGGAATGCCGCAGATTGTAGATGAACGTGGGAGATTTATAACAGCAGAGTTTGCTGTTATTAGCCTAGGAAAACTAGGAAGTTACGAGCTTAATTATTCATCAGACATAGACTTAGTATTTATCTACTCTGGAGATGGAGAAACATCAGGAACAAAAGAAACGGTTTCAAATAAATATTTTTTTACTAAGCTAGCTGAAAGCCTTGTTAAAACCATTAGCTCGCCTTTAGGAGAAGGAGCAGTATTTCGTATTGATTTAAGGCTTCGCCCAAGAGGACGCGAAGGAGATCTGGTAGTCTCACTAGCAGAGATGTTACGCTACTATAGAAAAGAAGCCCAAAATTGGGAACGTCAAGCCTTAATTCGTGCTAGATCTAGTGCTGGAAGTAGTAATTTAGTAGAAAAGCTTTTAATTCAATTACATGATCAAATATATAAGCCTGAGCCTTTAATTGATGCATTAAAATCTGTAAAACAGACTAAAGAAAAAATCGATAGCGATGTAGCAAAACGCTCTGGGGGCTATAATGTTAAATTAGGCAAGGGCGGTATTAGAGAAATTGAATTTATTGTCCAAGCTCTACAGATTTGTTATGGAGGCCAAGACGCTTGGCTTTGTGCACCTCAAACCCTTATTGGCTTACAAAGACTTACCGATAAAAATCTCTTAAGTGTTAATGAGCATACTCAACTTGCTCAAGCTTATACATTTTTAAGGATGGTTGAACATCGTTTGCAGATGGAATATGGGCTACAAACTCATAGTCTGCCAAGTAGTGAGGAAAAATCAATTTTACTTGCTAAACGTTGCAGTTATGAAAATTATAAAGCTTTTGATCAAAGCTTACAGTCTCATTGTCAAAATGTTCAGACCATTTACAATAGGGTTTTTGGACAAACAGAGATTAAGTCTTCTAATAAATTTGATGTTTTAAGCCAGTCTGTATTAAATATTTCTCGTCAAACTCAAAAAAACTTAGCTACTCCTATTGCCAATGTAGAAAGCCTATTTCACGAAGCAATACTAGAAATAGCAAGTTTACCGAATATAACATTAAGCCAAACAGAGATTGCTGAAACAATTGCACTTGGACTAAATTCAAGTGTTAACTCTGCTCGTGCACTACGTAAGCTAAAAGACTTTTTGCTTTCTCTTAAAGCAGAATATTTAGAAAGCGAAAAAATCATACCCCTTAATTTATCTCAAATCCAAGAGTTAGTTATAATTGGTAGCAATAGTCAATATTTTACACAAATACTAATTTCTTACCCTAGATTAATTTCTTTGCTTGGTGAACCTATAGATAAGCCAATGAAAATCACTACAAAAGAGGATTTTTGCCAAAAATTTTCTAAAGCCTTAGAGGGACTTTCCTTAGACCAAGCTTCAATAGCATTACGACTTTATTGGCACGAAGAAATACTTAAACTGGGTCGCTATGATTTACTAACAACACCATTTAAGAAATCTCTAGAATTACTAAGAAAAATAAATATGGTGCAAACCTCACTAGCTGAAGCCTGTCTTGAGATTGCAACTCAACTTGCTTTTAATGAGTTATTTACAAAGTTTTCCCCTACAGGGATTTCTCCAGTTTATGCAATTTTAGGATTAGGCAGACTAGGGCACTGTGGAATTGACTATGGTTCAGATCTAGATATTGTTTTTGTTTATTCTGATGAATCAGGGAATATAGTAGATGAGCTTACTAATCAAGAATTTTTTGCTAAGCTTGTAACTCTAATAGTTCAAATACTTTCTGCATTAAAACGTGAGGGAATGTTATATCGAATAGATTTGCGTTTACGGCCTGATGGTAAAAATGGATTACTTGCAACTAGTTTTGAAAAACTACAAAACTACTTAAAAGAACGTGCGGCTATTTGGGAATTACTTGCTTACTTAAAAGCACGTGCAGTAGTTGGACAGGTAAATTTCTGTTGTGAGGTTGAAGGCCGAATTTTAGAGCTATTATTTACTCGTAGTACTAAAGATTTTTCTAAATTATCTAATGAAATCAAAGAAATGCGCTTAAAACTGCAAAACCAAAAGGCTAGTATAAATGATTTTAAGTTTGGCGTAGGGGGAATGTTAGATGTTTATTTTGCTACTCGCTATCTTCAACTTAAATATCACATTGCAGACCCAGAAAACCGAGGAACGCTTTCTTTAATTTCGCATTTAGCAGAAAAACAAATACTTACAAAAACACAAGCACATATTTTACAAGAAGGTTATGGTTTTCTAAGACAACTAGATCATAGAATTCGCCTGCAATTAGAACGCCCACAAACTTCTTTACCAAATAACTCTAATCAACGTTTAGAAATAGCTAAAGAGCTAGGCTATAAGGATGAAAGAGTTTTTCTAAAAGATTATAAAGAACACTTATTAGCTATTAGGCAAGCTTACGAGGAAATAATTTAATTCTATACTTTCACAATTTTAGAGTTTTATTATTAAGACTTTTTTTCTCCTGGAAACTTTTGCTTCCATCTTGTCCTAAGTAAGTCTACAGGTTTCCATTCCCCATCTGCATCTTGGAAAAGCCAGCAAAGCCAGCCATCACGCCGTCCAGAGGTAGCTAGGCTTGTAGCTGCACCTGAAAGACTACGATATTCTTCTTTTCCTACCTTAAAATTCCCATCACGAGTTACAGTACCTAATACATTTACCTGACTCTTATGTCTTAATTTTGTACCAACAGATAAAAGATTTGCATTTAATAAATCTGTTAAGTCTATACGTTCACTATGCTTAGTAGATTTTTTTCTCTTCTGTTCTTCTCTAGAAGATTTACTAGTAATTTTACTTTTACTTTCCTCTTTACTTAAAGAGCTTAGAGGTTTACTTTTTATTTCTTGTTTAATAGATTTACTTTCTGTTTTACTAGGTTTAACTATTAAATCAGCTGTTTTAGGAGTTTTCTTAGTTGCGTCTACTTTAATAACTTCTTCAATTCCCTCTATTTTAATATTAGGTAAAGAAGCGCTAGTAGCTACCATTTTTTTATTTTCTTCAATATTTGTTGTAGCAAAACTAACATCCCACTGACCATTGTAGCTTACAGTTAAGGAGTCTGGTTCATAATCTTGAAAGAGTAAATGTTGAAAACGTTCAAGAAGTACAATAATGTCAGACTTTAACTTATCTTGGTGTTTAAGTTGTGTTAAGTAGTACTCAAGTTCTTCAGATGAGCTAAATTCCTTACGTAACCACTTAAGCTTAGTTTTTTCTGCCATCTTATGCTCCTATATGGCACAGGGTTTGATAGACACAGGGTTTTTAATATGCTATCACAGCAAAAATAGTTAAGCTAGTCTAGGATTGAAACTTAGACTATAGCTAGTTTTTATTATGAGCTAAAGCCTTCTCTTTCTTATGATTTCAATGTTTTATCACATTTCTATTCTCTTAAATAAGGCTCTAGCTATTTTGGATAGATTTTTGATGGGATCAAATATAGCTATAAATTAAATTTAGAATTAAATTGATCCAGCACTTCTAAAAGATCTTCTGTTAATAATTCCCTAGTTTTAGTCACTAGTTCTTCAGGAATTTCTTTATAGTAAGCTTGCGCAATAGCCCCAGAAATACAAGCCATTGTATCAGCATCTCCTCCTAAGGAAATTGCATTTTTTACAGCACTTTTATAATTATCCGATTCTAAAAAAGAAATAATTGATTCTGGAACAGAGCCTTGGCAAGAAACATCAAAACTATAGCTTGGACGAATTTCTGCTAAAGTGCGGTCAAGATTATATTGAAAGTTATTTGAAATATATTCTTTAATTTCTGATTTTGAGCTACCATTACGGGCTAAAAACACAGCCACAGCCGTAGCTTGAGCGCCTTTTATTCCTTCAGGGTGATTATGTGTTACTTCAGCACTTTTTTTAGCTTCTGCTAGTACTTCTTCTATAGTGTTAAAAGCAAACCCTACTGGGCTAACTCTCATAGCAGACCCATTTCCCCAACTATTATAAGGCTGGTTATCTTGTGAAAGCATCCATTGAAAAAAAGTCCCCCCATAACCTGCATCTGGATAGGCTCTAGCAAAGTTTTTTATTGATATTTCGTAAGGAAGTTTTTTTAATATTGAATGTGCAACTGCAAGGGTTAAAACGGTATCATCTGTAAATCTAGAGTGCTTAGAAAATAATGGGAAATGAGTTGATTTTAATGGCTTACCTTCATAGCAAGAGCCTATAATATCGCCTGCAATTGCACCTAACATAATTCCTCCTAACAAGTTACTTCACTTCTAATGTAAGAAATCATCTAAATTTGTTTGCTCAAAATAAGTAGAAACTACACCTTGACAAAGATATATTTTATTTTTATAAGGTACTGCAATATAAAGGTTTAATATTTTTCCACCTATAATATTACTAGATTTTGAGCCATTTTTTAGAGTTAAAATAAAACTTTGATCAAAATCTGCATTCTGATAATTACCCACAACAAAATTAACTTTAGCAAGGATTTCAGCAAAATTTTCTAGTAAGTCTATTTCTTCTTCAAATAAAGGAGTTGCAGTAAGTTCTTTTATAACTATTTTTTCTAAAATGCTGGAAATTTTTATAAATTCATCAAGTTCTGAAATAAAAATCCGCATTTTAATTAAAGTGTCTTGAAGAGTGCTAGACATTTTTCTTAGAGCAAAGAAAAATTCTGTGTTTGGCTCAACATAGCCATGAAAATCTTCATTATAACGGTTTGAACCCTCGCTAACAGTATTATTTTTTTCAGGAACAGTTACTATAAATTGATTTGCTAGCCAGCTTACACTAATTGTAGTGCTTAAGTTATTTTCCCATTCAGGAGTATTAATAAAACTTGGTAAATTGCTGTCTTTCTTTTTATAGAGCAGTGCCTTAAAACAACCTATTAACTCGCTTAAGTAATTTTTTGGGTTTTCCATTTGCCATCTTAATAGAGTTTGCCTAAGTTTTAAGTTTTTTGTATCTTCAAGTTTAAAAATTTTAGCAAAATCTAATTGAGAGACGTTAAAATCATTCCCAAAAGATTCTTGTAATTTTTCTTTTAATGTAATTCTTTTCCCCAAAAGCTTAAAAACTTGATTTCCTGGATTACTTCTAATAGCTAGACGCTGAAAGGTTTTTAAGTGATCTTCTGATATCTCTCTAACAGTAATAGGGTTAGCACCTAAAATATATTTTATTATTGGAATAGTTTTTTCTATATCTAAGCTGCTAATTGTTCCAAATAAATAGCTAAAGGGTTGGTCTATTTCTTTCCAAAATAAAACTAACCTTTCATCTACAGCAAAATCTTGTAAAAGTAAAAATGTTTGATTTGATGAAAGTTCATCATTTAGGTTTAATTGCCAATTCTCTGCCCAAGTTAAAGCCTGAAAAAGTTTGGCACGCTTTTCGCTAATTCCTTTTGGTAGAATAAATTGGCGATAGTCAATTTTTATTCTTAAAATTGGCGATTGCTCTATTTTACTAGCAGTTTCTATTAAGCGTAATTCTTCTTTAACTAATAGCAATGTTTTAGAAGGATTTTTTTCTAGAAGAGCTATTAAAGTTTGGAAAACTAAAAGGTTTCTTTCTAAAGCTATGCGGTTTTTTTCTGGAATATCGATGGATAAATAGCCTATGGTTCTCTCAGCTAATAACTTCAGGAATGTCAATAGCTTATCTGCATTTGCTTCTTCAATTCTCGCTACTGATTCTCTGTAAAGAGTATGGAAAGTTTGTAGCATTGAATCTGCTGTTACATAAGGAGGTAAAGGAGAATTTAAATAAGGGCTGTAAATAGCTTTATTTGAAGTAAGGCTTAGAGCAAAACCCTTTTCTTTAATTTTTGCTATTACCTCTTGATTATCAGACTGAAGTACTTCAAGACCAATTATTTCCGCATTTTGGTTTTGAGCAAATATAGGCGATATTACTAGCTGAAGTAAAATTAATAATATAACCAAGAGTTTAATAAACTTCATGTTAAAAACCTCAAATTAATAACGCCATAAAATACAAATTGTGACAAAAATTTTAGATAATAGCCCAGTCATAAATGACTGGGCTATTATCTATAGTATTTATAGCCACAAGTGGCACAATTTTTAGTTTACTCTCTAGCTTTAGCATTTTTTACATATTTATCTAACCATTGAATCATTTCCCATTGCATATGTAAGATAGATTCACGGGCTTGATAGCCGTGATCCTCATTAGGTAGCATTACAAGTCTTACTGTTCCACCTAACCCTTTAACAGCTTGATAGAGTCTTTCGCTCTGGATTGGGAAAGTTCCAGGGTTACTATCTGCTTGACCATGAATAATTAACAAAGCATCTTTAATTTTATCAGCATGAACAAAAGGAGACATTTTTATATAAGTATCTGGAGCTTGCCAAAAGGTTCGTTCTTCGGCTTGAAAGCCAAATGGAGTAAGAGTTCGGTTATAAGCACCGCTACGAGCAATACCAGCACGGAAAAGACGAGAATGGGCTAAAAGATTAGCAGTCATAAAAGCCCCATAAGAATGACCTCCTATTGCAATACGATCTCTATCTGCTACGCCACGCCTAACAACTTCATCAACTGCTGCTTGTGCGCTAGATACTAATTGTTGCAAGTATGTATCATTAGGTTCTTTATCTCCCTCTCCAATAATAGGCATTGTTGGATCATCAAGGACTGCATAACCTAAGGCTAGTAAAAACTGTGGGCCAAAATAACCAAGACGTACAAATCTATAGGGTGAATCTGTGACTTGGCTTGCTGCGGCTGCGCTCTTAAATTCTTGAGGATAAGCCCACATAACTAAGGGCAAGGGACCGTCTTTAGGAGAATAGCCTTGAGGTAGGTAAAGTGTAGCAGTTAAATCCACTCCATCAGCACGTTTATAGCGAATTTGCTCTTTTTGGATATTAGCAAATTGAGGAGTAGGATGAGGAAAATTAGTTAATGGCTGTAATTTATTATTAGCTAAATCTCTAATGTAATAATTAGGTGGTTCTGTTTTAGATTCTCGTTGAGTTATTATAGTTTTAGCTTCGCTATCTAAAAGTACAGAGGGAAATTCATAATATGGTGCTTCTGAACGCCAGAGTCTTTCTGTTTTACGAGTCTCTAAATTTAGCCTATCTAAAAAAGGTCTATCGCCTTCTGTTGAAGCACCTTCACCAGTTAAATAAAGGTTTTTTGCATCAGCAGAAGTCATAAGAATAAATCTTCCAAAGCTATTTTGCTTAAGGACTCTTGAGCCAGGATCAGCATAGCGATCTTCATAAGAATAGTCAAAAAGTAAACTAGGAGTTTGGTTTGCTTGGTCAGGTTTTATTATCCAAGTTCGGGTAGCACGAGTTTTATTCCAAAATTCTGAAACCAAAGCAAATCCTTTATCGCTCCACTCAGAGCCAGCATAACGATAGGCTAAGGAAGCTAAGCTTGTTGGCTCACTGTTAAAAGGAGCGGCAAGAGAAAAAACTTTATCTCTGACTTCTGCCGCTTTAGTAGCATCACCCTTATCTTGAGCCTCTGCCCAACAAAGAGTTGCAGCCACATCGCTACGCCAAGCATAAGCGCGTGGGCCAGGCAACACAGAATCAAAATTAACAGGTACTTGCTCGCTTAAAGGTAGGTCTGCTAGTTGACGAATAAGTTTTCCTTCTCTACTCCAAAGCTCTACACGATTGGGAAAGAAGGCAGAAGGAACACTATAAGAATATGGCTTATGTGTAGTTTGTACCAAAAAAGTTGTCCCATCAGGCGAAGCTTGAAGATTACGAATAACACCAGGATTACCTATTCTAGTAAGTTTACCATCTAAACTTACCATTCCAATATAACTAGTAGCATAATGCTCAAAAACTTCTTCATCATAAGAGTTTTTAAGAAGGTCTTGGAAAGTCCTTGTAGGAGCAGTTTTACCAATACTCTCTTGGACAACAGGCCCATTTGGAGCAAGTTGAACTACAGGTACATTACCTCTATTTTCTGGCACAAAAAGACTTACAAGGGTTTTGCTATCTGAAAGCCATGTTAAAGTTCTAGAAAGTGCCCAATTAAGTTTTGCATCTGTTAGCTTTCTTGCTTGGGCAGTAGCAACTTCTACTAGCCAAAGCTCTATTCCTGAATTAGTAGTATTAGCTAAAGCAAAATGTTTTTCATCTGGTGCCCAGTTAGCAAAACTAAGCTGTGGATCAGAAGGAAGTCCTGTAATTTCTTTTTTCTCTTGGCTATCAAGTTTTACTAAGCTAATTTTCTTAAAGAAAAAAAGTTGTTTAGGGCCGTTAGAGCGCGGATTAATACGGATTCCAGCAATTCTTAACTCTGGTTGTGATATTTCATCTATAGAAGGTAGAGTATTAGTTTGTGCTAAAACTGCCCAAGTCCTTCTAGGGCTAAGCCCTAGAGTAGGGTTAGGAGGCACATCTACTAGATCGGCTACTGTTTTTGGTGGAACCTGGTAATTTAAGCTAGTATTAGGTGTTTGAGCAAAAGTTATACTTAAATTAAACGTGATTATTAAAAAGCAAACCCAAAAATTAATAAGTTTTGGTAAATTTTTCTTAAGCAGCATAGCAAAAAGTCTCCATAGTAAATTCTTACTTAGAACCTAGAAGCGAAATCTAAATTGGCGGTAATTTGGATTTATTTTAACATGCATTCTTCTAACTTAATTTAAAAGTAAGCACTCCTTGTACATATAAATTACTAGTTATAGGTTTTGAAACTTAATAGCCCTGCCTTTCAAAGCAGGGCTTAAAACACAAAGGTATTTAGTTTATAAATTACAGTTACTAGTTATTTATGTCTATTCATCTTTTGCAGATTCCTTGCTGCCAACTACGGTTAAATTCATTCCTATTTGGACACTTAATTGTTTTCCATCAACTTCTATTACAGATTTTCCACTTAAATACCATCCAAAAGAACCTGTAGAAAACTCCTTGACTTCTGCCATCATAGGAACTCCATTAATATCAACTTTTATAGCCTTAGCATTTTCACGAAATTCAGATCTAGTTATAGGACAGGATTTAGCCATATTCTATATATCTCCTTGTATTAAAAATATTTATTAGTTTATTTTAGCAGGTCTTTATCTTGCTTATTAAAACCGGTTATTATAAAGATAAGTAAGAAAAGATAATAGCATTTTTAGCTATTTCTAGATTTTAAGATTTAATTCTCTATTAAAACTACTTATTAATTAGGTATAGCATTAAAAAATGGATAATAAAAACCCTTTATCTAATCGCAATATTTTAGTAACTCGTGCTCGTCGTGATAAAGATCCCTTAGTTACTAAGTTAAATAGCTATGGAGCACAGGTTTATTATGCTCCAACTATTGAAATTACTGAGCCTGAGAGTTTTGATAAATTAGATCAAGCAATTATTAGGCTCTTAGACTATGACTGGGCAATTTTTACTAGTCGTAATGCGGTAGATGCTTTTCTAAATAGATTTAACTTTTTAGAAAAACCTATAGAAGAACTAGCAAAACTTAAAATTTTAGCTGTTGGCTTAGCAACGGCTAAAGCATTAGAAAGAGCTAATATTTCTGTAACATTAATTCCTGAAAACTTCCATGCTGAAGGCGCTTTAGCTAGTTTAGAAAATTATTACGAAAATAAAGAGTTATTAGCTAAATCTAAATTTCTTTTTCCTCGCGCATTAGTAGGAAGAGATGTTTTACCTATAGAATTAGAAAAACTAGGCGCAAAAGTTGATTTAGTAGTTGCCTACCAAAGCCGTATTCCACAAGGAGCAAAAGAAGAAATATCAAATATTTTTGCTAATCAAAAAATAGATTTAATTACTTTTACTAGCCCTTCAACAATTAATAATTTAGTTGAATTAGTCTCGCCACAACCTATAATAGAACTACTGAAAAATACTATTATAGCTTGTATTGGCCCAGTAACGGCTATAGCAGTTCAAGAAGCAGGGTTAAAAGTAGACATTTGTGCTAATGAATCTACGGTCTTATCTTTAGCTGAAGCTATTAAAAATTATTTTAACTAACTTTAGAGTTTTGAAATTTTAATAACTTTAATCTTTTTAGTAGATTACTTGACTAGAAAGACAGCCTAAGTTAAGCTAGGCAAGGCAGTTAAGAGATAGTTTATCTATTTTTTGTTACCCTTAGGAGACCTAATGGAATTAAACAACCCTCAATTAAAGGTTTTAGAAGAATTCTTATCCGAAACAATAAAAGCTAATTATTATCTTACTTTTGATGATCTAAATCCAAAATATGTAACAGAACAAATTGCTGAGCAATTAGCTGAAAACCGTTTTGAATGGGTTGATAATACTATTTATGTTCCTAACTTGCTTACTATATCAGCCCCAGGTAGTACCCCTGATAAAATTGAAGAATTAGAAGTTATATTTAATTCTGTTGTATTTATTAAGTACCTCTATGAATATATGACAGAATCTAATTATAGGCTTTTTGATTTTGTTAAGATTGAAATAGAGCCAGTTTCTACACCACATCAGCATATAAACTTAAAATTCTTTTGGCCTTCTCCTGAAGAAGTAAGAGAAGACTTTACGGTTTTATTAAATAAACAAGAAGGAAAAATTTTACAAGTTTTTGCACCTAAAGCAGAAATCCCTTTATTAGCAAGGCTTACAGCTTTTAATGGTGAGCCTTATCGCTCCGATTATGTTATTACCAAACAAGTAACCTATTTAGGTAGATTACGAAATGTTACTGATAGAGAGTCTAATCATATGATTAGACGAAATGATTTTATTTTTGCGCGTCACCCAGATCCTTTATCAGTTAATAGTTCTGTATCTCGTTTACATGCCAAAATAGTTTATGAGAATGGACAATTTGCCCTCTATGATACAGGAAGTGCAAATGGAACTTCAATTATTAGAGAAGACCAAACACTTGAACTGCCTAGAGCAGAAATATCAGGACAACCCTTGCAAAATAATGATTTAATTGTTTTAGGGTCGGCTCAAATTCAATTTAATTTGATTTCAGGTGAAGAAGCAGCAACTTTAGTTTCAATGCCTCCAGAAAAACTTGAATCTGAGGAAGTTGAAAATTTTTCAGGCGATCTTCCTAAAACTGTAGATGATACTTTTTCTATGTCTAAACAAGAGATGCTTAAAAATTTACGTTTATTAGAAAATGAATCTTAATTAGATTTTTGATCATAATGATATTGAAGGTGATACATAAGTGCTCGTAAAGCATCTACATTAGCGCGTAGTTCTGTAAAAAAGACTCTATCCAAAGGATTATTCTCACCTAAATCATCAACTACTATTTGAAGTAGCATAACCATTTCTTTTGATAAATTTAACATCTCTTGATTAAGTAGGGTTGAGGCATCCTCAGTAAAAGCTAGTAACTCATCGTAATGAGAGTCAGGTAAGGCATCTAATAGGGAATTTGATTCTCCCATATCATCAGTTGCGGCAACATCAATCAAAGTTTTTTGATTGGAGATTTCTAATAGGTCATTTGAAATCGCTTTAGGTTCTAATTTTTCTTCTTTAATTTCTATATTTATTGCTATTTCTTTTTCTGCAACAGCTTTTGTATCTTGGTTTTTTATAGTACTTACAGATATACCTGATGAACTTGTGCTACCTTCTAGAAAAGGTAAACCGCCAGTGTCTTTTGCTTTAGCTCCAAAGAGACTAGCAATATTAATATTCGTTCTTAAGTGTCCTGTGATATTACGAGCAGGCTCACCAGCCAGTAATATAGCGGCTTCTAATTCATGTTCGCTAGCATTTTGAAATACATTTAAGAATTCGTCTTCTGTAACAGCCCTAACAGCTAGTTCAAGTTCACGAGCAAAAGCGGTTACAGATTCAGGTCTATCTTCTTGTTTTTTTGCTAAAGCTCGTCTAACCACTCCGTCTACTAGAGGATGTACATCAGAGCGAATTTCATACATTGGAGGAGGGACTTCTTTAACTTTTTGATAAACAATTGCAGAGTAAGTTTTAGCATTAAAAGGAACTTTGCCTGTAAGCATTTCATAAAGCACTACACCTAAGGCATAAACATCTGTTCTAGGGTCTACTTCTTTATCCTGGCATTGTTCTGGAGCCATATATTGAGGAGTACCTAAGACATATCCATGTCGGGTTAATCTACCAGAAAAATCATTTATTGGTTGTTCACTTCCTAGTTTAGCAATACCAAAATCTAGGACTTTAACAACTTCTTGACCTTGATCTTTATGTAAAAAAATATTATCAGGTTTAAGATCTCGATGAATTATCCCGCGTTTATGGGCAACGGCTACAGCAGCACAAGCTTGTTGCATAATTTCATTAGCTTCTGCTAATGAAAAAATATGGTTTTGCATTATTTTTTCTCTTAAAGATAATCCTGAAAGAAATTCAGTAACTACATAAACCATACCATCTGAACAAATAGAAAAATCCAATATTGCAATAGCGTTAGGGTGGCGAATATGCATTGCAGCAAAAGCTTCCCGACGAAATCGCTCTATAGAAGTCTTATCAGTAGCTAAATGAGGATGCATCACTTTTAGAGCAACTGACAAATCTAATTGAATATGTTTAGCACGATATACTGAAGCAGTTCCACCTTTAGCAACTTTAGATTCAACTAGATATTTATTATCAATTACTTCTCCAATTAAAGGATCCTCTTTAATTACTCCTTCAACATTTACCAGGCGTTCTCCATCAGAAGGGCAAAAAACTACCCCTAGCTCAAATTTTTGTTTGCATTTAGGACATTCTTTCATAACTTTTTGTAAGGCACTTAGTATAACATTTTGTTGATAATACAACACTAGTTAAAGACTCCCAATGAGTAAACTCAATGACTTACAAATAAAAATTTTAGCCGCCAAGTTTATTACTTGACGGCTAAGTGATCTACTTATTTTAATTTCTCTAATATTTCCTAAGCGTTATTGCATACCTGTTGGGCCTGCAAAGAAACCAGGGTTAACATTATTGCTACCTCGACCTGCTGAGCCAAATAAAAGTTGGTTAGTAATATCTAAAAGACGGCTATTACCTGTGTCAGCAACTATTATTGCTCCATTGCTATTATTAATTCTTACACCTTCAGGTCGGCTAACTTGATTTAGAGCAGTTCCAGCACCTGCAACAATTGAAAGGAATGTGCCAGTACTACTAAAACGCTGAATTCTGTTATTACCGCTATCAGCTACAATTATGTCACCTGACATAGGATTAACAGCAACTCCCTTAGGTTGATTAACTAACCCTGGTGTAACGCCAAGACCAGCAAATACCATTGAGAATTGGCCTGTTGAAGAGAATTTTTGAATTCTGTTATTTAAGGTATCAGCAATATATAGACTACCACTATTATCTAATGCTAAACCTTGAGGTTTATTAACAGTTCCTGGAGTTACTCCAGCACCAGCAACTAAACCTAAATAATTACCAGTAGCATCAAACTTAACTATACGGCTATTTCCTGTATCTGCAACATAAAGAATACCTTGAACATTATCAAAAGCTACTCCCTCTGGGGCATTTACAAACCCTGGAGCAACACCAGCACCAGCAATTACTTTAATAAATGTTCCTGTAGAGCTAAACATTTTTATAGCATTATTACCAGTATCAGCTACATACATTTCTCCAGTATTACCATTAGATGTAACACCTTGAGGTTGATTTAAGCTTGATGGAGTTACACCAGCTATACCAAAAGCTGTAAATGTTCCTGTTGCAGGATCAAAAATCTGTATACGATTATTAGCAGTATCAGCAATATAGAGTTTTGGATTTAGACCTGCACCAGCAATAGTACCACTACCTGTGACTGTTACTGTTCCCATACCACTATTACTAGTAACAGTAACAGATGCATTCTTAGTACCAGCCGAAGTTGGGCGAAATACTAGTGTTATTGTAGTAGAAGAATTAGGCCCTATAGTTGTTGAAGCAGGAGCCATAGCAGAAAATTGAGCACTATCTGTTCCAGTAAATGTAAATGGTGGAGTTAGAGTAACTGTTCCAGTACCAGTATTTGTAGCAGTGATATTCATAGTAGCACTAGCATTAACTGCTACTGAGCCAAAATTAACTGTAGCTGGTGTAACAGATAGAGTTAGGTTTGGTGTAGGAGCACTAGCTAAGTTTTGAGGATCGCTTGGAGTAGTGATCATAAAATCATTAGCATTATTGTCTGTATCTGTTGTACTACCTTGGTTTCCACCTGGTTTGCGTTCATAGCTACGATTTAGGTTTTGAGTTCCAAGAGATGCAAGTACTGTACCTTCCTTAAAGGCTGAACCATTACTTAGCCCAACTTGATCAAGAATCATAAAGTTAGTACCGCCAGTAGGCATTGTTAAAGCAATACCACCATCATCAGTAATACCTGTGGCATAGGTTTGATTTCCTGGGACAGCACCACTATAGCCAGCAGCTCCATTATTGGTAAAGAGGAAATGTCCTCTAGCTGGTAACATAACATTGGCTGCAATTGTTGCACGTACACTAGTTGTGCCTGCATTATTTGAACCTCTAAGTTGAAGTCCTCCAATATTTATAGTATTAGCGGTGTTATTATAAATTTCTACAAACTCATCATTACCACCACTTGGCCCACGGAAACGAAACTCACTAATTACTAAAGCTGTATTTTGATTAGCAACATTTTGTCCAATACCAGTTAAAGTAGTTGTTGCACTACCTCCAGTGCTAGAAACATTTAAGGTTGCTGTCTTACTACCAGCTGTAGTAGGTCTAAACATTACCATTGCCATAGTAGAACTATTACCAGCAAGCACTGTAGTATCAGGAGCAGTAGCAGTAAATTGATTTGCATCTGCACCAGTAATAGTAAATGGTATGGTTAAAGTTACAGTACTAGCACTAGTATTTGTAATAGTTACTGGTGCCATTACAGTCATAGCTACATTTACAGTTCCAAAATTAACTGGTGTAGGTGAAAGAGTAATTGCTGAAGCACCAACGCCATTAGTAATGTCTGCTGTAGAACGTGGGAGAAGTTGATAGCCACTATCAAATGGGCTAGAAGTATCAAATTGTGAAGCTAAACCTATTACTGAAAATGTACCTGTTGGAGTAGGTGTACCATCGATATTAGTATCAGAGTCAACTCTTAGAGTTATAGAGCCTGTACCATCGCTAATTGTAACATTGCCACTAGATCCTGTTGGTGGGAAAGTGCCACTAGTAATAGTTACATTATTAATACGAACTAACCTACCTTCTAATGCTTCACCTGCACCATTATTGCCTAGTTGTGAAAGTGTAACAACTTGAGGTGTTACAGGTGGGATTGTACCTGGAGGTAGTAGAGTAAAGTTTGTTTGTGCTCCGCTTGGAACGATTTCAGTTAAGCCATTAAATTGTGTTACAACACCAAAAGCTTCTACGCTATCACCAATATTAAATGGGCCAAAATCTGTGCCTGTGCTAAATATATCGATGCCGCCTGTTGTGTCTTGAATATAGTATTCAACACCTGCGCCACCTCTAAAATCTATAGATGTAACAACACCACGAACTTTAACTTGTTGACCAATAAGATCAGGAACAAAGTCTGTTGGAGGTGTACCATCAGTATTATCTACCATATCTACACGAGCATCACCAATTGCTAAGACTGTAGCACCTGGATCTGGTGCGCCTAAATCTACACGGCTACGAGGAGTAACACTATAGGTAGCTGTAAAAGGTCTTAGTGGATCGTCTTGTTGAACTGTACCAACTAAAGTAAATGCAGTTGTTGGGGTTGCAAGGCCAGGAACATTAGTATCTTTATCTACTTTAAGCATAAAGGTTGCTGTTCCATCTGAAATGGTTAAAAATCTATCTAATGAAGCAGGTGAAGGAGGAATGGTTCCGCTGGTTATAGTAACGTTTGCGACAGAAACTAAACGTCCTTCGGTAGCTTCAGGATTTGCATTAATCTGAGCAAGGGTCATAGAAACAGGAGTAACAGTATTACCAGTACTAATACTTGTAATACCAAAAGGAGAAGTAGTTTCAGCAAATCTTGGAGTTACTTCTAGTCTTAAAACTCCATCTAGCATTCCAATACGGCCACGAACTTCTACCATTTGTCCTGTGCTAGTAGGTTGAATAGCTGGAGTAGTTGGTTGGGTGGTTCGGGAAATATTAATACCTGCTGTAGCATCTTGAGCATAATCATTATTTGCACCAGAAGTAGAATATATTCCAGTACCAGCAGTAACTAATGCTTGAATTCTAGCGGCATAATCTAAATAAAGAGGCTCACCATTAGCATTTAGTGTTTTTAAGTTAGTAATAGGTGTTGTGCCTGAAAAATATCCATCACTATAACTAGAAGTTTGCCCTCCAGCCGTAGCCACCACTGTATAGTCTACTCTAGTTCCATTTGCTTGGGCAGGAACAGAACCTTGATACATATTTCCACTTACTAAAGTCATATTGATTGGAGTTTGAGCAGCACCATTAAGACTAAAGTTTAATACAACAGAACTTATTGGAGATTCTTTATCATTAACAAAAGCTGTTACTACACCTACTTCATTAGCAAGAGGCAAAGTAGGATTAACGCTAGGAATTACTGTAGGAGGAAAGTTTGTAGTAACTCCATTAGAGGCAGTGTCAATATTATAGACGTGCTGAGCGGGAGAAATTTTTACACCATTATCATCAAAACTCTTAATGGTATAGTTAGTCATACCATTAGTTTCTAACATAATTGTGCCTTGACCACCATTACCAAAAGCGGCACCGCTAATGCCTTGTACTGTAGTACGTGTATCAGTAGGAGGGCTAGCTTGAGTTTGATAGAAAATAGGTGAAGTGCCTGGTGTTGGAACGCCTGTTCCATTAAAAGCTGTTCCATTTGTAGTAGGAGTATTTAAGTAACGGTTTACAACCTCTCTATTAGGATGACCAAAAGTATTTGTTTCACCTATTTGAGCAAAGGCTACTTCTGCTTTAGCAGCAGTAAGTAAACGTTGATTACTAGAAGTTGTACTACCATGATGGCTAAGTTGAATTACATCAACGTCACCTGCTTGTTGTCCAACAAATGATTCAACATCTGGCCCACGAGCAGTTGAAGTTGAGCCTGCGCCTGTTAAGTCACCTGCTACTAAATAGTCAAAATTATTATACTCAATAAGTAATGCAATACTTTGACCATTAATATCAGCAGTATTAATTAATACAGACCCTCCGCTTTGTAAATTTCCACCAGCAGCAACGCAAGTTGCCCGCATTCCTCCACCTAGATCAATAACAGTTCCAGGTGTAATCTGCTGGCGAGTTACTCCAGGCCGATTAGTAGCACTTTTATAGTTATTAAAAGCTGTTAATGTGCCACCAGGATTGGGAGGAACAACATTAACCCCATCACCATTATCATAGGCAATACCAGAAACACGATTAGCATTTAATAGTTCTGTTATACCTACAATATGATCTATGTGATAGTGTGTAACTACAGTAAAATCTATAGTATTAATCCCAAGTGTATTAAGTAAAGGAACAAGTTTACTAGTTCCACCGCCATTAGGGCCACCATCAACAAGAAGGGTTTTTCCTGTAGGTGAAACAATTAATGTGCCTGCACCTTGTCCTATATCAACAAAATAGATTTTTGCCGTTCCAGTTTGTGCTGCAACTTTTGGGGCAATAGGATTATTAGGTAATATGCTCCCCATTAGTATCACAGCTAAAACAACTGCGCTGGCAAAAACCAATAACCACCTCATTATTTTCATTATAATTCTTCTCCATTGTTCAGTTATAGAAATTTAGGCGCAAATATCTACACAATATGTTTTAGCCTATTTTCTCTACAACAATTTATTAGGTTATTTAAAGTTATTAAGTGATTTAACAATTTACGATTTACAAAATATGGTTTTAAGTGATTTTTATAGCTATTAAAGCTAGACTCCTAAAAAACCTACTAAGATATAACTAGTATGTTTTGTAGAACTAACTATTTTAGCAAGATATGGTTTTATTTCCAAATAATTTACAAACAATTTACGCCACGCTATTTTGTCTTCCCTCTAAGCCAGCGATAAATTAAAATAAGCCTCTCTTTTCAAAATAAACAACTTAATTAAAAAATCCTATTAGGAGCGCTATGACAGAGCATTTAGCACAACCATTAAATGTAGCCGACCCAGAAATTGCCAGAGCAATTTATAATGAAACACGCCGTTTAGATAGTGGGCTTGAAATGATTGCTTCAGAAAATTATGTTAGTGAGGCTGTTTTAGAAGCACTTGGTTCAGTTTTTACTAATAAATATGCAGAAGGCTATCCTGGTCGTCGTTACTATGGAGGCTGTGAATATACAGATGTAGTAGAACGCTTAGCACAAAGCCGAGCCAAAGAAATCTTTGGAGCAGATCATGTTAATGTTCAACCACATTCTGGTGCTCAAGCTAATATGAGTGTCTATATGTCAATGTTAAAGCCTGGGGATAGTATTTTAGGAATGAATCTTTCACATGGTGGGCACCTAACTCATGGTCATCAATTAAATTTCTCTGGTAAATATTTTAATGTAGCTGCTTATGGTGTTAACCAAGAAACAGAACAAATTGATTATGATCAACTTGCTAAACTTGCCGAAGAACATAAACCTAAAATGATTATTTGTGGAGCAAGCGCTTATCCTCGTATTATTAATTTTGAAAAAATAGGTGTTATTGCACGTCAAACAAAAGCTTATGTACTTGCTGATATTGCTCATATTGCTGGACTAGTAGCAGCAGGACTTCACCCCTCACCAATACCTCACATGGATTTTGTTACCACTACAACACATAAAACCCTTCGTGGCCCAAGAGCCGGAATGGCAATGTGTAAAGAAGAATTTGCTAAAAAACTTGATAGCGCAGTGTTTCCTGGTGTTCAAGGTGGCCCACTAGTTCATGTTATTGCAGCTAAAGCAGTTTGTTTTCTAGAAGCCCTCCAACCTAGCTTTAGAGAATACCAAAAGCAAGTGGTTAAAAATGCTGCCACGCTAGCTAGTAGCTTAAAAGACCTAGGCTTTCGTATAGTTTCAGGAGGAACAGATAACCATTTAATTTTAGTAGATGTTTTTGCTAAAGGAATTACTGGTAAAGTAGCAGAAAAAGCTCTTGAGCATGCTGGTATTACAGTTAATAAAAATACTATTCCTTTTGATCAAAATCCCCCTCTAGTAGCAAGTGGTATAAGAATTGGAACTCCTGCTTTAACAACACGCGGAATGGGTGAAAAAGAAATGCAAATCATTGCTAGCTGGATTGCTGATGTATTAGCAAACCCAGAAAATAATGCTAATTTAGAAAAAATTAAAGTAGAAGTACAAAAACTGTGTAAAAATTTTCCTCTTTATACAAAACGTTTAACCTCTTATGAGCAATCAAATAGCGCTTAGGCTAAAACAATATAAAATAATTATGAAAAAAGAACAAATAGCCAACATTGTGCAAAAAACGGTAAACTACCTAGAACGAACAGGCGCAGATCGTTTAGCACAACAATATTTACATTTCGCATTAAGTAGTTTCGCTTCTGGGTGTGAGGAAGAATTAGAGTCTCACTTAGAAAGATATGCTATGCAGGATCAGCAATTTAGCATAGAATCTGCACAGCTTTTAATCTATCGGGAACGTACCATAATTGCTTGTTTTATCCTAGATTCTCATGCAAATTTAATTGGTCGTCCTGATCCAGAAACACGCTGTTATCCAAATGTTAATTTAGAACTTTTTGATACCAGCGCAAAAATATCTCGTCGTCATGCACAGATATTTTCCTTAGATGGTCGTAACTTCTGGTTACAAGACTTAGGTAGTTTTAATGGCACATTATTAAATAATACTCGTCTAACCCCACATCAAGCTCAACCCTTACACGATGAAGATGAGATAGTATTTGGTAATATCGCTGTAACTTTTAATTCCCCAATAGTAGGAAAAGTAACCCCTAAAAATACCTCCTCACAACAAAGCGTAACTAGCGAAACACCAGAGCCAGAAGAAATCTTAATAGATACCAGTGATGTCGATACAGTAAATTAGTAGGGATAGACCTATGTGTCTATACTAGACATAGACACATAGGTTTATTCCTACGTATATATTTTCTCCCTATACCATTTAACAAAACGTTCTATACCAATTTTTAATGGTACTTTAGGCTGAAAGTCTAGCTCTTTTCTAGCTAGCTCAATACTAGCAAAGGTTGCAGGTACATCACCGGGCTGATCTGGCAGGAATTTACGCAAAGCTTTTTTTCCTACTACTTGCTCAATTACTTCTAATAGTTCATTTAGTAAAATTGGAGCAGAGTCCCCTAAGTTATAAATAGCAAAGGGTTTTGGCCTATCTAAGGCAGAAATAACACCTTCAACAATATCATCAATATAAGTGTAATCTCGCTTAGAAGCACCATCTCCATAAACTTCTACAAATTCATTATTAAAAATCTTACGTGTAAATTTATGTATCCCCATTTCAGGGCGCTGACGTGGGCCATATACAGTAAAAAATCTTAGGCAAGTAATAGGGACATTATAGAGATGTGAATAATTAAAGGCTAATAATTCACCTGATCGTTTAGTTGTAGCATATGGAGAAATAGGCCGTTCAATAGGGTCATTTTCTGAAAATGGGAGTTTACTATTAATTCCATAGACTGATGAAGATGATGCAAAAACAAAGTTTTTTACAGGCATTTCACGACAAAGTTCTAGTAAGTGTAGCGTGCCTATTACATTTACTTCTTCATAAAGTAGTGGAGCAGCAAGTGATGGCCTAACACCAGCCCTTGCAGCCAAGTGAATAACCGAGTCTGGCGATTCTTTAAGAAAAATATTTTTTAATTCTTGACTATTGCGAATGTCGCACTGATAAAATTTATATTCTCCTAGTTTACCAATATCTTCTAGATTAGCCTGTTTAATTTTAGGGTCATAGAAATCATTTAAATCATCAATGATTATTAGTTTATCGCCCCTATTTAATAGAGCCTCACACACATGTGATCCAATAAATCCTGCCCCTCCCGTAACCAGAACCTGCATTATTATCTCCTTGTGATATAATCGAGAAAATAAACCAAAACTTTACCATATAAATCCACTAACCGCTTGTTTATCTCGAAGATCAAGCAATTTGTAATTTTGAGGAAATTTAATGAAGTCTAATTCTTGGCAAGATTTAGTCGCCACAGCTACTTTAGATACACAAACATCTCGACCTAATATTTCTATTATTATCCCTGTTTATAATGAGGAGGAAAACCTAGAAAATCTTCAAGCACGTATTAGTGAAATACTAGAAGAAATAAAAATAGACTATGAGATCATTTATGTTGATGATGGTAGCCGTGATAATAGTTTTATGTTGCTTGAAAAATTGGCTAAAAAAGATTCTAGAATTAAGCTAATTAAATTTCGTAAAAACCATGGTCAAACAGCCGCTATGTCTGCGGCAATAGATGTTGCACAAGGAGAAATAATTATTCCCCTAGATGCAGATCTGCAAAATGATCCTCGTGATATTCCTAATTTATTAGATAAAATAGCTGAAGGTTATGATGTTGTAAGCGGTTGGCGTAGAGCACGTCAAGATACTTTTATTACTCGCAAACTACCTTCAATGATGGCTAATCGTTTAATTTCTAGTGTAACAGGCGTTTACCTACACGATTATGGTTGTAGTCTTAAAGCTTATCGAGCAGATATTGTTAAAAATGTTCGCCTTTATGGAGAAATGCACCGTTTTATTCCTGCTTTTTGTGCTCTAGAAGGTGCTAGGGTTACAGAAATTCCTGTTAACCACCATCCTAGAGTAGCTGGAAAAAGTAAATATGGGCTTTCTCGTATAGTAAAAGTTTTTCTTGATTTAATGGTAGTTAAATTTTTAGGTGATTATGCTAAACGACCAATTCATGTATTTGGCACAATTGGCTTAATTCTATGTTTTGGAGCTAGTTTAGCAGGAGTAGCTACTTTATATGATAAATTTATACATGAAGTTTATGTACATCGTAATCCATTGATTTTACTAGCTGTTTTCCTATTTTTAGTAGGAGTGCAATTTATTATGGTAGGTCTAATAGCAGAATTAATTATCCGAACCTACCATGAATCTCAAGGTAAAAAAACTTATACTATTGCAAAAACTGTAAATTTGCCTTCTAATTCCAATCCTTAAAAACAAAGTAGATGTGTGGCATTTGTGGATATATAACTGAAAAAGGTAATGCACTAAGAGAGCAAGTGCAAAATATGGCTAAAGCCTTGCGTTTGCGTGGCCCTGATGATGAAGGCTACTATGTAAATGCTTCTATAGCTCTTGGTCATCGCCGCTTAAGTATTATTGATTTAGAAAGCGGTCACCAGCCTATTACTAACGAAAATGCCTCTATTTGGCTTGTTTTTAATGGAGAAATCTATAATTTTCACCCCTTACGCGAACAGTTAAAAACCCTTGGTCATAATTTTGCTACTAAAAGTGACTCAGAAGTTATTATTCATGCTTATGAAGAATATGGTGAAGACTGTCTTAAGTATTTTAATGGTATGTTTGCTTTTGCGCTTTGGGATGAAGAAAAAGAACGCCTATTTTTAGCACGTGATCGTTTTGGAGAAAAACCCCTTTATTATGCACATTGTAATGGAGATTTTTGTTTTGCCTCTGAGCCAAAAGCTCTTTTTGCTCACCCTAAAGTCAGTAAAGAGCTAGACTTACGTAGCCTAAGCCGCTATCTTGCTTATGAATATGTACCTTGGCCTCATTCTATGTTTAAGCACATAAGAAAACTTCCTCCAGCACATTACTTAATTTATGAAAAAGGTGAAATAAAAATCTCTCGTTATTGGGATCCACAATTTCGCTCAATTACATCAACTACTGAAGAGGAAATTTCTGAAGAATTACTTAAACGCTTAAAAGAAGCTGTAAAGTTAAGACTTATTAGTGATGTTCCCTTAGGTGTCTTTCTATCAGGCGGAATAGATTCTTCGGCTATTGTAGCAATGATGGCTGAATTAATACCTAGTAAGCAAATCAAAACATTTTCTATAGCATTTGAAGATAAATCATTTGATGAATCACATTATGCTCGAATGGTAGCAAACCATTTTGATACAGATCACTCTGAACATGCTTTTAATTTAGCTGCACTTTCTGATGTTTTGCCAGAAATAACAAGTTATATGGATGAACCTCTTGGAGATGGTTCTTTAATGGCAACATTTCTTTTAGCTAAATTTACTCGTCAAAAAGTTACAGTTGCACTTGGTGGAGATGGTGGAGATGAACTTTTTGCAGGCTATCCAACATTTGCTGCATTTAGAGTAGCAAATATCTATGAACATGTGCCAAAACCCTTTCAAGCAGCTATTTCTTGGGCAGCAAATCTCTTACCGGTTTCTACTGATAATTTTAGCTTAGATTTTAAGATTAAGCAGTTTCTAAAGGGAGCACGTTACCAAAACCCTATGCGTAATCAAGCTTGGATTGGTTCTTTTACTCCTGATGAGCAACAAGAGCTTTTTTCTAGTGATGTAAATCGTGAACTAGCAGGGTTTAACCCCTACTCTAAATTAACAGAACTAGAAAATGAACATGCCCAAGATAGCCCACTTAACCGTTTAACCTATCAATATTTTAATTGCTATTTAACGGATAATATTTTATTTAAGGTAGACCGTACTAGTATGGCATGTTCTCTAGAAGCACGCTCTCCTTTTCTAGACCATACTTTTGCTGAATATGTTTGCTCTCTTCCAGAATATTTAAGGCTTAATGGGCTTAAGACTAAATATATATTAAAACGTAGTTTAACTAGTAAAATCCCTAGTGAAATTATTAATAGAAGAAAAAAAGGCTTTGGTATTCCTGTTGCTAAACTAATTTTAGGTGGGCTAAGAGAAGAATTTAAGCATGAGTTTGAAGCAGAAAAAATTAAACGTGAAGGCTTTTTTAACCCAAATTTTACTAGTAAATTACTTAGCGATCATCTGGAAGGAAAAAAAGATAACCGTAAATTGCTTTGGACATTGATGATGTTTCAACTTTGGTCTAAAAATTATCTTAGCACTTAAAACAAACCTAAAATAATTAAAATCTTTCCTGTAAAATACAATTGTCTATACTTAAAACCAGTCTTTTGCTGGAGCAATAAAAAATGAAATCTCGTTTACTTGATTACATAGAATGTCTTTATTGCCATAGTTCACTAAATTTAACTGATATAGTTAAAGAAGACCAAGAAATTATGTCAGGCAACCTAGTCTGTGAAAAATGCCAAAGAAAATTCCCTATAATTAATGGTATTCCTAGACTGCTTCCAGATAATCTATCTTTAGATAAACAAGAAACAGCCTTAGGATTTGGCTATTCTTGGAAAGCTTTTTCTCATATAGACCCAATTTATGAACAACAATTCTTGGACTGGATTAAGCCTGTAAATAAAGAATTTTTTAAGGATAAACTCATTCTAGATGCAGGATGTGGAAAGGGGCGGCATTGCTGGTGTTCAGCACGTTTTGAAGCAAAAGAAATAATTGGAATAGATTTAAGTGAAGCCGTAGAAGTAGCTTTTCTTAACAATCGACAATCCGCTAATGTGCATATTATTCAAGCAGATATATATAATCTTCCTTTTCCAAAACAATTTGATTACATCTACTCTGTAGGGGTCTTGCACCATTTACCAGACCCTAAGGGAGGTTTTCTATCTTTGATTAAAGTATTAAACCAAGGTGGAGCAATTTCTGCCTGGGTTTATGGAAGAGAAAATAATTGGTGGATTATTTACTTTCTTAACCCTATAAGAAAAAACATAACTTCAAAAATGCCTAGAGTGTTACTACAAGCTTTTTCTTGGTCTTTAACATTTTTTATCCTTTATCCACTTGTAAAATTTATTTACCGTCCCATTAATTTACTTTTTCCTAATTTAGCTAAGTATCTTTTCTATAATGATTATCTTTTCTATATTTCTAAGTTAAATTTTCGTGATATCTATTCAATCGTCTTAGATCATCTTATTGCCCCAACAGCTTTTTATTTAAGACAAGAAGAGTTTGAAGAATGGTTTAAGTTAGCAAAACTTGGTAAAGTAGAAATTAATTGGCATAACCGTAATTCTTGGAAAGGTCTAGGCATTTCCTCTTAAGAATTGTTAATATAAAATAAGGAGATTCTATGGGGTAAAGTTTCTCTCAACTAACACAATCCTTGGTAGACGGTATAAAATCCTTTCTGTAATAGGTAAAGGTGGCTCAGGAGTAGTTTATAAAGCTATTGATCTTAGTAATAATCAATTAGTAGCTGTAAAGGTGCTAACAGTTAATGAGTTTGATCCTTATGCTCAAACTCAATATCAGTATTTTCAACGTGAAGTGGGATTACTTAAAAAAGTATCTCATCCAAATATCATACATATTCTAGATAGCGGAATTAGTGATGAAGCTTATCCTTATTTAATTACTGACTATATTGATGGACAAAGCTTAAAATCAATAATGAAAACCCAAACTTTAAGTTTAGAAAAAATTGATTATATTCTTCAAGAAATTGCTAAAGCATTACAAGCAATCCATCAACAAAAAATAATTCATCGTGATTTTAAGCCTCAAAATATTTTAATTTCACAAAAACAACAACCTGAAATAGTTAAATTAGTAGATTTTGGTATTGCTAAAATGCTTCATGGTAGCGAAGGCGAATCTTATTTACATACTATTACAAGTAAAGGGATTATTACAGGAACTCTACAATATATGTCTCCTGAACACTGTCAAGGCAATCCTTTAGATGAACGAACAGATATTTACTCAATGGGAATAACTCTTTATGAAATGGTAAGCGGACATTTGCCTTTTGATAAGGCCAGTTCTTTAGGAATAATCTTAATGCATGTTGAGGCTTCTGTTCCTAAGCTTGAAAATATCCCTAAACCTATAGAGTCAGTGATTTTACGTGCACTAGAAAAATTACCCGAAAACCGTTTTTCTAGTGCAATAGAATTTTCGCAAGCTTTTTCTGATGCTGTTAAAGAGGTCAAAAAAATAGGTACTGTTGTTATTCTTGGTAATGGAGCAAGTGCGGATGAAGAAACCAAAGACTATCTTTCTGATTTTACCGAAGCACCTACGGAAGAGCATAAAAATCCACAAAAACCTTTTTTAGAAACAATAAAAGAAAAACTTAAATTTTAGGACAAACACTAATGATTTTTTCCCCTCAAGAAATACTAGAAACCGTAATGATGACCGAGATGGAACATCTAGACATTAGAACTGTTACCCTTGGCATTTCCTTAAGAGATTGTTCTGATAGCTCTATGGATAGAGTATGCGATAGAGTCGTAACTAAAATAAAAACTCTAGCATCTCGTTTAGTTCCTATAGTTGAACAAATAGCCCTTGAATATGGTATTCCCATTGCCAATAAAAGAATTGCGGTTACTCCGCTTTCTTTAGTTGGTGAGTCTTCTATAGATTTAAATTATGTAAAACTAGCCCGTGCCGTTGACTCTGTGGCAAAAGATGTAGGAGTAGATTTTATTGGTGGCTTCTCAGCCCTTGTACATAAGGGAATGACCAATGGTGAACGTAGCTTTTTTGCTTCAATTCCAGAAGCCTTGTCTGTAACTGATAGGCTTTGTGGCTCGGTTAATGTTGCAACTACTCGTTCTGGTATAAATATGGATGCAATAGTTTCACTAGGTCATATACTTAAACATCTTGCAGAAAGAACGGCAGATCGTGGTGGAATTGGTTGTGCAAAATTTGTGATTTTTGCTAATGCAGTAGAAGATAATCCCTTTATGGCAGGGGCTTTTTATGGCATAGGTGAACCTGAAGCCATTATTAATGTTGGAGTTAGCGGCCCTGGTGTAGTCGCTCATGCTGTAAAATTAGCAGGAAATTGTGATTTAGGAACTCTAGCAGAAGTAATTAAACGCACTGCCTTTAAGATTACCCGAGCAGGTGAGCTAGTTGGACGAGAAGCAGCACGACGTTTAGGTGTACCTTTTGGAATTATTGATCTTAGCCTTGCTCCTACTCCACTTGTTGGTGATAGCGTTGGAGAAATCCTAGAAGCTATGGGACTTGAGCGCACTGGTGCTCCAGGTTCAACCGCAGCATTAGCAATGCTTACAGATGCAGTAAAAAAAGGCGGTGCAATGGCATCGTGCCATGTAGGCGGAATGAGCGGCGCTTTTATCCCTGTTTCTGAAGACCATGCAATGATTGAGGCCGTTAAACTTGGTGCATTAAATCTAGAAAAACTAGAAGCTATGACTTCTGTATGTTCTGTAGGAATTGATATGGTAGCTGTTCCTGGAACTACTTCTGCTGAAACACTCTCAGCCATTATTGCCGATGAAGTAGCGATAGGAGTAGTTAACAATAAAACTACTGCAATAAGAATAATTCCTGTTCCAGGCAAAAACGTAGGCGATATGGTTGAATATGGAGGCTTACTGGGAAGTGCACCCGTTATGGCAGTTAATCAATTTTCAGCAGCTAATTTTGTACGTCGTGGAGGCTTAATCCCTGCTCCTATACAAAGCCTACGTAATTAAATTAAACTTATTTATAAAACTTAAGAGCTTATTAAATACCAGCCGAAGGTTGACTAGAATGGTTAGTGAAGGCTAAACTTCTCCAAACTACTAGCCTTATAAAAATATAGCTTCTTATTTTGGAGGTAATAGCTTTGAGAAAACTAGTTTTATATGTTTGTCTCTTGACTATTCTTTTGTTTCCTACATTAACTTACTCACAAACTACTACAAGTCAAATAATTCCATCCCGCGATAAACTGCTTAATGGACTGCCAGTAATTATATTGCCTCGTACTAGTACTGGAGGAGTTGCAATTCATATAGTTATTAAAAGTGGTGCAACATTTGATGTAATTAATAAAGCAGGGCTTGCAGATCTTACATCACAAATGATTTATCGCGGAACTAATGATTTTACAGGTGAACAATTTAGAGAAGAACTTGAATATATTGGAGCAAAATTAGAAATTAATACCTATTGGGATTCTACAGAAGTTCGTATGCTAGGAAGTAGTAATAAGTTAGAAGCTATGCTTAAGTTACTTAATCAAATGCTTACACAAGCTAAATTCCCTCAAGCTGAAGTAGATCAACTTAAAGTTGAACGTCTAAAAGAATTTGAAAGCCCCTCAAATAATCTTGATGATAAATTCTATAATAACCTTTATGGCTCTCACCCTTATGGTCATAATATAATTGGTACAAAACAAAGTATAAGTAAAATTACACGTGGAGATATTCTTGATTTCTATAATCGTTTTTATCTTGCTAATAATTCTGTGTTTATTATTGCTGGAGATATTACTCCAGAAAGAGTTTTACCAGAAGTAAAAAAAGGTCTAGGCGGTTGGCGTAAAGGAACCCCCCCACCCTATACTTTTGTACCTCCAACTACCCAAAATGGTATTAATATAAAACTAAAAGACTCTGCCAGTTCAAATGAGGCTGAAATTAGACTCGGATTTTTGACTATAAAACGTACAGACCCTAACTATTTGGCAGCTAAATTATTAATTGATATTTTTAATGATCGTCTAGCTAAACACCCTGAATGGAAAGCTCAAGCGAGTTTATCTGCTAGAAAATTATCCAGCACATTTTTAGTTTCTGCCTCTGCAACCAATCTAAATGCAGCAAATACAATATCTGCAATTATTGACGAGAGTAAAAAACTTAACTCAATAGACCAAGCAGACTTACAAAAAGCTAAAGAAAAATTACAGCAAGAATACTATAACAATATTAATAGTAATACAGAATTAGTTGCTCGTTGGGCAGAGCTTGAAAACTATAACCTAGGTTCTAACTACATTAAAGATTTCTCCTTAATAGTTTCTCGTATTTCTATAGAAAATTTACAAGAAGTAGCAACTAAATATTTCTTAACAGATAATCTAATGGTTAGTGTTTTAGGTAAGGCAAGTGAGCTTGAAACAAATCTTAAAAAATTAGGTAAAGTAGAGCTTCTTTTAGATGAAGCAGTTAACAAAACAGTTAATAAAACTGATGCTTCTATAACACAACCTAGTAAAGAACAAACTCAAAAGTAAACCATAAAATTTATGAGCAACGATGTACTTCTAAGTCAAGGAAATGAAAAAGCTAAACAAATTAGAAATCTTTTTACTAACATAGCTCCTTACTACGACTTACTTAATCATTTATTTTCTATCAATATTGATAAGCGTTGGAGAAGATTTACGGCGCAAAAACTAGTAGATGTCTTAAATAAACCTCAAGCACGTGCTCTTGATGTTTGTTGTGGAACAGCAGATTTATCTTTAGAACTAGGTAAACATGCTCCTACTATTGGCGTAGATTTTTGTCACCAAATGCTAGTTATAGGTAAAAAGAAAGTTAAAAATCATCCTATAGTTTTACTTGAAGCAGATGCACTTAACTTACCTTTTGCTGATAAAAGCTTTGAGGCAATAAGCTGTGCTTTTGGTCTTAGAAACTTAGCAGACTTTAACTTAGGGCTTAAGGAATTTTATAGAATTATTAAACCTGGCGGACGTGTTGCTATTTTAGAATTTTCTCAACCAGTTATTCCAATATTTCGAGAACTTTTCCTATTTTATTTTAATAATATTTTACCTTTAATTGGAGGGGCTATTTCTGGTTCTTCGGTTGCTTATAGCTATTTGCCTGCCTCTGTAGCAAAGTTCCCTGACCAAAAAGGTCTAGTAAAAATGATGGAAAATGTTGGATATAAAAATGTTAATTATTTTAACCTTACAGGCGGTATTGCAGCACTGCATTTAGGTGATAAAGCTTAATTCTAAAAGTATGTTTGAAAGGTAGGGTTATGGCAGAGGCGCTTGTTCCTAACACTGTTCTTATTAAAGACCTAGTAGATCAGTTAATTTCTGATAGTGAAGCAGTTGCAGCAGCACGCGCTAGCGGAAGACCTAGTGGCCCAATAACAGGCTTTAAGACTCTAGATATGATGTTAGGAGGCTATCTTTCACCAGGTCTACATATTCTGCATTCAGGAACTAGCGTAGGTAAAACCGCTCTAGCCTTACAAATAGCTAGTATGTGTGGGTTTCCGGCTCTTTTTGTTTCAACTGAAACTCATATTCTAGAACTGTTTCGTAGGCTGATTGCTAGAACAACTAAAACAGCTTTAGAACGGCTAAAAACAGGCGAACTTAGTGCTAATGCTATTGCTTATTTAGCTAAACAAACTATAGATCAATCGCCTACTCTAGCTATTATGGATGCTACTTCTTGTAGTGTATCTATTAATCAAATTATTGAAGTATCAACTAGTTTACGCGATTGGGCAGGTAGTAACCGTATCTTAGTAGTTATAGACTCGTTACAATTTTGGTCACGGCCAGAAGTAGATTTTGCTAAAGGCTCTGAGGATTTTATTGCAAGTGGCATACGTTGTGCATCTGAACTTGCCGCTAGACTTTCTAGTCCAGTTCTACTACTTAGCCATAAGAATCGATCTCCTATGGATAAAGCTCAACAAACAGGCACTCATCCATCTGTAGTATCCCAATCAGGTTCAAGTAAATCTGTTGATTATGAATATTTTGCTGAAACAGTACTAGAACTTACTAAAGATAAAGAATTAAAATCAGACGCATTATCAGCCAAAAGTTCCTTAACTTTAATGATCCGTAAAAATCGTCATGGTAGCGTTGGAATAAATATCTCTCTTGATTTTACAGGCCAGTTTCAACTATTTGTAGAAAAAGTTTAAGTCTTTAACCCTCCTTATCAAAAGTTTCTAAAAAGTTAAAAGTGTTTTTTTAGAAAAATTTTTATAAACCCTAGAATTAAACTTAAGGTAAGTGCCTTTATTTTATTCCTACGTAAGCCAACTTCTTTATTCTTATCTTGGCTACTTATCAATAATAAGTTAGAATTGTTTGATTAACTAAATCTTAATAAAAGTTTTAAGACCTTTGGCAATTAATTTTTATGCAACCATGGAGCGTAAACGATAAATTATGCCTCGCCCAAATGAACAAATAGGCCCTTACACCCTAATTCGCCAACTTGGACGCGGGGGATTTGGGGTTGTCTGGTTAGCTGAACGACGTGGAGCATTAGCCACTACTAAAGTAGCATTAAAATTGTTGCTTGATGATGAACCTGACCTAAATGCCATTTCTCAAGAATCCCAATTATGGGCACAAGCTGGTGGTCATACTAATGTCCTTCCAATTATTGAAGCAGATATTTATGATAGTCAGGTAGTAATTGCTAGCGAATATGCACCTGATGGCTCTTTAGATAGCTGGATGAAAGAACATGGAGGTAGCTCACCTTCTTTAGAATCTGCTGTTTCTATTTCTATAGGAATACTTGCTGGCCTTGAACATCTTCACTCTAAAAAAATTATTCATCGAGACTTAAAACCTGCCAATATACTTCTACAAGGCGAAGTCCCTAGACTTGCTGACTTTGGTTTAGCTAGAGTGCTTAAGTCTAGTGCGCATTCTGGTGGTATTGCTGGCACTCCTGCTTATATGTCGCCTGAAGCTTTTGATGGTAAACGCTCAGAACGCTCCGATTTATGGTCAGTAGGGGTAATTTTTTATCAGCTATTAGTTGGCAGTCTTCCTTTTCCATCTAAAGATACTGTAACCCTACTTAGGTCTATTATAATGAATGAGCCAGCCCCACTATCTAACTCTATCCCTGAGCCACTGCGTCAAGTAGTTTATTATGCTTTAAGAAAAGATCCTGATACTCGCTATCAATCAGCAACAGAAATGCGCATAGCTTTAAGAACAGCAGCAACCCTAGTTCCAGGCATGATGGCGCTACCTTCATCAGGACAATTAATTGCTCTTTCTCCTTCCAATCCTTTATTTACACCTTCTTCTAGTAAAGAACATTCTGCTATACCACGCTCATCTCCTTTTGCAAAACCCTTTTCAGAGCCTACTCAAACCAATACAGCTTTAGGCCAATTTTTACCACAAGCAAAAGCAGAATCTCCTAAAGTAGGACTAGGTTTAGCAGAACCTAAAGTAGGTAGTTTTCTAGAATCTCTACCTTCTCTAGGAGCCTCGGCCATAATCCCAGATCCTAATGTAGTAGGCGAAACTGTTAGCGATATGGAACTTCCTTCTGTACAGCTAACTCAAGCCCTAACTTTTAACCTAGTTACTTTACTAGGTAATGGTAAAGTAAAAGAGCGTAAAAGTAGCCAAGTTCATTATTTTACTGAAGATTTAAGCGATAGTATAAAAATGGATCTAGTTTATATTCCGCCTGCAACATTTACTATGGGATCACCTTTTAGCGAAGCTAAAAGAGAGATGTCTGAAGGCCCACAACACAAAGCAACTGTTGCTGGGTTTTATATGAGTAAATACTTAATTACCCAAACAATATGGTTTTTAGTTGCTAATTGGCCGCCTATTTATCGTCTTATCCCTCCTCAACCCTCTCAATTTCAAGGTAATGTCTTACCCGTTGAACAAGTGTCTTGGGAAGATGCAATAGAATTTTGTGCCAGGCTTTCATCTTATACTGGTAGAGAATACCGCCTACCTAGCGAAACAGAGTGGGAATATGCCGCTCGTGCTGGTCAAAATAGCCCTTTTGCTTTTGGTGATACTATTACAACAGATATTGTTAATTACAATGGAAACTTTCCTTACGGTTCTGCTCCTAAAGGCCAATTTCGTAATAGCACTACTCCAGTAGGCACAATGGGAGTAGCAAACGCCTTTGGACTTTATGATATGCATGGAAATGTTTATGAGTGGTGTCAAGATATTTGGCATGATAATTATAATGGTGCACCTATTGATGGTAGCGCTTGGGAAAGCGGTGGAGATGCTTCTAGACGTGTTTTAAGAGGAGGTTCTTGGTATCATCATGCACATAATTGTCGCTCTGCGGCTCGCTTAAGGTCTACTCCTAGTGTTAAAAGTCACTTTTTTGGGTTTCGTGTTGTGGTTTCTGCTGCACAAAGCTAAAAAATTTAGTTGATTAGCTTATAGTAGGAGAACTAGTTGAGGTTTCAAGAAAAATTTTTAGGCACTAAAAACATTAAAACCAATAGCTTAGAAGCCCTATCTTCTTTTGGTTCACAATCTAGCTTGATTGGATGGAAAGCTAACCAATCATCTCTTGATGCTTTAGAAAAACTACTTCAAAAAACTTTTCAAAACAGTATTGACCGTGTTATTCATAGACAAGCATTAGCAAGCCCGGAGACTCTTGAAGAGCTAAAACAACAAGAAGTTGAACTTAACTATCTAATTGAAAAATTTAACTATAATACTAAAGAAAACATTGCAGAAAAGTGTCAGCAAATTACAGACTATTTAGGACTAGAATTTTCTCAAATTAGATGGGTAATGGAGCCTTATACCCACACATCTAAAAAAGCGTTCCAAAATCTTGTAGATTCACTAAATGACCCAACTAAACAAAGCTTTAAAGAAGCTATTAAGTGCTTTGAAATAGGAGAATATAGTTTTGCTAAAGAGCAAATTAATAACGTACTTGCTAATAATCGTACTAACTATTTTGCTTATCAATACTTAGGTTTTATTGGGGTAATAGAAGATGATTCTGAAACAGCGCTTGTAAATTTTAAGTTTGCACGTAAATTTGCTGATACTGATTACCAAAAAGCTTTAGCTTTTTCACATTTAGCTATTGGTTGCTATGCCTTAGATGAACTAGAAAAAGCTATTGAACTTACTGAACGCGCTACTCAAGAATATCCATTACTAGCTAGATTTTGGTATCAATTAGCTAAATATAAAGCCTTAACTCAAGATAAGGAAAGTACCTTTTTAGCACTACGTAATGCAATTAAATGTGATTGGACATTTTGGGGTATAGCAATTCTAGATACTCACTTTGACCATCTACAAACAGAGCTTAATCAATTTTTTGCTAAACTTCGCCAAGAACAAAAAGAAGAAACTTTAAGCTTAATTACTAATCTAAAAAAAGCTATTGCTACAGCAAAACAATTTGGAGCAGGCTATAATCTTTCAAAATCTATAACAACTCTTGCAAGCTTAGAAGAATGCTATCCTAATAGCCATATTTTCAACTATTTAGAACTTATACTTCAAGCAAGTGAGTGCCATAATAATGTTTTTCAAATCTCAGAAAAATACTTAAAAGATCGTATTTCAGAAAAACGTAGTTTTCTAACTCAACAAGATGCCAATAAAGTACGCGATATAAAAGACTTAGAATTACCAATAGCAGCACTTGCCCAAGAAAAAAAACAGTTAAAACTACTTCATACAAGTTGGAATATAGGTTGTGGCGGTTATGTTTTATTAAACCTATTTTCTTTAGTTTTAATAGTTTGCCTAGTGCTCTTTATCTCTCCAAAATCTTTACTAATGCCCTCACCAATACATATTAATTACTTAAATACAATCATAATTTTACTTTTATCAACGGCTCTTGCACTAGTAATTCCATTAGTTATTAATCGTATTAGCTATATAAATAAAGTTACTGCAAAAGAAAGAAAAATAGAACAAGAAATTCAAAATAAAAAACGTACTACAAGACAACAAAAAACTAAAATAGAAGAAGAATCCAAAGTTCTTAAATCTAAGACAGAAGAAGAGTTAAAACAACTAGAAAACCTTTTGGAAATTTGTCAAAATAAACGATATTTATAAATAGAAACTATTTATTAAGGAATGCTATAACCAAATTTCTCTAAAATATGTTGTGCTTTTTGTCCTGTAAGAAACCTGTCAAAATCCTTAGCAAGTTCTATTTGTTTACTCTTTTTTACAACCCCTAAAGCTTGATTTATAGGTTTATGAAGCTTTTCATCAACAGCAAGAAAATTTTCTCCAGGCTTAATAAGTGACATAGGAATAAATCCAAGCTCAACATTACCAGTTTTAATATATTGATAAACACTACTTACATTTTCACCATAGACAATTCTAGGTTCAAGCTTTTCCCAGACACCCAAATTCTGTAAGCTTTCCTTAGCAGCAGCTCCATAAGGTGCAATATCAGGTGTAGCTATTGCAATTCTCCTAAAGTCTTCTTTTACTATATCTTCTAAAGCTAAAGGGACTAGTTTTATATTTTGAGGCCAAGTCAAAACTAGTTTTCCACGAGCATAAATTCTTTTAGTACCAGGTAGAATCTCGCCTTTAGCCTCTAAAGCCTCAACAGTTTTAACATCTGCTGAAACAAATAAATCAAAAGGGGCGGCATTCTCAATTTGTTTGGCAAGCATTCCACTAGCACCAAAACTAAAAACAACTTCTGCGCCTGTTTCTAGCTGAAATTCTTTAGCAATTTCCTTAAAAGCAGGCTCAACATTAGCAGCAGCAGCAATTGTAAGCTTTTTACTATCTATTTTTTGTGCGCTACTACAGGCAATTATACTTACTAGGATAAAAAAAATTAAAAATAATATTGTTTGTTTCATAAAATTTTCTCTAGTTAAATTTAAGCCCAAAATCCGCAGTCTACTTGATAGACTCTCTTATATATCCTAATCTATTTAGTTTGTTAAAGACTAAAATTAAAGAGAATAAGGAGAAAGCTTAAGAATGTCTACAGGATATACAGAAAAAGAAGCTAAAGCAGGAATAGACGCAGTATTACCAGCAATTGATTGCTGGCCTAATCAATTTAAGGGCTATGAAATTGAAATAGAAATCCCTGAATTTACCTCAATTTGCCCTAAAACAGGACTCCCAGACTTTGGTACAATTACTATTCGCTATGAGCCAGATAAATATTGTGTTGAACTAAAATCTCTTAAGCAATATTTTTTGGAGTATAGAAATATAGGAATTTTTTATGAAAATGTTATAAACCGTGTATTAAACGATTTTGTAACAGCTTGCCAACCAGTTTGGGCAGAAGTAATAGGTGAATTTACGCCTAGAGGAGGCATTCGCTCAAAGGCTAAAGTACGTTATCCTCGCCCCTAGTTTTAAGGGTATCAAAACCCTAATTTATGGCTTAATAGAATGGTTTGTTTATCTTAAATAGTGCTGAGAAAGGTTGTTTGGGAAAAATTTTTCAGCTAGTATGGCTTTTTCCTAAGTAGCAGTAATATATTAATCTTAAAGCAAATAAAATAATTTGGAGGATAATTTATGTCTAGCGGAAATAAAGCCTATGAAAAGAAAACCTTTGATCTTTCTAGTCTTAATGGTATTTCAGATAAACAGCTAGAAATTCACTTTGCGCTTTATGCTGGTTATGTAACTAATACCAATTTACTTAATGAAAAGATCAGTGAAATGCTAAAAACCGGCAAAGGCGGGACACCAGAATATGCAGAACTAAAGCGCCGTTTAGGATTTGAATATAATGGAATGCGTTTACATGAATATTACTTTGGTAATATGACAAAAAGCCCTAAAGAACTAGCTAGTGATTCTAAACTACGTGCTCAACTTGATAATGTTTTTGGTAGCTATGATAGCTGGAAAGAAGATTTTGTTAAAGTTGGAACAATGCGCGGAGTAGGCTGGGCAATTCTTTACCAAGACCCTACTAATGGTAATCTTTCTAATCATTGGATTACACTTCACGAAGAAGGAAATCCAGCAGGTTTTCGTCCTCTACTGGTTATGGATATTTGGGAACATGCTTTTATGGTTGATTATAAACCAGCAGAAAGAGCCAAATACATTGAGGCATTTTTCTCCAATATTTGCTGGGATAGTGTAGAAGCACGTATAAGCTAAGTTTTTTAACTTCAAGGGTAAAAACTTGGAAAGAAAAATCTATTAATCACACCTAAGGCATAACCGCTAAAAAGTTAGTTGTTATGCCTTAATTTTTCAAAAATAGAGCCACTTTCTAAGAAAATTTTGCTATACTTGCAACTTGCTTCTGAGATTTTCAAGAGGAACCCTCAAAAATCCATGTACTATCTTATTATTTATTCACCTGGACTGCCCCCGCGCACGGTTTGGCTTAACCAAGGTAAACAAACCATTGGCCGTTCTAGCCGCGCTGATATAAATATTAATGACTCTTTTGCCTCTCGTATTCATGCGGTTTTAGAACTGCGTGGGGATAATTACTGTTTAACTGATCTAGGTAGCCAAAATGGAACTTACTATAATGAGTCTAGGGTAACTAGGGAAATAAACCTACTGCCTGGAGATCGTATTAGAATAGGCGAAACAGAACTTCATTACTATAAAGAATCTGCTGAAGGTGCTAGTACTAAGACTAGTGTTATTTTCCATAATCAAACTAGTCAGAGTCCAGAAGTTACTCTTGGGCCTGAGCCTGGAACAAGGATGTCACGTGTTTTAGTTCCTTCTTCTACACAACTTCTTTCTGATAAGCAATTACAAAGAAAAGCAGCTAAAGATTTTGTTGACCATGCACAACAACGCGATTTACTAGCTTTAGTAAGCAAAGTAGGTCTAATGCTTTCTGATTGGTCACTTGATCAATTACTAGAAAATATACTAGATATAGTGTTTGAAAATATCCAAGCTGATCGTGGATTTTTATTATTAACAGATAAAAATAATTCTGACTTAATTTGTAAAGTTGCTCGTTACCGTGTCCCACCAACAACAGGACAAACTCCAGAAGTAGCAATAAGCCGTCATATTTCTGAAATGGTAATGCAACAAAAATCTGTTTTAACTTCTGATGCTCAACAAGATGACCGTTTTGCAGGTGCTCAATCTATTGTACTTGCTGGAATGCGTTCTTGTATGGCTGTACCTCTAGCCCTTCATGAACAAGTCTTAGGAATGATTTATGTAGATAATCCTTATGAGCGGCGTTTTAGCGAAGACGATTTAAGAGTTTTAACTACGATTGCATCAGTAGCAGCAATTAAAGTTGAACAAGCTAGATTTTTAGCTGAACATTTAGAAAAACAACGCTTAGAACAAGAACTAGAAGTAGCAGCAATCATTCAAAAGCGTATTCTTCCTCAAGAACCCCCTTCTAGCGAAGGTTTAGAGATTGTTGGGGTCAATATTCCTTGTCATACAGTAGGGGGAGATTACTTTGATTTTGTTATAAGTAATCCAAGTAGTATTGGGTTTTGTATTGCTGATGTTTCTGGAAAAGGTATTCCTGCGGCATTACTGGTATCTACATTACAAGCAACTTTTCGAGCAACTATTGAACAACCCGATCTACTTGAAGCCCTAGGTCGTATTAATAAAGTTATTTGTCGTAGTACTCCATCTTACAGCTATATTACATTTTTCTATGGTTTATTTAACAAACATTCAAAATCTTTTACCTCAATTAATGCAGGTCATAACTCTCCAGTAGTGATTAAAAAGGGTGGTAAGGTTATTAGACTGGAAAAAGGTGGTTTTTGTTTAGGAATGTTTGAACGTGTTAATTATGAGTTTGAAGAAACTTTTTTAGATGATGGAGATTTAGTTTGCCTCTACACCGATGGAGTAACAGAGGCAACAAATTCTAGCGAAGAAGAGTTTAGCGAACAACGTTTAATCTCATTTTTACAAGAAAACCGTACTCTATCTTTAGATGAACTTTCTAAACAGCTTTATAGAGAAATTGAAAACTTTGTTGGTGATGCTCCTCAACACGATGACTTAACTTATGTGCTATTTCGCCTAGAAAGCGACCCTGTTGATGGGGAAACTATTATTTTTGATATACCTGATGAGGATTAAGTTTAGTTTCTTAAGCTTTAGGTTAAAAATCTTTAGGCTTTTCATCTCTTAGCTTAAAAGTACCTTTAGGGTTTTTACGTCTTAAGTGTAATAAAATGGTAAGTGTTATAGGTAAAATTAAGATTGTATAAATAAGCCCTATTATTTGAATAGGGGTCTGTGCATCGCTAGGCGACCATTCAAAAATTAATATTAAGCCTAAGCAAAAAAGAGTAATAGCTACTGCTGATAAACCCCAAACCATACCTAAGCGGCTACGATATTGATAGCTAGTCCAAGCAATAACACCCCCTATAGAGCTTAAGATAGGCCCTGTAAGTAGAATTGTCCTTATTTCAACAAAAGCAGCTATTAAAGCAAAAACAATTGCACCTATTTGTATTAAAGTCATAAGCTCAATATTTCCAGCAGTTATTATTGTCATAGAGCTAGGATTTGCTCTAGTTGAGGACTCATATGCCTTTGAAGTTAAATCTTTTACTAAAACACACCTAGAACAAACATTATTTTCTGCATCAAAAAGATCTGTTTGGTGGCAAATATCACAGCGTTTAGGAAAGCTTTGTTGTTTAATTTTTATTTTAGCCATAAATTTTATTTAGCTTATTTAGCCTATAGAGCAATAAATAGCGCTTAAAATAGCGCTTAAAAACACTTTAGTTTACCTTATTGTATAAAACAAATACTTATTATTTACAGAGAATTTAACCATTTTTCATAGTATTATTAAAGTTTTTAGCTATTTATTTTGCTTATATTAATTAATCTCTAAAAATTTTCTCCTAATATTGCTTCTCATAAATTATGTTAATCGCTATAATTACCGCTATTAAATCTTTTCTCAAATCAATTTGTGAAATCAACACATAATCAATATTACTTCTGTTCATAGTACTTAATAACTAATTAAGGTGTGTGTTTGCTAAGTAATACTAAGTTAACTCTTAAATTTCTTAAAAATATAAATGACCAGGTATTTTTGTTAAAATTTTGAAGGGAGATCTCTAATGGAGAAATTTAGCTTTCAGAGGAAAAGATTCCTCAGATTTATGATTTTTAGTTTAATTATCGTTGGTCTTATTTTTAGTACAAATTTCCAAAAGAGTGATGTCTCTGCTAATCACCCAGTGTTAGTAGAAGGCGAAGCAGACTTTGATGGCGATGGACTATTAGGTGCTATGGAAGATACTGATAATGCAACAGATAGAGTTTATGGAACCATCACTGCTGCTCTCTTAGCTGCTAATGGTGCAGCAAATGCTAACGGTCAAGTTATTGTTGTTACTAATGGCCGTTTCCCAGAAACAATTAAAATACCTAATCCAGATGCGGGACAAATGACCATTAATGGTGTTACTGTTTTAGAAGCTGCTCCTGGTATTATGGCTGATATTGATGCAGTACTTGCTGGTAATCCCAACAATGCTATGCGTCAAGCCGCTCCTGGTATTATGATTACTACAGATCAAACTGATAGATCGGTCATTTTACGCAATCTTAATATTCGTAACTGGACAGATGGAATTTTAGTTTCAGGTGCATCTCGTGTACAAATTGTTAATTGTCGGTTAGATAGCAATATAACTTTTGGTATTCGTGCTCAAGGAACTTCAAGGGTTATGATTAGTGGAACAACAGTTAATGCTTCTGGTATGAGATTTAATCCAATGCCAAGCACTCCTAACCCAGGAACAGGTATTCGCTTTGAAGAACAAGCAAGTGGTACTGTTGTTGACAGCATTATTTCTGGCAACCTAGCAACAGGCTTAAGCAATGCTTCTAGCCGTCAAGTTTTACTTGCTAGAAATGCTATTTTTGATAATGGTACAAATGTTTCTGGCACATCAGCATCTTCTTTTGCCAAGCTTTCTGAAGATATTCAGATAGAAGTAGATGATAACCAATCCAATAATAAGTAATTAAGGAGAAGAAAAATGAGAAATTTGGCTCGATTTATTATCTTAGCTTGCCTTGTGTTAGCTTTTGCATTCTTTACTACTTCTTGGAATAGCTCAGATGTTTCGGCTAATCATCCTGTACTAGTTGAAGGTGAAAGAGATTTTGACGGTGATGGATTAATTGGTGCCGATGAAAACGCTGATAGTGCTTCAGATCAAGTATTTGGAACTATTAATGCTGCTTTGGGTATGGCTAATGCTGGCGCAAATCAAAACGGTGTTGTTGTAGTCGTTAGCTCAGGTCGTTTCTTAGAAAGCGTTACTGTTACAGGTGCTAATGGTAACGTAACCCTAGAAGCTGCCCCAGGTGTTAGCGCAATGATTGAAGCAGTTCGTGCGGGTGATGCCAATAATGCAATGCGTCAAACCCTACCAGGAATAGTAGTTAATTCTCCTGCAAATAGAATTGTTACTCTTCGTAATATGGTTAGCCGTAACTGGACAGATGGTATTCAAGTTATGGGTACTTCTCGTGTAGTTATTGATAACTGCCGTGTAGAAAATAATACTAATTTCGGTGTCCATGTTTTAGGTTCTGCTAAAGTTACTATCAGCAACTCTACTATAGCCTCTTCTGGATTCCGTTCTGGTGCTGCACCAGCCAACAATAATCCAAATCCAGGCATTGGTATTGGTTTTGAAGGTAGTGCTACAGGTACAGTAGCATTTTCTACTATTAGCGGTAGCGCTCAAGCAGGCATCTCTAATAAATCCTCTGCTGGTAACAAAGCTATTGGTGTTCTTTCAGTAAACGCTTTTGACAACAATCCAAACTTTGATGGTGTCAAACCTGTTAAGAATACTGTCCCAGCTATTGTAGCCCCAGGACAAGATGATGATTTAGATTCTTCTGAAAATAATGACCGTTAAGTAAACATAAAAGTAAATATAAAAGGGAAGATCTTTAAAGGTCTTCTCTTTTAACAAAAGTTAGTTAATGAGAAAGTTAGTTTTTTTACTAGTAATTATTTTTAGTCTCCTGCTAATTAAGTATTCTTCTATATTTTTAACTTCCTCCCAAAATTCAACTCCAAATTCAACTCCAAATTCAACCCCAATAAATAATGGAAAAACGCTAAATCAATCTACTATAACTAACACAATCTCTTTAGATAAAGAATCTCAGCTACTTTTTAAGCTACGTACTACACCTAGTGCCAATAAAGTAATTCAAAACTCTATAGCCATACCTGCAACTATAAAAATGCGCCCTCAATCTCGTGCCATAGTTAGTAGTTCTATAGGTGGATTACTAAAAATGAAACGAATACTGGGAGTAGGTGATAGAGTAGAAAAAGATGAACTCCTTGCCCAAGTCCAACAGCCTTTAAGCGTTCCAGACCAAATTGCACTAGATGCTTATAAAATAGAACAAAAGAGCCGCAGAATTAGAGTAGAGGATGAAGTAGACCATACCCGTAAACTCTTAGTTATTGCAAACACAGAGCTTACTCGTACACGTAAGCTCTATGAAGCAGGTGCAACTTCATTAAAAAAACTACAAGAAGCTGAACAAAAAGTCGAACTAGCTTCAATAGAAGTAGCACATGCTATTCGTAACTCAATTGATATTGGGCCAAAAGATAGCTCTTTTAATAATTCCCTTTCAATTAAGTCACCTCTTAGCGGTATTGTAGCTTCAATTGAGGCTACAAACGGTCAACAAATTGATACTGGAACGGATATTCTTACAATTGTTGATTTATCAACGGTATGGATAGAAGCACAAATATTTGAAGCTGATTTGCCTAAACTATATAGTGCTACTAGTATTACTTATAAGATTCCTTCTTTTGACAATAAAGTCTATAAAATAGAAATAAATAAAAATAAGCCTCCTTTTACTCTTTCTACATCTCTTAATCCTACTACACGCACTATTGCAGTGTACTTTGAAATACCTAATCCTAATAATAGGTTAATTGATAACTTAATAGTAGAATTAGATTTAAATAGTACAAATGCTCAAGAAAAACTAACTGTACCTATTCAATCTGTTATAGAAGAAAATGGACAGAAAATAGTCTTTGTATATAAGGGTGGAGAACAATTTGAAAAAAGAATTGTAACCTTAGGAGTGCAAAATAAAACAGATATAGAAGTTTTATCTGGATTAAATCTGGGAGAACGGGTAGTAACAGAAGGACTTTATCAATTAAAAACTAAAAAATGAGGTTTATCGTGAAAAAACAACTTTCTTTACTACTAATTTTAGCTTTCTTTTTTCCCACCTTTGCACAACAAAATGAGGGAGAAAATGTTTCTCGCCCTAGAAGGGCTTCTATAGTAGGCTCACCTAAAAGCATGGAAGAAGTCCGACTATTTGAGCAAGCAATAACTCGTAACAAACAACTAACAGGATTTATTTCATATTATTTTGATGGCTGTTATAACTTAGCTGCACTTAATGCTTTATTAGGGAATAAAAACGAAGCTTTAAAATGGTTAGATAAAGCTATAGATCGTGGATTAATTGATCCTGAAATTATTAATAATGACCCTGATATAGATACACTACGTACAGAAACTAATTTTAAGCAACTTCTAATGGCTATAGAGGAAAAAAAATTATTTAAAGACCCTCCCTACAGTGTAATTGATGGGCCAGAAACAGATGGAAAGAAAAAATTACCTCTATTAATAGCACTTCATGGAGAAGCGGAAAATGCTTCCAGTTCCTTTGACATTTGGAAAACTATTGCTAAGAAACATAATTTAGTGCTTGCTGCACCACAAGGTCAATATCTTATAGGCGAAGGCCATTATCAATGGGGAAAACGCTTAGAAGCTCAAGAATTGGTTCTAAAAGCAATAGAGCAAGCTAAAGAAAAATACCCTATTGATCAAGATAGAATTTACCTAATGGGCTTCTCTCAAGGTGCTAGTTATAGCTTAACTATAGGGCTTTCTAATCCTGAAAAATTTGCTGGAATAATTGCTATTTCCCCTAGATATTTACATAGATTAGTAGATAAATCCTTAGAAAAGCCTAAAGCGCGTCAAATAGCAGTTTATCTTGCTAATGGAGAAAACGAAGACCCTCATTTACTTGCTAATAATCGTTTAGCTAAAGAGTTACTCACCAAAGCAGGCTTAAAAGTAGATCTTAAACTCTATAAAAACACTGGACATGCCTTTCCTACTAACTTAGTAGAAGAAATGGAAAAAGCATTTCTTTGGATTGAGAAAAAATAGCTCCTTTGGAGGTTAATTTCATTGAGTATATTGAGTAGAAAATCAAAACAATATATTAGAATATTTACTTCTCTGATTTTATTTATTTCTATGTTTAGTTTTTCTGCCTGTAAAAACCCAAAACCTGTTGATAACCGTATGGCAGCACCACTAGAGAAACCTCTATTAAAAGTGGAAAGTTATTTTGGTATAAAAGTAGGGGATTTTTTGATCCCTGAAACTATCGAAATACCTTCAGGTAAGTTTATTATGGGAAGTGATGCAGCTGAAGAAATTCCTAAGGAAGAACAACCTAAGCATTCTGTGTCTTTAAGTGCTTTTGAGATGGGTAGACTAGAAGTTACTAATGCTCAGTACAATGAGTTTATTAAGGCAACTGGTTATAAGAATGAAAAATGGCAAGAAAATCTTGCACCAGGAACAGAAAATTTTCCAGCAACAAATATAAGCTGGAAAGATGCTGAAGCTTATTGTAAATGGCTTTCAGAAGTTACTAAGAAAAATTATCGCCTACCAACAGAAGCAGAATGGGAATATGCTGCTGGAGGTGCTCAAGGTGTAGAATATAGCTGGGGAAATCCTTGGAAACCTAAACTAGCTTGTGTTGGAGGAGAGCAAAAATCAACTACTTATGTAGGAAGTTTTTCACCTAATGCTTTTGGGCTTTATGATACAACTGGAAATGTTTGGGAATGGTGTCAAGATTGGTATGATCCAGAATTTTATCAAAAAAGCCAAGAAAATAACCCTCAAAATACAGTCGAAGGAAAATCAAAAGTACAACGTGGAGGGGCTTGGAACAGCCCAGAAAAGTATGCTCGTATAAAATTCCGTAGCCGTAATGCTATTGATTCTAGAGTATTAACAACAGGTTTTCGTGTTATAGTAACACCATAAATATTTAGTATATAAGCTTTATACTTAATCTCTTATATAGATAAAACTATGATTAAAGATACTATAAAACATGTAATGATGCGCAATCACTTATCACAAGCTGAGGCAAGTAGTGTATTAAGTGAGATTATTGATAGTGATGTTACTGATGGGCAAATCTCTGCTCTTTTGGTTGCTTTAGCAATGAAAGGTGAAACAGTTGATGAACTTGCTGGATTTGCTGCTGTTATGAGGGAACGTGCAGCATATTTTCCTACTAAACATAAACTTTATGTAGATACTTCTGGAACTGGTGGAGATTCAAAAGGTACTTTTAATATTTCCACTACAGCAGCTTTTGTAATAGCTGGTGCAGGTGTTCCAGTTGCAAAACATGGTAATAGAGCAGTGTCTAGTCTTTCTGGTAGTGCAGATATACTTACAGAGCTAGGAGTTCAAATTACTCTTAGTCCAGAGCTAGCAGGTAAGTGTCTAGATGAAATAGGCATTTGTTTTATGTTTGCTCCTGCTTTTCATATTGCTACAAAACGAGTAGCAGAAATCCGCCGTCAATTAGGCGTTCGTACAGCTTTTAATTTACTTGGCCCATTAACTAACCCTGCTAAAACCCCTCGTCAATTAGTTGGTGTTTTTTCTCATCAAGGAATGGAAAAATGCGCTCATGTTTTGGCTCAGCTAGGAACAGAACGCTCTTGGGTAGTTTGGGGATCAGATGGATTAGATGAAATTACTTTATCAGGAACTACCTATGTAGCAGAAGTTCAGACTGGTAAAGTAAAGTTCTTTGAGCTTTTACCAAAAGATTTTGGTCTTCCCACTATTACAACTCAAGCTATTTCTGGTACTACAGCTAAAGAAAATGCTCAAACACTAAGAGAAATTCTTTCTAATAAAGGAAGTGAGGAAATTAGATCTGTAGTTTTAGCAAATTCAGCAGCAGTACTCTATCTTTGTGATAAAGCTAAAAGCTTAAAAGAAGCTGTTGAACTTGCCCAAAATAGCATCAGCCAAGGAAAAGCATTAGAAAAACTAGAACAATTAATTCAGCTAAGTAACTCTTCTAGTAAATAAAATATTTCCTCTACAGCCTTCATTAAATATGCTATAAAGACTTATACAAAAGCTTTTAGAAGTTAGGAAACTGTTAGGAGAGCTTTTCTGTATTTAAGCAACCAGCTTTATTTTAGACTGCATCATAGGAGTGTACAAAACATTTAGCTAGTAATAAATACCTATAAATTTCGTTAGAGAGGAGATACAACCATGGCAAGTTTCAAAGACCCAGAACAGCGGTTTGCTCCGATCGAAGTAATAGAAAGACTACTTCAAATTTGTGATTTTTATGGAGAGCGTCAAGCCCTTTATCTTTTTTCTACACTTGACCTAACTACTTACCTAGATTCCTTCGGTTTTGATATTTATAGCCTAACCGCTGACACCGATTCCGCATTTGAGATCAATAAAGCAACGGTTAATGTTTTACCTAGCGGAGATAAATGCCGCAATCATGAGTTAGCGCATTAAGTAAAGTTCCCAATCCATTGTTTTCTCCTAATTTTTTAATTAATGAAATCTCAAAAACTTGAAAATCTCCTAGTCTATTGCTAGGAGATTTTTTTCTCTCTTTTTAGTTTCTGCTCTCTTGGCAATAAAGAAACTATTTTGCTAAAATCGCTTTACTTAAGCCCATATTAAACTCCTAGGATAAAAATTTATGAGAATCAGTAAGTTTATTCTCTTTCTATCTATTATATCTCTATTATTTACTTATGATACTTTTGCTCAAGAGGCTTCAAATAAAAGCCAAGAAAGTACTCAACAAGAAAATAAAATACTTAATCCAATAGATACAGTAAAAGAGTTTTATAGACTTTTAAGAGAAAAGAAATATTTAGAAGGTTTCCGTCTATCGGTTTATCGAGATGCAATAGAGCCTTTAACAGCAGAAGAGCTAAAAGAGCTTGAACCAGATTTTGAAGCTACTTTTTCTCGTATTCCAGAAACAGTAAAAGCTGTAGGAAGTCAAAGTACTGGAGCACTTGCAACTGTTTTTATTAAATCTACAGATAACCCTAAAGACCCAACAGCAGAAGAAATCCCCTTAATGTTAATAAATAATCATTGGGTGGTAGGTGATGCTGAAACCCTAGAGCTAGTAAAAAGTTTAGGAACTAAATTTTTTCCAGAAATTCGTATTCGTGCCCATGAAGATGCAGCACAAATTTATATGGAACGCTATATTGGAGCACAAAAACTTTATTCTGATGCAAATAAAGGGCTTTATGGTTCAATAGATGATTTAGTAACTGCTACTTTTTGGCCTCCTAGCCTTAAAAATGGTCAAATGGAAGGTTATAAATTTACAATTGAAATAGGCAAAGATAAACGTGAATTTTGGGTACATGGCGAGCCTCTTACTTATGGTAAGTCTGGTCGGGTATCTTTTTATGCTGATTTAAATGGGGTTTATCGCCTCGATAATGGCGGTCAAGTTTTTCGTGGCCCACAAAGTTTAGGTAATGGTAAATAAACTTATAAATAGAGCTATAGAGCTTCAGAAAATTTATTTTAAGCCTTCTTGAAGCTCTAATTATTAAATCCTAGGGGTTACATCTTTAGGGGTTACATCTTTAAGTAATTCCCCAATATTATTTTCTAAAACGTTAATAGCTGTTAATACTTCGTCAATTAAAGGAATAAGGACTTCAATATTCTTTACAAACCCAACTTCTTTTACAATCATATAAGCATCTGTTATATCAACACGACGGCCTTTTCCATTACAAATAATAAATAATTGGGTTAATTGTTCTTGAATAAAAGGGTTTAGCTGTTTTTGTACTTCTTGTTGCATTCCTTTTGGAGGAGGCATTGTTAAATAAAATGGTTGTTTAGAACCTCTAGTTGAATTAGCCATTTTAGATACACCCCGCCCAACACGAGCTAAAGTTCCATCAGGATAAAGCCTTAAACTATCAGTTAAGCCTTTAGGATAACTTATAGAAATATGAGTTTCTGCTTGCCCTAAAGAACGACTACCAGTAATAGAAACTAAGCAACCACGATAGTAGCCTTTAAGACGAAAAACTTTTACTTCTCTATCTCCTCTTGTTTCTACGCCTTGACTAAAATTAAGCCTGTATTTCTGACCAATAGTTTGCCAAGAACGACGATCCTTACCCATGTTATTAGTAATTAAGCGAATCGCTATTACTACTACAATAAAAACTATTACATACTGGATTTTGTCTTCCATGGCATCTATCCTTTATAGAGTTTTTTAATAATTTTAATAAGAAGCAAGTAGATAATTGATTTTTAATAATTTTTTATTTTAGAAATTAATAATTAATAATTAATGCAAATAATATATGAACTTAAACAAATAATAGAAGACAAAATAACGGAGGTAAAATGAAATTAGCGCATAACCAAAAACTAGGAGCTTTTATTATCTTATTTTTACTAACTATATTAGCTTTTTTTCGCCTACTAAACTAGTAAAAGCCTAATTAATATTCATTAAGATAAATACTAGTCTAACAATTTAGTTTTTTCTTTGTCTAGAAAACCTTTTGCCGCTCATAACTCTACATATCATAGCTATTAGGATTTTGCTGTTCTCTAAACTCTTAAGCTCTATTTTTTGAAGCGACAAGCTCTTAACTTTTTTAATATTTCCTGCTCTTACAGTTTCATTTAGTTTTAAGCTATGTTGTTGAAACAATTCTTCTTTGTTATAGTCTTTTGGCATTAAAATCTTTATTAAAACAAATCCTATAAAAAACTATAGGTAATAATTCTAGATAATCAACTAATTATGTTTGAAATTGAACCCACCGCTACAGGAAAAGCTATTATAACCATTGTTGGCCCAACTGCTTCTGGCAAAAGCGCTTTAGGCATTGCTTTAGCAAAACATTTAGATGGCGAGATTATTAATCTTGATTCTGTGCAAGTCTATAAAGGTCTTTATATTGCAACTGCAAAAGTCACAAAATCAGAAATGCAAAATATTCCACATCATTTAATTGATGTAGTAGAACCAACAGAAAACTTTACTGCTGGCGATTATGCCCGTCAAGCAACTAGAATTATTGCAGAAATAGAACTGCGTTCTCGCTATGCGCTTTTAGTAGGCGGAACAGGCTTTTACTTGCGTGCTTTACAAGGTGCTTTGTTTGATGAAGAAAAACCAACAAACTTAAAATTAAGAGAAAAATTAAAAACAATCTGTGAGCGTCGTGGAGCCGCTCATTTGCATAAAATGCTAACACGTTTAGATAAACTTGCCGCAATTAAAATAGCTCCCAATGATTGGTCAAGAACCATTAGAGCCTTAGAAGTTTATTTTCAAACAGGGCGATCTATTACTGAGTGGCAACAAAAAATACTTCCTACACCAGCATTTGCAGCAAGAATTTCTATTTTTGCTCTAAACCCTCCAAGAGATGCACTCTATGAAAAAATTAACACTAGAGTTAATCAAATGTTTGAACAAGGATTAATAGATGAAGTCGAAAACCTTCTTAAAGAAGGCGTTCCTCATAATGCTAAAGCATTTGGAGCACATGGCTATCGTAGAGTAGTAGAATATTTACAAGGCTTGCGTTCACTTGAAAGTTGTATTGAACAAACAAAACTAGACACTAGGCATTATGCTAAACGCCAATTAACTTGGTGGCGACATACTAAAGAAGTAACCTGGTTAAATGGTTTTGGACAAGAAGAAAGACTTCTAGAAGAAGCATTAAAAACTCTAGCAAATAACAAAATGTATTCTTAAAAACTCAACTAAATTTATTGGCCTTACCTAATGGTTAATAAGTCTAGATTTACTTTTTTATATAATAGTCCAAGTTGCGACCATAGTTGAAAAGAAAGAGAGTAGTCCATAAACTTTTCAAAAGAAAAAAATAAGGAGAAAAGAAAATGGACGAACTCCAGTTAATATTAATATATTGTATGAGTAGCGACGTACTTAAA
>JACQZQ010000110.1 GCA_016213785.1 Acidobacteriota bacterium
ACAAATTTGGCAGGCAATGTTTAATTTATTTTCTAATGGTAAAGAATCTGAGGTTTTAAGAAATTCTTTTAACGTAATGCCATTAACATATTCCATTACAAGAAAATAATAATTATTTTCCTCCATCGCTGTTACGTCGTGATCAGAAACTCCAACTATATTAGGGTGATTAAACGAAGCCAAAAAATTGCATTCTCTTTTAAAACGTTTGATGTCATCATTGGAAACACTTCCTGTTAAGACTTTAATTGCAACATCTTTGTTTATCCTAGTATCTTTAGCTAGATATACAGTCCCTAGTGCACCTATCCCAAGAATTCTAGCTATTTGGTAACGGTTATTAAGTGTTCTATTAAAAAATTTTTCAGGGTTAATCTGAGCGCCCACTAATCCGACCCGATTTTTTTGTGTTAGTGGGCTAGCTGAGGGTTTGGAGTTAAAATACTAGAACTATTTTTGTAGGAATAACGATTAACTTTTCTGTTATAAATCTCTAAAGGTAATAATGAAATAAAATTGCTTTGAAAATAACTGTTATCTCCACCACTTACAGCATTCTTAAAAGGTTCGGTGAAAATAAGTTTTCCAGCTTTTTTAGCCTCTTCATCTGAAGCAATAGAATCAGCAATAAATATATCGTCTCCTGTAGGGCGATTACGATCTGCTGCATTTTTATAGAGCAGTATAGTACCATAATGTAAGCCTATTCTACACTCTACAGAAATCAAAGAATCTTTATTTTGAGATTCTATCAATAACCTTTCAGCAAAATTCTTAGCTAAATCATATATGGATTTTTTATCCAAATCAGTAAAAACCATTACACCACCATCACCACCAGGGGAGAAGTAGAAGTACTCTAGGGGTAATTTTGTTTGTGCTGCTAAACCAAGGAAAACATCAGTAATAGCTCTAAACCTTTGGCTAAGCTGGTTTAAGTCACCATCAGAGAAATTAGGTAAGTCATAGGCTATGATTGCTGCATTCTTTGTTGTAGGTTGAAAATTATCATCATATTTATAGCTTACTGTTGATAAACTAGGCCAAATATCATTTTGAGGGTAATAACAGGTAAATTTCTCATTTCTTTTTCCCTCAACTTCAATGGCTAAGCGATTAGGGTTTTTAGCAGATAACCAATGGCTAGCTTTAAGGGTAGATTGAAGGTGATTGGCTAAAACATCATGAACCAGTAGCCCAGGGTTTTTCTTAGAAGTGGCTAGGCGGGCAGAATGGTTAATTGCTACCCCAATAAAATTAGCTTCTCCATCAATATCAATTAATTCTTGAAGATCTCCATGAGACATTCCTATTTTTATCCCAATGCCAGCAGAGTACATTTCTTTATTGAGCAAGGCAAGTAGGTTAATAGAATCATGTTGAAGCGAATCAGCAAAGATAATAATTGCTCCCAGTAAACTGCTAAGAACTTCTACCCCTTTGTATTCTTGGCTATTAATCTGAGATTTAATAATAGAATGAAGCTTAGCTAATAGTTCTACAGACTCTATACCACCAATGTTTTTTAATCCATTAATTGAAATAAAAGCAATTGTGGCTGTAGTAATAGCACCTTGTTTAAGGTTAATAAAAGACTGGTTTTTAGCTGGATCTGATGAGTTAGCATTCATGTTTCTAAAATCCTTTCTCTGTCATTTCTGGTCTAGGAAAAATCTGATTTCTTGAGCCTCCAAAAGAAGCGAAACTATTTTTAGTTTGGCACGTGAGTGCTAAATTGTTTTTAAATTAACCCAAAATCTGAAGAGTCTACGCAACTAACACAACCCGAAAACCAAGGTCGAAATTACAGGTGTTTGGCATAATCCTGCTTCGGTAAGCTGAGCGACAATAAGCAGCATTGTGGTTGTACGAACCTCCACGCAAAATTCGAGGTATATTTTTACTATGTATAATTTCTAGGGCACTTCCATCCATTAGAGCGTTATTGTAATTATCATGCCACTCATCTTGACACCATTCCCATACATTCCCATGCATATCATATATGCCAAACTCATTGGCTACTCCTAAACTCCCCACTGCTATTGTGTTTGCTCTATTTTCTCCTTTGGCTGCTTCTCCATATGGCCTATAGCCATAATAGTTTACTATCTCTGTATTAATTGTTTCTCCAAATGTAAAGGCTGTTTTACTTCCTGCACGACACGCATATTCCCATTCTGTTTCACTTGGTAGTCTATATTTTCTTCCTGTTTTGTCGGATAGCTTTTCACAAAACTTACTAGAGTCTTCCCAACTCACATTTTCTACTGGTAGTTTGTCATTTCTTTTGAAATGGCTTGGATTATCTCCCATTATTCTTTTCCATTGGCCTTGTGTTATTTGGTATTTCCCTATGTAAAATGTTGGTATTGTTACTTTATGTTGTGGCATTTCTGTTTTTATCCATTCTCCACCCCAACCATATCTTTTGTATTCTGCTACTACTTTTTCTATGTCACTTTCGCTTGTTCCCATCATAAATTCTCCAGCAGGGATTTCTACCATTTCTAACATAACTCCATTTCCTAAGTGTTCTATATATTGGTTTGCTTGCTTTTTCTTTCTTTCTATTATTTTCCCTTTAATATCCACTTTTACTGTTTCAAACTCAAATATACTAATAGATCTAAAAGGGTCTTGAAGAGAGCGTTTAAGCTCAATATTGTAAGACGCTTTTTCATCTGATTTCTTGCTAAAAACCTCTTGGACTGTTGAAAACTCATCATTAGCCAGATCTTGTTTAAGCTTTTCATCAGACAATTTGTTAGCTAGTTCAGGCTCTTTTTCTATTCCTTCAAGTAAAGGTCTAATGGGAATTTTCCTCATTATGCCAGGAGCAATAATAAATTCTTGTTCTAATTCTAGTAACTGCTGTAGATATTTGTAGTCAAAAACAATGGTAGGATCTTCAGGTAATGGTATTTGCTCTTTTACTTTTAGTGTAGATGTAGAAAAAGTGTTGTGAATTATCGAGAATTTTTCACAAATAAGAGCTAGTAAGATTTTTCTACTATCAGCACGGCCATTAACAGAAATAAAAATCTTATTTTTATCTAAATCAGCTTTAACTAAAGCCCTGTTATGTTTATCTTGTGATTCTATTACTACTCCATAACGCCAATAAGTCTGCTGGTAGATGGAAGGACTCATTTTTACTATAAAACGAGAGATAATACTACTAGGTAGAAAATCATCATAGTCATACTGAAATCTTAAGCTATTATCCTTATTCCAGGTTTCTAGTTCTAGTTCTGGGGAATCTTTTGGTAATAAATCAGGGATTAACAATTCTTGGCTATTATCATCTAAATCAAAACAGAGTTGGAATTTTTGCATCATCGCTATAAGAAAACGATAATTATCTGTAGAGTATTCTTCATTATTTAATATTTGGCTTAGGTTAGAAGTTTTAAGTATACCTTTATTAATTGCTAACCCATTGTAGGTTAATATTTTATAAACACCTTTTGTAACCCATTGAGGGTTTAATATTTGGGTACTAGACATCCTTAAGTCTTTATGAAAACAAAGAGTAACTCCTAAGTCATGTAAAAAATCAATTAAAGTTTCTTCATTCTGTTTATCTAAACCTGATTGAGCACAAATTTGGTGGTAATCTTCATAGCTCAAATGATCTTGTGAGAGGTTTTCTAGTTTGTCTTTGATTAAAAGCCAACTATAAGGTAATAAAGTGTCTAGTAAAGGTAATTGGCTAAGTTCTAGTAAAATTTTTTGAGAAAGTAGGTCAATTCCTCTAGGTTCTTTACAGGAAGTTTCTATAAACCCTGTAATATTAGGGTAGTCAGCTTTTAGTTTTTTGCGTTCTAGTTCTAAAGAGACATTATTTTCTGTTTGATTAATAACAATTATAACAGGCGAAGAATCAGTAAAATGCTGAATAGTTTTAAGCCAGTAATTTAACCTATTTTGTTGCTCATTCTGTCTAGCATCTAAAACTAGTAAATACAAACTCCTTTTTGTAAGAAAGAATTGATGAGTAGAATGCATTATTTCTTGCCCACCAAAGTCCCAGATATTTACTTTTACTTCTCTCTCATTTGTTAGTTTAACCTTCCATTGTTTTTTTATAACAATACCATTGGTCATTGGTTCTAAAGGGTTAAATTCATTGTCAACTAACCTTTTAACTAAAGATGTTTTGCCTACTTTACCTTCCCCTACTATCAGCATTTTTACTTCATCAAGATTAGCTTTGAAAGTTTGAGATAAAAAATTAAGGATTTGTTGAGGGTTATCTTCTAGCTTTAATATTTCAGGAGGAATGTTTTTTTCTAGTTCTCCTTTTTGGTTTTCTTCAAGGGTAAGTTTTTTTAGTTTGGTTAATCGTCCAAGTTCAATAGGAAGTTGGGTAAGTTGATTGTGAGAAAGATATAAAAACTCCAAATTCACTAACTTACCAAATTGAGTGGGGAGTTTATTAAGTTTATTATTTGATAAGTATAAAGATTTAAGGTTAATTAAATTACCGAATTCACTGGGCAATTCAACTAGTTGATTATGAGAAAGATATAGTAAGTGTAGCTTTGATAGCCCTCCAAACTCATTAGGCAAAATAGCTAGTTTGTTATAAGAAAGATCCAAGACTTCAATATTGGTAAGCTTTCCAAATTCATTAGGTAGATTAGTTAGCTCACTATATGGAATAGATAAGGATTTTAGGCTAGCTAGATTCCCAAACTCGCTAGGTAGTTGAGTTAAATGGTTATATGAGAGATCTAAAAAAGTCAAATTTATCAGCTTACCAAACTCATTAGGTAAAGTAGTTAGATTATTATGTGATAAGTCTAAGTATCGCAGTGGGTTAGGTTCGCTAAACTCATTAGGTAAAGAGGTAATTACATTATTGTATAGATCTAAATAATCTAATTTACTTAAAGCAAAAAGATCTTTGGGTAAAGTTGTTAATTCATTACCAGCTAGATATAAGACTTCAATTTCAGTAAGCTGGAATAGTTCTTCTGGAAGGGTGTTTAATGATTGGCAAGAAAGGTCTAAACTAGAAAACTTTTCTTTATTAGCTTTTTCAATTAATTCTAAGACTTCATTGTTATCATTAGGCAAAAGTTTGTAAGGTTCTGGTGCCTGTTTAGCTAGTTCTTTGTATAAATCTGGTAAAGAAAAACGTTCTTTTGATTCTTTACAAAGCTCAATAATCCAATGGCTTGAATGGTCATTTTTTATTTCTGGAGCTATTAATTTACCAAATAAGGCAAACCAAACTTGCTCAATTTGTTTAGGAAAAAGATTAAGTTTTATCCAACGATAAAGTTCTGTTTGAGATAGGGTTGCTAAATAGTCGTTACAAGAAGATTTTGGAATTATAGGCTTATAAACATATCTAGGGATATTTCTAAATAGAAAATTTAATGCTGGAGCAGATTGAAATATTTGAAAAAAGTATTTGTCATCACCTCCACTAACAGCAACCTTAAATTCTTCTGTAAAAACGAAACTGCCTAAGTTTCCAATACTTTTATCAGCTAGAAGTTCATCGGCAATAAAAATATCTTCACCAGCAGGTCTAGTATCTTCTTGAGCGTTCTGATAAAGAACAACAGTGCCATAATGTAGCCCTACACGACATTCTACAGAAATTAATGAACTTTTATTTTGGGATGCAATCAATAGTTTTTCAGCAAAGTTTTTAGCCAAATCAAAGACAGGCTTTTTTTCTAAATCGGTAAAGACCATTACTCCACCATCACCACCAGGAGAAAAGTAAAAATAGTCTAAAGGCAATTTCAGTTCTAATGCCAATTTATTAAAGACATCAGTTATTGCTCTGAATCTTTGGCTAAGTTGATTTAAGTCTCCATCAGAGAAATTAGGTAATTCATAGGATATAATTGCTGCATTCTTGCTACTAGGTCTAAAATTATCATCATATTGGTAATTAATGGTTGGTGTAGTAGGCCAAATACCTATTGGTGGATAGTAACAAAGAAATTTTTCATCTCGCTTACCTTCAACTTCAATAGATAGATGATTTGGATTTTTATAGGATAGCCAATGGCTAGCTCTAAGAGTAGATTGCAGATGTCTAGCTAAAGTTTCATGAATTAAAAGCCCAGGATGGTTGTTATTATTATCTATTTTAGTAGAAGCAGTAGCTAAACGGGCGGAATGATTGATAGCTATGCCAATAAAATTAATTCTACCATCAACATCAATAAGTTCTTGAATCTCGCCACGAGACATACCAACCCTAATTGGAATACCAATAGAGTTTAACTCATTATTAATACTAATAATTAAAGCTAAAGAATCGTGTTGGAGAGAGTCAGGAAAGATAATAATTGCCCCTAATAAACTACTTAATACTTGAACTCTTTCATATTGTTGGTTATTAATCTGAGACTTAATAATAGAATGAAGCTTAGTTAATAATTCTATAGACTCTATACCACCAACTTGTTTTATAGTATTTAACCAAAAAGATGAGAATTTGAAAAATTATTGAAAATAGGGTTAAAAAAACGAGAAATCCAATCTCTAGAAGTATTTAACTGAGAAGAGAAGCTAGAAAAACTGTCTTGGATAGCTTTTTTTGCAGTG
>JACQZQ010000111.1 GCA_016213785.1 Acidobacteriota bacterium
GTGCTACAGACTGGCTCGTATCTGTAGGTAGGTCTTTTAGCTTTACAAATAACGTAGTTACTTTTCAGTAACTTAGTCCGGTCAACTGGGCTTGCTACTCTCATAACAAGCCTACCCATTTATGGGTAGGTAGTTGACATACCCTCTCTAAACTTTTTTACTTTGGGTTGAATAAAATCATAATAGTGTACTTTATACACTATATCAAGAAAAAATTTTTTTTTAATAAGAAAAGATTTACTCTAACAGTAGGGTTGATATTGTAATTAACTGATAAGTAGGGGTTTAGCTATAAAGATAAACTATATTGAGTTTAGCAACTAAATAACGTTCTAAGCTCATTTTCTAGTCTTATTGGCTTTGTTGACCTTGTTGACCCTGTTAACTCTGTTGGCTTTGGTTAAGTAAAAACTCAGCTAAAATTAAATCTGATGGTTTAGTAACTTTTATATTTTCTGGTAAACCTTCTATAATAAAGACTTCCTTACCTTGCCATTCAATTAGCATTGCATCATCTGTAGCAAAAAAATTCTCTGCCACCGCCTTTTTGTGAGCCTCAAGAATTAACCTATAAGAAAAAGTTTGTGGTGTTTGTGCTTGATAAATACAAGCACGTGGTAAAGTACGTACTACTTTACCTTCAGACACTTCTTTTATTGTATCTGTTGCTGGAAGAGCGCAAAGTGCTGCACCATAAAGTTTTGCAGCATTTATCGTAGCAGTAATTATTTTAGGAGTAACAAAAGGTCGTACAGCATCATGAATAGCAATAGTAGCAATTCTTTCATGTAAATCTGATTCTGCTAAAGATTTTAAGGCTGCAAATATCGATAATTGACGCTCAGAAGCACCTTCTACAGCAGGTAGGACTTTCCTTAAACCATACTCTTTACACAATTTAGGCAAAGTATCGTTTTTTATTTCCTCTCTAGGTAGTGCAACTAAAATAGCGTCAATATCTGGGCATAGCTCAAATTGGCGTAAAGTATGGACAATCAAAGGCACTCCACCAATAAGCAAAAACTGTTTGCTTGGTGAAGAACTAGATAGATTGCCCATCCTCCTACCTTGACCGCCAGCAGGAATAACTGCAATGTTCATCCATCTATCCTAAACTTAGCCGAATTAGGTGAAGGCGTAGAAGAACTACTTCTTATATCCCTTGGCTCGCGACCCTCAACAATATTACGTATTTCACTAATAGGTCTTTCATTATGTATAGATCTTGGATCATGATTAGGTATTGAGCGACTATCTAAAATCACTCGACCATCTGGCGGAGTTGAACGATCGGTTATTACCCGACCATCTGGTGGGGTTGAACGCCCATCTTCACCAGCATAACGACCAAAAATCATCTTTCCAGCCGTAGTCTGTAATACACTAGTTACGCTAATCTCCACATTTTTACCTATTGAGCGCCTAGCATTATCAATTACAACCATTGTACCATCATCAAGATAAGCAACACCTTGGTTATATTCCTTACCTTCTTTTAGTACAAAGACTTTCATTAGCTCACCTGGTAAAACTACAGGCTTAAGTGCATTAGCTAGTTCATTAATATTAAGTACTGGTACGCCTCTAAGCTGAGCTACTTTATTTAGGTTAAAGTCATTAGTTACAATTTTACCATTTAATTGTTTAGCTAGTTCAATTAGCTTATGGTCTACTTCTCGAATATCTGGAAAATCAATATCAGAAACTTGTACATCTAGGTTATGGTTTTTTTGAATTCGTTGAAGGATATCTAATCCTCGTCTTCCGCGATTACGTTTAGCAGAATCAGCACTATCAGCCACTTGCTGAAGTTCACGTAACATAAATTGAGGAACAACTAATTGCCCTCCTAAAAAGCCTGTTTCAGCAACATCAGCAACTCTACCATCAATAATCACACTAGTATCTAATATTAGGTGTTGAGTTTTTGTTGTCCCATCAGTACGAAATAAACCACCTAAAATAGAAAGATCTAAGTAATCGCCCTTAATTGCACCTACAATCAAACCAATATAAGCCATAAACATTATTAGTAAGAATGTAATATAAGATTTAATTTGATGAGGGATTTCGCCTTGAACAGAAATTAAAAAACCAATTAAACAAGCGCCAATAATTCCAAGAATTGACCCAATTGCCCCGCCTATAAGTGTTTTTATAGAAGCACGACGAATTCGAGTTTCAAAGAAGATAATTCCAGTAGCTAAAATAAGTCCAACTAAACCAGATAAAACCGAACTACCTGAAACAGGTTGTTGAAAATAACAACTTGCCCCAGCAAATATTAAAACAAAAACACAGCGAATTAAATTAACATCGAAGTTCATTAAGTTTTCAGTGCTAAAAGCACTGCCCCGATCTATGCGTGAAGTATAATTATTATGATGAACAGTCTTTAGACAGGTTCGATATTTTTAAGTTTTGTTAGCAAAATTAGCTCTTTTTAAGAGCTAGTTTGTTTTGATTATTACACTTGAAAGTTTTTTCAATGCAGGTTTTCTCTTATTATAGCAATTAAATGCTTTTTACCAAACTCAGACTCGACTGAGAATAGCAAACTCTAAGCTAAAATTCCATTAGGGATATAGAAAAATTAAACTTTATAGAACTGTTAGAAAAATTCTTTTGTATAAATAGTATATTACCTAGAATATAAACCTATAAAGAATCACCTATAAGTAATAAAACAGTCCTCTACCTAATAAAAATCACTAAAATCTATAATACAGTAACTTCACTTACTATATATAGAAGTAAGTAGATAAGAATGGTCAATCTTTTCAATAACTATAATTATTGTCGCCTGAAATAGCTTCTTAAATATCGAATGATTGAATATGAACAAAATGAAGAAGATCGCGCTGTTTATGGAGAACAATTACTAAAAAAACTATCAGATGACCTCTCTAAACGTGGTCGTAAAGGCTTTTCCGTTACAAACTTAAAATATTTTAGAGAATTTGCCCTAGCGTACCCATTACCACAAATAGGTCAAACACTGTCTGACCTATTTGGTAATTTACTAGAAACAGTGCCTTTAGAAGATAATAAACTACAAGAAATACCTCATGGTAGTAATATTAAAGCTTTGCAATTTCCTTCTATAGAAAAACGCCAATTAAAAAAAACTTCTCTTCCTTGGCAAAACGAAAAGTATTATCAACAACTTTTTAGTACTTTATCTTGGTCGCACTTACTAGAACTTTGCCGCGTAGATGAGCCTCTTAATTAGATCTACTTTTTTATCATCGTAAGCTTCGTTGTTTAATAGCAATAGACTTAAAGCTAGGAGCCTTTAGCCATCAAGATGCTGGGCAAATGAACTTCTACTTAAACTACCTTAAAGATCAGGTAGCCTATCCTGACGAAAATGTGCCTATAGGAATAATACTTTGTGCTGAAAAAGACGCAGAAGAAGCTCGTTATGCTACCGCAGGACTAGACAAACATCTTTTCGTTTCCCAATATTTAATAAAACTCCCATCAGAAGAGCAATTAAAGCAATGGTTACGAGACGAGCAAATAATTCTTGAACAATTAATGGATAAATGAAACTAAATAAAGCTTAGGAGTTAAATTGATCACCCACTATTTAGATAAACCAACAATAAAATAAGTGTAACGGCTAATACTCAAAAAATGTCATCTGAAGCGCTTTAAGCTAATTCTCATTCCTCCATATTCATAAACGGCAACGATAGCTGAGCACCAAGTTTTTCCACCTCAATAGCCGTGTTATTAAGGCTGCGACTAATTTTTTCCTCTAATACTTCAATAATCTTTTCATTAAAAGGCATTTGATTTTCTGTTACTACTAATTCTTTTTCGGTTACTTGTTTAGCTTTTGTATTAGGTTTACGTGTTTTTGTTGCTGCTTCCGCTTGGCTCTTTTCCTTTTGTATACGTTCTAGCAATACGCTTGCGGGTTCGTCGTTAGGATCTTGCGGGACTAACTCACCTCGAAAAGCTTTGGCTAATATTGATTGAGTTAATTTATCCACATAAGCCTTAGCCTTTTGGTAGCGGGCTTCAAGCTGATCAGCAAGCTTAAAAAGCGATTCAACTCGGCGGACGATTTCTTGTTGTTCTACGAGAGGAGGTAAAGCAATTGGGTAAGGGTTTAAGGTTTCTAATTTAATATTAGGTTGACCTCCTCCTGCATATGAGGCTTGGCGAATATCATCTTTTTTGTATCGCAAAAATAATTCAATATATTTATTGCTAAACTCATTTCCTGTTTCAATACCAACCATACTATCAGTAAAACACATATCATAAGAAAGAATGCCTGTATTGCCTATGGTTGCCCCAACAATAGCAATTGCAACTGTTCCTTTTGGAAACATTTTACTGATTGCTAAACCTTCATCATTAAGAGTCTGAGTGTGAGATGTTATCCATCCGCCATCTGATGGAAGATTACCAATTTGGATGAAAGGATATTTTCCTCCAAAAAATCTTGGCTCGTTGCGTGGGCGGTGTGAAAATCTCCCTCTTAAACATTGTCCATAATTTCCAAGGGCAGCCCAGACCCATTTTTCAGGCAATTCAGGCAATTCATCTAGTTGAGCTTGTAGTTTAAAACGGACTTCTTTGATTAATTTTATAGCAGATTCAACATTTGGATTCCTCTCCCTCCAATCCGCCGTCAATTTCCCATCACAAGCCGCAGCCAACACCGATTGCCGAAATCGTTTCAAGATGCGCGGTATTTTCTCTAGACGCTTTTGGCAAGCATCAACTTTGCCCAATAAGGCTTCTAGCTTGGCGACAATGCAGCGTTGCTCTGTAAAAGAGGCTATACAAATAGGAAAATCTTTTAGTACTGTTTGACTTATATTTTGTTGGGTTCCTCCTTTTCCAACTTCATTCAATTGTTTGCGAGTATAAAGTAAATAATAAAATAAGAATTTAGGATCTAATTCAGGTGAGATTCTTTGTGTGAAAGCAATTGCTTGATTAGTGGTACAGTCTATGCCTGCAATTCCTAATTTACCAATACTTCCGTACATAGCAATTAGTATGGAGCCTTTTTTAACTAGTTTTGCACTACTGTTTTCCATTCCAAGACGAGTAATTCGTTTTGTGGAATCAATTACTAATCCATCATTTAGATCACCTATTATAAGCCAGGGTATATCACCATCATAATATTTAGGTTCTGTTGATTTTGGTGTACCACCTGAAGACCAATCTGCTGCAACATCAAGCTTACTCCAAATCCAAGATTGAGGTACTTTCCACAACTCTCCATTCATAAAAGACTTAGTTCTTCTTTCTCTAGTAAACCTATGATTTCTTTCAAATCGTCCACCACCGCCTCTAGCTCTGTAATTGCTTCGGCGGCTAGATCTTGTGGCTCTGGAAGTTCGTCAGCATCCTCTAAAGATTCATCCTTTAGCCAAGTAATATCAAGCTTATAATCTCGCTCTTTAATTTCATTAATACTAAAACAACGAAAACGTCCTTCTAAGCCTGTATCCTCTCGTTTGCTCCTGCCATTGGGGTCTTGACCATAACATTGCTCAAACTCTGCAAAATGTTGAGGTGTAAGAGGACGGTCTTTTTTAGTGATCCCTTCTACATTAGAGCGCCCGTCAAATATCCAAACATTTTCTGTAGGTAAACCTTTTTGTAGGAAAATCACATTGGCCTTAACACCTTGGCTGTAAGGCGTAAATGTCCCGCGCGGTAAACGTAAAACCGTATGAACATTACAATCCTTCATTAGAATTTCAAAAACTTCCCCTGCTTTGCCCTCAAATAGACAATTATCCGGCAACACCACCGCAGCGCGGCCACCAAGCTTTAATGAAGTCAAAATATGTTGGAGAAAATTAAGCTGTTTGTTTGACGTTTCAATAGTGAAGTCTTCGCGCTCTGGGGCTTGGTTTGCGCCTCTTGTCCCAAATGGCGGATTTGTTAAAACTACATCAAAACGCTCACTACTAGGCACTTCATAAATGGTATCACCAAGCTTAATTTTAGACTCAATCCCGTGTAAATAAAGATTCATTAGGGCTAGACGGCGTGGTCTAGCTACTAACTCTTGCCCAAAGTAGGTATTATTTTTTACTCGTCGTGCGGTCTCGCGCTCTAATGCGCCTTTGGACTGCTCAATTAGCCATTCATAAGCTGCAACTAGAAAACCACCTGTACCACAAGCAGGATCACAAATAGTAAACTCCTTATGAACACGGGGATCAGGCTTAATACAACGGACAATAGATTGAATCAAAACACGTGGTGTAAAGTACTGGCCTGCACCTTTTTTGCCTTCACTAGCAGCCTTTTCTAGCAACCCTTCGTAGGCTTGAGCTTTTATGTCTACACCTAAAGATGTCCATTCTAGCTCATCAATTAAGCCTATTAATTTCTTTAAGTTAACAGGATTATTAAAACGCGACTGCGCACCAGAATAAATATCACCTAGTAAGCCTGTGGTCTTTCCTAAATTACGAAGTAGGTCAATATAGTAATCACTTAAATCTGTGCCGCTTTTATCTCGTAGGCTAGGCCAATCACATTTTTTGGCTAATGGGTTGCCGTCATTATCCTTCATAAATGGCATTTCAATAGCGCGTTCATCAGCCATTTTTAAGAAAAGTAGATAGGTAATCTGCTCTATATAGTCGCCATAATCAATACCATCGTGCCTTAAGGTATGACAAAAACCCCAAAGCTTTTGAACAATATCTGTCATGCTGCAATAGCCTCATTAATATTTTTGATTAAATCCAGTAAACGCCCATTAAACACACGGTTGGCTTTTCCCCAACCGCCTTCACGCTCAAGGATCGGTATAGTATCAAAATCCTCACGATCAATCGATAAGGTTTCTACTAAAGCTACTCTAATTCGCTCCAACCATTCTTGCTGCTCTAAGGTAAAGGCTTGATTTACAGATACCTTTTCAATCGCTCGGTTAACCCGTTCTTCAGCAGTAAAAAGCGGTTGGTCAGCTTGAGCCGCATGTTTAACCATCGAAATAATATCAACTAAGGCTTTTTTATACTGGAACTCATGTGCTTTTTGCAGATTTGCAATTGTAAAATGCTCATTTGAAGAAGAAATTTTGTTTTGAAGTTCAGATAGCGCATCCGTTCCCCAGTTCTGAGGACGATTAAGCAAGATACTGATAGCGTCTATTTGGTTAGGATTTTCTTGAACAAACCTTTCAAAAGCTTTTAAGTAGTCTTCGGGTTTATGTTCTTTGCCGAGTCCATCACGGACTAACCATTGTGAGCTAACATTATCTTCTGTTTCATAGGCCACATAAAAAACACTTTGAGGGCGTGGATAATTAACTAGTAGGTCTTGAAAAGCTGTATCCTTAAGTAGTTTCATTGCCTCAGTAAAGTTTTCTGAAAGCTTACTTGGCAAGTTTAAGGCATAACTAGAAAGGTTGCCGTCTGCAACATGAGCAGAAAATAAATCTCGCCCGTCGCCTGACATTTCTTTATCAATACGCTGTAAGCGTTTTACTAAACATCGTGTGCTATAGTCACGATCTCGATTATCCCAAATATCCTTAATAAGCTGCGGGATGGTGCGAGATGCTCTTTCAGGTAAATCAGCAGTAATTGCTGTTGCACTACGGAAATACTCTATTAGTGTGCCACCAAAACAATCAAAAACAACAAAATGTGATTTATCAGGATAGTTTTCACCTTTACGAGTTCCACGCCCAAGCATTTGCTCAAACAAAATACGTGATTTAACTGGACGCAAAAATACAATAAATTCTAGATCTGGTATGTCAACGCCTGTAGAAAGCAGATCTACAGAAACAACTATGCTAGGTTCAGGACGATTACGAAACTCGCGAATATGTTGTAATGGACGGTCTACACGGCCTGTTATCTTTTGGGCAAAACTATCACCGCGATTAAAAATATCTCTACAAATAGTTACAAGCTGATCGGCGTGTGAGGTATGAGGCAAATCATTAGTAGCAAAAATTAAAGTCTTAGGAAAGCGGTTATATTTTTGCTCATGCTCTTCAGCATATTTCTTTACTTCAGCAATAATTTTTTGGTTTGAATCAGGCGAGGTAACTTTTCTTTCTAAGTCAGTAGCATCAAATTCCCTTTCATCTTCAATAAAATCAAGCCGTTCTAGTCCTGTTTGGGAGTCGATTACTCCTACTTGTTCATCAGGTTTTAGAAAAACTCCATTTAATCTAACATCTGAATTTACTGTAACAACATCATAATCAACAAGATGGCCTTCTTTTACTGCTCTTTCATAGTCATAGCGATAGACTACATTTTGAAAATAACTTTTTGTATGCGCGGCTGGCGTAGCAGTAAGACCAACAGTAATTGAGTCAAAGTAATCCAAAGCCTTGCGCCACGTAGAAAGCTCTGATGATGTATATCCTCGATGGCATTCATCGGCAATAATCACGTCAAAAGCATTAATTGGAATGTCAATATGCTCAGCATCATCGTCAATAGCTTCTTCTTCATTTCCCCAAAGCGCATCACGGCCAAAAAGATTTATAACCATTCGTTGAATCGTGCAAACATAAACAAAAGCATGCCGAGGTTTTGGATCTAAGAGATAGGATGGAGGTAAAACAGTACTATCAAAAGCAGATTCATCTCCTAAATCTTCACGTCTAAATTTTTGGCTATAAACTTCATAGATTTTGTCAAATTTCAACCCTGGCTCAGGTTCAAAGGAAGCAAAAGCCCTTACAGCTTGAGCAGCTAAAGCACGACGGTCAACTAAAAACAAAATTCTTTGAGCAACTCCCGACTTCATCAAACGATAAGCTTGATTTACCAAGGTAAAGGTTTTACCTGTGCCAGTTGCCATTGCTACTAGCATTTTTCGTTTACGGTTGATAGTTGCGCTTTCAATGGCTTGAATAGCCTCTTTTTGATAAGGTCGCAAACGACTATGGAAAGCGGCTTTAGTTGGGTCAGAAAACCATTTAGAAGATTCTTCAAACTGGCGTTGTAGCATTTCTCGAAGCGCATTTTGGCTATGAAAACCGCTTATTTGGCGAGATCTATTTAACTGGTCGCGTACATCTTGAAACCAAATAATCTCGCCATTGGTAGAGTAAAGAAACGGCACATGATAGCCATCAAAGTTAAACGGCGAATTAACAATACCTTTAGAATAGCGTTGAGCTTGAGTAAGCACATTTTGGGGGCCAAGAGTAACCTTTTTAGCTTCGACAATGCCTAAAATCTGCCCATCAACACAAAGAGCATAATCGGCGGGGCCATTACTAGTAGGGTATTCCATTATGGCTGTGTTTTGATACCAAGCAAGCGGACGAGCAGGATCAAAAGCAGCTATAGTCCAACCTGCTTTTATAAGTTTAGGATCAATTCTTTGACGGCGAGTTTGTTTTTCAGATTCAGATTCCATAAGTTTTTATATTTAGAGATTAAATTAAGAAACATTCTTAGTAGCAGCCAAAAGCAAGACCACTTTCTTTTTCAACTTCAACTACTAAAGGCCGCTTGACTCCTGACTTACGCGCACCTTCATAAACCTCACGGGCATTTGCTCCATGACATATTAAGCAACTGCCGTCTAAAGCTACTCATTGACCAGTAAACTTTTGGCTATGCTCTCTCAACCACTGTTGTTCGCGGCTACGGTCTATATATTTTGGTAAATTATTTTCTTGAGTAGTATTTTGAATATCTGTTTTTTTACTCATAGCCAGTATTATTAAACAAAAATATATTTACTACAACTCTTCAAATTAAAGTTATTTACTTAACTCTAGTCTGTGTACGCTCTACTAGAATGACAAAACTAATAGACATGATATTTCTCAGTTTAGCCGAGAAACAACGCTCTTACTCATGTTGTTCTTTAGTTAGCAAATTCATTTGCTGGCTATTGTCTGTAGCAATATTAATAGGTTTATGTTCAGGGTGGATCATATTTCAATATTTTTTATTAGCTGTATATAAATAGCAATACAAACTAAAAAAGCCACTTTGTTAGTGGCTTTTTTGGCTTATATTAAATTTTTTTTGAGTGGAATTGAAAGTGGAATCGAGCTTTTTTTATCACTTTCAACTACCTGTAACTCTTTGATTCTATTGATGCCCCCGGCAGGATTTGAACCTGCGACCTTTTGGTTCGTAGTCAAAGAAAAACTTATTTCTCTTGGTTTCCTCTTATTCCTGTAAGTTAATTAAAATCTTTATTATCATATAATAAACAATATTGTTACTTTCCGATTGTCACACTTAGATTCTTTATGTTACAGTTAAATGCGTTCCTAAATGCGTTCCTTTGTAAGCTTTTTATACAAAAAATAAGGAGTCTAAATAATGCCAAAAACTAGAAGCGGTTACACTTTTCAGGTAGATGGACGTTGGTATGCTCGTTTTGATTACACAGACGATAGTGGAAAACGCCGTAACGTAAAACGTAGAGGAGAAAACAGGACACATGCCAAAGAACTGCTAAAACAATTGCTTCGTGAGTTTGAAGAACGTGGTGCTAGATCTGTTGAGAACGACCGAATGATATTTGCCGAACTAGCAGAGCATTACAGAGAAAATTACTTAAAAGAAGCTGAATATGTTGATGGCCGCAAAGTTGGAGGGTTACGTTCAGTTAGTAGCGCAAAAACCTTTCTTAATTCTTTATGTGAACATTTTTCTAATAGGCGACTAAGAACAATAACTTATGGTGATATCCAGCGTTTTCGCTCAATTAGACTTAAAACCCCTATAAAAAGAAGCGAGCAACAAAAAAAACCTATAAAAAGAATTGAACTGCAAGCCCCTACAAAAAGGAGTGAACAGCGTTCTATTGCTTCAGTAAACCGTGAGTTAACTTTGCTACGGCGTATGATGGGCATAGCTGAGCGTGAAGGCTGGATAATAAAGAATCCTTTCGACATGGGTGAACCACTTATCAATCCAGCAGATGAGAAAAAGCGAGAGCGCATTCTTTCTCGTGAAGAAGAAATGCGCTTACTAGAAGCATGTACGGGAAGAACCAGCCATCTCCGACCAATTCTTATTTGCGCTCTCGATACTGGGATGCGACACGGAGAAATTCTAAAGTTAATATGGGCAGATATTGATTTTACCAATGGGTTAATTACAGTTCGAGCTTTTAACACAAAAACAATGCGCGAGCGACAAGTAGCAATGACTATAAGACTTGAGCAAGAACTTTGGAAACTTTACCAAACAGCACAAAATAAAAATGCTCTAGTATTTGGTATAAAAGATAATGTTAAAAGGAGTTTTAATACTGTTCGGAGTACTGCTAAATTGCCAGATGTAAGATTTCATGATCTAAGACATACGGCAGCCACAAGGCTAGTAGCAAAACATTTACCTCTTTCTGAAGTTGGTCGCGTTCTTGGTCATACACAACCAACCACAACTTACAGGTATGTAAATTCTAACGTTGAGACAGCCAAAAGAGCAGCTTTAGCATTAGATACCTTCCAAGCTGAGATACAAACTGAAAAGACGGAAGAAACGAAAGAAAGAATTAACTGACAAGTATAAAAAATACTTACAGTTATTTATATCAAAGGCCATAATTATTAATTATTAATTATGACTTAGATACTGCTGTGGCTTAAATGGCCTGCCAAAAATGGCGAAATTGCTATAAATGACAAATCTAAACCCGCCAAAAATGGCAGATTATTTGAGTCTTCTTAAATATTTTTATCACTAAAGTTGTACAAATAAGAAAACCTAACAATGTTTAATTATTGAAACTCCTAAACTTATATATTACGAACTCTTTCTAGCTGTTCTTATCCTTTTTATGGCATATTTATTGCCGAGACACAAAACATTATTTTCAAAACTATAGAACATAAGGAAAAAGTTATGTTATCTAATGTGTCTAGCTATCCAATAAGATCAGACGGATATTCACAAACAAATGAGACTGGCCAATCCCCTACAAAACAGGAAGCTACTAAATCTGAGCCTCAAACACAAACGACAAGTAATTACAGTAATGATAGTAGTAAAAGTGAAAAAGACTGGATGAGTAGCCAAATGGGCGCCTTAATGAAGTCTCAACTCCAAGCAGGGTTTGAGAAACCATCTTCATCTACGCAACCTACAATAGCAAACAACACTTCTACACAACAATCTGCAAGTACTTCTAACCAAAAACAGCCTAGTGCAGGAGTTAAAGTTGATATATCACAAGTAAAGCAAGCTATTGCGCCCAACTCACAAGGTATTAGAAAACCAAATCAAGAAATTACGGTTACTTACGAGATACGCCAAGATGGTGAAAAGCGTACATTTACAAAAGAGGAAATACAATCTCAAACAGAACAATCTAAATCTTTGCGCTTAACTGATGAAAAAGGAAACCTTACTAACCTAGGACAGCAGTTTGACAAAATTAAAGCCAGTGGAGATGCTGTTATAACTGAACCTGGAAATGATGTTCGCCAGCTTGCTGCGCTAGTCAATGGACAAAAGCCAGATCCACAGCAAGAAGTTGTAATTGTAGCTGGATTGTTAACAAAAGGTCTTGTATCAAATAATGTTGATTCCAACGGTAATCAGCATCTCTCAATTGTTCCTTATAAAGTAGCTTCTAAAACAGAAATTCTACAAGCAGGACAAGAAGCTTTATCCAATGCTGATCAGATAAAGGCTATTTTACCAGGATTGAAAAATGTTGAAGGTCTTACGATTAAAGTAGCAAGCGCTTATCTATCTGCTCCTATTGCTGTAGCCACAGGAGGATTGGGAGCGTTTGCTTCAGGTGCAATTTCTAGTTTAGCCCAACAAACCTTTGAAACAGGTATTTTAGAAAAGAGACTACCTACAGTTGGGGAAGCCGCTACCAGCATAGTATTGGGAGGCGGTACATCCCAAGTACTTAGTAGTGCTTTATCAAAACAAGAATTAATAGAAATAGGTCTTACAGCCGCCACTGAATCAAGACTTGCTGCCCAAGAAACAGTTGAAACAGGCATTTCAACTATCTTTAATAGCCACGAACCAACTCCAACGACCAAACCGACTATTAATCCTGTTACTAGTAACGAAGTACAACCAACAACTTTTGGTGGTGGCAAGGCAGGGGCTAATTTAGGAAAGTGGGAATATCGTACAGTAGAAGAAGTAGAAACTATAAGGTTAGAACTTCTAAATCGCCCAGATGTTGGTCAAGTACAAAAATCCTTAATGGAAATGGGTGTTAGAGTTGATAGAAATACTCTTACCTCTATAAAAAATTATAATTTTGATAGTAGAGGAATTATGTTTGAGCCGAAAAATTATACTGCTTGGAATAAACTCGCAACAGGAAAAGCCACTGTTAAAGACGCACAATATATAGTTCATGAAATGACTGAAGTAAAAGAATTAAGAAAAATACAACAAGAAACTGGTTTTGATTTTATGGGTAAAAATTGGGATAAAATGTCTACAATGGAAAAACGGCAATGGAATAGTAACTTTGGCAAATATTATGCAGAAGCTCATCAAAAAGCTCTTGGAGCAGAATATGACTTTCTTGCCCAACAAGTATCAATAGCAACTAACAATCGAACTCAAATATCTAGAACCGTTGCAGCCGCAGCAGATCCTATAAGAGATGAAGCACTAGAAAATTTGGTAGTAGATAGTTTGGCGTTAAAAGCCCACCCTAACTTTCCAAAGTGGGAACAGCAAGCCAAGAAATTTGTTGAAGTTGGTACCTCAGCGAGAGAAAGACTCAAATTACCGCTTACAGGCAATATAGCTCTTAAAGATTTAATTTACGCTATAAAAACCTCAAAACCTTAGTAATAAGTGATAACCTAGGAAAAACTCATTGATAATATAAAACATTTTTACACAAACTAAACAATAATACTTATAAGGAGAAAGCGAAAATGCTTACAAATGAAGAATTAACCTATTTTATAGGTACGCTTGAAAATAATGATGTTTCTGAAAAAGCAATTACATTGAGAACCCTAATAGATTCTCCTTGTGAAGATGAAAGAATAGTACCTTATCTAGAATCACTACTTAATGATAGATCTCCATGTTTGATTGGTATTCCCTATCACTTTGGTGAAATTCGTTGGCTGGCGGCAAATGCCCTAGCAAATGAAAGGGCTATATTAGGAATTAAAGAGCCTGTTAGACTCTTAAAAGTAGCCAAACCACTGTCCGCAGACGAAGTTGCACATGCAGAACGAGTAGCAAGATTAAAAATTAATTCTTCTGGTGTGGATGGGTTAGTAGAAAGCTTTGGAGAACTTAACAGGAGAGGTTTTTTACACTTAGTTGACGTGGTTTATAATGAAAATAGGTTTGGTAGTATCAACTATATTGACTGTAAATAGCCTATTTACGAGAGCCACAAATAAATTATTTAATACCTTTATATCAATACTCACATAATAAATCTGCAATGCTCATAGGCTACAAATAATCCCTGTTAGCATTGCAGGCATTAATTCCAACCAATAACCTTCTGCTAAGCTTACATACACCACAATAATTTCCAAGCAAAAATCTATTTTTATAAAGCCTATTGGCTAGTTTATTCGTTAGGGTTTCTAAGAGTTGTTATTAGTATTTAGAAGTTTCCTAACAAATATCGTGAGGTGTTATATGACAATAATAGATGAGCTTGAAAAACAAATCAGAAATTTATCTGATGCAGATAAATTACAATTATTTGAGCGCTTTAGCCTAGTTTCGCCCATTATAGAAAATCATATTACCATTGAAATTGATGATATGAGTAGAGGACGAGAAGAGTCACCAAGGGCTATACTCCACTACTCAGATGGAAGCAAAAAGGGAATAGATATTTTAGAGTCAGTAAAAAAGAACCCTGTTAGTATTGGGCACCCAGCTATATTGCTTGCTATTCGACGTTGGGAACAATTAGTTCGGCTTAACAAGATATTTTTTGAAGACGTATATAACGATAAATACCCTCCTATTGAGGACTATAACCAAAGCAAGATCAAACAAAATAAGCAAATTGCTACTTACCTTAAGGATATTGGAGCCGCTTTATATAAAAGCGCAAAAGAGAGGGAACTATCAAGAGAAACAGCTTTTAAGCTATACGTTGATTATTTGGGGTTAGATAAACAAGACACTTATCTATATAAAGCTTGGAAATTATTAAAAACAGAAGAGTTTAAGAAAATTCAAAACGTCAGTGTAAAATTAGACGAACTGCGTAAGCAACTTAATCAGGAAAAAGATGTTAAGCCTTATAAAATATCAATTAACAGAGTAATAGATTTTTTCACCTCTGATACTGGAGCACGTTTTTTTTATAAGCCTTATGACTGGCCTGGTACAAGAAACACTTTTCTTGGCTGGCGCTTCAAAGTACAAAAAAATACTGTTAAAGATTATAACTTCAGAGCCGATGATGAAGACCCTACCAGCCAAGGAATTGATAAACATCTTATTTTGGCAGATTTTTTTGACAAATATAATTTTTCCCAAATAGGGGATAGTTTTTTACTACCTGTTGTAGAAACAGACGTAAACGATATAAAAGACGATGACGAAGAAGGCGTCGATCAAAAATAGACCTCTTGCAAAAATAATCACTTAAGAGATAATTCATAATTATAAATACCAGCAATGAGGTTAAAACGTAAATTAAAACGCTTGCGACGGTTGCGATAATGCTCAGAAAGAATACGAAAAACTTTAAGTCGGCCAA
>JACQZQ010000112.1 GCA_016213785.1 Acidobacteriota bacterium
TTGACAAATATACAAATACACGTTAATCAATTCCCATTCCCAGTTCATTTTTTCTCTCCTTGTCGATTTCTCGAATCTTTTTCATCCGATTATCTTTCAAGGAAAGCTGGGATTTTTTCAACTCTTAATTCGCATAAATAATATTTTTAGGTTCTAATAGTGTCTTTATCAAACTAGGCCATTCGTCCAAGTATAAATAACACAGCCATAACTACATCAATTATACCTAATACCATAGCGATTTTTAGTTTTGGAGTAAATTCATAGCCTATATTGTATTCTCTGGTTAGTTTTAAGGCTTTTTTAGAACGAAATAGGGAATAAAGGCCAAAGAAAAGCCCTCCAAATCTCATACCAGCGAGGAAAAAACCAGCAATTGCAAAGCCTAGAGATAAATTAGCTGCTTTTTTAATACTATGATGTAAAGCGTTTTGATCTACTGGCGCACCATAATTAGGTTGAGCAAAGGATTGATATTGACCTTGACCATAGACTTGTGGGACAGGGGCTTGAGCATAGTTTTGTTGTCCATAATTTTGCCCATAGCCTTGATCATAACCTTGTTGTGGAGCATAAGTTGTTTGCCCATATTGAGGCTGTTGATATTGTTGAGGCTGTTGATATTGTTGTCCATATTGAGGCTGTCCATACTGAGGTTGTTGATACTGTTGCCCATATTGAGGTTGGTTTACTTGAGGATTATAACTAGGTTGGTTATATTGAGGCTGATTGTTGTATTGTTGGTTATATTGCTGAGGTTGGTTATATTGCTGAGGTTGAGTGTTATATTGCTGAGGCTGGTTATATTGCTGAGGTTGTTGACTGTATGGCTGCTCATAGTTTTGCTGTGGATATTGTTGATTCATTTGTTGGGTATAGGCGGTTTGCCCATATTCTTGTCCGTAAGCTTGTTGTCCATAAGGTTGTTGATTAGCTTGTCCATAGGGTTGTTGCCCATATTGAGGTTGTTGATTAGCTTGTCCATAAGCAGATTGATCATAAGGACTATTTGGGTTTTTTGGATAATTGTTATCCATATTAATTTCCTTCCTCTCTATAAGCACCAAACTTAAAGATAATAAATATTTAGATAACTATAAGACATTTAATAAATCAATATAAGCACAATCAATTAAGTCTTCATTATTAACTTCTAAATAACGCATTAAGTCTAACACTATTTCATTAGCAGTATTTATTTTTTCTTCTGCTTTAAGTACATATTCTAGCTCTAAAAAGTTTCCTAATCCTACTACATCATCTAAATGTATCCGTGTTTGGCCTGTTATATAGAGTAATCTTTTTTTCTTCACTACCCCAATAGTACCTAAGGCATTAGATAGAGCAATTTTTAAAGAAATAGGGTCATTAGTTTTAGAAATAACATAGCTAGACTCTTTTGCTTGAGTTGAGTTAGGGCGTTCATAATGTATTAACTCACCATAGCTAGAGTTAAAGATTCTAAGTTTTAGCCTACCATTTTTGGCAGGAAAAAAAATGTCCTCTTGTTCAAGTAATTCTGCTTGTGTATCGCTAAGTGCTTCTACTGTATGTTGAAGTTTTATTAAGTTATGAATTTTTGCTTTGATTTCTATATTTTTTGCAGGTTTTGTCATAGAGACTAGTATAGCCTCTAGTAATTTACATATCAAAGAAATATTTTTAATTATTTTTTAGCTGCATAAAAAGCTTGCACCATTGTGATAATGCTGTAATCATTCAGCTTATGGTTAAAGAAAAAACTATTTATTCATGTCAACAATGTGGTTTTCAAAGTAAAAAATGGTTAGGTAAATGTCCTGACTGTAATGCTTGGAATAGTTTAGTAGAAGAAAAACAGACTAAATCTAGTGATATTCGTGTTTCGTCTGGTAGTAGTATTGCAGCAAATTACCAAGACATTTCTAGCCAAGATAATTCTCGTGTTTCATCTGGAGTAGCAGAGTTTGACCGTGTTTTAGGTGGTGGAATTGTTCCAGGAAGTCTTGTGTTAATTGGTGGTGATCCTGGTATTGGTAAGTCCACGCTCCTACTACAAGTTGCTGAAAAGCTTAGTCAAAACCATAAGGTTTTATATGTTAGTGGTGAAGAATCTGAAAAACAAATTAAACTTCGTGGACAAAGATTAGGACTGGAGCCAAATAATTTATTCCTTGTCCCAGAAACTTGCTTAGAAAAAATTACTGATGAAATAGAACATCATAAGCCTACTTGTATTATTGTTGATTCTGTACAAACCGTGTATTCAGAGAAAATAGAGTCTGCACCTGGGGGAATTTCACAAATTCGTGAAGTTGCTGGTCAGATGCTTGTTCAGGCTAAACGAAATACGATTTCTATTTTTCTTATTGGGCATGTTACTAAAGAGGGAATGCTAGCAGGGCCTAAAGCTTTAGAACATATTGTTGATACAGTACTTTATTTTGAAGGCGAGCACCATCATAACCATCGAATTGTTAGGGCAGTAAAAAACCGTTTTGGCCCAGCTAATGAACTTGGTATTTTTGAAATGACAAGTAATGGCCTAATTCCAGTAAAAAATGCTTCAGAGCTTTTTCTAAAACAACGACCTCTTGGAGTTGCAGGCTCGGTTGTACTAGCTTGTATGGAGGGCACACGACCAATCCTAGTAGAAATACAGGCTTTAGTAACTTCAAGTAATTATGGTAATGGTCGGAGGATGGCTCAAGGTGTTGATCCAAACCGAGTTGCGCTTTTAATTGCTATGTTAGAAAAACGTGCAGGCTTTCATCTATATGGTGCAGATGTTTTTATTAATGTTGCTGGAGGTATTACTTTAGATGAACCAGCAGCAGACTTAGGTATAGTTGCAGCAATTATTTCTAGTTTTAAGAATATTCCTATTGAACCTTCTATAACGGTTTTTGGCGAAGTAGGCTTGGCTGGTGAAGTTCGCTCAACTTCGCAACCTAATGTAAGGTTAAGGGAAGTTGCAGCTATGGGTTTAGGCAAATGTTTAATGCCTGCTAATAATGTTGCTGCTTTAGAAAATCCAGGAGATGTTGAAGTTGTTGGAATTCGGTCAGTTATAGATCTATTAGATGAGCTTTTCTAATTTTCAAACACACATTAAGAAATCTAGAAAAACTAAAAAACAAAAAAATAATGATACAAATTCAAGAGCTTTCTACAGAAGAGCTTATTTGCCAGAACTTTAAGTCTTTTGGGCTTATAGCTTTGGTTTTAATTGCATTGGTCTTACCTTTTGGTCATCAACAACTGAAAAATATTGAAAAACTTTTCAATAAAATTGCTTATAAAAGAGAACTTAGCATTTTACTTGTAGGCTTACTTGCTTTTATTGGTGCGGCTATAGTGTCTATCACAGTTTTTTGGCCTATTCCACATATAATTGATGAACGTAGTTATTTATTAGCCGCAGATACTTTTTCACACTGGAGATTAACCAATCCTGCTCATCCAATGTGGATGCATTTTGAGACACTTTATGTTTTACAACAACCCACTTATATGTCCCAATACCCTCCAGCACAGGGTTTAATACTGGCTCTAGGACAAATTCTAACAGGCTATCCAATAGTAGGGGCTTGGATTGCTACTGCACTAGCTTGCAGCGCTCTTTGTTGGATGCTCCAAGCTTGGATTAATCCTCGTTGGGCGCTAATGGGTGGCCTGCTAATGGTATTAAAACTAGGGCTTTTTAGTTATTGGAGTCAAAGTTTTTGGGGCGGTGCTATAGCTGCTACTGGTGGTGCAATTCTCTTAGGTGCTTTTCGTAGGACTATAAAACAGCCAAAAATATTTAACTCTTTGTTAATTGGCCTTGGATTAGGCATTTTAGCTAATAGCCGCCCTTATGAAGGTTTAGCTTTTAGTCTCCCTTCAATTACTTATTTATTATTTTGGATAAAAGGAAAAAATTCCCCGCCACTTAAGATTTTACTTAAAGAAATAATTTTACCATTAACTGCTATCTTGCTAGTAATAGGCTTTATGATGGGTTACTATAATTTTGTAATTACTGGTAAGTTTTGGCTTATGCCTTTTCAACTTTACCAAGATACTTATAGTACTATTTCTAATTTTCTTTGGTCAAAACCTCGCTTAGACCTTAAGTATAACCATAAAGAATTTTATGAAATTTATTATGGCAGTTATCTTGATTTATATAATTCTAATATAGGCTTATCAAACTACTTAAGTTTTTCTTTTATGAAAATGAAAAACTTATGGGCTTTTTTTCTTGGAGTATCTTTTTCCCTTCCACTAATAGCTTTACCTGCTTTAAGAAAAAATTTTTGGGTACGTTTTGCTTTATTAAACCTATTGTTATTAATAATAGGAATGCTTTTAGTCCTTTATAATTTTCCTCATTATGCTGCACCAGGAACTTGTTTAATTTATTTTTTAGTTTTGCAATCTATTAGAAGAATTTATTTTTTCCAATGGAAAAATAGGCCAGTTGGTAAAATGATGACTTGGGCAGTTCCTATTTATTGTATTTTACAAATAGCCTTACCTGTAAGCTTAAGAATAGATCCTTATGTATATATAAATCCTGCTCATTGGGAAATAGCTAAATCACAGTTTCCAACTTGGATATATACACGTGAAGAGTTAGTTTCAAAATTAAGTGAAGGAGATGATCGCTATTTGATTTTGGTTAAGTATTTGCCTGATAGAAATGGTCATAATGAATGGGTTTATAATCTAGCAGATATTGATAGTACAAAAGTTATTTGGGCAAGGAGTATGTCAGCAGAAAAAGATTGTCAGTTAGCAAAATACTTTTCTGATAGAAAAATTCGAGTTATAGAGATAGGCAGCCAACCTAACCCAATAAAAAGGTCTTATCCTTTTAAGCCTTGTGATTAAACAGGTTAGTCAATTTATCAAAATTTGTTATTTAGGTTTTTTCTTGTCTTTATCCTTGTCCTTATCTTTGTCTGAGGGTTCTTCTTTTTTATAATCTCCAATAATAGATTTTCCTGGACAAATGCTAATTAATGGACAGCTTTTACAACCGACGGCTAAGGCTACTGGGCATAATGTCATAATGTTTTTCCTAGTAAGATAGCGTTATGGTTTTTAATATCAAACTATAACAGCCTATGATTGCTTTTCCAAAACCATTTTCCACTACTTAGTTAGTAAAGAAAAACATACTAAAATGGCAAAGTATTTAAAAATAAAATAACTACTACTTATTAAGTAGTAGTTATTAAGTTATGCGAATTTTATTTTTTAAGGACGAAAAGTTGCTAAAAGAAAATCTACGCCACCACGATGGCAATTAGCACAAAGCTGCACGCCTTTACCATAAAAAGCATTATCTGCTGAGCCGCTAAATGACTCAAAATAAATCCAACCACTGCCATCTGCTCCACTTTCTTCATCTACTTTAATCATTACAGCATAGCCACTTACTTGATTTGTACTGCTTAGGTAAAGCTCTTTAACCATTGCTGCGCCAACATCCCAAGTTTTTTTACCTGCACGTAGATTTTCTGTCAAAATAGGGTTATAGAAAGTGCGTACATTGCCACCATGTGGGCCTGTAGAGCCGTGTATTGTAGGCTCAGCCGTAAATAACTCTTTATAAAGACCTGCTTTTAACCAAGCAACCATTTTTTTCTTTTTAATTGGAGGAATCATATTTTGGCGAGCAGCTTTTGGGGCTAATTTTTGTTCAATTGCTCTAAGTTCTGTAAGTTCAGGATCTTCTATTTTGGCTTGAGCTATATTTGTAGAATTGTTGGTAAATGTGATAGTTAAGAAAAGTGTTAATGAACAGATAATGGCAAAGATTTTATATTTTCTCATAGCAATGTTTCCTATTGAATATTATTTTGGTAATAAACAGATTATCAAAAGTATAGTTTTTTATTGATTGTATTCAAATTATATAAATACAAATAAGAAAATTTTTATTCCCAAAGTTTAAAAAATTTTCCCTAAAAGAAAATTTTTATACAAAATACAAAACTTAAGTTTATTAAGTTTTAATAATTTCTTATTAGGAGTTCTGTCACATTTCCACGAGCAAAAGGATTGCTATTTATTGAACGAGGGCAGTTTACAGTAATTATGCTGAAATCTTGGTAAAGAGTTCTTACTAATTTAGTATCAGAATTAGAGAGCATAACTAGACATCCTTTTTTATCAAGTGTCCTAACAAGTTGAGCAAGTTTAGCTTGGTCTTGTTCTGTAAAATTAGAAGAAGTATAGCTAGTAAAACTGGCTGTAGGGCTAAGAGGAACATAGGGAGGATCTAAATAAATAAAATCTCTTTTTTGAGCTTTTTCTACTGTTTTTTCAAAACTAGAGACACTTAAGTGAATTTCTTTAAGAGATTCGCTAGCTGTACGAATAACTTCTGAGTCACAAATTAAAGGTTTTTTATATTTTCCATAAGGGACATTAAACTGTCCTTGTTTATTAACTCGGTATAGTCCGTTATAGCAGGTTTTATTTAGATAAATAAAACGTGAAGCTCTTTGAAGTGGAGTTAAATTTTCTGGAATAAGTTCACGTATCCGGTAAAAATATTGCTCAGAAGTTTTATGTTTAGATAAAACTTCTATAAGTTCTTCTGGTGAATCCCTAACCACACGATAACAATTAATTAAATCTGCATTAAGGTCTGCTAGAAATGCTTTAACAGGTCTTAAGTGAAAAAATAGTGCTCCCCCACCTAAAAATGGCTCAAAATAATAGTTAAATTGTGTAGGAGATGGCAAAAAAGGAGAATATTGCTCTAGGAGTCTCCGCTTGCCTCCAGCCCATTTTATAAAGGGACGCGAGGGAACAAGTCTTTTTCCTAGCGATATCCGCTCAGTATTTTGCTCAAAATCAACCGCGCTAGAATTAGCTGACGACAAGAACATCTCCTTAATCTCTACTTATAGGGTTAACCAAGAGTCTTACCTAGTTATAGAGATAATACATTAAGTGCTAGTATTTACTACCTGTACAGAAAATTTAGGTTCTCAGGGAGAAATTAGGAAATGTGTAAGGTTATATATATTTAAAGATCGTTTGTCAATCGAAGCAGATCGTTATAATCCCATTTCTTCATTTAATGACTTCGCGACATCTTTTAAGGCGTAAATTGCTTGACCAATATTGCCTTGTGGCCCCAAAGCTAGAAGTACAAAATACCCTTCATTAAGTGTTTTTATTATGCAAGTAGCTTCTTTGTATTGACAAATCATAAATTCTATTACACCCATATCCACTTCTTCAGAAAATTTTCGACAAGTAGTTAGGGTTATTCCATGATAGGCACCAATTAAATCTAATTCTTTAACGCTTTTATGAGCAAGGTAATGTTGGACAACCTCTCCATCGCTATCTAAAAAAACTGCTCCACGAGCACCATATACATTATCTACAAGAGTTTCTAGCAGTTTATCGAACATGACTTTTACCTATAGAGATGTTTTGTATGATGATTTAAGGAAAATCTCATCAAGAATTTTTTGCCATTCTATCACAGACCTAAAATTAAAGTTAAAGTTAAAGTTAACTTTAATTTTAACTAGACTATTAAGCTAGATTATTAACGAGCAACAGGATCCAAAGTAGCTGCATAGCTCTTTAGGACTTCATCTAATCTACCAGAATGTAGAGCATCAACAAGAGCTTCAACCACTTGACCATCATAACGCGTACCAACAAAGGTACGAATTCTTTCTACTGCAACCTCTGTATCCATAGCTCTTTGATATGGTCTATTGGTTGTCATAGCATCAAAAACATCTGCAACAGAAATAATTCGTGCCATTAAAGGGATTTGATCACCTCTTAGGCCAAGAGGATAGCCCTTTCCATCTAAACACTCATGATGGTAAAACATACCAGGGATAAAGCGTTTCATTTGAGGGATTTCTGACATTATTTTTGCACCAATCTGTGGGTGCTGTTTCATAATTTTATATTCATCATCAGTAAGTGCAGCAGGTTTTTTTAAGATCTTATCATCAATACCAATTTTACCTACATCATGCAAAATACCAGCAATACGAATATCTTCTATTTCTTCGTCATTTAGTTTCATATGTTGAGCAATTAAAACAGAATATTTCATTACTCTTTCTGAATGACCACGAGTATAAGCATCTTTACCGTCAATAGCTTCAGCTAAAGCGCGGACTGTGCCAATAAAAAGCATACGATTTTCTTCCGCAGCACGACGAAGTTCGTTAATGTATTGCTGAATATGTTCAGCCATTTTATTAAAATCATCAGCTAGTTCGCCAATTTCATTTCTAGTTCTAACTTTAATTCGTCTAGCAAAATCTCCTGCTGAAATAGCTTTTGCTCCTGCTGCTAAAGTTTCTATTGGAGAAGTAAGACGTATTGCTAGAAATGTTCCAACAATTGAAGCAAGTAGGATCGTAATTACACTTGTGTAAACTGTTCTTGCATACATTTGTCCAATTGAAGGGTAGGCGGCATCTTCATTAACCATTGCCATTACGCCTAACTCTCTACCTTGTGAAATATATGCAGTTCCGTAAGTTCCTAAAATAGGAATAGTTCTACCATTTTCTTGAATCTCAAAAGAAGTAGATACATTTGAGTTAAAATTTGATTCTTTCCAATCGTCAACAATCTTTAAGCTGGTTTTATTATTATCAGAAAAAACCATTTGAGGATCAGGGTGAGCAATTATTCGGCCTTGATTATTTACCACAAAAAATATAGTCCGGCCATCTTTTAGGAGTTCGCTAGTTTCTGATAAACGCCCACTATTTTTAGTAATAGAACTAAAAACAGGTTCAAGATTAACTACTGCAAGTACAAATCCATCAGCTTTTTGGGCATTATTTTCACTTATTTGGCTAATAATTGGCGAGGCTAAAACAATAGCTGTAGTAGTACTAGATTTAATTAATTTAGGATTATCAATAAAGTTTTCTAAAGAAGAGTTTTGTTGCATAAAACCATATACTTCTCTAACTATTGGGCTAAGCTCTTCTTGAGAAATTTGATTAGGATCTAAAGCTACAGGGGCAAAGGATAGTTTATCTTTGTCTAGAGGAGAAATTACCAAAGCACATAGGTTTTTATCTTTATTTAGAGTTTCTTTTAGTTTGTCATTACGTATTTTTAACTCTTCGTCAGATCCTTTTTCTAAAAGTGAGAATCCCCCAGCAATTTCTAAAGAACGGGCAAATGCTCCTACTTGATCGCGGTAGGCATAAATATAAAGCTTTATTTGGTTGGCTTTATCTGTTACCCCATCCAATTGCGAATTTTGTTCATTGCCTCGAAGTGTGTCTTGTCCTAACTTAGCTAGTTGATAACCAACTAGTACAACAGGCAAAACACTTAGAGCTAGAAGAACTGTCAAAACAGTGTAGAGGATTTTTGCACGTTTTTTGGGTTTCTCCATATATAGTCCTTTGTTGCGCATATTACAAGTCTAAAAACAAAAGAACTGGTATAGCCAAGTAAAAGATTACTATTAGTAATATTAGCGTAAGAATTATTAGAATTTTCTCAGATGTTAAAGTATATGCCAAGATAGAAATATTTGCAATTTCGAGCCTATAACAATTAAAGATTAAAATTTAATTGTTAAGAGGGATTTTTATTTGTTGCCTAGGTTAACATCAGTCTCTATTTATGATATGCTCTTTGGTCTAGTACCTTAAAGAAAATGTTAATTTAATCATATACAATTTTTATTATTTAAGTATTAATCTTTAGTCACTATTTCAAGAAATTAGAACAGTTTAATTTAAGGGATCAATGGCAGATGATTACTGGGTTCAATACAGATATTTCTTATGGCGGGACAACCTACCATGTTCAAACAGAAGATAAAGGTAACTCTAACCCTTTGATTTTGTCTTTGGTTTATGTTCGAGGCACAATACTTGCAGCTAAGAGAACTTCTTATGCAAAAGAGTTAGAAAATGGCATAACAGAGCAACAGCTACAAATTATGCTAGAAAAACAACACCGTACAATTTTAGCAGTAATTAAAGCAGGAAGGGTTCAAGAGCTAGTAGATAAACTAAACAAATCAAAATCTATGGAAGAAGAGGCTAGTGAAGCCCCTAAAATGATGCCTAATTTTCCAACTCCACCAATACCCGTTCCTCAAATACCAGTAATATCTCCTCAAATACCAATAAGTCAACCAGTTAATAGAAATATTGAACCTAAAGTTGAAGACGTAAGTGATCCTTGGGGTAGTATTGGGGTAGAGGATGGTCTTAAAGGTAATACTCAACCATTATTTGCAGAATTTGATCTTGATAAAATAATTTTTGATTATTTACAAACAGATGCACAGGAAGAAAAATTAGAAATAAACCTAAAAGGAACTAAAGAGTTTTATTCAGGAGAATCTGTTTTACTACAAATTGAGGTTTCTCGCGGAGGGGAAAAAGCTTTACCTGATATACCTGTTATTGTAAAAGTTCTAGGGACTGCTTTTAAACCGCAAGTCTATTCTGGGCGAACAGGGCCAGATGGTGTAGCTATTATGCCTGTAGCCTTACCGTCTTTTACTGCTGGTAGTGCAGCTATAGTAATACAATCTTCTTCTAGTCTAGGAGAAGCCGAAGTTAGGCATTTAATTCGCCGTCGCTAAGTCTATGATGGAAAACTATATGCAAATCCTCTTAAATGGTGATAAAAAGGAATTTCCCCAAAACCTTTCTTTACAGTCATTAGTAGATAGTCTAGCTCTAAGACAAGAAAGAATTGCTGTTGAGTTAAACCACTCTGTAATTAAGCGCAAAGACTGGCCTAATGTAATATTAAAAGATGGTGATCAACTAGAAGTTGTTCATTTTGTTGGCGGTGGATAATTTCCATCTTACCTTGAAAATAAACGGCTCTAGAAATATTGAAATATTAAATTTTATTTTGGTAATAAATTATGTCTAATTCAGATAAATTAGTTATTGCAGGTAGAGAATTTAAGTCGAGATTAATGATTGGAACAGGCAAATATCCTAGCAATGAGGCTATGGTAGAAGCTCATGAGCGTTCAGGAGCAGAAATTGTAACTGTGGCTGTAAGAAGAGTAAATATAACTGATCGTAATAAGGAATCATTACTAGATCATATAGATCTAAAAAAATATATGCTCTTACCTAATACTGCTGCTTGTTATACGGCTGATGATGCAATAAGAACAGCACATTTAGCTAGGGAAGTTCTTGACACTCCATGGGTTAAATTAGAAGTAATTGGTGATGAAAAAACACTTTTTCCTGATAATGAAGGATTAATTACTGCTACTAGAGTGCTTGCTAAAGAGGGTTTTATTGTATTGCCTTACTTTAATGATGATTTAGTTGTTGCTCGTAAACTTATAGATGCTGGAGCCTCAGCAGTAATGCCTTTAGCAGCCCCTATTGGCTCAGGTTTAGGGATTCAAAACTTTACAACTATGCGTATTTTAAGGGAAATGATTACAGAAGTTCCTGTAATTGTTGATGCTGGTGTTGGTACGGCTTCAGATGTAGCAGTTGCTATGGAACTAGGTATGGATGCAGTGCTCTTAAATACAGCTATTGCAAGTGCTAAGGATGTTGGAAAAATGGCTGAAGCAATGAAGCTAGCAATAGAAGCTGGTAGACTTGCTTATTTAGCTGGCAGAATGCCTCGACGACTTTATGCTAATGCAAGTAGCCCTCTTGATGGTTTAATTAAATAGTTAAATGATTTTTATAAGATTTATTCCTTAGTTTTAAGTAACTGGGTGAAAATTCACGCAATTTTTTAGGTTTAGGTAAAAATCCAGCAAAGTCTTTTATGTTAGATTTTGTTGGGTTTTTTATTTGTAAAATATTTCTATAGAAGTGTGATAGTTATTGTTTTTCTTTAGTTGACGTGCTAGAAATTTTAAACTATAACCACGGCAGTTTTAGAAACTATTTTTAACAGGGTGAGTTATGACACAAGCTTTGTTGGTAAGAAAGCTAACAGATAATGAAAAAGATACACTTCAGGAATGGCAAAACTCTGATGATCAAGAAAAGTCTAGACGCGCTAAGGTAATAATTCTATCTTCTAATGGAAAGACTGCTATAGAAATAAGTCAAGAAATGGGCTTTCATCCAGATAACTTAAAGAAATGGATCCGACGCTTTAACCAAGAAGGTATAAGTGGGATAGAAATACTTAAAAGAGGGCCAAAAAATCGTTTTTCAAATGAACAAATGACAGCAATTCTTAACTTATATAAACAATCCCCTAAAAACTTAGGACTAGATTTTGCTACTTGGACTCCCCAAAAACTAGCAATAGAAGCTGTTAAATTAGGAATTGTCTCTCAAATAAGCCATGTAACTATGAGAGATATTTTAAGAGAAGGCACCACAGATAGCACTTTAGAAGAAAATATTAGTACTGAAGAAAATAAAACTACCACAGAACCTTTTTTAGAGACTGAGCTTGATAATATTGAAGTAGAAAACCTTCAAAATAACCCCCCTAAATTAAATAAATTTAGTCTTAGTGAAATTAAACTTACTCCTACTGTGTCAGAATTACTTTCACTAGGACAAAATGCTTTAAAGACCAGTGAGAATCAAGAAGCTGTTAATATATTCCAGAGATTGCTTACTCATCCAGACTTAAGCATAGAGTTACAGGGACAGGTTCGTTCTTATTTAAGTGAAGCATATGAAGCGCTTAGCAGTTATGAAGAAGCCTTAGCCGCAGTATCTATGTATGAGGATAACTTAATTCGTAATCAACTTTCCTCAAAACTACAAGCTAGGGTTAAATTGCGTTTAGGGTGGGGTTATTGTCGTTTGTCTAACTATGCAAAAGCCTTAACACGTTTTAATGAAGCTAGAACAATTTATGTTGAGCTAGCTGATACAGAAGGGCTTGGAGCCGTCCACCATGCTTTAGGCTATGCCTATGTTGAAATTAATGAGTCAAATTTAGCTAGAGGCTATCTATTAAAAGGACTTGAAGGTCTGCGTTACACAGATGATACACGCTTACTTGCTCGTGTTTATATAGACTTAGGTCTTGTAAATTATAAAGAAGGGGATTTTGAGGGGGCAAAAGCTAGTTACTTAAAAGCACAATCTTATACAGAAGGTATTACTGACCCTAGTATTTTAGGGTTAATTTCAATGAATCTAGGGACTCTTTATGTAGAATATGGGAAAAGAGATGAGGCTACACAATATTTAGCTCGTGCTGTAAAAGAATTTACTGTTAGCGGACAAAACAGCTATTTAGCCCGTGCTTATAATAATTTAGGCAATAATTTGCTTTATGGAGGGCGTTGGAGAGAAGCTGCAGAAAACCTTAGTCGTGCACTAGAATTAGCGCGTAAGTTAGGCGATAGAGAAAATACTTGGCTTACATTAATTACTTTAGGAGAGCTTAGATTTTTTCAAGGCGAATATGATAAAGCAGAAGAATCACTTTTAACCGCCTTAGGGCTTTTAACAGATGGTGATAAATGGGCTGAAGCCTATGCACAAAGAGTTTTAGGACTAATATATATTTCTAATAATCGCCCAGATAAAGCTTCTCAAGTACTAAGAACCGCCTTACAATTAGCTACACGTATTGGTAGTTTATATGAAGTATGTCTTTCACAATTAGCTTTAGCTGAACATCATTTATCACAGGCAAGTTATGAACAAGCAGAAGAATACCTAGAGCTAGCAAAGGAAAACTTAAAAGGTAAACATGATTTAGACCTCTCTGCTAGTGGATGGGCACAGCGTTTAGCCGGGAAACTTGCTCTAATTCATCAACGTTTTGAAGAAGCTAAACAACATATATCAGCTAGTATTAATATTTTTGCTTCAATAAATAATAAGTATGAATTAGCGATGAGTAAGCTAGAAATGGGGCTTCTTTATATGCAAATAGGCGAACTCTCATCTAGTCGAGATGTTTTAACTGATGCAAGAGATAAGCTTATGGACTTAGGTGCAATGCCTGGCTTAAAACGTGCTAATGAAATGTTATTAGCTTTACAGCGAGGGGAAGTCCCAAAAACTCATAGCAAAATAGAATCAACTCTAAACCGAGATGTTCTTTTAATGCAACGTTTAATAGAAGCTGCTAATTCTAAAGATTTGCTATTAAAAGAATTTGCTACAGTAATTTATGAAAATTTTGTTTTAGCTAAATTAATTATTTTTGATGCTAATAATTATGAAAAACTAGAACCTATTGTAGTAATAGGATGTTCTCAAAAAGAAGCTATAGACTTAATAATAGAAATAAATCGCACCCTAGATTTTGGAAAAACTACCTTAGGTATATCTCATCTACATATTTTAGAAGATAGGGTTAATTCTAAATTTTGCCTTTATTTAGAACCTAAGCCAAACACTAGATTAGAAATTCCTAGGCTAAAACCTTTATTTAAGCAAGCTGAATTAGCTTTAGAGAACTGTTCTTTAAGAGCCTTGACGCGTTCTACCTTAGTGCAAGAGCACGATAAAGTAAAAGTACAAACTCTAATTCCTGGTTTTATTTACGCTAGCCCAGCAATGCAAGACGTAGTAGAAAGAATAAAGAAAATTCGTACTAGTGATACAACAGTATTAATTACAGGAGAATCAGGAACAGGTAAAGAGCTTGTTGCTCGTGCACTTCATGCAGAATCATCTAGACGAGATGCTATTTTTCTTCCTTTTAATTGTACTGCTACACCTAAAGATTTAATCGAAAGTCAATTATTTGGGCATAGAAGAGGTGCTTTTACTGGTGCCACAAATAATTATCCAGGAATTATTCGCGCTGCTGATGGTGGGACGCTCTTTTTAGATGAAATAGGAGATTTAAGCCTAGATGCACAACCTAAACTCTTAAGATTTTTAGAAGCAGGAGAAATTCAACCTTTAGGTGAAACTAAACCTATGAAAGTAGACGTAAGAATCCTTGCTGCTACTAATGCTTTACTAGAAAAAGCTGTTGAAGAAGGACGTTTTCGTGAGGATTTACTTTTTCGATTAAATATTATTAGGCTTCATGTTCCACCTTTAAGAGAAAGAAAAGAGGAAATTCCCCTGCTTGCTGAGCATTATCTACAACATTTTGCTTCACGCTCAGGAAAAAAGACCCTATCTTTTTCTCCTGATGTTATGTATTACTTTGCCAATTATAACTGGCCTGGAAATATACGTCAGCTAAGAGGGGAAATAGAAAGAATGGTTGCATATACTGAAGATGCTACTGTATTAAATCCTAGAGATTTATCTCCTGAACTCACTAGGGCACCTATTAGTACAGTAATTGAGCCTAAAAAAGAGGTTGCTAGTCCAATTTTTAATACTAGAAAAGAAATAGAAAATACTCCTAGCCACACATTGAAAGAGGCCACAGATCAGTTAGAAAGAGAGCTTATAGAAGAAATGTTGCTTAAGACTAGCTATAATATTTCTCGAACAGCTAAAGAATTAGGGCTTTCTCGTCGAGGGCTAAGACTTAAAATGTTTCAATTAGGCTTAGAAAAATAAAGTATTTATATCCTAGGTGTACTTTTTTATCAACTTTGAGTATATAGTTTACATCTTAGCAGCAATTAAGTAAGGTTTTGGAAACTATGTTATCAGTTGATGCTATATAAAAAGTTTGTGTCATAGTTGTTTAACTTACCCAATGGAAATATTTACCTGCTTTCATCTTCTTTATTTTCAAGTGAATAGCATTTTTACCTGGAAAATAATTTTATAACTATACTTTGTGGAACAGAAAATGCTCTAACTCTAAAACAAAATAGCAATATTTTTATTCATAAAAACATTTTCGTTTGGGCTTAAGACTTTAGTTAAAAAATAACTATCTGAGTCAGTAGTATTTTTCTGCCCAAAAACAGCTTGACTTTTTAGAAAAATGAGTGATATAACCTAACCTTCAGTGAGGGTGCGGAGTAGTTCGCTCTTTTCAGAGGTTTTAAGTTAATGAAGAAGCAAATCAGACAACTTATGATGATTGTAATTAGCTTAGTAATGCTAAACTCAGTTATTTGGTCTGAATCTGTTAATCTTGCAAACTCTGCAAATAAAACAGATGCTAATTCTACATTTGCTTCTAGTACTGATAGAGTAATTGATATTTCTGGTCAGTTATCTTCAGAAAATAATATTGTTTTTACAAGAGATGGTGGTAAAGGTCTAGTTGCTTCTTTCAAAGAAGAAAATGGTAGTGATGGACGCTCAGTTTATAGCTTTAATACTTTAACTGGTACGCTCATTGACAAACTTGATACTCTAAACAGTAACTTAAGTGGTGTAACTCCAACAAAACTTATTATTAACAACAATGATGTTTTGATAATAAGTGCTAAGTCCAATTTACCAGATCAAGTTGACTTTATTATTGTTCCAATTAATGCAGATGGTTCATTTGCAGAAGATAATAAAGTAAATCTTAGTTTTAGAGTTCCCCTAACAGAAGATGAACAAAATTTACCTGATGAGGTTAGCTTAAGTCTAGATGGAAGCTATGGTATTTACTCAAACAAAACAGACATTTTTGTTTTCTCTACTACCTCTGGGCAAATTGTTAGTAGCCAACAGATCATTTTAGAAAGTGATTTTAATGCTAATAACCGAATTGAAAGTTTTACTTATGATCAAAACAATGGCCGTTTAGCCCTTGTTCATCAACAAAATGGGAGTTATTTTGTATTAGTATACACCCTTGGTTTAGAAGGGGAACTTCAATTTGAAAGGCGCATTCGCTTGCCAAGACGTGAGGTTATTGGTTATGGTTCTAAACTAGCATTCGACGATTTAGGATCAAAATTTTACTTGGTTTCAGCTAACTTAGGGCAGTTTTCAGTTTATGACCTTGCCTCTGGTAATTTAGAATTTAAACAAATTATAGAAGGTCTAGCTGAAACAGATAAAGAAATAGCCAAAGAACTCCCAATAAAACTAGAGTTTAATTCACAAACAGGTAGGCTTTTTATTCAAAAACCAGGACATATTCAAAAACCAGGACATATTTCGGTTATAAATACAACCAATTTAGCTTTAGTTACTAATATAGATTTTAATCAAAGTTTATCAGGTGCTGTGTTAACTGCTAATGGGCAAAAAGTTTATGCACTTTCAGGAAATACTTTAGAGGTTTTCCTAGTTGATACTAATGAAAAAATAGAATCACGCATATTAGCACCAAAGAGTTTGAATCTTTCTTTGTACACCCAAAGCGATTTGTTAGGTATTGCGATAAGTAACGGGGTACAACTTATTTATCAATAAAATAGCTTGAATTTTCGTCAATTAAAACAAAAACATTTAGCGAAGTAATTTGCGCTTTACCAATAAGCGTCAAATCAGGTTCACAACTTGTCTTTAATATTCGAGGAGGAAATAAATGAAAAAGGGCTTTACGCTACTTTTATTAGCAATTACTTTAGTTGTTTCCGCCATCAGCCCAATCTTAGCTCAAGATTTCGCATTTGGTGGCGCAGGTGGTGTCGGTGGTCAATTTAGAGATTCAGTTTTTATCCCCACCCCACTAGCAAACTTTGGTGTTACTGGCGCTAGCAGAACACTAGTTGGTACTACCCTATTAGTTAATGGTTATCTTAATAATATTACTAACACTGCTGCTAACCGCTTACCTAACTCAAACAGCACTTCTTTTAATGCTACTGACGTAGGTATTTTTGATATGGATGCCGATCAGTTCCCAGACTTAGTAGTCGTTTCTGATGATAATAATGCTACCCAAGTTAATGCTCCTTTAATCCCAGCAGGCGTACTTGGTACAGGTACAGCTAGAGTTACCCTATTTACAGGTACAGGTGATGGCACATTTGGTATTCCAGTCAGCGTTGTTGCCAGTGCTGTCGGCCCATTATCTGCAACCATAGGCGCAACTTGTTTAACCATTGGTGATCTCAACCTAGATGGAATTGGTGATGCAGTAGTTGGTTTTTCTGATGCAGGTGGTAGCGGTGTTGTACAAATCTTTTCTGGTGGAAACCTTGCAACAAACACTATTGCTGGTTTAACAAACAACGTTGTTCCTGTCCCAGGTGGCGGTAATGCTAATGCTCCTGTTTCTGTTGATTTAGAACGTATTAGCGATGATGCTTTCCCAGATCTAGTTATTGCTACTACAAACTTTGGTGGGCCTTTTACAAGCCAACTTTCTGTTATACCAAGTAATGCATCTAATGCTGGTCTTGCTCCATCTTCTGCTACAACAATTGGTGGCCTTGGTGGTGGTAACATTGGTGTAAATCTATTAGGTGCAATAGGTCAATTAAATAGTAGCGGTTTCATTCTTGCTAATAGAGCTACTGCTGGTTTCCAAAGCAACATTCTTTTCCCAGCAGTTAACGGTGCAGTTGACACAGATTTTGACCTTGGTGTTGCCACATCAAGAGGTATTGAAATCTTTGAAAACACTACTCCTGCAAACGCTGGTTTACCTGTAGCAAACGTACCACTATTAACATTTGCTCCAGCAGTTCTTGATGCTAATGGTGCTCAATCTGCTTTACCAGCAGGTAGTGGCCCAATTGCTTTCTTACCAGGAGATGTTAACTCAGACAACGTAACAGACCTTAATGTTCTTAACTTCGGCTCTGGTACAGCTACAACTTATGTAGCTAATGCTGGTACAGCTGGCTACCAAAATCCACGTACCTCTGTTGCTGGTACAAACCCAACATCAGGTACTTTAAGCAATTTTGATGGTGATGGTAAAGTGGACCTTCTTACTGCTGACTTAGCAGGCGCAGTTGTACCACTAAGAGGTACTGGTAATGGTTCATTTACCTTTAGTCCTGGAGATGTTATCAGTCAATTACCTCTTAACCCAGCCGCAGTTGCTTCTGGTACGGTAGATGTACTCTTTGGTGGAACTTCAGATGATATCGTCATTGCTGATGGTTTTTCTGGCTTTGCAACAGGTGGTGTGTACTTCTTATCAAGTGCTAATATGCTTAATCCTCTATTTGTAAGGTTATTTACTGCAGTTTCTCTAGCTGCTGATTTTGATGGCACTGGTGGTTTAAATGACATCGCTGTAATGGAACAAAATCTTGGTAATGTATTTGTACTACTTAATGTATCAATTGCTGCTTCTCCAACAATTACACAACTGGTTCTTAGAGACGTATTTACAAACAGAGACATTCGCCCAACTGCTGCTACTTCCTTTGTTGATGCTTTAACAGGCCTTAATAACATTGCTGTAACAGATATTGGTACTCCTCAAAACACCAATGGCTCTGGTCAAATTGTTGTTGGTATTAATGATGGTACTGGCAATTTCAGCAATAGAAACCGTTTATTCCGTCAATTTGTTGCTACCGCTGGTGCAACCAATATCGTGAGCGGTGACTTTAGAAATACTGGTAGAGCTACAGACTTAGTTTATGTTGACTATCAAAATAACTTAGCTGCTGTTGCTCTTAACGATGGTACAAACTTCTTTTTAACTCCACAAATCCGTGAGACAGGTGGTTTTGTTCCAGTTTCTTTAGCAGTTGCTGACGTAAACGACGACGATAACATGGACGTAGTAGCACTTAATAATGGCGCTGCTCCAAACCAAACTATTGGTAATCAAACTCTTGTTTCTGTATTACTTGGTCAAGGTGATGGTCGTTTAATTCCAACAGGTTCTTTACTTAATGTTCCAAATTTTGGTCTTTCAATCGTCGGTGGTTTAGCCGTATTAGATACTACTCCAATTCGTCGCGTTGTTGACTTTAACCAAGATGGTTTCCCAGATTTCGCCGTTAATTCTACTCGTGGTGCTGCTGGCGTATTTGGTTCAGTAACTACTCCAACTGTCAGCTTGCTCTTAAATCGTGCTGATACACCAGGTCAATTTGTTGTTCAACCTCCAATCGCATTATTTGATGACACAGTAACCACAGGTGCTGGTAATGCTCCTAACGGTGCTGCAATGGCTTTAGATGATAGTCTTGGTGGTCCTGCTTTAGTAACAGGTCGTGGCGGTACAGTTACAACAGGTCTAACAGCAGGCTTTGGCGGTTCAGGCGTTGGTGGTGCTAACTACACAATGGCAGTATCTGATTTTAATGCTGATGGTTCTCCAGACTTAGTAGTCTCTGGTACATTTAGAACCCTTCAATCTATATCTGGTAACTTAGTAAATGGTGTGTTAACAGGAACTCCAGTTCCAACTAACTACCGTGCTTCTATCTATCTAGCTGGTAATGAAAGCGCTGGTACAATGCGTGTATCTCGTCCAATGCGTTTAAGAGAGTTTACTGGCATTAATATACCTGGCGCAACCGTAATTCTTGGCGCAGGAACTGGCGATCCAAGAATGAATGCTGGTGATACATTTGTTGGTACTGCTACAGGTAACTTTGCAGCATTTAACAACTTTGTCCCAGACGTATTCCACATTTCAATTAATGGTAAGATTTATATTGATGGTAACATCACATCTGTTCTTAACCATGCTCCAATCGTAAGAATTAATCGTAGCGATTTGAATGCTCCTCAAGGCCAAGGGCGTAAAGTAATCTTAACCTCTGGTGAAATGAGAACAGTTCCAGTAACAGGTGCCGACGTTGATATTCCAGGTGACAGACTTGGATTTACCTTAGTGGCTCCTCCAACTGGCGAACAACCACCTTCTTTTGTCCGTATTGCCAACAATGCTGATAACAGAAGCGCTACAATCACCATCGACACCCGTAACAACGGTCAAGGTGTCAACAATGGCCCAGGTGTATTAAGATCTAGAATTGCTGTTCAAGCCACTGAAACTAACATTAATGGTCCAGGTGGACGTTTAGCATTAATTGGTCGTGATTACTTTACTTTAATTGTTAACCCACGCTCTGCTCCAACAATTGCTCCTATTGCTAATGTAATCCTTGAAGCTGGCAGAACACAAAATGTTAATCTACAAGTTGCTGAGAGAGATGGCGGCGCTGTAACAGTAACTAGCAAATGTGATAAAGATAGTTATGTTTCTGTAAATGGCACCACATTATCTATCGCTCCAACAGATGCTGATGTAGGCACAAACACCTGTACCTTAACTGCTACTGGTCCAACAGGCCTATTCTCAACCACTTCCTTTGTAATTACAGTCAGAGCACGCAACATTGCTCCAACAATTGCTAACATTGGTGACCAAACTGTAAGACAAGGTCAAGCAGTCACTGTTAACATTACTGCTAATGACACACCTGGTGATGCACTAAGATTAACCACCTCTTCCCCATTAGCATTTGTAACATTATCTGACAACGGTAATGGTACTGGCGTACTCCGCATTGCTCCATCCTTAACAGATGCTCAAGGCGGTCGTGTAACTGTTAGTGTAACAGACCAAGGCGGTTTAACTGCTTCTACATCCTTTAACGTTACTGTTCAAAGAGCAGTTGTTATCACCAATGCAGTACCTGATACTGGTGGCAAACAATTCTTCATTAGCGGCAGTGGCTTTGGGACTTCTGGTGCAAGAGTAACAATAAATGGTCAAGATGTATCTTCACGCATCAGCGGCCAATCTGACAGCTCTATCACTGTAAAAGGTGGCAGGAAGAAACTTAACCTCAAACCTGGTCCAAACCAAGTAGTAGTCACTGCTGGTGGTGTAACTTCTAACACCTTCGTAGTCAACTTACTTAAAGGCGGCGACGAATAGGTTGTTTAGTTAGTTATTGAGTTTTATAATAATAGCGAGCCTAAAGGCTCGCTATTATTTTTAGAAAAACCTTGAATTGAATAAAAATTAACAGTAACGTTTAATGTTGCTTTTTATTGAGCTTAAGTTTTTAGTACTAAGACATACACTTAATATTATTTAATTTATACAGGCAATAGTTTTAGGAGGATTTAATGTCCAGAAAGTTTTTTTACCTTTTATTAACAATGCTGTTAATGACTTCATTAATAGCTTGCAACAAAACAAACACATCAAATAACTCAACTACTAGTAATTTTGCTAATAATTCTACAACTACAACAAATCCAATTGCTTCTAGTAACCCAACAACAAATAGCGAAAATGTCCATCCTGTTGGCGATCCAAAAAGCCCATATTTAGTTCCAGTCAATGTTGAGGCTGGTAAAGATGCAACATTACCAAATGATGTACCATTATTTCCAAATTCTACCCCTTTAGATAAAAGACAAACAAACAAAATTACTACTTTTATCTTTACTACTGATGCTATAAGAACAGAGGTAGAAAATTTTTATAAAGATGCATTGAAAAAAGAAGGATGGAGTCATCGTTTAGAACAACAAAATGTTGCAGATGGTTATTTTTTCCTTAAACCAAAAAGAACACTAAGAGTTGTAGCTTATAAAGATGGTCAACTTAACAAGACTGTTTTTAGGCTTAGTGTTTCTAGTGCTGAGGGAGAAGAAAATAAAGCCGTAGAAATAATGGGAGAAGATGGAAAGCCTGTTAAGAGAGTTATGGCTGCTAACTTAAGTGAAGCAGGACGAATGCCTAATATAATTAATTCAATTCCTTTATATCCAAGTGCAGAGAAAAAGCTATCCGAAAGAGCTGGAATTTGGTGGGAATATAAAAGTAAAGACCCTGTTAAAAAGATTGCTGATTGGTATGATAAGGAGTTAAAAGCAATTGGCTGGACTTTAGAGCAAGATAACAGTGAGCTTGGTGATAGTATGATGATTTATCATAAAAAGGATGAAAAGGGTAATAATATTAATGTTGGTATTCGTGTTAATGATATGAAGGAAAAATCAGAGCGTTGGATAACTGTAATAAACTATCCATATAATTCTGTTATTCCTGACCTTAAGCCTATAAGCGAAGTAGAAAAAGAACAACCAGAAGCAACTAGAATAGCTAAGGAGATTGCTAAGAAGAATCAAGAAAAAAATAAATCCTCAGAACCTTCAAAAGAAATAACTCCAGAAATGCTTGCTGAGATTTCTGCTGCTAAAGAAGCAAATAAAGAGAGAGTTAAGAAAATGATGGAAGAAAGACAAAAAGCTAGAGAAAAAGCACTTAATGGTTCTAAATAGGTAAAATACTTTCTAAAAGTAAAAAGACAAGAAATTTTAATTTCTTGTCTTTTTACTTTTAGAGAAATGGGTATGGCTGGGTTCGAACCAGCGGCTTCTACCGTGTGAAGATAGCACTCTACCACTGAGTTACATACCCAAAGAATTTTTAAGGATTAAGAACTTTCTTAGCTTTATCTTTAGGAGCACAATTCTATTAGAACTTTTCTAGTACCGTCAATAGTTTTATCCTAAGTGACTTAAAAGTTAGTAAAGCCGATTATTTTATTACCTACTAGATAAACTTTTCTTTGGTCAAAGCCTATAAGTATGTTAAATTGCTTTCTACTGCAATCTAAAACATAGGATAAAGTAGTCTTAATTGACTTAGTTAAAAAATGGATCTCTCGATAGCAATTACTAAAACTAAACAATTACAACAAACAATAGAAAAAGTTATTCGTGGTAAATCAGAAGTCATACGCTTGTCCTTAATTGCTTTACTGGCAGGAGGGCATTTATTAATAGAAGATGTTCCTGGAGTAGGGAAAACAACATTAGCTCAAGCAATGGCTAGGTCTTTTAACTGTTCTTTTAACCGAATCCAATTTACTAGCGATCTTCTTCCCTCAGATATAGTTGGTTTATCTGTTTATAATCAAAGGACAGACAATTTTGAATTTCGGTCAGGGCCAATTTTTGCCAATGTAATTTTAGCAGATGAAATAAACCGAACTACACCTAAAACCCAAAGTAGTCTACTAGAAGCAATGGCAGAAGGTCATGTTACTATAGAAAATAAAACCTATCCCTTGCCTAAGCCATTTATTGTTCTTGCAACTCAAAACCCTGTTGAACATCACGGCACCTACCCCTTACCAGAATCTCAATTAGACCGGTTTATGATGCGCATTAGTATGGGATATCCTGAGATGTCAGAAGAAAAACAAATCTTACGCAATCAAATGACCCGTCATCCCATTGAAGACATAGAAGCTGTAATGCAGGCTAGTGATGTAGTTGAGTTACAAAAATTAGTTAGAAATGTTAGGGTAGATGACCTAATATTAGATTATTTGGTAAAAATAGTAAATACTACTCGCAGCACAGATTTATTAGAACTAGGAGTCAGTCCTAGGGCAAGTTTAGCTCTTCTACATGCTTCTCAAGCTTGTGCAGTACTAGAAAAGCGCGACTATTGTATTCCTGATGATATTAAACAGCTGGTTGTACCTGTTTTTGCTCATCGGGTGGTTGTTAATGCTCGTTATGGTTCTACTAAAAGACAAACTGAAGAGGCAGAATCAGTGCTACACGAAATTCTAAGATCTGTGGAAGTCCCACTGTAGTTCCAAACAATAGAGTTAAAATTAAACAATTTAATAGTTTAATTAAATGTAGAATTTTGTGGGTTTTTATGACTTCTGAAAAAATCAAAGAATTTAGGCGAATTGCTCGCGAATTTCTTATTACCGCTTTTTTACTTGGTTCTGCATTAGCATTAGCAATACTATCTAGTGCGCTACTTCGCACAGGAGATTATCAAATAGTTGTTGCTACTACAATTTTATCTTTAATCCTTGCTTTCGTAGGTGGAATATATAGTGTTCCAAAACTTTCTAGAAGAATAAGCTTACGTTTTTTTTCTTCAATAAAGCTCTCTTATTCAGCTACTCCAGAAATGGCATTTTTCTTTATTTTGACTGTAATTGTAGGGTTTTCTGCTATTAATACAGGAAATAACCTTCTGTATTTAGTTTTCTCTGTTCTTATTGCTGTTCTTATTGTCTCAGGGGTTATTTCTGAGAGTAGTTTGCGTAATATAGATGTAAGCCTAAGATTTCCAGAACATATTTTTGCTACAGAGGAAACCCTCTTAGAACTTTCATTAATTAATCGTAAAAGGATACTTCCTTCATTTTCTTTAACGGTTGGGGTTGTTACTAAAGATGAGAAAGAAAAAAAATGGTCTGTTAGAATAAGAGAACTCTTTACTGGGCCACAGATTGAAAAAGGTTTTAATAAGCTAGCCCATTACGCAATTTTACCAGGAGGTGCAAAAGTAAGTCAGCGTCTAGCTTATACTTTTAAGAAACGTGGTAGTTATCAAATAACAGGCTTTATGGTAAGCACTAAGTTTCCTTTTGGTTTTTTACGTAAAACCTATGAGAGAGAAGCTATTGGAGAAGTTGTTGTTTATCCACTACCTCAAGCTATAGGAGATTTTTCTACTAGTGTTCCAGTTTTAGCTGGTTGGCTAGAGAGTAGCAAGCGAGGTAATAGTTCTGATCTATATAGATTACGCCAATATGTCCCTAATGATAATATGCGTCATATTCATTGGAAAGCAACAGCTAAATCTAGACGCTTAATGGTAAAAGAGTTTACTGATGAAGATGAACGAAGATTTACTTTGATTTTAGATGATTACTATAATAAAGACTTAGAAAATTTTGCTGGGTCTTTTGAACGTGCTGTAGTATTAATGGCTTCGCTTGCAGATTATTTTTCTAAACAAGGTTCTGAAATACGTCTTTTTACTCCCAAACAACAAACAGATTTTGGATTAGGTATAGAACACCTCTATAAAATATTACGCATTCTTGCATTTATTCAACCAGATAAGCACCCTACTCACACTAAAAAAGAAGAAACAAAATCACTAGCTGAGCTTATAGAAATTGGAGAGAGTGATGATTTTAAGATCGTTGTTACAGGGTCTCAAATAGTGATAAATAACCCAAAAATTAAAGTAATTAGCTTAGGTAATTTATGAAACTTAATTCTTTAGAAAATTATTTTAAACTATGTTCTTATCTTTTAATTACACAGGGTTTTGCTACAATTGCTTTTACAGGTAATGTAGATATTATTTCTATAATTCTTTACCCTATTGCGCTTTTATTAAGTTGGCATAGTGATAAACCTAGTTCAAGACTGCAAATTAAACCTCAGACTGCAAATTGGTTAGCCCTTTCTTTTATCCCCTTTATTTATATAGATTTTCGCTATATTAGTAGTTCTTATATTGGCCCACTGATTCATTATAGTTTATTTATCTCTATATTTAATTTATTTAAGGTAAAAGTAGATAGAGATTGGGTATTTTTATATCTAATAGCAGTTTTTGAAGTTCTATTGGCTGCAACTTTAACTATTGATATTACCTATATTATTATGCTAGGTATTTTTCTTTTGTTAACACTTGCTACTCTAGAAGCTTTTGAAATAAAACGTAGTCAAGGAGAAGTCTATCAGCCAAGAGAAGAAAAACTATTAAATCGTCTAGGGCGACTAATTCCTTTACGTCGAATTGCTTATTTAGTCTCAGTAACTGTAACAATCGTTTTTTTAATAGGCTTAATTGCTGCACCTATTTTTCTTTTAATTCCTCGCTTTAATACTAACCTTATGGCAAGGAGTTTTGGAGCTACAACCGTTTCTATTACAGGTTTTTCTGAAGTTGTAGAGTTAGGCCAATTAGGCGAAATTAAAAAAAGCGAACAAGTAGTAATGAATGTTAGGTTAAAAAATAATATTTCTAAATTAAAAAAATTTCCTAAATGGAGAGGAGTTACTTTAAGCAATTATAGTGGTCGTAGTTGGAGCGAACCTCGTAAAGATCAACGTAGAGCGCTACGTTTAACAGATGGAGTATATAAAATAACTGAACCTTCGGCTAATACAGAATTACTAGAACAAACCTTTTATCTTGAACCGCTTAGTTCTCCTGTAGTTTTTGCTGCTAGTAAACCACTTAATGTTAATAATCAATTGCCTTCACTCTATCGCGCTCCTTCAGAGACTCTTACGACTTCTGATCATTCTTTAAAGCAAATTGTCTATACAGTATTTTCTGATGTTTCTAGCCCTAACGTAGATGACTTAAATAGAGATAATCAAGCATATGGTGAAGATATTCAAGCTTATTACTTACAAATACCTGAAATGGACTCAAAGGTTTCATCTCTAGCAAAAGAAATTACTAAAAACCTTAATACTCGTTTAGAAAAAGCCCAAGCTATTGAGAGGTATTTAAAAACTCAATATAGCTATTCTTTAGAAATGAGGCGTACCGAAGAAACAGACCCATTAGTAGATTTCCTTTTTAATACCCGTCAAGGGCATTGTGAATATTTTGCTACATCAATGGTTATAATGCTAAGAAACTTAGGTATAGCTGCTAGAATGGTTAATGGTTTTCAATCTGGTGAATATAATGAAGTAAATAACACATTTACTGTTAGACAATCAGAGGCTCATTCTTGGGTAGAAGTATACTTTCCTGCTACAGAAAGTTGGGTTGAATTTGATCCAACTCCTGCTGCTGGATTTAGCCAATATGGAACAGGTCTTTCTGCTAAGTTAAAAAAATATGCTAGTGCTCTAAGAATGCTTTGGCTTGATTATGTTGTTACTTATGACTCAGAAAGACAAAGCTATTTATCAACTAAAGCAAAAGATATATTTAGCTCATATAAAGGAAACATAGAAGAAACAGTACTAAACTTTCGCCAATATTTAAGAACAGGCTATAAAAATTTTCTAAATGGTAATTTTCCTAGTAAAGAATTAGCTGTAGCTATAGCACTATTAGTAGTAACAGGTTTAGGTATTTTAACTTGGTATTTTATTAATTTTAGTAAAGAATGGCACCTAAACCCTAATCTAATTTTTTCAAGTTGGTGGGGAAAATTATTTCTCCCCTTACTTAGATGGCGCAATAGAAGTAATCCGCAGCAATCGGCCATAATTTTTTATAATGAAATGTTAGTAGCCCTTGAGAGGAAAGGTTTTAAGAAAAAATCCTTTCAAACCCCTTTAGAATTTGCTTTAGAAACAAAACTTCAAGAGGTAGAAGAAATAACAAATCAATATAATTTTGTTAGATTTAATGATAAACCTCTTAGCAATGAAGAAAACCAACAAATAAGGGCTTTAATTAAGCAACTAGTTAAGAAAAAAGTTGCTGCACCTATTCCTATGCCAAAACAACGCCAACTAGTTTTAACTAGCTCGATTGCAGCTTTACTAGTATTGTCCTCTATAGTAGGCATCTATTTTTATAATGAACAAAAAATAGAAAAAAATTCTCGGTGGACAAGAAATCAACTTATTCGCTTTAGTTCACAGTCTTATGAAGTTCCAGCAGTAATTAAAGAAACTACCAGAAATTTAAGAGTAGAGCCTGGAAATGGCGCTCTAGAGGTTTTTAATGCATTTAAGGGCAGTCAATCAACAGATATTTCTCCCAAAGGCAAACTTCCTTGGGATGATTACTTTGATCCTGTTAATCAACCTACTAAAGATGAGCTAGAAATTCTTTTCCAAAGACCTGAAGTTACTTTACTAGAGAAAGCTGCTACTAGAAAAGACTTTAGTTTTTATTCTTTAGATAAATTATCTGAAGAAGAAATAAATTTTCTTTCTAGACTAGATTATTCTCTTGTAGTAGATAGAGTAGATTTACTACTCTGGAAAGCTTATGTTGCTTTTAGAGAAGGGAAATCAAAAGATTGTGAAAGGATGCTTGCTTTAGTAATTTCTCTAGGAGATAGATTAAGACAAGATTATTCAATAAATAATGCTTTGCTTGGTTATATGGTTATGTCTAGAGGAGGGCTTGCTATGGCAAAATACTATATTTCAACAGATAGAACAGTTGAAGCAAAAAAATGGTTTGAGTTAGTAAAGTATTCTTCTGAAAAGCGAACTAAGTTAATTCAAGTATCTAATGAAATTAGACTGGCCGGAATTAGTGATAAAAATCTAACAGAATTATTTTCCCTAGCTTTACTTAGAAATGAACCCGCTGTTGCTCAAGCAGCAGTAATTTCTATTGGGAAAAATTGGTTAAGTAATCCAAATCAAGTGGTAGTGGGTATATCAGATAGACGAAGATCCTTTTTAAGTGCTCTTGCTAAAACAAAATTTGAACCAACATCGACTATGGCTAAAAATTATTTGGATATGGCTGATAAGATGTCTTTACAAGAAAGATGGCAATCGTTTAGTGAGAGTTATAGTAAAAAGCCTTAGGAAAAAAGGCTTTTATCTGGTTATTCAGGATCCTTAAAAAGAGCACTCATATCTTCGCTTAAAGGCTGAGTTGTTCTATCTCCAGGCCAATCGCGTCGTACATTTGGAGATACTGCTGGGAATTGACCTGTAGTAGGGCTAAGTGAGTAAGAACGCTCTGTTTTACAAATTTCAGGAATTAAGCTATCTAATTCAATAAAACGATCAGCTACATCAATAAGCCTTGGAGAGGTATTAGAACGAAAACCAGCTATTTCTACACGAACACCTTTGTAGGCAACTTTATCTACAGCATAAGCAAAATCTTCATCCCCGCTTACTAGTATTGCTGTATCATACCTATCAGCTAGAGAAAGCATATCTACCGCAATTTCTACATCTAGGTTAGCTTTTTTAGTTCCATCAGGAAAGGTTTTAAGCTCTTTTTCTACTACTCTATAACCATTTCTTCTCATCCATAATAAGAAGCCTTGTTGACGTTCAGCATTTTGGTCTACACCTGTGTAAAAAAAAGCTCTTAACAAAGTATCTTGACCGCGTAATATATCTAGGAGCTTTGCGTAATCAATTTCTACACCTACTGACCTAGCAGCATGAAAAAGGTTATTTCCATCGATGAATATGACCAAGCGGCCACGTAGAGCGGTTTTATACATAATTTTATAGTAACCTATTATAAGAATTATAAGAATGAAAGATAGACTTTTTGATTTTAGCTATTGTAATACTTTGAAAAGAGCCACGTCAAAGCAAAAGATCCAAATAGAGTTCTAATTACTATTTTATATACATATAGATAAATTTAATTTCATTGATGTTTAGCCTTTTTTTCTTAACAGTGTTAAACTGTGATTATATTTACAGTAAAAAGGAAAAAATATGTACAAATTAGCCATTATTTTATTTTTTCTTGCCCTTCCTGTATCTACCTTTGGGCAAAGTAGCATAGATAAGCCTGATGAGCAAAGACCTATTTTTACAATAGGAGAAACCATTTCTCGCAATCAAATTGCTTTAGCTGAAAAAGATCATCGTGAAATGCGTATAGCGACAATTGAAATTAATCAACTAGCAAAGTCTCTGCTTAAAGCCGCTAAGGGTCAATGTTTACTCTCTAATGAAGATGAAAAGAAATTAGAAAAAATAGAAAAATTGGCTAAAAAAGTCCGCTCCGAACAAGGTGGAAATGGTAATAACTTAGCAGAAAAACCAGAAAGTCTAATAGTAGCACTAGAACGCTTACAAAAAGCCGCCGAAACCATGGAACTAGAAAGCCGTTCACTTAACCGACATTCAATATCTTTTCTTTTAGTCGAAAAAGTCAATGAAGTGTTAGGTTTAACTAAAGAAATTAAAAAAATGAGAAATAAATAGTTCCTATGCACCTATTAAAATATATTACTGTTTTTTTACTATTAACATTTTTTACAATAATAGGTTTACCTAATCTTTCCTTGACAAAAACTAATAATATAACCTTACAAGATAATGTAATAAAAATAGAAACAAACCTAGTTATCTTAAATGCCGCAGTTACTGATTCTACAGGTAAAGCTATACTAAACTTAAAACAAACCGACTTTATTTTAGAAGATGAAGGAAAAGTTCAGGATATTGCTATCTTTAAGACTGAAACCACCCCTTTTGCTACAGCACTTTTAATAGATGCTAGCGGGAGTATGAGAAATAAACTTAGTCGTGCAAGGGTTGCTGCTGCTCAATTTGCAGAAAGTATGCGAGTAGATGATGTTACAAGTGTTTACAGCTTTAGCGATAAGGTAAAAAACTTACAGGAATTTTCTTCTAGCCAAGATATTTCTCCTGATGTTTGGGAACTTGAAGCTGAAGGCGAAACTACTCTTTATGATGCAATGTATCAAGCATTGCAAACCTTAAGCTCAAGACAAGAACTACGCCGAGCAATAATTGTGATTTCTGATGGAGGAGATAGTAAAAGTAAACGCCAAGAAAAAGAAGTACTAGAATTAGCTCTTAAAACATCCGCCAGTATTTATGCTATAGATATTGCTGACCCACAAGATGATAAAGATTCTAAACAAATGATTTCTAGCGGACTTCTAAAAAATTTTGCTGACAAAACAGGCGGACAATATATAAAGACTTTAGGGGGAAAACAGTTAAGTGAGAAAATCTTAGATATATCTAAAGAACTTCGCACTCAATATACAATTGGTTTTTACCCAGAAAAAGAAAATCAGGGACGTAAACATCGCTTAAGCTTAAAACTTGTTAATCGCCCTAATACCCAAGTTCGTACTCGCCAAAGTTACTAAGAAGTACTCTAGAAACACCTAGTAGAAAAAGAAAATATATTGCTTTATGTTTCTTAGAGTTAACTACTGCGTAGTAGCTTCTAATACTATTAAACAGTATTAGAAGCTATCTTATGTGTGTTTTCCTAACCATTTCCTTGCTTAATTTAGCAGTTCTTAAAAGAGGATTACTTAATTTGGGTTAAGGTAAATAACTTATCTAAATCAAAGCTTATACCAAAATTACCCCGAACTTTGTCTTCTTTGATCAACTCTGTTGCATTAGCATAAGTAATTGATAAAGGAATAGTCATTCCAGCAGCTAATGGTATTTCTAATTTGAATTGTGCCGTTGCTATATCAGCTTTTTTCATAGGTATTCCTCTATTTTCAAGTAACCTTTGATAACGTCCTGAAAAAGAGTAAGTAATAGGAGCAAGATTAGCATCAGGCTTAAAGAGAAAAGGGCTTTTTCCAGCATTACCTTCTAGGGAAAATGCAACAGCAAAATCACGGACAGTTTGTTGATTCATCATACGGTTTGGATTGCTGTACAAAGAAAAAGAAGTATTAGCAATAAATTTTAGGTTCATTGCCGTTTCACGTTGAAACATAAGCTTTAAGGTAGAGTAGTCAGATGCATTTGGCTGGCGTTTAAGCGTAAAACCAAGTGAGTAGACAGCTGCTCTATTTAGTTCCTTGATTTTATCTTCAATAGCTGTATTAAATTGCATACGTTCAGCTTGTGCCTTAACTAAATTAGCAATAGCAGTTTTGAGTATCTGTTCCTCACTAAAGGTAAGAGCCAACGCTCCAGACTTAACAGCATCATAAATTTCGAGTTTTGCTAGACATAGTAATTGTTTCTGTAAAGCTTTTTGTTTTTCAGCATCTGATAAAGTATTACTCTTGACTTCTGTAACATAATTATTTTGGGCTAGAGCAAATTTTTTTTGTAAGTCGATAATTTTGTTTTTAAGTGGTTGACTACTATTGACTATTTTACTTAATGCAAGAGTTATTTCTATTGAAGGTTTTGCAAAAATCTTAGAATTTTCATCAAAAAAAGTTTGAAGCTTTTTAGAACGAATACTACGGTCTGGGCTTAAACGAAGCTTTATAGAGTATTCATCAAGTTGTTGCCTTCTTACACTAGTAAGAATATTATTTTTATCATCAACATTAAAAGTTGCAGATACCCCAACACGACTCAAATATCCATACTTAGAATAAGTATCTGCCGTGTCATTACCTGCTGCAATAAGTGCATATGGTGAAGTACTTAATGTAACAGTTGTACCAACAACCTCTTTATCAATAGCGCCATTCTCAATAGCAAAACCCAATAATTCAGCAAAACCAGGCTTTTCAGTAAGACTTGTTGAGGCACTGGCATTAGCTGAAGCTCCAATATGTTTATCAGTACGTGAGGTTTCTATCATTGCTTTTGCTATTTGTATATTACGTAGGTTAGCTTTTGTTGTCTCATCACCAGCTATTGAATAAGCTAATACATAAAGAAAAAGTTCTTGTAGCAATGATGTATCATTAGGGTCTCTCAAAGCAAGTTGAGCCATAGCAGAAGCTTGATTAGAAATAACTTCAGGAACATTAGGAATAAAACAGTCAGGATCAGATAATTCTTTTGGACTAGGAACTGTTACTAGATTAGTAGTAGTTTGTGGCGTAAAGTTAGGAGATAAATTTTTTTCTGTTTTTGTTACTGCTACATTGCTAGTGGGAATATACTGTGTAGTTTGTTGTCTAGTGGCTTGCTTTACCTCTAGCTCTGTTGTTCCAACAACTGCATTACCGTTTTCTATTTCATTTGTAGTTGCAGTTAATTCATTTTCAAGCTCAGAGATAGTATTACGTATAACTTTGTTTTCTTCTGCACTGAGTGCATTCTCTACTTTAGATTGATACTTCTTTAATACTGCAATCTTTTCTATCAAAAGTGCCTGAAGCTGAAAACGTCGCTCATTAATAAATTTACGATTAAGTTCTTTTGCCTCTGCGGATAAAGATGGGTCTTTATCCGCTATCAATAGTTGATTGAGTTGTTCTTTAATTTGAGAAACTGAACTTTGTTGTTGAGCAAAACATCTTGATGGTATTGTTGCAAAAATTGAACAAAGCATCAATGTGATTGCCAGCAGTTTCCTTATAACATATTTTTTCTTAAGCATATTGATTGTAGTCAAAATATTCTCCTCCTTCTGGTCATAGCAAAATGGGCATCTAGCTTGTGAAAACTACATAGAGTGGAAGTCAAAACCACGACGATGAACAAGATCTTTCTTAAGAATGTCTGAGGCTTGGACTCTCCCTCCTCCTAATGAGCCTGTAATAAAAACATCATACCTAGCATCAGAAGGTGCAGCATTAGGAAAAAAACAGTCCACCATAGAAAAATGTATGTTTCCTGGAGGAGCCGTAATATTAAATTGAAATGTTAGACTAGGGCTTGTACCAGTAGGCGGTTGTTGAACTCCATCAACCACAAAAGTCACAAAATTCCCTACTTTTGTTGCTACTACTTCAACGGTAATTACCTCACCTAGTGTTACAGCATAAGAACTACGAGTAATTTGTTTCATTTTTATTTCCTTTCAAAATCTAAGAATTTAGCCTAAGGCTATAACGTTCATAATAATACTTAATATAAAATAAAAATAAGCTATTTACTTAGACAAAATAAGCTTATTTTTTACTTATTGTTATGAATTAGATTTAGTGAGGCTTTGTTAGGAGTTTTGCCTCACGTTGTTCTTTAGAAAGAATGTAAGCAGTTAATAAACTTAGCCTGGGATTCTATATCCAAGTAACCTAGATTTTGGATACATACTAATTTTTACTTCGTTACTTTGATTACCTCCAAGGACTTCAATATGATCAGCAGTTTCTCCGATATAGAAAGCTACATGTCCTCCTCCATCACGAGAAAAAACCACAATACAACCTCTTTCTGGCGTTGTTGTTTTCTTTCCCCAATTGAGCCAAGAGCGTGCCCAAGCAGAATCAGTTCCTTCATATCCAGATTGCTCAACACACCAATTAGCAAAAGCCGAACACCAAGGGGTTTCATCTTGTGAGCTAGAAGGAGCACCTAAATTAGTAGACTTCAAATATTGTACTATTCTTGGATTGTCTCCAGAACCTGGGAACTCTTTAACCCCAACTTCAGCAAGAGCAATTGGCATCCAAGGAAACTTTTCTGCTGTTGGTGGGTCTGAAACAGTTGTAATTAAAGATAAATATTTATGTGAAGCCCAACCTTGTAAGCCATTTTTTTGAATTTTTATCCAATAACCATCTCCAGATGTACTTATGTAATCAACTACATCGCCTTTATTTAAGTTACCGATAACAGAAGCATTAATAGTTGGGGCTTCTCGTACATTTAATGAATTTGCTGTTACTTTATATTTGTTTTCTGACATTGCCTCTCCTTATTACCTATTGATATTTCTTAGGGTAATTTCAAGTAACTATTAGAGTTATTTTTGATAGCTAATTCTTAGCTTCTTCAATGCTATTAAAGAGACGTTAAAGTGTAGAAAAAGTATACAAACAATTTGGAAAATTTTTCTAGCTAAACTAAATAGAGGGCAATTTTAAGAATTTGCCCTCTACTTAATTAGTTACTTTAATAAAATTACAGATAGATTTTGGGAGGTTAGTTAGGTTCAAAAGTAGTTATATTTTGGGATTTTTCTTTATGGCGTTCTATTGCTAGCTCAATTAAACGATCTATTAACTCATTATAACTAATACCACTTGCTTCCCATAGCTTAGGATACATACTTATAGAAGTAAAACCAGGCATCGTATTTATTTCATTTAAGAACCACTCCCCACTATCACGATCTAGGAAAAAGTCTACTCTAGCAAGCCCGCTAGCATCAATAGCTTGAAAAGCTTGGATTGCTAGCTTTTTAATTTCCATTACTTTTTCAGGAGAAAGTTTAGCTGGAATTTCAAACTGAGTTTTATTATCAATATATTTGTCATTGTAATCATAAAACTCTGCTCCAGGAATAACTTCACCAGGAAAACTTGCAATAGGCAAGTCATTGCCTAATACACTGATCTCAAACTCACGAGCATTAATACCTTTTTCTATAATGATTTTACGGTCATACTTAGCTGCTAAGTCGATTGCTTGTTCAAGTTGAGAGAGGGTTTTTGCTTTAGAAATCCCTACAGAAGACCCCAAATTAGCAGGTTTAACAAATGCAGGAAAACCAATTTCTGTTTCTATTTGTGCAAGTATTTCTCTACGGTTTTTTTCCCAGCTATTGCGTAAGCAAGAAGTAAATTTTCCTACTGGTAAATTGTTGGCACAAAATAGCTTTTTCATAACTACTTTATCCATTCCAGTAGCCGAAGCTAAAACCCCACAACCTACATAAGGAATATCTGCTAAGTCAAGCAACCCTTGAATTGTCCCATCTTCACCATAAGTTCCATGTAGGACAGGAAAAATTACATCTAGTTTTTCTCCTTGTGAAAAATTTTCTCCTGATAATTTTACTAGCCCTTGATAGGCTGGAGCACCTACTAAAGCAACAGATTCTTTTTTAGGGTTAGACATTACTTCTTCTGGTAATAACCCTAGAGCAGCGTTTGTTGTTAGCCAGTTTCCTTCTTTAGTAATTCCTATGGGTATAACTTCATATTTGTCTTTATCTAAGGCATTTATGATGGATTTTGCAGAACGAAGTGACACTTCGTGTTCGCCTGAGCGACCACCAAAAATCACGCCCACTCTTATCTTTGACACTATTTTTGGTCTCCTTTATTTTCTTGTTAGGCTTTTCTTGAGGCTTTATTGTGCCATACTGCCAATAGCACCAAAATATCCAGCATAAAAGCTAATGACAATATATGCAATGTAGGCTGCTACAAATAAATATAAAACTACTGGGAGTGCTGTTAATATTGCCTTAAATGCTTTATCTGCTTCAAATTCATAATAACTTGCTAATTGATTAAGTATTTGGTCTATATCACCAGTTTCTTCGCCAATAGCAAATGAATTAACAAAATTTTCTGGAAATACAGTAGATGCTCTTAAACCTTCGGTTATTGTTCGTCCTTCATCTAAGGCAATTGCAATCATTCGGCTACGTTGTTCTAGGTAGGCATTTGACATAGATTTTATTGCTAATTTAACACTACGGTGTAGGTCTACCCCGCCAGAAAAAAGTGTTGCTAAACTACGACAAAATCTAGCTATAGCTACTTTTTTTAGATTAGCTCCAAGTATAGGAACTTGTAGTAATGCATAATCCATTTTATCAGGAGCATAATTCTTAATAGCATAATGTGCTGAATAAAGTGCTGCTATGGGCATACCAATAGTAAATAACTTAGTAGATACTATGGAAACATAGGCTTCAAGTCCATCTGTAAATAAATTAACTACGGGAGGAAGCAAGATTGCGGCTGAGAGCAAAAATGTAGGATAGGCCATTGCAAGAAGGAAAATTTTTATATCTTTATATTGCTTTTCATAGAGTGCAGAGAGTCCTAAGAGTGTTTGATCTAAACGGCCTTGAGATTCTCCTACATCAATTAGTGCTAGATCCATTTCTGAAAAAAGCGTAGGGCTTTGAGCAAGCCCTTGAGTAAGGGTATGACCGCTAAGGACATATGCTTTAGCAAGTTCTACTGCTCGCCTTATTTTGCTATCACTAACGCCCATTGAAGCCATAGTTAAGGTTTCTGTTAAAGGTAAGCCAGAACGATAACTTTGAGCCATTTTGTCATAAAATAATGCAATTTCTTTATTTCTATTTATCCACATATATTTACTCTATTCTAAAAATTATAAATAAGCTTAAAGAGTAAACTCCAAAAAGGCTAGTAAGTTGCAAAAATAGACTGTAGCCCCAAAAAAGATAAAGGGCAAGGAATTTGAGGAATAATTAGAAGAAATATTTTAGGAGTTAATAAGAAAAATTCTTAGCAAAATATTGATCTTTAAAGTAGCTCTATAATTATATTATTCATAACGAAGTGCTTCTACTGGATCAATATAAGCGGCTTTAACAGCAGGCCAAAGCCCTGCCACTAACCCTATCCCTAGAGAAAGTGAGAATCCTAGTATCATTGCCCAGGTAGGCACATAACTAGGTAAAAGTGCATTAAGTATTAAACTGATAAGCTGGCCTACAATAATTCCTATTACTCCGCCTAAACCTGTTAACATCATTGCTTCGGTTAAAAATTGAATAATAATGTTGCGACGACGAGCACCTATTGCTCGACGAATCCCTATTTCGCGGGTTCGCTCTGTTACTGACACTAACATTATATTCATTACCCCTACACCGCCTACAAGCAGGCCAAAGCCAGAAATAGGAACAACTATAAGTGCCATTACTGCGGTAATTGATTGGAATTGCTCAATAATTGAGCTTGAGGTATTAATTTCAAAACTATCAGGCGCATTGATTGGTACTTTACGACGTTTTCTAAGGAGTTCTGTAATATCTTCTTTCATTTTTTCAAATTGACCTGCCTTTGCACGTGCAGAAATAACATGCTCATCTTGTGATGGATAAAAGGTACGAAAAACATCATAAGGGATTAAAACTAAGCTATCTTCAAAGCGATCTTCACCAAAACTTGCTTTGGTTTTTTCCATTACCCCAATTACCCTAAATTTCTCTCCTTTTATAGTGATCTCTTTTTCCATAGGATCTATATTAGGAAATAAGCTACTAGCAATATTGCTACCAATTACACAAACATGAACTCGGTGTTCTTCTTCTGCTTGAGTAAAAAAACGACCAGCACTTAATAGATAACCTCTTGAATCTAAGTAAGATGACCAAACACCACGTAAATTAGGTTGTTGGGCTTGTTGAGAGCGATATTTGATTATAGGTGGTAGATCATCATCAGGAAACATTGAAACAGAAGCAGCCAACACACTAGGCAAGTCTCTAATTGCTCCACCATCCTCTTTAGTTAAGACTTTACGCTTACGTTCTTCTTCATCAGGTGGGCCAAAACGAGGCCCAAACTTAAAACGAGCTACATAAACTGTATTAGTTCCAAACTCTTCTACAATTTGGGCTACTCGCTGATTCATACCTGTTAAAATAGATGAAACAGCAATAACTGTTGTTGTTGCAACAATTATACCTAGGATTGTTAAAGCAGAACGAAACTTATTACTAAGTAATGTTGAGATAGAAAGTTTAACGACTTCGAGTAATTCAAGACTTTTCATAATTTTTTATAAATTTCTATAAATTAAAAATACTTAACTATTCTTGGCGAAGTGCAACAATAGGATCAAGTTTGGCTGCTTTCCAAGCTGGGTAAATTCCAAAAATTATTCCTACACTAGTTGAAGTTGATAGAGCCATTATTACGGCTGAAACAGGCATAGACATTGGAAGTGGGGTAAGTAGAGGAATTATTTTTGTTAAGCTATAAGCAATTGCTAAACCTAAAAAACCTCCTGCAACAGACATCATTATTGATTCAGCTAAAAACTGCCATAAAATATCACGGCGCTTAGCTCCTAGAGATTTTCTTACTCCTATTTCTCTGGTTCGTTCAGTAACAGACACTAGCATAATATTCATAATTACTATACCACCTACTACAAGAGAAATAGCTGCAATACCAACTGCTACAATACTTAAAACTTCAGTAATTTGAGTAAAGAAGTTACGAAAAGAGTCTGCTGAACGCATTCCAAAATCGTCTTTGTCATTATATTTTAAGTGATGTCTAGACCTTAAAACTAAACGAGCTTGGTCTTCTACTTGCTCAAGCGCTACATCGCTTTGAGCACGTACATGAATACTAATAGATTCTCTAGAACCATAAATTTTTTGGTAAGTCGATATAGGGATAATTACATAAAGATCTTGTGGTTGACCAAAGGTTGAGCCAATTTCTTTAGCTACACCAATAACTTGGAAGGGTAAGTTATTAATTTTAATTTCTTTACCTATAGGATCTAGATTTGCGTAAAGTTTTTTTGCAATATCTGAGCCAATAAAACAAACATTTCTTCGGTGCTCTACATCAACTTCGTTAACATATCGCCCATTTTCAACTTGTTTACTATCAATATAGGCCATGTTAGCTGTTGCTCCCATAAGCCCAATATTTTTTAAGAAAAAATTGCCATATTTTACTTCTGCTCCTCCATAAACCATTGAGCCTACTGCTTCAGCACCAGGAGAACCATCTTTAATTGCAGTGAGGTCTGATAAATCTAAGTCTTTATTACGCTTTACTGCATCTATATATTCTTGATAACTAGTGATAAGCCCAAATTTATCAATAACAAAGGTATTTGATCCAAGGTCTTCCACTTTAGTTGTAACATAAATAGTTGCACCTTCAATTAAAGACATTACTCCTACTACTGCTACAATACCTATAATAATTCCTATTAGAGTTAAAAAGGTACGTAATTTATGTGCTCTAAGAGAACTTGCAGCCATACGTAAGGCTTCAAAAAAACGCATAAACTTATTATTCCTTAATTTTAAGTAGAAGAAAGTTACATAACGGAGTTTGATTGTAGTCATCAACGCAAGACTTAAAAGCAAAGTTCCGCGTTTATCGCTTTTCTTAAGTGTAGTGATTGCAATATATATTGATCTAGCTTTCCTAAAAGGTTTTATTGTGCTTAAGATTTTAAATAAAACTTAAAATATCCCAAGTGTTGTAGTCTTTGAAAAAATTAAGGAATAAATATTTTGCATATTTTAGAATTTGATTATCACTTACCCACAGAATTAATTGCTCAACAGCCTGCCCTAAAGCGTGATGGCTCGCGTATGGTGGTTGTAGAGAAAGAAAAAAACTCTTTTTATGATAGTAATTTTGCTAATTTGCCAGAACTTTTAAGGGAAAACGACTGTCTTGTGTTAAATGATACAAAAGTCTTTCCTGCAAGATTAAAAGGCACTAGGGCGGGTTTTTTTGCTCAAGTTGAGATTTTTCTAGTTCGTCGCTTAGAAAATAATAGAGATCTTTGGGAGGCTTTGGTTAAACCGGGTCGCGCTCTTCGTGTAGGCTATGAAGCCATTTTTGGTGAAAATGAACTAACTGCAAAAATAATAGAATCGCTTCCTAATGGTCGGCGTATAGTAGAATTTACTAGCCAAACTCCTGAAACAGTAGATTACTTGATTGATAAACTAGGGCTAACTCCTTTACCTCCTTATATTAAACGTGAGTCAGCAGCAGAAGCAAGATTTGATGTAGCACGCTATCAAACCGTTTATGCAGAGGCAAGAGGCGCTATTGCCGCACCTACTGCGGGGCTACATTTTACACCTGAAGTACTAGAAAAAATTCAATCTAAAGGGATAAAAATAACTAAAATAACTCACCATGTAGGCTATGGAACTTTTCAACCTGTAAGAGTAGAGAATATTACTGAGCATTTAATTGAAGCAGAGCATGCAATTATTTCATCATCATCATCGGAAATTATTAACCAAACCAAAAAAAATGGTGGGCGAGTTATTGCAATTGGTACAACTACAACACGGGCTTTAGAATCAGCAGCCAATGACTTAGGAGAAACTCAAGCAGGTCAGTATGTTACAGAGCTTTTTATTTACCCAGGTTATAAATTTAAGATAATTGATGGGTTATTAACAAATTTCCATTTACCAAAATCATCGCTTTTAATGCTAGTATCAGCTTTTGCAGGTCATAAACTTGTTATGTCAGCCTATAAACACGCAGTTGAAGCTAAATATAAGTTTTATAGCTATGGTGACTGTATGTTTTTATACTAAAAATACTAAAAAATAAGAATTATTAAGGAGACTTAAACTATGTCACACCCAGCTAGTGATATTACTTCAGTACTAAAAGAGGGAAGAGTATTTTCTCCTAGTAGTGAATTTAGTCAAAATGCACATATTAAAAGCTTTGCAGAATATGAGGAAATATATAATCGTGCAGCTAATGATCCAGAAGGTTTTTGGTCAGAAATTGCTAAAGAATTAGAATGGTTTAGCCCCTGGGAAAAAGTCTTAGACTGGCAACTTCCTTTTGCTAAATGGTTTGTGGGTGGAAAACTAAATATTTCTCATAACTGTTTAGACCGACACTTAAAGACTTGGCGTAAAAATAAAGCTGCAATTATTTGGGAAGGTGAGCCGGGCGAAAGCCGAATATTAACCTATCAAGCGCTACATCGTGAAGTTTGCCGTTTTGCTAATGCATTAAAAGCGCATGGAATTGAAAAAGGCGACCGTGTAGCTATTTATATGCCTATGATTCCTGAACTTGCCATTGCAATGCTAGCTTGTGCTCGAATTGGTGCTACTCATAGTGTGGTTTTTGGTGGTTTTTCTGCTAATGCGTTAAAAGACCGTATTAATGATGCTCAAGCGAAAGCCGTAATTACTGCTGATGGCGGTTATCGTCGCGGTCAAGAACTTCCACTTAAACCCGCTGTTGATGAGGCTTTAGAAGACTGTCCAACTATTAAGCAAGTTTTTGTGTATCGTCGTACTAATAACCAGTTTATTACTATGAAAGAAGGCCGTGATCATTGGTGGCATGACGTGGTGGCTAATGTTTCAGACCATTGCGAAGCCGAGCAACTTGATTCTGAGCACCCACTTTTTATTCTTTATACTTCTGGCACTACTGGAAAACCTAAAGGCATACTTCATACAACTGGAGGCTATTCGGTAAGTACTTATATTACAACTAAATGGGTTTTTGACTTAAAAGAAGAAGATACTTATTGGTGTACTGCTGATATTGGTTGGGTGACAGGGCATAGCTATATTGTCTATGGCCCGCTTTCTAATGGTGCAACTTCACTTATGTATGAAGGTGCACCTAATTGGCCTTATCCAGACCGTTTTTGGAACCTTATTGATAAATATCAAGTTAATATTTTCTATACTGCCCCTACAGCTATTAGAGCTTTTATTAAATGGGGAGAAGAATGGCCTAAACGCCACTCTCTAGCTAGTTTAAGGCTTTTAGGTACAGTAGGAGAACCTATTAATCCCGAAGCTTGGATGTGGTATCACAAATTAATTGGTAAGGAAAAATGCCCAATTGTTGATACTTGGTGGCAAACAGAAACAGGTGCAATTATGATAACACCTTTGCCAGGAGCAACCCCTACTGTTCCAGGTTCAGCAACTCGTCCTTTCCCAGGTATTATTATGGATGTAGTGACTAAAAAAGGTGAATCTGTGCCTGATAATGTTGGGGGATATTTGGTTATTAAAAAACCTTGGCCGTCAATGCTACGCACCATTTATGGTGATGATGAGAGATATAAACAACAATATTGGAGTGAAATTCCTGGGTGTTATTTTGCTGGTGATGGTGCTAGGCGTGATGAGCGTGGCTATTTTTGGATAATGGGGCGAGTAGATGATGTATTAAATGTTTCTGGGCATCGACTTAGTACTATGGAAATAGAGAGCGCTTTAGTTAGCCATCCTGCTGTAGCCGAAGCTGCTGCTGTAGGTCGCCCAGATCCTCTTAAAGGCGAAGCCGTAGCAGTTTTTGTTACTCTAGAAGGTGGTCGCAAAGGTTCCGAAGACCTTAAACAAGAACTTCGTGAACATGTAGCAAAAGAAATTGGCGCACTTGCTAAACCTGATGATATTCGTTTTACAGACGCTCTTCCTAAAACTCGTAGTGGTAAGATTATGAGGCGACTCTTAAGAGAAATTGCCGCAGGTAGTGAAACTATAGGCGATACAACCACGTTAGAAGATATTTCTATACTAGCAAAACTACGCGAGGATGAAGAATAGATACTAATAAAGTTTTAGAAGTTTTAAGATAGACTTTTAATCTTATAAAAGCCTTGTAAATACAAGCAATGATTGAGAATAGTTTAGAATTATATATAACTTAAAAAGGGGGCAAATATGCAGACAAATAGTAACGAATATAAACATCATCGTAGCTGTAACTTATGCGAAGCTATGTGTGGTGTTGAAATCACTCTAGCAGATAAGAAAATTATCAGTATTCGTGGGGATAAAGACGATCCCTTTAGCAAAGGACATATTTGTCCTAAAGTTGTAGCATTAGAAGACCTTTATAATGATAAGGATAGGCTTAAATATCCGGTTCGTCGTACTTCTAATGGTTGGGAAAAAATTTCTTGGACAGAGGCTTTTGATGAGGTAGCAAAACAGCTTAAAAGCGTTCAGTCTCGTTATGGTAATAGTGCAGTAGGCGTATATTTTGGTAATCCTACGATTCATAATTATGGGACTACGCTTTTTGGCCCAATGTTTTTTGCTAGTTTACATACAAAAAACAAATTCTCTGCTACTTCTGTTGACCAATTAACTCACCATATTGCTAGTTATTTTATGTTTGGACATCAGCTTTTGCTGCCTGTTGCTGATATAGAGCGTACAGACTTTATGTTGATTTTAGGTGCTAATCCAGTTGTTTCTAATGGAAGTCTTTTAACTGCTCCAGATATGGCAGGAAAATTAAAAGCACTTCGTAAACGTGGAGGAAAAGTAGTTTTAGTTGACCCTCGACGAACAGAAACAGCACGTCTAGCTAGTGAGCACTTATTTATTCGACCTGGAACAGATGTTTTTTTACTACTTGCAATACTTAATGTAATATTTAAAGAAAATTTAGTTAATCTTGGACGCTTAGCTGCTTTTACAGATGGCCTTAAAATAGTTAAAAAAGCCGTAGCAGATTTCCCACCAGAAAAAGTAGCAGAAATAACAGGTATTGCTCAAAATAAAATCCAAGAACTTGCTAGAAGTTTTGCTAAAGCTAAAACAGCCGTTTGCTATGGAAGAATGGGTGTTTCAACTCAAGAGTTTGGCGGTGTTTGTCAATGGCTAATAAATGTATTAAATATTGTTACTGGTAATCTAGATAAAGTAGGTGGAGCGCTTTTTACACTTCCTGCCTTTGATCCTATTACTGCTCCAGAATCTTTAGCCCCTAAAGGTAGTTATGGGCGTTGGCATAGTCGAGTAAGAAAATTACCAGAATTTGCAGGGGAACTCCCCTCAGTTGCTTTAGCAGAAGAAATTTTAACTCCAGGAAAAAATCAAATTAAAGCACTAGTAACTTCTGCTGGTAATCCTGTTTTATCAACCCCTAATGGTCAACAGCTTGATAGCGCTTTTGCTAGTCTAGAGTTTATGGTTTCAATTGACTTTTATATTAATGAGACTACTAGACATGCTCATATTATTTTGCCTCCAACCGTAGCTTTAGAACATGATAACTATGATCTAGCGCTTAGTTTATTAGCGGTTGAAAATGTGGCTAAATATTCGCCCGTTTTATTTGAGCCAGATAGTAATCAGCGCCATGACTGGCAGATTTACCTAGAACTACAATCAAGAATGGAATCTAAAGGTGGTTTAAGTGATGTAGTTGCCCAAGTTAAAAAACAAGTTATGAGCTATTTAGGCCCATCAGGAATGCTAGACTTAGGGCTACAATTTGGCCCTTATGGAACAAAATTTAATCCATTTTCTAGCGGTCTAAGCTTAAATAAACTAAAAGAGACTCCTCATGGTGTTAGTTTTGGACAACTTGAGCCATGTTTACCAGAGCGTTTATTTACTCCTGCTAAAACTATAAAACTAGCCCCAGAAATTTATATTAAAGACTTAAAACGTGTTAAAGAAAAACTTACTTCTATAAAGACTGATGGGCTATTTTTAATTGGCCGTCGTCAATTGAGTAGTAGTAACTCGTGGCTTCATAATAGTTTACGCTTAGTTAAAGGCCGTCCTAAATGTGTTTTATTAATTAATCCAGAAGATGCTTCTAAAAGAAATATTACTAATGGTCAGACTGTAGTTGTTTCTTCAAGGGTTGGAAGAATTGAAATACCTGTTGAAATAAGCGAAGAGATGATGTTAGGAGTTGTTAGTATTCCTCATGGTTGGGGACATAATCGCAGTAATGTAGAATTATCTGTAGCTAAAGAACATGCAGGAGCAAGTCTTAATGATCTTACAGATGAATTAGCTATAGATGCTGTTTCAGGGACAGCCGCTTTTAGCGGGGTTTCTGTTGAAGTTGAGGCTGTTAGTAACAGGGCTTATAATCGAGAATTACTTGAAAGCTTAAAAGCTTCTGATTAAAAGCTTAAAAGCTAAAATTTAATTAGTTTTCTAACCAGCAAGCAGAATAATGATTAGCATTAATTTGTTTGATAGGTGGAAACTCTTGGCACTCAGCTTTTACATTACTACAACGAGGGGAAAAAGGGCATCCCTTAGGGAGTCTTGATAGGTCTGGAGGTAGTCCTGGAATTTGAAAAAGCTGTTTCTGATCTGTCATTGGATCAGGAACAGACTTTAATAGCCCTTTTGTATAGGGATGATGGGGTGTTGAAAACAATTCTTCTGTAGGGGCATACTCAACAATTTTTCCTGCATACATTACAGCAATATGATCTGTCATACCTGCAACTATACCTAAGTCATGGGTAATTAAAATTACTGATGTGCCTATTTTTTCCTTTAGCCCTTTTATTAGTTCTAAAATTTGTGCTTGGATGGTTACATCTAGCGCTGTAGTTGGTTCATCGGCAATTAAAAGCTCAGGTTTACAAGAAAGTGCCATAGCAATCATTACTCTTTGGCGCATTCCTCCAGAAAATTGATGAGGATAATCATCAATTCGTCTAGATGCATCAGAAATTCCTACTAGTTCTAGCATTTCAATAGCTTTTTTACGGGCTTGGCTAGAGCTTAAACCTTCATGCAGTTCAGTAATTTCTTTTAACTGAGCACCAATTGTCATAAATGGGTTAAGCGAAGTCATAGGATCTTGAAAAATCATTGCAATTCGTTTGCCTCGGATACGACGAATTTCACTTTCTGATAGCTTCATTAAGTCTTTATTATCAAAAACGACTTCGCCTCCAATAATTTTTCCAGGTGGATAAGCAATTAAACGTAAGATAGAAAGACTGGTAACAGATTTACCAGAACCAGACTCTCCAACAATACCTAAAGTCTCGCCTTTTTTTAGTTCAAAAGAAACACCATCAACAGCTTTAACCACTGAGCCATCACCATAAAAATAAGTCTGGAGATTACGAACAGATAAAATTATATTTGTTGACATGACAGCTTTTTAGTCCTTTCTCATTTGAGGATCTAGAGCATCGCGCAAACCATCGCCTAGGAAGTTTAGGCTAAAAAGCGTGACTGCCATAAGTAGGCCAGGAAAAATTAATTGCCAAGGGTAAACAGCAATTGCTTCTACGCCATCATTAACCATTGTTCCCCAACTTGCTAGAGGAGGTTGGACTCCTAGGCCAAGGAAACTTAAAAAGGCTTCTGAAAGCATTGCACTAGGGATTGTAAGAGTAGTGTAGACAATAACTGGGCCTAAAGTATTAGGGATAACATGACGGAAAATAATCATAGGAGTTTCTACGCCTACAGCGCGTGCTGCTTCAATAAATTCTTGGTTTTTTATTGATAAAACTTGGCCTCTTACAATACGCGCCATTGTAAGCCAAGACACTCCACCTAAAATAAAAAAGAGCATAAAAATACTTTTAGTAAAAAAGGCAAGCAGTACTATTACTAGAAAAAGATAAGGAAGCGAATAAATTATATCTACAATTCGCATCATTAATTCGTCAATATAACCACCAAAATAGCCAGAAATAGCTCCATAAGTTACTCCAATTACAAAACTTACTGCTGTAGCAATTATACCAACCATTAAAGAAATACGCCCACCAACAAGTGTACGCACTAAGATATCACGACCTAGTTGATCAGTTCCAAACCAATGTTCCCAACTTGGAGGTTCACTATTTCTATCTAAATTGATTTGATCATATGAATAAGAAGAAAGTAGAGGGCCAAATGTTGAAACTAAGATAATTATCAGTAAAATAACTACTCCGAGCATAGCTAGCTTATTTTTTTTTAGTCTTTGCCAAGCATCTTGCCATAAACTACTACCAACTACTGGCGAAGTATCTTCTACTCTAGTGTTAACTTGTTGACTCATAAACTAGTTACCTTTCTATTTATAGCTAATACGTGGATCTAGTAGCCCTATGACAATATCTACAAGTAAATTCATTATTACAAGCAGAATAGAAACAAAAAGAGTTAAGCCCATTACTACAAAATAGTCGCGGGAGTTAGCTGCTTCTATAAAAATACGACCTAGGCCAGGAATAACAAAGATTTTTTCTACTACGATTGTACCAGCTAAAAGAAAAGTTAAAGCAGGGCCAGTAAATGAAACTACAGGGATGATTCCACCTCTAAGAGCATGACGCAAAACTACAACGCTTTCAGTTAATCCTTTTGCTCTTGCAGTGCGAATGTAATCAGCACGCAGGACTTCTAGCATTCCGCTACGAGTTAAACGAGCAATATAAGCAATATAAATTGCTGATAATGTAAGTGCAGGTAAAATTAAATGTTTAGGTTCTCCCCAACGAGCCGGTGGTAGCCAAAATAATGTAAGTGAAAACACTATGACTAAAAGTGGGCCTAGTACAAAACTTGGAATAGAAATCCCAAACATTGCTATAGCCATAGAAAGATAATCTAACGAAGAATTTTGCCTAAGTGATGAAATAATACCAATTGAGACCCCTAAAATTAAAGCAAAACCATAAGCAATTAGACCTAATGCTAGAGATGTGGGCAAGTGTTCAGCAATCATTTCATTTACAGTTTTACCAGCATAGCGAGTAGAGGGGCCAAGATTTCCTTTAGCTAATTCTGTAATATAGTTAAAATATTGAATATGTAGAGGTTTATCAAGACCATATTGTTTATTAAGCGCTTGGATAACTTCTTCAGGAAAAGCTTTATCATTAGCAAAAGGATTACCAGGAGCAAGTCTTATAAGAAAAAAAGTAAGCGTAATTATAATAAAGAGAACAGGTATCATTCCTAGTAGTCTTCTAATTATTAGCTTGAGCATTTTCTATACTCCTAAGATTATTACTTTTTACTTAAATTATCTTCAGGCTGCCAATTAGTATTAATGGAAACACTTTTAAGTGGATGAATATCAAAAAGATTAGGATACCAACCATCAACATAGGGTTTTTGCATATAGCTTAAAGCATAGAAATAAATAGGAATAATTACTGCTTCATCAAGTAGAATTTTTTCAACTTTTGCAAGCATTTCATTACGTTTAACTTCATCAGGTTCTTGATTAGCTTCTTGTAATAGGTTTTTATACTCTTCATTAATCCAACCTGAATGATTATTGGGGTTATCATTAGCAAATAAGTTAAGGAAAGTGTCAGGATCTAAATAATCGCCTGTCCAAGACTCTCTAGCAATATCAAATTCACGGCGCTCGCGTCTTGCTGTAAAGGTTTGCCATTCTTCGTTTTGTAGCTCAGCGCTAATACCTAAAGTTTCTTTCCACATTCTTTGTATAGCTTCAGCAATTTGTCTATTAGCTTCTAAAGTATTGAAATAGATTGTAATAGTAGGAAAGCCTTTTCCATCAGGAAAACCAGCCTCAGCCATTAATTTTTTAGCTTGTTGAGTGTTATAGCTATCACCATTTACTTTTGGATAACCAGATAGCCCAGGTGGAACAAGCGAAGTTGCCGGAAGATCGCCTTTTGCTATTAATTTGTCAGTAATTGAGGCTTTATCAATTGCCATATTTAAGGCACGTCGCACCCTAACATCATCTAAAGGTTTCCTTTTTATATTTAAGGAATAGTAGCAGGTTGTAAAAAATGCTCCTCCAACATAATCTTTTTTCTTTCTTAAAGTTTTAATAAATGAAAGTGGAATACCACCACTTTGAATCACATCAAGCTCACCAGCTTTATAAAGGTTTACATTAGTTGGGTTATCATCGATTGGATAAAAGTAAGCCTTATCTAATTTAACGTTGGCTGCGTCCCAATAATCAGGATTTTTAACTAGTAAGACTTTATCATAAGGCTTATGTTCAGCTAGCTTAAAAGCACCACAGGAGACTATATTTTCTGGTGTTGCCCATTTATCCCCATATTTTTCAACTGTTTCACGGGGCAGAGGGGAAAATACAAAATGAGGGGTCATTTTAATAAAAAACGCTGTAGGCCGTTCCATTTCTACTTCTAAAGTATAGTCATCAATAGCTTTAATCCCTAATTCTGTAGGTGCCATTTTCCCCTGTGAAATTGCCTCACCGTTTTTTACATAGTAAAGTAGTCCTGCATAAGGAGTTGCTGTTTTAGGATCTATTCCACGTTGCCATGCCCAAACAAAATCATGTGCTGTAACAGGACGTTTATTTGTCCAAAAAACATTTTTACGTAAATAGAAAATCCATTTTTTAGCTTTGTCTACTGCTTCCCATCGCTCGGCAATTGCTGGACGAGGTTCTAGAGTTTTAGCATCATAGTCTGTAAGTCTATCTATTAAACTCATTATAATATTGCCTTCAGGTATACCAGAGGTCTTATGAGGGTCTAATGAACGGGGTTCAGCCGCATTTGAATAATGGAGAATTTGCTCTTGTCGTGGAGTTATTTTTCCAAAATAAGCTGAGGCACTTATACAGGCTGGAACAATAATTGCGATTAATACACAGACTATAGCAGTTTTGATTTTATGCATAATTTTAACCCTTATAAACAAAGAATCTAGCTGCAATTTTATAAGTAATTATTAGTATGATTTTAGGAAGATTTTCTTTTGGCAGAGTAGCATTAAGACTTAGGAAATGCAAATTTTGGTGGTGTCCCTCAGTTGCAGCGGTGCAGTTTACCCGCCAAATTGCCACTAAATAATGTAGGTATCAGTGAATAATACCACTATATAATGTGGTATCCTTCAAACAATTTCTCTACCGCTTAAACTGAGGGGCTCCACCAAAATTTCCAGGAAAATAGAATTCCTATGACTAAGAAAATAGAAAAAACACTACTAAATACATTGTAAAGTAAGTAAGATTAAATTCTTATCTCCCAAGCCCCAGCAAAATAATTGTAGCCAAGTGTGTAAACCCTTGGAATAGAATAAATTAACAGACAAAGCCGCAAAACGGCGAAAGAATAAAAAAATAGAATAGAATAGTGCTTACGTACTGGGCTACAATTATTTCGCCCTCCTCAGGGCTTAAGATTCAAAAATATACTATTGCTTAGTTTACAATGTACTTAATGTAAAAATTTTCTTATCCAATTTCGAGGAAAAATGTCTTTATTAACAGCACTCGTAGGTCAAACTCTTGATAATAAATACCGAATTGAAAAACAACTCGGTCAAGGGGGTATGGGTGCTGTTTATATGGCTACGCATATAGGAACTCTACGCCCAGTAGCGCTAAAGGTAATAGCTCCTCAATTTATGGCTTATCCTGAGTTTGTAGAGCGCTTTCGCCGTGAAGCCGAAGCCGCTGGACGTTTACGTCACCCAAACGTAGTTAATGTTACTGATTTTGGTTTTGCTGAAGTTTATAGATCAAAACTTGCATATCTAGTTATGGAATATCTAGATGGCTGTAACCTAGGTGATGTTCTTAGGGAAGAAAAAAAGCTTCCTCTAAGCTGGGTAGTTGATATTCTAGAGCAAACTTGCCTTGCCGTTGAAAAAGCCCATCAGCAAGGTATTATCCACCGCGATCTTAAACCTGATAATATTTGGCTTGAACCTAATGAACGAGGAGGTTTTACTGTAAAAGTCCTGGATTTTGGGCTTGCTAAATTAGCTGTGCCTTTGTCTGATAACCAAAATCAAATAAAAAGTTCTTTTGCCATGCCAGAAAGTTTAGAAACATTAGGCACATTAGGAAACTCTAAGAACTCTAAAAACAGTTACAGTAATGATCAAATAGATTCAGATTTTCAGGAAGCTATTACAAATGTTCAACTTATTGATAGCGAAGGACAAACTGCTATTCAATCTTCTAATAGTAAATCTTCAAGTGACCAAGAAAAAACAAATATTCAACTATCAAGTACAACAAGCGATTTAGAAGATGAAGAGAAAACAGCAGTACAAGCTGTTAGTAGTAAGAGCACTAATAAAGAAAATAATCGCCAAACTCAGTCACAATCAAAAGAAAAACTTACTCAGGCAGGGGCAGTTCTTGGAACACCACTTTATATGTCTCCTGAACAATGCTTAGGAGAAGAACTAGATAAACGTTCTGATATTTATAGCTTAGGAGTAATTGCTTATGAAATGTTAGCAGGCGAGTTACCTTTTTCAGGTAAGCTAAAAGATTTAATTAAAAGCCATACTAACCTTAAACCTCCATCATTAGAAGAAAAGCGTCCAGATATACCTAAAGCAGTAGCAGATTTAATAACAAAAGCATTAAGTAAAAACATTAAAGAACGGCCTATAAGTGTTGCTGCTTTTGCTAGTGCGCTTCGTGCTCGTTCTGAAGGGGCTAGTGTGATTGTTAGTCAAGTATTAGGGCTTTATTTTGAGCATTTTTCTACATTTTTCCAAATTTCTCTAATAGGCTTTATTCCAACAATAATAAGTAGTATTGTGTCAATTTCACAGATAGTTTTACTAAAAACTATGCCTACAAGCCCTATATTAGGGATAGCTCAATTAGCAATATTTATTAGCATAATATTAAGTATGATGTTTTCCCAAGCGATAAATGGTGGAGTTTCTGTCCCAGTATTAGCACAACTTTTAATTGCTCCTCTAAAAAGTATCTCGATTCAGCCAGCTTTTCAGATGTTAAAAAAACGTTTGAGGGTTTTTCTTTTTCCTGCTTTTTTGCTTAGTACTTCTGAAGTACTTATGTTGTTTTCTACTGCTTATCTCTTTGGATCATCAATGAGTATTTATAGGAAATTTGAACTAATAAAACAGGATCCAGGAAATTTTATAGGGCTTTGGTTATGGATGATAGTTTATTTAGCCTTAGCTATACTTACCTATAAAGTATTTATTGAGTATGCTCTTTATCCTGCTGTAACTATTATAGAAGGCATAGGAGGACGAGCAGCTTTAAGAAAAAGTAAGGAACTCTACTTAGCTAATAAAACACCTACTAAAATAGTAGCCATTTCCTTTTTAGTATTCTTTATTATTCACACGATTATATCTGTATGTTTTGGTATTTTTGTGATTAGACCAAGTTCCTTGCTTGTAGCTCTTTTTGCTTCACTTTTATTTTATAGCCTCCATACCCTTGTTTTAATTCTAACAAACCCTTTGTTTGCAATTGCTTTAGGGCTAATATACTTTAATACACGTCAAACAAATGGAGAGTTGCTTAAAGACATATTAGCGCAATATCAGCCCGAAGCTCTTTTATTAAGTAATTGGCAAACACGTATTGCAAAAGCTCCTACAAATGTACTGCAATCTTTAATGAAATCAGATAGTTAGGGTTGGTTGTAAAAGCTGGTAATTTAGAAAATATTTTGTTAGCGCAACTGGCTAAATCTGTTACAATCTCTAGCCGAATCCGACTTTTTAACCCACATATAAAAAAATATTCTGTAAACAAGGAGGTAGAATCAATGAAGGCAATTAGCTTGCCATCTCTAGGTATATGGTTTTTCTTAGCAATGTTTTTTCTTTCTCCAGCACTGGTTTGGGCTTTTGATACAACAGGAACGATTGCTGGCGTAGTAAATGATTCTGAAGGCGCTGCAATTGGTGGCGCACGAGTAGTAGTGCGTAATACGGGGACTAACCTTACACGTGAAACCATAACTTCGGAGGCAGGCCAATTTCAAGTGGTGCTTCTTCCTGTAGGCGAATATGAAATAACTGTTGAAGTAGACGGTTTTAATAAAGTTCAAACAAAAGTAGTTTTACAAATTAACCAGGTTGTTAGGACAGACTTTAGTTTAACCGTTGCAGCTATAACTGGTGAAATAATTGAAGTTAATGGAGCAGAGGCTATTATTGCTACTGATAGCTCTACGCAGTCTACTGTAATTGATAACAAAAAGATTGTTGATCTTCCTCTTAATGGTCGTAACTTTTTGCAACTAGGGAGTTTAATTCCTGGAGTTGCTGCTGCTGTTGGTGGTGGCGGGGCTGAAGGTGCAACAGAAGCAGGTGCTTTTTCTGTTGGTGGTCAAAGAGATAGAGCCGCAAATTTTTATATAGATGGTACAGATAATAACCAAGTTATTAATAATAATACGGCTGCTACAGCAAGTGTTGATGCTATTCAAGAATTTACTATTTTAACTAGCACTTTTAGTGCTGAATATGGCCGTAACTCAGGAGCAGTGGTTAATGTAGTTACTAAATCAGGTACAAATGAAATTCATGGTACAGTCTTTGAGTTTTTACGTAATGATAAATTTGATGCTAGTAATATTTTTGATAATGCTGCTGGTCAAAAAAAGCCTAAGTTTCGTAATAATCAATTTGGTTTTACTCTAGGTGGGCCTATTGTTAAAGATAAAACCTTTTATTTTATTAACTATGAAGGCCAACGAACCCGTGTAGGAAATACAATTTTTACTACCGTCCCAAATCTACTTGAGCGACAAGGTGTTTTTATTGATCCAAATACAGGCCGCCAAGTTAGAGTACCTGTTGATCCTGTTAGCGCAAGACTACTTAGTTTATATCCTTTGCCAAATGCTAATACTCAATTTGGTAATTTTGTTTCTTCAGATATTATCCGTCTTCGTCGTGATAACGCTGTTGCAAAACTTGACCAAAAACTTAGCCCTAATGATCAGCTTAGTATACGTTACTTAATTAATGATCGAGATACTTTTACTCCAGTTCTTTCTGCTTCTGGCAATTCACAATCATCTGCTCAAGTTCCTGGGTTTGGAACTACTATAGAGGCTAGAGTTCAGAATTTATCTATTTCTGAGACACATATTTTTTCTACAAATGCAGTTAATGAATTTCGTTTTGGCTATAATCGGTTTGTGGATGTGCAACTAGGTATAGATACTAGTAATCCAACTGCTTTAGGGCTACCTAATAATAATATGTCTGTTTTAGGTAAAGGCATTCCGCAGATTATTGTTTCTGGGATTTCTGGAATAGGTAATTCTAATCTATTTCCTTTTACTGATAATCTACAGACTTATCAAATTTTAGATAACTTTTCTTTTTCGCGGGGCAGACATAATTTTAAGACAGGTTTTGATATACGCAAACTTCATGTTGATGGTGCAGAAGACTTTAGCTTTGCTGGGACAATAGTTTTTGACGGTGGTCAAACAGGTATTAGCGCACTAGCTGATTTTGTCCAAGGGACTCCACAAAGTGCTTTTATTGGACGGGGTTTTACCTCTCCTCCAATACGTTTATCTAATTATTATTTTTACTTTCAAGATGATTTTAAATATAACAGTAAATTAACGCTTAATGCAGGAATTCGTTATGAGTTAAATACTGTTCCAACAGCCTCTAATAAGCTTTTTAACTTTACTCCAGGTCGTGGAATTTTTGGTGAGTCACTTTATGAAGGAGATCATAATAATTTTGCTCCTCGTATAGGGTTTGCCTACACTCCTTTTGGAGGAAGTAACAGAACCGTTTTAAGAGGGGGATTTGGTGTTTTCTATGACTTACCTTTCCAAAATGTTACTTTTAACTTAACTTTTAATCCCCCTACATCCACTATGCTTTTTAACTTTGGCCCATTTCAGGCAGGTAGACTAGGGAGAGTTTTTAGCGATACTAGTCTAGACCCTTCTGGCCCAGCCTTTGTTACTATTGATCCTAATTTTCGTAGTCCCTATAGCCTTCAATATAACTTAACCCTACAACAAGAATTACCTGGTCAAATAGCGTTGGAAATTGGTTATGTTGGAACTCGTGGAGTTAAATTAATAGGTGCTCGTGATATTAATCAAGCTGTGTTTTTTGCGGGTGCAACTGGGGATGATATTTTTGATCGTCGCCCTACTCAACTCTCAGGGCTGGATTTTGGTGTAGGTGGCGCTGATATTGTTCAAGAACAAGAAACTATTGGCTCATCTATTTACAATTCTTTACAACTAAAAGTATCTAAACGGTTTAGATCAGGACTAAGCTTTTTAACTGCTTATACTTACTCTACTTCAATTGATAATCTTTCAGATATTTTTGGTTTTAAGGGAAGTGCTGCAATTCCTCAAGATTCTAATAATTTAGCTGCTGAACGTGGTTTTTCACCTTTTGATATTCGTCAACGCTTTACACTTAGTTACACTTATGAGCTTCCTTTTGGTAAAGGGAAAAAATTTTTTGGGAGTGCAGGAAATCTAGTTGATAAACTAGTTTCAAATTGGCAAATGAACGGAATTACTACACTTCAAAGCGGTCAACCCTTTACCTTATTTTTAGGTATTGATCAAGCATTAACAGGAAATGTTTTTGGTGAACAACGTCCTAATGATATTGCTGGGGTATTTGTACAGACTGATGATGGTAGAGTTACCTTATCACAAAATTTTCTTAATAGTGATGGATCGCCTAATATTAATGCTCTTCAATCGGCAGGGGTATTTCCTGGGCCAGGTCAATTTGGTTCATTAGGTCGTAATACTTTCAAGGGGCCAAAATATAAAAATTTTGATTTTTCATTAACTAAACGAACTAATTTTGGTGAAAACAAAGCAGTAGAATTTCGTGCTGAGTTTTTTAATCTCTTTAATCGTCCGTCTTTTGCTCTTCCAGATAATAATTTAAGCTCTCCTACTTTTGGACAATTTTCCCGTACCCCTGATGTTGCTAGCGGCTCACCAAAGATTGCAAGTGGTTCTCCAAGAGTAATACAATTTGGCTTAAAGCTGATTTTTTAGATTTATTAACTTAAGACCTAACACTGAAGTGTTAGGTCTTTAATTAAAGGATTTGATTATGAGCCAAGCTAAAAATTTGTGGGAAGTACAGATTAATAACCAAATCCATAAAGCTGATGAAGACACAATAAAATATTGGGTTATTGAGGGTAGACTAAAACCTACTGACAAAATACGTAGAGAAGGAGAAGATTGGATAGAAGTTACTAGGTTAATAAAACTTAAACCATCTAATGCTAATGGTAATACTTCTAATGATGCAAAGCCTACCCTAGTAGAGCTAGAAAATGCTCAAATCCTTACTGTAGTTGCAACAGGAGCCAAAGAAGATTCTAAGGAAACTTTCAAAATCAAAGAAAATATTCAAGAAAATATTCAAGAAAATATTCAAGAAAGTACTCAAGAAGATATTCAAGAAAATGTAGAAAATGGTGTAAGTCGAAAAGTCACAATTCTTGAGCCTGTTTTTTATCGTAAAGAAAATTGGGATAAGTACTTAAAAGCAACTTGTCAATATCATCCTGAACTTCAACCAGAAGTTCTTTGTCCAGAATGTGGCGCAATCTTTTGTAAACATTGTGCTCAAGCTAGTGTTGTAGGTGGAAGCTTTAATAAAGCTTCAGAATGTCCTTTATGTGGCGCTTTATGTAGGTATTATTCAGATGTAAAAGAAAAACTTTTAGCCTTAACAGAACAAAAATCAGAGTTTGGCTGGACGGATTTTAAGATTGCTCTACAGTTTCCTTTAGGACTAGACCTTGCTCCCATAGTTATTTTTACTATTTTAAGCGGTTTTACTGCTTTTGCTTTTCCTGCTTTTATAACTATTTCTGTACTTACTATTACTGTTACTAATGCAATTAAAGATGCAAGCGCAGGTGAAAAAGACGCTAGGCAACTTGATTATACTTCCTTTCTTGCAGGCTTTGGACAGCCTTTAATGGTTGGTTTAGGGGCTATATTAATTATTGCTGCTCCAATATTTGCAACAGTTATTGGTACATTAAAGACTATTTCAATTCTTTCAGTAATAGGGCTGATTTGGGCAATAATTTATTACCCAATTGCCCTTTTAGTTGCAGGACTAACAGAAAGTTTTGCCCAAGTAGTAAATCTTAAGATAGGTTTTGAGGCTGTTAAAAAAATGGGAGGAGTTTATAAAAAGTTCTTTGGCTATTTTTTTCTTTTAGAACTACCAATAATAATTTTTTATTTAATGCTTCCTGAAGTTCCTATGATAGAAAAAGAAGGTATAAAAGTTCCAGATGTGCTTACAATTTGTATGTTTATAGCATTGGTTGGGTTTTTCTTTGGAGCACCTTTTTTCTATATAAATACAGTTATGGGTGCTTTAATTGGAAGACTAGTTTTTAAGTCTGCTGATAAGCTAGGGATACTTACTAAAGCAACAACAAAACTTTAACTAGCTGGCTCATGAGGCTTTAAGCAGTTGTTGTTTTTCCCAGTTTTCAACAGATCGAATAACTTTTAGTTGTGTAATAGGTGAAGTACAAAGGTGTGTTGGCTTACTGTTAATTTCTACTAAAAATAAAGCTTTAGCATTGATTTTAATAACTTTATTATCAACTGTTGCTAAGGGGCTTTCTAGAGCATAAAGTAGAACTGCTCTACAACCTTTGCTACCAAGATGCCCACCTGAGAGAATTCCACTGCTATTAAAAGGATCTATAATCTTAAATTGATATCTACTATTTTTGGTTTTAATAATTAACTCATCTTCAGGTTTTAATGAGCTAATTAAAAGTTTTTGCATAATAGGTTGGTCAAAATTCATTATATTTTTCTCCTAAGCAACCTACGTATTCTAATTGAATATAGTTGCTCTAGTTTTTAAGAACTTTTAAGCCTTTTTCTATCAATTTTCTATCAATTAACAGGTTAAAAAGTTGTAAACATTATTAAGTGTAAAACTTAATAAACTTAATTAGACTTAAAGCTTATCAAAAACTGTGCCAAAATTAATAAATTTAGGTAATTGATTGTATATAGACTGGTTATACCAATTAGCCTTAGAGTATTAAAGAGTATTAAAACATAATATTTTTCTAAAGGGGTAATACTGGGTGTATAGTTTTAGTACAATGTGTATAAAATCCATACAGACTGTTGCTTACATCAAAGGTAAAAATCTTTATTCTTCAAATTCTTCTACGCCGCTTTCATCAGTGATTCCATGTTTTTTCATAAGACTATAAAGACGAGCACGATAAATACCTAAGCTTTTAGCGGCAGCAACTTTATTCCAATTTGTTTTTTCTAGTACAGCTAAAATAGCTCTACGTTCTATTTCTTCAAGTGTAAGGGTTGTAAAATCTAGATTTTGGCTGTCAAAAGACGTTGTAGGAGTTATCTTAGCTTGTGATTCATTAGAGGTTATTAGGTTTGTTGGCATTAAATTATTAGGGCTTTCTAAAGCTCTTTCTAAATATAAATCTTGAGAGTGAATTTTTTGGCTTTGGCATAATAAAACAGCACGTTCTAGCACATTATGAAGCTCTCTAACATTACCAGGCCAAAAATAGCTAAACATTTTCTCATAGGCATTTGAAGTAATTTCTAAAATATTTTTTTGATATTTTTCATTAAATTTTTTAATAAAAGTTTCTGATAGTAATGGAATTTCTTCTAATCTTTGTCTTAGGGGCGGGACTTTGATTGTAATAGTGTTAATTCTATATAAAAGATCTTGTCTCATTAAATTTTGCTCTACACATTGATTTAAGTCTCGGTTAGTAGAGGAGATCAAGCGAAAATCTGCTGGCAGTTCCTTATTACTACCTACTTGTCGAAAAGTTCTATTTTCTAAAATACGTAATAATTTAGGTTGTAACTCTATAGGCATTTCGCCAATTTCATCAAGAAGAAGCGATCCTCCATCGGCAGCACTTATTAAGCCTTGTTTGCCTTCCATTGCTCCTGTAAAAGCACCTTTTACATGACCAAAGAGTTCTGACTCAAAAAGGTCTTTAGGTAAGGCTGTACAATTAACTTTAATAAAATTTTTCTTAGCTCGTAGACTATTATAATGTATTGCATTAGCAATAAGTTCTTTTCCTGTCCCAGACTCACCTATAATTAAGACATTAGCATCTGTTCCTGCTACTAATTGAATGGTTTCAAAGACTTCCTGCATTGCGGGACTAGAACCAATAATTGAATAAAACTCTCCTTTTTGACCAAGTTTTTTTCTAAGATTTTCTGACTCTGTTACAAGCATCCGTCTTTCTAATGCTTTACTTATAAGTATTTCTAGCTGTTCAGGATCAACAGGTTTTTCTAAAAAATAATAAGCACCAGCTTTAGTTGCTTCAATAGCACGGGCTAGGCTTCCATGTGCTGAAATTACAATGACTTCTGTAGTTGGAGCAATTTCCTTGGCTTGGCGAAGAATATTCATTCCATCACCATCAGGAAGATTTAAGTCTGTAAGAATTAAATCAAAAGAATTACTTTTAATTGTTGTTATAGCGCTAGAAAATGTATTTGCTATAGTTACATTATAGCTAAGACTACTTAAGATACGTTTTAATGCTTTGGTAATTAAATCATCATCATCAATACATAAGACCGTAGGTGGTTTTTTCATGTTTTAATTATTTAGCGAGTATTAAAAATTTACTTAGCTTATCAAAAATAAAAAAATCTTTCTGTAACAAATTAACACTAAGGAAACCATCATAAAACCCATTTTTAGAAACCCATAAAGTATCAATATGTTACAGAAAGAGATTCATTCTAGGGACTCACATTAAAACTATAAAAAGGAAGTTTTAAGTTAGGGACTTACATTAAGCTGATTATTTTTAATACCTTGATTAATAAGCAAGCGAACTTCTACGCGGCGGTTTTCTTTACGACCTCCTTTTGTAGTGTTATCAGAGATTGGTTTAAGTTCACCTAAACCTACTAGATTTATTCTATAGGATGGTATGTCTTTTTCTACTAAGTATTGAAAAACAGAGCTAGCCCGTTGTTGGCTTAATTTACGATTTGCATCGGGTGAACCTATAGAATCAGTAAACCCTTTTATTTCTATTAAATAGCCTTTTTCTACAGAAGCCTGACTAATTAATTTATCTAGTAGAGCTTTTCCTTCTGCTGTTAATGTGTATTGATTGGTTTTAAAGAAAAGTGTAGTTAGTTCTTGTTCTTGCCAATTATCGAGACTAGTAATTCTGCTGTTAACCTTACCATCTACCTTAGCGGTTTCTGCTAAGGAATCACTTCTTGCTTGAGCGGCATCATTTTTTGCCTGTTGAATTCCTGTAGAGCTTTTTTCATCTAAAGTAGAAAGGTCTTTTTGTAGTCTTGTAGTTGTTTCATCAGTTTTATTAGCACGGCTTTCTAAACTATCTGTTTGGTTTTTTAGTTTTCTTGTGCCATCTTCTAGCTCCGCTGTTCTACCTTCTAAAGGTGCAACTCGTTCATTGACACTAGTTCTTACATATTTTTTTGAAGCACAGGCAGGAGTAAAAGTTATTACAAAAAATAAAACTACAAAAAAAGATACAAGCGATTTTGCTGGCATATTATAAAGCCTCCTAAAGTTTTTCTGGGTTAAATATTTGCTAATTTAGTAATGTTGTTATTAAAAATTGTTATTAAAAGTTTTTATTGACTTGGTGAAGTTTCATCTATATTAATTTTCCATTGACTATTTTCTTTACTTAAGCTGATGCGGGCATATTGTGGAGCGTTAGTAGCTTTAACTTCTAAGCTGGCTTGGTTAGCGTCTATTTTTTCATTACGAAACTCAAATGCTGTAACGTTATTTGCCAGCATTTCCTGAGCATCTTGGTCAATAATGCGTTTAAGTGTTTGATCTAAGTTAATATCTGAACGGGCAATTGTTTGTTGTAGGTTATTTAAGCTTCTTTCTGAAAGACATTCCCTAACAATTGCATAATTTCTTTGGCGGACTGCTTGGAGAAAATTATTTGCTGCTTCTGTAGGAGTTTGTAAAACATTTTGTTTTACAGTCGTTGTAGCCACATTATTAGGTGTATTGCTAGTTGTGCTACTATTTGTATTAGTTTCAGAACTACATGCAGTTAGACTTATTAATAAGAGACTAATAATAAAAAAAATATTAATTTGTTTCATAAACAGGATCCTTAAAAAGTTTTTATTTAGAAAAAGAGGAGTTATCTCCTACGGTTATTATATGTTTATATAAAAGATAACCCCTTCAAGCACCTAAGAGAGAGTCTAGATCAGAAACTAATAAGCGCTTGTAGGTTTAGCTACAGCCCTACTTCCATTAGCTAAAAAGTTTCCTACTAAAGCGCCTTGTGGCCCACTTAAACGTTGATAAGGATCCTCATTGATATTAACTCTATTAGCTGTGTTAGTTTGCACTAAGTTACTAGAAAACCCTGGTCTTGATTGGTCTATTTGGTTATTTTGGTTATTTGAAGTGTTATTGTAGGAAGCATCCTGATCCACTCTATAACGGTTTGAACTGGTTCTAGGCTCTTTTAAGTCTTTACGAGTAAGTGCATAAATAGTAGAACTGCCACCCCCAACCAAAGCACCTATTCCAGCACCTTTTTTACCACCTATTGCTGCCCCAACTCCTGTACCAACAAGTGATCCTGCGGCAATAGTGCTAATCGTTCTAGTTTTGCGTCCTTGTCCAGAATTGCGCCTTGCAAGAGAATGGGCTGTCATAGCACCACCACCAATTAAAGCACCTGCCGTAGCGCCTCTTCCACCGCCAATTAAAGCGCCAACTCCAGCACCTAAAGCCGTTCCAACTCCAATTTTAGCTACTGTTCGAGTTTTAGACTCACGCTTTTCCGCAGCTAAGGTGTTAACAGAAAACATACTTGCTACTAATAATATTACTAAAAGTATTGACGAAAATTTTTTCATATTAGCCTCCAAAATAAGACATATGTATAAATTTACTAAACCTATAAAAATCAATAAGTTATTATTTTGTCAAACTATTAACCAAAATCTGTGCCAAAGGCTAAAGTTTTTAGCAAAAACTTTTAATTTATTGATTTATCAGGTGTTAAGGAAATATTGAAGAGAATTAGAAGGATAAATAACAAAAAATAAGCTTTTAATTATTCAAAAACTTTTTGTTTTTAGTGTATGGTTTTAATACATCTGTATGGAATCAAGACACACAAAAGTGTATTAGAATAAAAAATATTGCAGAAAAAACATTTATTTTATTGGTAGCTCAACTGTTATTTCAGTTCCTTGTCCTAAGCTGCTTTTAACAGTTAAAGCGCCTTCGTGCATTTCTATTACTCGCTTAGCTATACTCATTCCTAATCCTGTTCCTGTAGCTTTAGTAGTAAAAAAAGGTTCAAAAAGACGTGCAAGAGTTTCTCTATTCATTCCTTTACCACCATCAATAAAAGTGACAATAATTTTGTTGTTATTTTCTAGAGTTGAAATATCTATTTTTCCTAAGCTATTGCTGGCATCAATGGCATTTATTAAAAAGTTAATAAATGCTTTGCTAAGTTCATATTGGTCGGCTAGTAAAGTAGGTAAATTGGGCTGAAAATGACGGACTATTTCAATATTTTTTTGTTTAATTTTGTCTGCTACTAAAGCGAGTTCCTGATCAATTATGCTATTAATATCAGTAGCAACAAGCATTAACTGTTTAGGTCTTACAAAGCTAGAGAGTTCAGATACGGTTTTATTAAGTCTATCTATACCAGTTGAAATTTCGTCTATTACTTCTTTAGTTTCTTCATTTGCTTGATTGTTACGTTTTAAGTAAGAGAGGTTTAATTTAATGCCCCCCAAAGGATTTTTAATTTCATGTGCCACCTGAGCAGCAATTTGACCAATTGCAGCTAAGGCTTGGTTTCGTTGGCGCTCTTCTCTAACATTTTCTATTTCTGTTACATCTACTAAAACAATAATAAATCCTTCTATTTTGTCATTTACCTTAAAATTTGTAATATAAGAATCTACTCTAAAGATCTTGCTATCTGGCATTAAATTGACTCTGCCGCGATAGCTAACATCATTAGGAAGCCCTTCATAAGCCTGCTCAATAAGCTTACAAAGATCTAATTCTTTTTTAAGCACTTCTTGGTAAATTTCACCTAAACAAGACTCAGATAAATTTAATAAATCATAAAAAGCTTGATTAGCACTAGTTAAATTTCCTTTTGCATCTAGTGTAAATAAAGCATTTACAACACCATTAATAACATTTTTATTAAATTCTTTAGCTTGGTTAATACTTAGAATAGACTCTTGTAATTGATAAAAACGTTTTTGTATTTCTAAGATAGCAAGCACTGCTACAAGTAAACCGACAAATAAGCTAATTGCTGTAGTAACGAGAATATAGCGTTCTGCTTTTATTTGTACTGCATTAGTTTGTTGATTAATTTTTATTCTATCTGCACGCATTTTTTTTATTACATCATCTAGAGCATTAAAAGCTAATTTCTGATGGTTAAATCCATTTATTTGCAAATATAGAGGGTCGGTTGTAGTGTCTATAAATTGCCTTAGTAGATTATTAAAAGTTTTCCACTCTTGTGTTAATGCAACATCTGTTTGTTCAATAACTTGTAGCTGCTTATCTAAATCAGAACTAATAGCAATAGGTAGGGATAAAAGAGGTTTTGCGCTTGGGTTAGTGCGCCTTAAATTAACTGCTTCTCTAGCTTCAATATAAATTTGTGAGATTATTTCTCTAATCTTAATCATTGTATTAAGTTGATTAATATGGTCTTGTTCTAGATTTGTTACAGTGCTTCTAATTAAGCTAACCTGATAGGCGCTAATAAAACCTGAGGCAACTATGAGAAAAATTAAAATGGTAAACCCAAGTATAAGTATAAGTAACGTAGTTGAGGCTCGATTAGTATTAGGTATGTTTTGCATAAAATTATTTAAAAGTATTTTATTTATATGCTAGTTATTCTAAAAGATATTCTGCAAAATAATAGCGACTAAGTTGAGTGTCTTGACCCCGCAAAAACCCTACACAAGTTAATCCTTGAAGAAACATTTTTTGAAACTCTTCACGCACTTTATAGCGCCATTCTTTAGTTTCTTCTAGGCTACGTTCGCGTACTTCAGAAATATCTATTGGAATCTCAATATAAGGTGCATTTTTAGGTATAGGGGGGATTTGACTATTAATAGCTTGTTTTACTCTTTGAGTATTTACCCACCATTCAGCTTTTAATCTATCGGCTTCAATTCCTGAGTCAAAAACACTAGTATTTCCTGTGCCATAAAAATTTATTTTATATTGACGGACAATACAGCCTAATTTATTAATATTAAAATGTGCATTAAGCGAGCGTAGTGGGTCAAATGTCCAAGTTATTTTTTGGATTTTTTGTTTTAAGGCACGTTCTCTTTGCCAAAGCTTAAGTTCTTGTCCTAGGCCACTATTACGATATTCAGGCAAGACTGCAAGCATATGAGAATAATAAATAGGCTGAAGCCCTTCATCAAAACCGCCAAATGAATGTAGAAAGGCTAAAAGCTGATTATCTAAAGTAAAAGCGCCTACAAGAAATCCTCCGCTATTTTTAGAGATTATATAAATTCTTGGTGGGGTAACTTCCAGTTCTTCTGTGTGCCAGACTTTGCGTTGTAGCTCAATACATTTCTCATAATCTTCAAACTTATCACACTCGCGTATTGTATAATTGGGCATATTTTCCTTTGTTTTTCTCTTTACTATAGTTAGTGCTAATGAACTTATAATCTATTATAGTGTTTATAAAGTAATATGTTGTTACTATTTTTTTTGTTTAAGGGTAATATTTGAATGGTTTTAATTAAGAAAATTTTTTTGAAATATGAAAAGCAATACTCAGGACATAATTAAATTAGCAATAAAAAAAGGCTTATTGGATAGCAAAAAACTAAAACGGCTTTCTAGGCAAGAAACACTTGAGGCTGATACAGATAGTTTTCTTAGTCAAATTGTCGCTCTAGGAATCTTAAGTGATATTGCTGTAGAAGAATTAAAAAAAGAATTGGCCTTTCAGCTAATAGAAGCAATTCCTACATTAGATATGGAAGATATGGATAAGAGTAAAGTAGAGTATGAAGCTAGGCTTACTTTAATGAATGTCCAAGATACTTTTAAGAACAAACAAGACACACTTTTTGCCGCTGCTAAAGAAATGGACGCTAGGGAAACTAGCTCAACTCTTCAAACCATTTCTGTTCCACTAAAAACCATTGGTAGATATGAAATAATTAAGCTTTTAGGTGAAGGGGGAATGGGCAGTGTTTATCAAGCCTATGATATAGCCTTAGATCGTTATGTAGCGCTAAAGTTTATTCATAGCCGAGATCCAGCAGCTAAAAAAAGGTTGATTTTAGAAGGTCGTGCCCAAGCTAGACTTGACCATCCAGGTATTTGCAAAGTTTATGAAGTTGGTGAAGAAGAACATCAAATTTTTGTTGCAATGCAATATATTCAAGGAGATACATTAGAAAAAGTTGCTAAAGAGTTGACTTTAGAGCAAAAATTAAAAGTAATGGCCGATGCTGCTGAAGCCCTTCATGAAGCGCATAAAGAAGGGCTAATACACCGTGATATAAAGCCTAATAACATAATGGTGGAAAAAACTCAGGATGGTAGACTACAACCTTGTGTTTTGGATTTTGGCTTAGTAAAAGAGGTTGCTACTAAAGGTATTACGGTAACAGGAGAAATTCTAGGCACACCTTGCTATATGGCTCCAGAGCAAGCTAGGGGCCGAACAGATATTTTAGATAGACGTACTGATGTTTATGCCTTAGGTGCTACTTTATATGAACTCTTTACTGATCGGCCTCCTTTTGAAGGTATTAGCCCTGTAGAAGTAGTTCTTCAAGTACTTAAAGTTCCTCCTCGACCTATAAGAGAAATAAACTCTAGTATTCCTCAAGATGTGGAAACAATCATACTAAAATGTTTAGAGAAAGAGCCTCAGCGACGTTATGACTCGGCTAAAGCTTTAGCTGATGACCTAAGGCGTTATTTAGATGGTACTACTATTAAGGCAAAACCTGTTAGTTGGCAATATAGAGCCTGGCAGAAAATAAAAGAACATAAAGTTGCTGCTACTTCAATTTCTATTGCTATATTAGTGCTTTTAGGTTCTGTTAGTTATGTTGGCTGGACTTGGTGGAAGTCTGCTGAAGAAAGGCGACTTGCTCAACAATTAGGACAAGAATTTGGTCAACAAGTAAAAGAAATTGAAAATATAATGAAGATTGCTAGTCTTTTGCCTCTCCATAATGTTGAAAAAGAAAAGCTTATTGTAGAGAAAAAAATAGAAGATATACACACACAAATGGGTAGAGTCGGTAGAGTTGGCATAGGGCCAGGCAATTATGCTTTAGGCCAAGGTTATTTAGCTCTAGGCAACTATCTTAAAGCAAAAGAGCATATAGAGTTAGCTATAAATAATGGTTATAACTTACCAGAAGCTAAATATGCTTTAGGTCAAATTATGGGAGCACTCTACCAACAAGCCTTAGAAGAAACTAGTCGAATTACTAACCCAGATATACGCAAATCTAGGGAAAAAGAAATCGAAAAAGAATATCGCGATCCTGCTTTAGAATACCTAAATAAAAGCAAAAATTTGGCTAATGTTTCGCCTGTTTATATTGAAGGATTAATAGCTTTTTATGAAAAGAAATATGATCAAGCCTTAGAGAAAGCTCAACAAGCTTTTAATGAAAACTCCGCACTTTATGAAGCCAAAAAACTTGAAGCCGATATTTACTTGCAAATAGGTAGCGATAGACATGAAACCGGTAATTACGAGAAAGCAAAAGATGACTATCAAAAGGCAGGAGAGGCTTATAAAGTAGCTATTACTATAGGAGAAAGCGCAAGTAGTGTTTATGAAGGAGAATGTAGAAGATGGTTGCGTACTATGGAATTAGGTCTTAGTTCATCACAAACTGATTTATCAAAAGAAGCTTATAGTCAGGCTTTAGACTTTTGTGATAAAGCCTTGGTTGTAAATTCTAGAAGCGGAGAAGCTTACCAAAAAAAATCTAGAATTTATTGGCGTTGGGCAGGTTATGAGATTGATAATGGAGGTGAGGCTATAGAATATTTAGATAAAGCTATTGAAATGGGTAAACAGGCGATTTCCTATAACCCTAAAGATATGTTTGCTTTCTATGACTTAGGTAATTCTTACCTAAAGAAGGCAGATTATTATGAAGAAAAGGAAAAAAGTAATCAAGAATACTTAAACCTAGCAGAAGAAAGCTACTTAAAAGCCATTGAAATTAATCCTAATAATGCTTTGCCTTACAATGTGTTAGGGCTTGTTTATTGGAAAAAAGCAACTATTAAAATTAATCAAGGCAGTGATGGCACAGATTTTTTAGATAAAGCTATTGCCAATTATGAAAACTCTATTAAGTTAACCCCAAACTTTGCTGCTTATAGTAATGCAGGTCTTACAGCTTGGAGCAAAGCAAACTATGAAGCGAGTAATAGCATAGATCCTATAAAATCCTATGATTTTTCTATAAAAAACTTAAATTCAGCAATTGAACTTAATCCACAACATTCTGATGCTTATAACTCTTTAGGGCTAGCTTATATGGATAAGGCTGTATATGTTATGAACAGTGCAGGAGAACCAAACGAGCTTTTTACTCTAGCTATCAAAAACTATAATAAAGCCATAGAGCTTGATCCTAATAATTCTAATACTTACTATAATTTAGGCTTTACTTATAATAAAAAAATATTATATGAAATAGTTAAAAAAATAAACCCAACAGACTACATTAACCTATCAAAAAAATTCTTAGAAAAAGCTGCTTTACTTGAACCAAAAGATCTAGATACCTCTTTAGAACAAAGTATTTTGGAGATGCTAGCCGCCTCTTGGCAAGTAGGACAAGGTCTAGACCCAGGGATGAACATTAATAAAGCAAGAAATATATTAAAAACTATTCCTAGTGAAAAAATGGACTCTAACTTTTATAAAACTTTGGCTGAAACTTACCGTTGGCAAGCAGAATGGCAAATTAAAAATAAAAAATCAGCACAATCAGAAATAAACCAAGGTCTAGAACTAGTTGAAAAAGCTTTAGTTAAAGATTCAAAACTAAGCGAAGCAGTAGCATTAAAAGGAGTCTTCTATTTATTAAAAGCAAAACAAGAAAATGACTCTGATTTAGCTAAAAAGGCTCAAGAGCTTATTAAAAAAGCTATAGAAACAAATTTCTTCTTAAAAATAAATTACGAGCCACTGCTATTAGAGGCTCGTAATTTAGAAAAAAAATAATTTATCTTTCTCTATGGTCTTAAACAGGGTTGAACATCGCTGAATAATCTATCAAACGAGGTTTGTAATTGTTTAGTAGAGACTCCAGAAATTGCACTAAGACGCATCAATAAACTATTTTCAATAGTGCCTAATTGATTGCTACTAATACCAGCAGTTAAAACCAGATTATAAAAACTTGCAGTTAAGTTTTCTTGTTCTAGCGTATTGATTTGACCATCTGAGACTATAAGAGTTAAGTCCTCAATAAATTTTTGTGCTGTTTTTTGACCAAATGGAGATAGAGTTTGAGAAAGAGTTTGCAAATCGTTATTAAAAAGTTGTAGCGCGTCCTTAAAAGAGTTAAGGTTATTTTGATTAGGTATTCTAGATAGATCTGCAAAAATAGCTTTAATATCATTTATTGAAGAAAGTCCACAAGCTGAGGCAGCACTAGCAGTAACCATTGTACAGTTGGTTTTTGCAACATCATCACCGGTTCTTGTTATTATAGAATCAGGCTTTCTTACAGAATCTTGCAAAGCCATACTAGTAATTTGGATTGTTCCTTTACCAGGTTTACCTCCACGCTTTTTTTCAGAATCATCATTAATTTTAATACGTAACTCTTCTTCTAAAACCCTTTTTAACTCAGTATTAGAAATCTGTGCTATTGCACTTGGCTCTAGACAAGGGACTTTTACTAGGATTTTACTTGGGTCAAAATCCGCTTTTAGACCATCTAAAATCAACTGAGCTTGGCTATCAAACTCAACTTGGCTTGTAAACTGAACATCTACAATAGATAGTTTGCTATCAGAGCAATTTAGAGGGGTAAAGCTGTTTTTTCCCTTAGTAATACTTATAACTGCATCACCACTTAACTCTAGTTGACTGATGGTTAATACTGTAATAAAACGAGTAGCACTTATTGGTGTAGTAGGGAGAAATTGTATAGAGCCATAGCTAAAGTCATAACGTCCAGTTTGTTTGAAAACAAAAGAGATTTTGCCACTACTTCCACTAATTTCAAGCGGGGGAGTTGCTCCAAATACTGCTGGAGGGTTAAGCTCAAAGTTAGTTTGAAACTCCATAAGTCTTTGATTTAATTGTTGGTTTGTTACGATGGGTTGTTGTGCTTTTATGCTAGGGGCTAAAAAAAACACTAAAGAAAAAACAAAAAAGACATAATTAAAATATAAAAAAAGTCTTTTGTTCATAAAGACTCCTTAGGCGATTAAGTTGCTACCTTAACAAATTGTGAGTTTATTAAAATTAATATTAAAAAAACAGAACTCCTTAAGTTTAGAGTTTTATTATGACTTGCATTTAATTTTGTTAAGGTATTTCGTTTTTATCTCCATAACTAAAATATCTGGTCATTATAAATAGTTGGCAGTAGTATAAAATAGAACCTATATTTGACAACAGAAAAATTTTCTTCTATAAAAATCTTTCGCATGTACTTTTCTGGTAACTCTATTTATTTTAGAAAGTTAACCGAAATCCAAATTGAAATTGACGAGGCGCAAAAGCATTGCGATAACGCTCATTAGGTGCAGTAAATCTACCATTCTCTTGTTTAGGTAAGTGAAAATTTCCTTGGCTATCTTTAGGAAAAACCCTATCTACTTCACTTATATTAACTCTATTAAACAAGTTAAAACATTCTGCTATAACTTGAAATTTTAATTTCTCATTTATTTGTATACTTCTAGATAAACGTAAATCAACACTAGCAAATCCTGGCATAACACCAACATTTCTTCCTAATTCATTAGGGCGATCTCCTGGAGGGTTATCTGCATTAAGATTAAGATCTTCTCCTACTATTAAATTATATGGATGCCCAGATTCTAAAGTAATAATTGTGGATAGTTGGGTGTTTTGTAAAAAGGGGGTATTAAAATATTTTCCTAGCTCTACTAGTCCAGAAACAACAAATCTACTTCGTGCATCTTGAAGAGAAAGGCCGCGTTCATTTCCTGGTTTAAGCGGGTCTACTGTTTCTTGAATATCAAATCTAAAGTCTAAAAAATTGTCTATAGCTTTAGAGTATGTATAGTAAGCTAATATATTTAGCTTATTGCTAATACGTCTATCTATAGCAATGGTTAAGCCGTTGTAATAGCTATCAAATGCTGATTCTACTTCAAAAACCGTTCCTCGACTTGGGTCTACTCGGCCTTGGACTTGACTATCTAAAGGATTATTAATTATTGGTCTTACAACAGGATTTATATCTCTAACCCCTAAAAATTTAACTCCACGAACATAGTTATAGCTAAGACCCAGTATCGTATTTTGATTTAAGAAATAATCAAAGCCTGTTGTTATTTGCTGTGTATATCCATTACGAAAATCTGGTTGGTACTGAAATGTAGTATTTAATTGAGGGGTAAATTTTATATCTGAAGGAACTTGTGTACTTTCGGGGAATTTATGACCTGGCAAGGAAAAAGGAAGTATAGAGAAAGGAAAAGGAATTACAGGAATTGACAGACTCTTTTTAACTGTTGTTAGTTCTACAACCCCAGGTACAGCAAAAGGCTGGACTCCAAAAAATATACCATAAGAAGCCCTAAGATTAAGTTTTGGTATTTTATTTGGGCTATAGGAGAGTGCAAGTCTTGGAGAAAAATTCCCATTATTATTAGGGATAAATCTTTCACGTCCTATATCATAACGTAGCCCAATTTTAACAATTAGATTTGATTTTAACTTTATATCATCTTGAATAAAGGCTGAAAAAAGCCTTTGTTGAACAGATATCCTAGTGTTTCCAAAACCTTGTACATAAGCAAAGGGTAGAGGTAAAGTTTCTAAGGGCAACCCTTCAGGAAAACCTGGAAATATCATAGGTGCTGCTGCTGAGGCAGTTTTAAGAAAGGCAATTTGTTGAGAGCTACGCAAGGAAGGGTCAAATGCTTCTAGACCACTAAAAGAAGGTAGATTTGGTATTCCTACAAGTTGGCTAAAATTAAGCGGTACAAAAAGAGCTAAACCTCCATTAAATATTGGTAGAGTAGACTTATCATCTGGATCTATATTTGCAAAATCTACACCAAATTTTATCTGATTTTTACCTTTTGTAAGTGTAAAGTTATTAACAATTTGAAAGATAGGAGTCTTTCTAGGCTGTGGTAAAAGCGTAGCCCGTCCAAAGCGAACCGAGCCTTCAGGTGCAATTAAACGTATTTGAGGAGAATTTTCTATAGGATCAATTTCTTGATTACGTTTTGCATAAATAAAGCGTGTTTCTATTGCTAAATTTGAGGTTGCATAAATATTACTTATAGCAATATTATTGTCTTTAAGTCTTTGTATACCAGCATTTGTTTCACCAATTAAAGCACCAAAGGGATCAAAATTCCCATTATAACTTCCACCAAAATTATACCTAATAAAAAGATTATCTTTAGAGCTAAGCCGTAAATCCACCCTATTTAAAAAGGAAGTATTACCAAGGGAGAAAGGAATTGCTCCATTTGAGAGAGTAAAACCTAAATTTTTTGCTGATTTTACGGTTTGTTCTCCTATTGTAACAAACTGGTTTTGTTTTATGGATAAGCGTTCAAAAGAGGAAAAGAAAAAGATTTTATCTTTTTTTATTGCTCCACTTAAAGTAGCCCCAAATTGATATTGCTCATAGTTTGGCTCAAATGGTGTAAAAACATCACGAGCACTAGTTTTATCACTGCGATTAAGAAAAAATACCGTAGAATGTATATTGTTACTACCGCCTTTAGTAACAATATTAATGACACCTCCAGCAGCACGGCCAAATTCAGCAGAATAGCTATCACTAACTACTTGAAATTCTTGAATAGCGTCTTGGCTAAATGTTGCACGTACTGCACCTGTAGCAGTTTCATTATTATCAAGTCCATCAATTGTAATATTATTAATTCGTGCAGATTGTCCATTAAATGATAATCCTGAACTAGCCGATACTCCTTGAGTTGGTACTCTATCTTGGACTACACGAGGAGTTGTAAGAGAAAAATCTAGGAAATTTCTACGATTAATAGGTAAAGAATTAATACGATCACTAGCAATAGTACTACTACTTTCAGTTTTACCTTCTCTTACAAAACTATCCCCAAGAATTTCAATAACTTGCTTTGATGAACCTACTGTTAAGTCACATACTTTAAGAAGAGTATTTCCAATATTAAGATATACAGTGCTAATAGTTTCTTCAAACCCATCTGCTTTAACAGATATTTCATAACTACCTGGTGGAAGCTGAAATATTGTACAACTCCCATCTTCATTTGTTTGAGAATTACGAATTAGATTTGTTTCTAGTTGTCTAACAGTAATAGTTGCACTACTTAAGCTTGCTCCTTGAGAATCTCTGACTACTAATGCTATTGCACCTGTAGTAGATCCGCTTTGTGCTAAAGCTACTGTGCTTAGGTAGAATGTTAGAATGAGGACACAAATAAAATTACTTGTTAATTTTAGTGACTTGTAATAATACTTACACATAGGGCACCTTCTTTATTTAGAAATGGGATAGTACTATAACAATGCTAGTTTTTTATAGCTTATGAGCTTATGTGGTGTTTACTGACGGATTTATTTAGCAAAAGCATACAACAACTTGGGAAAATTGAAAACAATAAGTAAAAATTTCTAGTAAGTAAAAAGTAAAATAAAAATTTCCAAGCATCTTTGATTAAGCATCTTTATTTAAAGATTTGGAGAAGCTGATAGAAATCAAATTTTTTAAGATAACTTAAATACCCTAGCTCTTATGCCCCTTTTCTTGACACTTTTAGCAAAACTCAATCATAATGACGTTTTTCTAGCCTAGTGATTACTTGGGGCTTAGCTTTTTCAAATCATTAATTTGGGGGTATTTTAACCTTGATTTTAGAAGATAATGAACAGATTTTGCAGCGAAAAAAAAATTTACAAGAGATTATTGACTTAGGCTTTTCTGCTTATACTCACTCTTACAAACATACACACACAATCAGAGAAATAGTTAATCTATATGCTGATAAAACTAAAGAAGAATTAGAAACACTACATATTGAAGTAAGAGTACCTGGCCGAATTCGTGCAATTCGTAAAATGGGTAAAGCTGCTTTTATTACTTATTCTGATGGTCAAGAAACCTTACAAATCTATATTCGCAGTAATGAAGTAGGCGAAAAGCTATGGAAGCTATTTGAACTCTTGGATTTAGGCGATCTAATTGGTGCAACTGGGTTTTTATTTCGCACTAAAACTAATGAACTTTCTATTCATTCAAAAGATCTAGAGTTTTTAGCTAAAGCCTTAACACCTCCTCCTGATAAACATTCTGGCCTGCAAAATAAAGAAATTCGTTATCGTCAACGCTATGCAGATTTAATTGCTAATCGTGATGTAAGAGAGGTTTTTATAAAACGCTCACAAATTATTAGAGAAATTCGTGAATATTTTGACTCACACGGTTATATAGAAGTAGAAACCCCTATGCTATCTCCTTTAGCTACTGGTGCGGCAGCACGTCCTTTTGTTACTCACCATAATGCTTTAGATATTACACTTTATGCTCGTATTGCTCCAGAACTTTACTTAAAACGGCTGATAGTTGGTGGACTAGATAGAGTTTATGAGATTAACCGTAATTTTCGTAATGAAGGGCTTTCAATTAAACATAATCCAGAATTTACAATGCTTGAGTTTTATCAAGCCTATAGCGATTATAAAGACTTAATTAAACTTACAGAAGAACTTATAGCAGGGCTTGTAGAAAAAGTTTGTGGTACTTTAGAAGTTGAATATGAGGAAAATAAAATTAATTTTGCTCGTCCTTGGGCTTGTCTTACAATGCGCGAGGCTGTAATTAAATATTGGCCTGAAAATCTTACCCCACCAACAAAAGAAGAACTAATAGATCCTATTATTTTAAGTAGGTTAGTAAAAGAACTAGGTGTAGATATTGCCCCAAGCGCTAATGCTGGCAAGCTTTTAGGCGCTTTGTTTGAGCACTTAGTAGAGCCTCACTTAAATAACCCAACTTTTATTACTGAATTTCCTACAGAACTCTCTCCGCTTTCTAAAGAATCAAAAGAAGATCCTCGGTTTGTAGACCGATTTGAGCTATTTATTGCAAAAATGGAACTTGCTAATGCTTTTAGTGAGTTAAATGACCCAGTAGAACAACGTCATAGATTTGAAGAGCAAATGCAACAGCGTGCGCATGGAGATGATGAAGCAATGGTACTAGATGAGGATTACATCAGAGCACTTAGTTATGCAATGCCTCCTACAGCAGGCGAAGGTATTGGAATTGACCGCCTTGTAATGATTTTAACTGGTCAACGCTCAATTAGAGATGTAATTTTATTTCCTCATATGCGCCCAGAAAGAAAAAATCTAGAACAAGAAGATTCTGAAGATTCAGAGAGTTCAGAGGGTTCTGAAAATTCTGAAGATTCTAAGAAAACATCAGAAAATCAAAATGCAGAGTAAATTTATGCCCTAAGATAAATTTTAGGGCTAAGCTTTTAAGGATTAATAAAATAATGCGCTATGAGATCTTTATTGCTTTAAGATATCTAAAAGCCAAGCGTCGTCAAAGTGTACTATCTTTTATTACTTTTATTGCAGCATTAGGGATAATGGTAGGAGTTTGGGCATTAATAATTGTTCTTTCTTTCCAAAGTGGTATGGAGCAAGACCTTCAAACTAAAATACTTGGTGGCACAGCGCATATAAACTTATTAAAAGATGACGAAGGCGCATTTTCTAGTCCTAATGAGCTTATTAGCAAAATAGAAAAAATTCCTGGAATTAAAGCAGCCGCAGCAACCGTTTATACAGGAGTGTATCTTAATGGTATAAGCGACTCTCGTGGCGCAATTGTTAAAGCAGTGGATTTAGAAACACCAAGTGATGCTAATGAAATTTATCAAACTATAATTCAAGGCTCTGTTGAGAGCCTTAAAGCAAATGAGGATGGAGAAGAAGGGATTATTTTAGGTCTAGAATTAGCTACTGAACTTGGAGTTAAATTAAATGACACCGTTACTGTAATTTCTTCTGAAGGCCGTTTAACTCCAGGGGGGCTTGCTCCTAGACAAAAGGTTTTTATTGTTGTTGGTTTTTTTAAGTCAGGACTTTATGAATATGATTCTAGCTGGGGCTATATTTCTTTAGATGCTATGAAAGAAATAGTTGCAAATGAAGCACCTACTCAAGTAATTCAAATGAAAATAATGGATATTTATAGAGTCAAAGAAATTGCTCAAATACTTCTAGAAACTCTTGGCCCAGGTTATAAAACTAAAGATTGGCAACAGCTTAACCAACCTGTTTTTGCTGCATTAAATTTACAAAGACTTGGATTTTTAGTTGGTATTGGGCTAATTATTTTAGTTGCCTCCCTAAATATTATTACTACTCTAACAATGGTGGTTGTAGAAAAAAATCGTGATATTGCAATCCTTATGAGTATGGGTGCAACTAGGCGAAGTATTTTATTTATTTTTATTTTACAAGGTTTAATTATAGGTTTTGTAGGTATGGCTTTGGGTACAATTAGCGGGGTTTTAACAAGCTTTTTTGCTAATAAATATCAACTGATTCAACTTGATCCTAGAATTTATTCAATTTCTTATGTTCCATTTAATACTCGTTTGCTAGACGTAGTTCTAGTTGCTACAATTGCAATGACAATTAGTTTTATAGCTACTATTTACCCAGCTTGGAAAGCTTCACAACTAATTCCTGTAGAAGCTTTGCGTTATGAGTAGAAATTTGTAAGGAGTTTATGGCCGCTGAACTAGTAAAAGATAAAAATATACTAATTCACACAAATCTTCTTGCCAAAAGCTACCAGCTTGGTAAAAATAAAGTAAATATCTTTGAAAATCTCTCGTTAGAAATTAAGCGAGGAGAAATGATTGCAATTGTTGGGCCCTCTGGAGCAGGTAAATCTACTCTCTTACATGTGTTAGGGGGACTGGATCGTCCTACAAGTGGTTCGGTGATTATGGATGGGTTTGACATTTGTAAACTCTCTGATGTAGACTTGGCAAGGATGAGGAACAAAGACATAGGTTTTGTTTTTCAATTTCATCATTTATTGCCTGAATTTTCAGCAGTAGAAAATACTATGATGCCACTATTAATTAGTGGCAAGTCCCAAAAAACTAGCCGAGAAAGCGCTAAAAATATTCTTACTCGGGTAGGTTTAGGGCAAAGACTTGAACACCGTCCTGGAGAACTATCTGGAGGCGAAGCTGCTAGAGTCGCTTTGGCAAGAGCACTTATTTGTGAGCCAAAACTACTTTTAGCTGATGAACCAACAGGAAATCTAGATAGCCATACAGGTGAAGAAATTCATAAGTTACTTAAACTTATACATAGTGAATGTTCTTTAACATCTATAATTGTAACTCATAATGAACGCTTAGCTGCTATTTGCTCTAAGGTGTTACACTTAGAAGATGGTCAATTACGTACTTAAAATTAAGTTTAACTAATTTTATTTATTAAAATAGTTATTACTAAATAAACTTAAACCTTATATTTTATCCGTTAGTTTCTAGTGCTTTGCAGTGGAAATACGGTCTTGAAGAAGGCGATGGATAAGCATGTTTGAAAGATATACAGAAAAAGCTCGTCGAGTTATCTTTTTTGCTCGCTATGAAGCGAGCCAGTTTGGTGCCCCAGCTATTGAAGCCGAACATATCTTATTAGGGCTAATGCGCGAAGATAAAGGTTTAACCAACCGATTTTTTCGCCATTCTCAAACCTCTATTGAATCCATCCGTAAAGAAATCGAAGGTCGTACTATTTTACGTGAAAAAGTCTCTACTTCTGTAGATTTACCACTTTCATCTGAAGCAAAACGAGTTCTTGCTTATGCTGCTGAAGAATCTGAACGCCTCCAACATCGCCATATTGGTACAGAACACCTTTTATTAGGGCTTTTAAGAGAAGATAAAAGCGTAGCAGCAGAAATCCTTCATGAACGTGGACTCCGCCTTAATGCTATTAGAGACGAATTAACCCGCTCAACAAGTAATGAACGCCACGCAGCACAAAAGAAAGAAACTCCACATTTAGCTGAATTTAGCCGAGATCTTACCGAATCCGCCCTACAAGGACTTCTAGATCCATTAGTAGGCCGTAGCAATGAAATTGAAAGAGTTGTCCAAATCCTTTGCCGACGTACAAAAAATAATCCTGTATTAATTGGTGAGCCTGGTGTAGGTAAAACTGCTATTGTTGAAGGCTTAGCTCAAAGAATAATGTCAGGCGATGTTCCTTCGTTTTTAGCTGAAAAAAGAATCCTTGCTCTAGATCTTTCTTTAGTTGTTGCAGGTACTAAATATCGTGGTCAATTTGAAGAGCGCTTAAAAACAATTATGCGTGAGCTTGTAGAAAATCCACAATATATAGTATTTATTGATGAACTCCATACACTTGTTGGTGCAGGCTCAGCAGAAGGCTCTTTAGATGCTGCTAATATATTAAAACCTGCTCTTTCTCGTGGTGAAATTCAATGTATAGGAGCAACCACTCCAGCAGAGTTTCGTAAGTCAATAGAAAAGGATCGTTCTTTAGAACGTCGTTTTCAAGCAGTAAAAGTCCCTGCTCCTAATGAAAAAGAGGCTATTGGCATATTAGAAGGCGTAAAAGAGCGTTATGAGTCTTTCCATAAAGTTCGTTATGAACAAGAAGCCGTAGAAGCTGCTGTTTATCAATCAAATCGCTATATCCCAGATAGATTTCTTCCAGATAAAGCCATAGATATCATTGATGAAGCAGGAGCAAAAGTAAAACTCCGTTACTCGCAAATGGCTAATTCTTATGAACTTGCAAGGGCTGCCCGTTCTTATAATAACCGTTTCTTTTCTGAGCAAGAAATAAATGAGTTTGATTCTCGACATGTTGTAACAAAAAGCGATATAGAGGACGTAATTGCACGTTGGACAGGTATTCCAGTTACTTCATTAAAAGAAGAAGAAATGCAAAAACTTCTTCGTATCGAAGAAGAACTTCATAAAAGAATTATTTCCCAAGAAAAAGCCATTTCTGCTGTTGCACGGGCTATTCGTCGTAGCCGTGCAGGACTAAAAAGTCCTTTACGCCCTGTTGGAAGCTTTCTCTTTTTAGGCCCAACAGGCGTTGGTAAAACCGAAGTTGCTAGATCTTTAGCAGAATTTCTTTTTGGTAGTGAACGCTCAATGATTCGCTTTGATATGAGCGAATTTATGGAAAAACATTCTGTTTCTAAATTAATAGGCTCTCCTCCAGGTTATGTAGGCCATGAGGAAGGAGGCCAACTTACAGAACGTATTAAGCGTAATCCCTACTCAGTTCTTCTATTTGATGAAATAGAAAAAGCCCACCCAGATGTTTTTAACATCCTTTTACAAGTCTTTGAAGATGGACAACTTTCAGACTCTTTAGGTAATACTATTGATTTTAAAAATAGTATTATTATTATGACCTCTAATATAGGTGCTCGCTTTATACAAAAACGGGGACATCTAGGTTTCCAAGCAGCTAATGAACTCCAACAAAATGAAAAAATGGAAGAAGCTGTAATGGGAGCAGTTAAACAAACCTTTAACCCAGAATTTATTAACCGTTTAGATGAAATTATTGTTTTTGAACCTCTTAATGATGGTGACTTAATGCAAATAGTAGGTTTACTTGTCCAACATATGAACAAAACTCTAGAACGTAAACGTCTGACTGTTACAATTACTGAAGGCGCTAAACGTTGGGTGCTAGAAAAAACTTGCCAAGATCGTTCCTATGGAGCACGTCCTCTTAGAAGAGCATTACAACGCTATGTAGAGGATCCTTTATCTGAAGCGGTTATTCAAGGTAAATTTACTGAAGGATCAAATATTGAAATTTATCTTGATGGTGGTGAACTTCAGCATCGTTTAGTAGATGTTGAACAAATAGATCCACTACTTACTCATTAGTATCTAAAAATTTTAGAATAGCTTAAGTAAAAAGACATAAACTGGTGTCTTTTTCTTTTTTAAATAACCTTAAATTCTAAATTTAATTGTTACGTCAAAAACATTGTTTTTGTTAAAGAATAAAATAAGCTTTTTTCTTAAATCTAATGAACTAAAATAGACCTTAGATGTTAATAATATAGGATATGTGCCTTGCTTTTAATAACTTTCCTAACTAGAATCTCTTAACCTGGAAAATTTTTTCTATTTGGGCAACTCAAACACAAGGTTAATTCGTCAAACAAGATCTATTCTATACTTAAAAACCTTTACTTATATAAGTATTGCCCACGATAAATTTAAGTTCTTATATGCTCCGCGGAGGCTTTATTTTATGAAGCGGTTGTTTTTTATGGCTGCAATGCCTATTGTACTTACTTTGGCATTTTTTACTCAAACTATCTTAGCTCAAGATAATAGACTTATTGAAGATGTGGAAATTCGTGGTAATCGAGCTATTCCTACAGATACCATTCGCCTTTATATACAAAGTAAAAGAGGTGATATCTATAGTGATTCTCAAGTACAACGTGATTTTCAAGCAATTTTAGCCCAAGGTTTTTTTGATGAATTTGAAAGCCGCGTTTTCAAAGAAGATGGCCCAAGAGGCGATGTAGTGGTAGTCTTTTATGTAAAAGAACGCCCTGTTATTCGTGATATTACTTACGATGGCCTTAAGTCAGTTCAAGAATCCGATGTAATCCAACGTTTTCGAGAACGCCGTGTTCAAGTATCAAAAGAATCCCGCTATGACCCTGTTACAGTGGAAAATGCTAAGCGTATATTAAAAGAACTACTTGCAGAAAAAGGTAAACCAAATGCTCAAGTTGATCAACAAGTAGAAGAAATTTCTGCTACTACTGTAGCCATTAACTTTGTTGTTAATGAAGGTACAAGAGTTAGAATTTCTAAAATTGACTTTGATGGTAATGAAGTGTTTTCTGACCGTAAACTACGTAAAGCAATGAAATTGGTTAAACAATCTAGCCTGTTTACCAGTTTTTCTTCTAAAGATATTTATGATAAACGTAAATTAGATGAAGACTTACAGCGTGTAAGACTTTTCTTAGGTGAAAAAGGATATATTAGACCTCAGATCGGTGAACCTGAACTTGAATTCATTGGTAAAGTAGGTAATTTCCTTCCCATAATTGGACGTAAGGGAGAAGGAGTTAAAGTAAAAGTTCCTATTACAGAAGGTCGCCGCTATAATTTTGGTAATATTGAAGTTGAGGGGAATTCTCTTTATAACAAAGATATAATTTTAGCTGTAACCGGTATGAAACCTGGTGAACTTGCTTCGGCTAAAGTAATTCGCGAAGGTGTTTTTGAACGCTTACGTAAACTCTATGGTAGAGCAGGCTATATTCAAGCTACCCCAGACCTTCAACAAAAATTTAATGATACCGATAATACAGTAGATTTTACTATTGTGATTGATGAGGGTAAACCCTTTACTATCCGTCGTTTAGAGTTTTCAGGTAATACCATTACTCGCGATAATGTAATGCGTCGTGAAGTGCTAGTAAATGAAGGAGATCTTTATAATCAAGAACTTTTTGATTTAAGCCGTTTACGACTAAACCAATTAGGTTATTTTGAAGAAGTTAAAGAAGAAGATGTACAAATTCAAACTGATGATAAAAGCGGCTTTGTAGATTTACTTGTAAAAGTAAAAGAAAAAGGTCGTCAACAAATCTCCTTTACTGGAGGCGTTTCTGGTATTGGAGGTAGTTTTATAGGAATTACTTACTCTACTAATAACTTATTTGGTTATGGCGAATCTTTATCCTTTGATATACAAGCCGGTAATCGTCAACGCAACCTCTCAGTTAGCTTTACTGAACCTTACTTAAAAGGTCGTCCAATTAGTTTGGGCGTTTCTGTTTTTACTAGTAGATTAAAATTCTTTAGTGGTGGGTTAAATACAGGTTTTGTGGATGCTAGCTCTGGAGCTGGTGCAGTTTTTGGTAGCAATTTTGATGATGCACTTTTTACTCGTAGCACAAATGGTTTTAGTGTGAATGTTAGCGCACCTTTAGCTTTCTTTACTAAAAAATTCCGTAGATATACTCAGTTTTCTAGAGTTGGGTTAAGTTATGGGTTTAGTTCTACAAAAGTGACAGACCCTCCTGCTAACAATGATAACAACATGAGCAATGATATCTTTGTTTCTTTTACCCAACCAAATATTACTACTAGTACTATTACTCCTTCGCTTTCTTTTAATACTCTTAATGCTGCAATAGACCCAACATCGGGAATGAGCTTTTCTGGAACTCTAAGCTTTAGTGGGCTTGGTGGAGATGTAAAAGTTATCTTTCCTGCTGCTGAGATTAAATATTTTAAGACCATTGTAAAACGCGAAAAACCTCAAGTTCTTGGTATGAGACTACTACTTGAAAAAGTGTTTTCTTTTGGAGATCCTCCTTCTACCAACTCTTTAGCTTTTATTAATGGTGTACCTATCTTTAACCGCTTCTTCCTTGGCGGTGAAGATACTTTACGAGGTTATAATGTTAGGTCAATTTCTCCTATTGCCCAAGTAGATAGATTTTTTACTACTACAGATGTTAGAGCCGTGGAACTTGGTACAAATAGAGTACTTAAAGAACTAAAACCAGGTACAAGATTTAGAGGTATTGACCCTAGTGTACTAAAGAAATTTACCTTTAATAATAAATTGCTTAGTAATCCAAATTTCCCAGAATTTACACCTGTTGGGGCTGATACACAGATTCTTTATAACTTAGAATATCGTGTTCCCCTTGTAGGCCCCTTATCAATGGCACTTTTTGCTGATGCTGGAACAGCTTTTAATACTTCTTCAATTAAAGATCAAAGCTTAGTTCCAAATGCTTTTGTAGGCATTATTCCAGACGATCCTTCTTCTATCTTTCAGCAAACAGTATTTATTATTAATCCAAGAGGTTTAATTGCAACTCAAAAAGAAGTTAATGATGCTCGTACCCCTGAGACACCTTTTAACGCACTACCAAAAGGATTCCGTTTTGTTACTTTCCAAGGAAAAATTACTAATTCTTCTAATGTAAAACTTAGTGACGCACTAGGTGGTATAGGTCAAAACTTCCGTAGCTCTGTTGGTGCTGAGTTTAGAGTACAAGTGCCTGTTGTAGGTGTGCCTTTTAGGTTAATTTTTGCTTATAATCCTAATGCAAAAACTAACCGTAGTGACCCAAGACAAATCTTTGTTGAAGAAAAGAAAGTTATTCGCTTTAGTATAGGACGTACTTTCTAAAACTCTTCTAAAATATCTTTTATTAGCACAGAGTGGATTTAGTACTCTCTGTGCTTTTTGCTTTTTTAGGCTAATCCTATGATAAATAATGAGCTAATTATTGGGCAAGAACTAGAGTTAACAGTAGAAAAACTTATTTATGGAGGTCAAGGACTTGCCCGTTTTCAAGGTAACACTATTTTTATTCCTTCTAGTGCTGTTGGAGATAAATTAAAAGTCCAAATCACAAGTGTAGAAAAAAATTTCTTTCAAGCAAAAATTCTACAAATACTTGAACCTTCAATAGATAGACGAACTCCACCTTGTGAGTATTTTGAAGAATGTGGAGGTTGTCAACTCCAACATCTTAATTACAATGCTCAGCTTCAAGCAAAAGCAGACTTTATTAAAGACTCTCTTAAGCGTATAGGACGTTTTGATTGGCAAAATACTCTAGAGATTATACATAGTAATGAATTTAATTACCGAAATCGTACACAGTTAAAAATTGAACGTACTTCATCACCTATTGGAATAGGCTTTTATAAAGAGGGTTCTCACAAAGTTTGTAATATTGAAAATTGCTTAATCCTAGCTAAAGAACTTAATCAAGCTTTAGAAGCTTTACGTAAGTCTGAAAAAGAAATCTCTTTATCTGAAATTCCTTACTCAAAAATAGATTTAATAAAAGGAAATCTAGAAATTTCAGCTAGTCAAATAGTAGCAGGCTTAAGCTCAAATGCCATTTACCAAAGGGTTTTAGATATTGACTATTATTTTGATCCAGGATGTTTTTTTCAAGTTAATCAATATTTACTTAACTCTTTAATTGAAATAGTAGTTGGGGAACGTACTGGAAAAATTGCTTTAGATCTTTATGCAGGGGTAGGTTTTTTTGCACTACAGCTAGCAAAAAATTATCAAAAAGTAATAGCTACAGAAGTTAACAAAAAAGCTGAGTTTTGGGCAACTCATAACATGAAAGTTAATAATATCAGTAATGTAGAGTTTTTTTCATTTTCTACTGAAAAATGGCTAGGAAAATTTTCTAGAAAATTTAGTGGGGTGGATTTAGTTGTCCTAGATCCACCACGAGTAGGAATTATTAAGAAAACCCTACTTAGTATTACAGAAATGCGTCCAAAAGAAATTGTTTATGTCTCATGTGATCCAAGCACCTTAGCCCGTGATTTAAGAGTCTTAGTTGATAATGGATACAAGTTAGTTTCTATTATAGGAGTTGATTTATTTCCCCAAACATACCATATAGAAACAGTGGCAATCTTAAAAAGAGCCTAAATAAGAAACTTATTTTAGACGTTTTATTTATCTAGATTGGCTTAAGGATAGCTTTTAGACGTGCTAGACTACCAAATCTTAAAGTCTGATAAGTTATTTAGACTATCTTTGGGCTTTACTTTTTACATAAATAGATTAAGGTTTTTTTATTATGTATAGCGATCAGTTTGATTCTCTTTATCCTATTGAAAAATTAAGGCGTAAACGCGGCCTAGAAGTTACATCTGTTGATGAAGATGGGTTAGGTTATGAGTTAGGACTAGAAATAGGCGACCGAATACTTACCATAAATGGGCGTAAATTACGAGATTATATAGATTTCCAGTTTTTTACTGGTTCTGAAGAAGAATTAAAACTTCAAGTAGAAAAAAAATCGGGCGAACATTGGGATTTAGATGTAGGTGTTGAAGAGGGTGAAATTTGGGGGCTAGATTTTGAAAACTTTATGCCTCGTCAATGTGCTAATGAATGCCTCTTTTGCTTTTGTGAAATGAATCCTCCAGAGGCGCGACCATCCTTATTTTTTCGTGATGAAGACATTAGGCTTTCCTTTTTACACGGCAATTACACCACCATGACCAATATGAGCCGTGATGAAGTAAACCGTATTGTTGAACAAAGGCTTTCGCCTCAGTATGTTTCTGTACACTCAACAGACCTAGAAGTCAGACGCTATCTTTTAGGTCGTGACCGTATTGATGATGTGCTAGATAAAATAAAGTATTTTACCGAGCATGGCATTGAGATTCATGCTCAAATAGTCCTTTGTCCTAACATTAATGATGGTAAGCACTTAGAAAAAACTGTATTTGATCTTGTAAAATTCTATCCTGGTGTACAATCTGCTGCTATTGTTCCTCTTGGCCTTAATAAACATCATAAAAAACGTCATTTACTAACACCTGTAACTAGCGAGTGGTCAAAAGAAATTATTGAACTTGTTAGCCCTTGGCAAAAGAAATTTCAACGTGACTATGGAACTCGGTTTGCATTTTTAGGCGATGAATTCTATTTAAGGGCAAATCAAGAAGTCCCAGGAAAAACACATTACGAACAATCACCACAGATTGAAGATGGTGTAGGAATGGTTAGGCGTTTTATTGAAGATTTTAGGAAAATCCTTAAACGCCGTAAAAAACCACTTAAAAAGCCTATTAAAGGAACTGTTGCAACAGGGACTCTTTTTTATCCAATCTTAAAAAATAGCATTATAGAATTTAATAACTACTTTGGAACAGAGTTAAAACCTTTAGCTATAGTAAATGACTTTTTTGGTGATGAAACTACTGTAGCAGGCTTACTTTCTGGACGTGATTTTCTCTTAGCAAAAAATGAAATGTTTGGAGATTTTCTTATTTTGCCTCCTGAATGTGTTTCAGGAGATAAAGAGCGATTTCTAGACGATATGACCCTGCCCCAACTTGCAGAAAAACTAGAGATGCCTATTTATAAAGAAGGCTGGAAATCGATTTTTGCTTTGATGGATTAAAAATTAGCAAATTTAATGATCACTTTAACGACTCCAATAGAAAAACTAGATATTGAACTTCCAAGAGTAGGAAAAAAAACTGCTCAAGCCCTAGCTGACTCAATAGCTCTTCTTAATGCTTGCCCTAGCCGCGAACAAGCAAAAGTAGAGCATTTACTTTTCTACCTTCCAATGCGTTATGAAGATCGCTCAAATCTAGCAAAAATTGGTGATTTAGCTGATGGAATGGAAGCGGCTGTAGCAGTTGAAATAAAAGTAGCAGGTAATTACAAAGTAGGTAAAGCAAATCAACATAAAATCTTTGAATTTTCAGGAGAAGATGGAACTGGTAGAATCCGGGCTTTTTGGTGGAATCAACCTTTTTTAGAAAAAACCTTTACTCGTGGTAGCCATGTAATACTTTTTGGTCAATGGAAATATGACACTTATCGTAATAGTTTAACTATAGAAAATCCTGATTATGAAATAATTGATAAAGAAACTGATCCTACACAAGAAGCTATTCATATGGGGCGCTGTGTGCCTGTTTATCGCAAGCTGGGCGATATTCGGACTAAACAACTTCGCACTATTATGCATAATTTGTTGGAACTTTTGGACTTTAGCACCCTATCAGAAAATCTTCCTCCACAGCTTTTAGCAAGAAATAATTTTATTAATCGCGCAGATGCCTTAAAACAAATACATTTTCCACCTGAATATGTTGCTTTAGAAACTTATAACCGTGCGCAATCGCCTGCACATAGACGACTAATTTTTGAAGAATTTTTTTGGCTGCTGCTGGCTTTAGCTGTTAAACGAACTGAGCGACATCAAGAACCTAAAGGAACTTCTATTGAAGTAAATGATCAAGTTCGTCAGGCTGTGTTAAATATTTTGCCTTTTAAGCCTACTAATGCACAAAAGCGAGTCTTAAAAGAAATTGTAGAAGATTTAACATCTAATCGCCCTATGAATAGGCTACTGCAAGGCGATGTAGGCGCAGGTAAAACCATTGTTGCTGCTCAAGCAATTGTTGTAGCTATTGAAAATGGCTATCAAACTGCATTAATGGTTCCTACTGAAATTTTAGCCGAACAACACACACGCAACCTAAGAAAGCTATTTGCTAAAACTAACTATCGAGTAGAGCTATTAACAGGTAGTTTAACTGCTAGAGAAAAACGCGCTATTAAAGCTGATATTAAAGCTAATAGCATACAATTAGTAGTAGGTACACATGCAATTATCCAAGATGATGTAGAGTTTCATAAACTAGGCTTAGTTGTAATTGATGAGCAACATCGTTTTGGTGTAATGCAAAGAGCCGAATTAATACGCCGAGGCTACCGACCAGATGTTTTAGTGATGACTGCTACACCAATTCCTCGTAGCCTTGCTATGACGGTTTATGGAGATTTAGACGTTTCAATTATTGATGAACTTCCACCAGGACGAACTCCTATTGAAACAAGGGTTAGAGGCGAAAGCTCACGTCCAAAAATTTATCAGTTTATAGCCGAAGAAGTACGCCAAGGCCGTCAAATCTACATTGTCTATCCACTTGTTGAGGAATCAGAAAAAATGGATTTAGCGGCGGCTACAAAAATGGCTGAAATACTACAAAAAGATGTTTTTCCTCACTTTTCCATAGCCCTACTTCACGGTCGTATGAAACCACAAGAAAAAGAAGAAGTTATGAGAAAATTTTTAGCTTGTGAGGCTCAAATATTAGTTTCTACTACGGTAATTGAAGTAGGTGTAGATGTTCCTAATGCAAGTGTAATGATGATTGAACACTCTGATCGCTTCGGTTTTTCACAGTTACATCAACTTCGTGGAAGAGTTGGACGAGGTGCAGCAAAATCTTACTGTATTTTAATGACAGGCGGAGTTAAATCTAAAGAGGCTAGCGAGCGCTTAAGAGTCTTAGAGCAAACAACAGACGGATTTAAGATATCAGAAAAAGATCTAGAACTACGCGGGCCAGGAGAAATTTTAGGCACTCGCCAATCAGGAGAACAGATTTTTCGAGTTGCTAATATTGTTAGAGATAGAGTTTTACTAGACCTTGCCCGCCAAGAATCAGAGTTTTTACTTGCAGTTGCTAGCGATGATCCTTTTACTAAAAAGCTTATTGAAAAAGTACTTACACAACCCAAATTTGGGCTAGCTTCAATTGGGTAAAAACCAAGTTTATTTCTTAAACAATTTCTCTAAATCTTTAAGAGCATCTCTAAAGACTTGGAAACTTCTAGACATGTTACGCTCAGGATCCATATGTGCAGAGATTTTGCGGGCAACTTCTATTTTAGGCATTTTGTCGCCATAATAACCTTTAGCTTTAAGAATTCTTCCTAGCGCTTCAGCTGTACCGCCTTGGATAGCGATAGCTAGCTTTATTAACAGTAGTTAGAGAAATTTTTTCATAAACATCTTTGATAGCTTGTATATCACCAAAAAACCAAGCTTCTAGTTCTTCTATTGCTATTCGGTTAATTACTTGATATTTAGAGTCTAATGTTGCCGATTTAGTTAAAAGACCTGCTTCTTTAGCAATATTTTCAAGTTTATTTTTAAGTTCCTGACAGTTCTTAAACCCGCCGCAAGCTACCGGGTTTTAACCCGTGTAGATAGGCGGGTTTCTGGAAGGCTTTAGCCATAAAAATAGCTGAGGAAAAAAGGGTTAAAGGATAAAAAATAAGTTGAGAAAATTGTTGATAAA
>JACQZQ010000113.1 GCA_016213785.1 Acidobacteriota bacterium
TTGTATTTGTGCAGAGCGGGAGAAAAAATCTTTAAGTCAAAGAACCCATATTTGTAAGAAATGTGGGTTTGTTGCTCCTAGAGATGAGTTATCAGCTTATCTTGCTCTACACACTAGCTTGGTAAACGGAGAATGGAAAACTGACTTTCAAAAGGCATTTTCTGGTATCCAAGGACATAGAACTTTGTCCTTAGGGCAGGAGTTAAAGCCTGTACCTGGTGCGGTTTATCAACCTTTGGTGACCAAAGAAAAAAGTGCAACAGATGGATTCACTATCCAAAAACGCAAATCACCTTGCGTCGGAGCGCTTCGCACAGAAGATCGGACACTAACTTAGAGCCTACAACGACCTGGGGCATTGTAGGAAGCGGTTAGCGAGACAGTTTTGGCCTTAAGCTTTTCTGCCTCTGAAGATCACAGAATACCCCACTTCAAAAAATTCATAGAAGTTTTAAGTGGCGGGAGGTTCAATTTTAAGCCTTGGTTAATTTCTCTAGGAAAAAGGAAGGGTATTTTATGAGCGGATTCTTTCGTGACTTAGATCAAAAAGAACTTGTAGAAGTAGCAAAAAGCCTTCATCAACTTGGTGTTAGACGACAGCCTTGGCAAGATATTGATGAATATGCTAAGGAAACAAACGTAACCTATATGCTAGCAACCCGTCCTGAAATCTTTCGCTATCAAGGTGAATATATAGAAGAAGATATATGTTACTTTATCCCTACTTTAGAAGATGCTTTAGCCTTTCTTGTGCAACGCAATTTTATTCCTACACTAGAGTATTTTGCTAAAGGTAAATGGAGACTTGTTTGGACAGTTGGTGGTTTTGCTGAAGGCTTAACTCCTAGGCTTGCGGCATTAAGAGCAATGGAAGAGTTATTAAAAGCAGATAAAGAATCAAATAAAGAATCAGAGAGTTAAAAAAAAAGGAAAAAGTAAGGAAAAATTTTTTTATTTAGACAACTTTCCTTTATGGATAAAACATCAGAAAAGCCATTCAAAAGATAATTTAGTTTTATAGTTTTAACCAAACTAAAGGGCTTAAATATCCCTTATCTTAATCAAACCTTTTGTCAGACCTTCGTCTGAATGCTAACAAGTTTTATAATATTTTGGAAAAATAGTTTTAGTAGTGGCAATGGTTTTGTTAAACTTGCTAACTATCAGTTGTTGGCATTGTAACTAATTCACAAATAAAAAATTAACTCTTAAGGAGGAGGCAAAATGGTTCTCTCACTCAAAGCCCGCTCACATAATTTTTGGATTTCTTTAGTCTTGGCTTTAACTCTTTTAATGGTAGGCTGTGGAGGTGCTCCAAAACAAGAATCTCGTTGGGATAAAGCACAAAAAGAAAGTACTGGTCAAAAGACTGATAAGAAAGAAGACAAGAAAGAAGACAAAAAAGAAGATAAGACTACAGAAGAAAAACCAAGCCAAGCTATTCCTGATAAAACTGCCCCAGATGCGGTTAAGCCTGTAGCTGGAAGTGCCTTAAATAAATTTTTTCCTGCACCTGGAGATGGATTTGAACGTGTAGCTTCACAGGAAAAAGAAGGTGCAGCCATCTATAAACTTAAAAAAGATGGTAAAGATGCCGCAGAATTATCTATTACTGATACTGCCAACAACCCTGGTGCTGTAGATAAATTTAAATCAGCCTCAGATAAAATAGGCGGTTTTCCCGCACTAGAACAAGGTAGCACTGCTACAGCAGTTTTAGTTGCTAATCGTTTTCAAGTAAAAGCTATTTCTAAGAACCCAGGTTTTACTAAAGACAACCGTAAAGCTTGGTTAGGCAAGTTTGACCTAAAAGGCTTATCTGCTTTGAAATAAACACTGTAACTAATTTTACTTAAGAACATAAGGAGTCTAAATGAGTAAACCTATTTATGAAATAATAGATGAACTACCTACTAGTGGGATGACTGTGCGGGCATTAAACGCACTAGATTTTGTAATACCTGGACAATGGGAAAATATTGTTGGATTTGAAAATACAATAAAAACCATTACTGGTGAGACAGATGAAAGTATGGTTCAACAAATTGGTGAAAGAGCCATTCATCTTTATAACGATAAATCACAGGGTTATCAAACTGCACTTTGGATCTATCAAAAGGTTAATAGCGCTGGTGGAGCACTTGGTTCTGCTGCATTAGCCAATAAATTTACTGAAAGTGTTTCTTTTCTCTCATTCTTAAATAGACTTACACCTAAAGCAGATAATTTACAAGCCATTGATCTTTGCTTAAAAATTGTTGGTGAAGTAGTTGCTTATACTAAGATAAATGGTATTCCTGGAGATGGTATTGCTGAATTTGGCGGGGCTATTGCTGATTATGGCAATGCTTCTCTAATGCGTATGGCTGCACTAATTTGTTTTGATGGTGTTATACCGCTAGGGCCTGATTTTGTACTAAAAGTAGAAGACATGGTTTCTAAGTTCCAACCCTCTGACTTAACTAGCCACCCAGGTTTTAGTTATTTAAGTAGTTTTATTCCTGGCACAGATTCTTTTGGTCAATTAGGTTTTATTAGACAAAGCTTTGGCTCAATTAGAGATTGGATGGGCAGTTTTGTTAGTTCACATAGCTTGACTCAAAATGTCCTAGTTAGCAACCTTCAACGCTTTATTGAAGTTTCTGAAAGCAAACTTGACTATGTAGCTGCTTTCTTAGATATGACTACTAATTACTATGAGCATACAGGAATTCAAACCCTAGCCCGTAGCTTAGTAGAACGTGCACAAGCAGAAATTTAACCTTAATTTATTACACTTAAAGGAGAAACTTATGGATCTTAAAGATATGCTTGACAAAGCTTATGAAACCAAATCACCAAAAGAACTTCTAGATGCTCCATTAAGCGCTTTAGAAGGTATTTCTGATGCAGGCGGAAAAGAATTAGAAAAACTATTAGGTGTAAAAACCATTGGACAATTAGCCGATTGCAAATATTTCCATTGGGCACAAGAGATTAAAAAACTAGCTGCTAGTTAATGGCTAATAACTTCTTCTAAGGGGGTAGAGCTATAACTCTACCCCTAAATTACTTAGAGAATATAATTGAAAAAATGTTTATTAAGTAAGCAGTTTCTAACAAAAAGAAGACATCAGCGCCTATCACCAACTAGCGTTTATGATATAGGCGATAAACTAAGGTTAGTTTTTGGTAAACCCTCCTCTATTAATTCTCTAGACAATAACTTAAATAACCTTGATAGCCATTTGTTAATAAAACTTTCCTCAAGTGTTCCTAGTGCTTTTGGAACTAATAATTTACACCCTACAACAATCTGGTGTATTGAGATGTTAGAAAAATATCTTAAGGGAGAAAAATTGCTAGATGTTGGAACAGGGGCAGGAATAATTACTATTTGCGCTCTTAAATTGATAAGAAATAAAGAAGAAAAATTTCCTACTAATTTTCAAGCGGATGCATTTGATATTTATCAAGATGCAATCAAACAAGCTAAAACAAACTTAAGGTTAAATGGTCTAGAAAAATATGTAAATCTAGAACAAAACACCCTAACTAATTACCCAAATAATTTTTATACCCTAGTTATAGCTAATCTTCCTCCAATTGCAATTTCAGAGCTTTGGCTAGAGCTTATAGAAAAAGTAGCTGATAATGGTAGGCTAATTTTATCTGGTATTTTAAGACATAGTTTTGCTGATTTGGTTGAAAGATTTTCTAGAAAAGGCTTTAAGCTTATAGATGAAAAATTAACAGATTTGTGGTGTTTAGCAGTTTTAGAAAAAAACCTTTAAGAAAATAAAAAGCCACTGTAGCCCTACCGATTACAGTGGCAATATTTATTGGCCCTATTGTTTTTAGTTACACGTTGGAGGATGCTCTAACTCCATTTAGCCTTTACCTAAACTAAATTGAGTTAAACACGCTAGTCCATTACAAATAAAACTCTTATGCATTAACTGTTTCTGCTGTTGCAGTTTCTACTACTTCAGTAGTTTTTACTGCATTTTCACTTGATGAAACTTTAGCCTTGCGGCTAACGCTACCACGTTGAGTAGACGATAATTGACGAGAAAGATCTGTTAAACGTCGATTAATTTGTTGTAACTCATCACGAGTTGGAAGATCTAAATTAGCTATTACTTCTTCAATCTTTGCTTCAATTGTGTTCTCAGTTTGAATTTTTGGCTTTGGAGTAGTGAAAAATTCTCTTACACGATTAGCTTGAGATTCTTGAAAATCTTTTATTGTTTGTGCTGTGGTCTTTTCAAATTTTTCACCTTTATTAATGGTGTTGTTAATAAAGCTATTAACATTTTTCCTCAAATCACTGCTAGAGGTGTTACGTAGAGAATCAAACTTAAAGTTTTGAATGGTTTGTAGGTTTTGACGACCATCTAAAATTAAGGCTCCTAAACCTAAACTAAAGTAAATACTTTTAGTTGTAACATCCTTAAAAAGCTCTACAGGAGCTTGAACTGTTTTAATAAAGTTAAATTGGGTTGGCTCAACTGTTGCGGTAGTTTTAGTAGTTTTAGTTTGGGCTTTTTTGCCATTAGTTTTGGTGGTTTTAGTAGCTTTGGTTGTTTTCTCTGTTGTTTTTGACATAATTTTTTCTCCTTATGCTAAATATCTTAATTAGAATTCGTGTTAATAAATTATTTAATATCTTTAGTTTTTTTAGGCTCTTTAGCTTTATTAGTAGGTGAAGGTTTTTTTGGGCTTTTAAGAACCATTTCTAGTTCATCTAAGCGTTTATTTAATTCATTAATTTCTGTTCTAGTTGGCAAATTCATTTTATTAATTAAAAAATGTAAACTTTCATCTATCATTCGTTGAATAATCAACTTAAAATCCTCTGTAGGGGAACTAGTTTCTTCTTTTCCAGTAACACGTTTCCAACTTTGTTGAAATTGCTGTTGAATTTGCTGCTCTACACCTTTTACTGTACGAACACTAGCTTCAATTCCTTGTTTAACATAGTCAACAACAGCATCTGAACGCTTTTGAATAATTTCTCTTAACACTGAAGCATTAACTTGACCATCACCATTTTTTGCATTATCTGAAATTACTTCAGATAGTACTTTTGATAAAACTACACTAGTTATATCAGCAGATGTTTTATTATCAATGATCTGAACTTCTTGACCGTTCTTTACTAGCTCTGCTAATTCTTCTAGTGTTACATAGCGCTTGGCAGTTGAGTCATAAAGTTTACGATTAGCGTAACGCTTAATTACTATTGCCATTTGCTTATCTCCTTGATGAATAAAATATAACGCGCTGCGTTATAAATGTCAAGAAAAATAACGCAGTGCGTCAAAAAATTTCCGGCTTTTGCAATTTTTATTTGAAGAATAATAAAAATTGCATTAACTTTTGATGATTAAATAAAAAATGGTCTAAAATAAAAACACACTAACCAGTTGATAAAGTTATGTTTAATGAAATTAACCAGCACCCTTTAATCAAAAACTACCGCAATAAAGCTTCGGCTTGGAGTCAGCAAACTTATGAACAGTGGAGACTTGCAGCAGAAGAGTTTACTGAATTAAAAGCGCGTCATGGTGAGTTACCTGCATTAATTGCTGCACAAGCTTTTTGTGAAGGACAATCTGCGCGTAAACAAGAATTTTATGAGCAAGCCGTAAGTTACTATAAAAAAGCTGCGGAAATGCTTCCAGAATGGCCTCTAGCGCCTGAAGCACTTGGAGAGGTTTACCGTTATTTAGGTAAGCGACCTGAAGCAGAAAAACAGCTTAGCCATGCCCTAAAACTTGATGGTAAATTAGTTCATGCTCGTTTAATTTATGCTGCAATGCTTTGTGAGAGAAATAATTATAAGGCCGCAGAAGATGTGTTAAAACTAGGATTAAAAAATAATACTACAGAAATAGCTTTTCATTGTTTTCTAGGACATATTGCTTTATCTGATCGCCGCTTAAGTAGTGCAGAACGCCGTTACCAACGTGCTCTAACATTAAGTGATAGTTCTTCAGAAGCTTATGCAGGGCTTAGTGCTGTTAGGATAATAGAAAAACGCTATGATGAAGCGCTAGATTATTCAAAACTATCACTCCATCATGATCAGCGTAACACTACAGCATTAATTAATCGGGGTATTGCGCGATGTTTAACAAATCAACGTAAGGAAGGCGAGGCTGATTTTGATCGTGTAGTAAGAATTGCTCCTCGTATAGCCCATAATTACTTTAGAATTGCTAATTTTTATTGGCAATATGACCGTAATTTAGCTTTAACTGAACGTTACTTAAGACTAGCAATTAATTGTGAATCATATCGTAGTGATTATCATACAGCTATGGGAGTACTTTATTTAGAGCAAAATAATTTAATGGATGCAGAGAAATATCTTCGCCAAGCAATTATACTTAATCCAGATGATATTTTAGCTCTTCATGGTTTAGGGATTCTTGCAATTCTAGGCTCAGATCAAAAAATTGCTAGCAAATATTTTTCTCATGCTACTACTTTATTATTTACTAGTAGACGTTACTTAGTCGCAAAGCTAGCCTCACAACTAGACCCTAGATTAAAAGAGTCTGCTGAATAGTTTTAATAAATGCCTAGAGTGGGCTAGCAATAGATATTTAAGGCATTTTTAAAGATTATATAATAAATATTATTCAGCATCTTTTAACCGGACAATTTCTACAGAGCAATGAGCGCGTGCAGAAATGGCGGTTGATACACTGCCAAGGAGTAATCGTTTAATTTTTCCAAAACCTCTTGAACCGATAAAAACAGTATCTGCTCCCCATTTTTCAGCTTCTTCAAGTAAAACTTTTCTTGGGTCGCCTTCCTTAAATATTGTAGAGACAAATAGCCCTTGTGCTCTTAGTTGTGCTTCTAGAGCTTGTTCTAAGACTTTTTTAATACTAGTTAGCTCATCGTGTTTAGCTTTAGCAGGTGAAACATCTTCTGGTAAGGCTGCATCAATCATAGCCTTATATTCATTTACTGGGATTTTTCCTGTAGCAGTTAGTAATATTACTTCTGTTCCTCTAGGCCAAGAACGTGATGCTACTGAGCGAATAGCCTCATTAGATTCTGGAGAGCCATCTACACCTACAATTATTCTAGAAGGCTCATTAAATTCTTGTAGTCGTCCTCTAGAAATACGTACAGATGTATGAGCTTCAGTAGAGACTTTTTGAGATACACTACCTAAAAGAAAGCGCCCTATTGTGGAAAGCCCTTGTGAACCAACTACAATTAAATCTGGGTGAAATTCATCGGCTTTCTTTAATAATTCCCTTGCAGGGGAGCCTATAGTAGATTCAACTGTGACTTTCCAAGTAGGAAAGAGTGCTTTAAGCTGTGTAGCGCCTTTTTCAGCTACTTCTCTAGCCAAACGTACATCTAGTTGAAAACTTTCAACATAATCAGTTTGAGCTAGTCCATAGCTTGGTGGAGGCACAAGCCACATTTCTGCTATAGACATTATTACTGCTTCGCTATCTGAAGGAAGTCCTGCTAATTTTAAGTCATCTAACATTGCCACAGAACTTTGTGAGCCATCATAGCCAATAAGGATTTTCATATAATTACCCTTAAAACCTTTCCTTGAAACTTTTCCTTAAACCTTTCCTTAAAGCTTTTCTTAAAAGCTTTTGATTAATTTTTTAGTTATGCTGGGCTGTGTTCTGGCTTACGAACAATTTCTACTGAGCATTTAGCATGTGATGCTACTCTTTGGGCTACTGAGCCAAGTAAAAACTTACTTAAGCCTTTTCTTCCATGTGTTCCAAGGACAATTAAATCAGCATCCCACTCACTAGCTTCTTCAAGGATTTCTTGTGCTACTAGCCCTTCACGAACTACATAAGAGGTTTTACAGCCTGTTTTTGATAATGTATCTGTTGCGCTAGAAGCAATTTGTTTTAACATTTGTCGGACTTCTTCGCGGATTTCATCAAGCTTAAGTGCATATTCACCAGCAGTTATGGATTCTAAAGAAGAATGTTCTAAAACAGATATAACTCTAAGTTCACTACCTGTAGGCCAGGGACGTGCTACTACAGCTTCAAGCGCTCTATCACTGTAGTTTGATCCATCGGTAGCAATTAGGATTTTCATAATTTTCCCTTTCTACTCAAATAAATTTGAGCTATTGGAAATCTTTCACTCTTTGTTTACGCAAAGGGTATGCCAAGGCTTAAATCATAGATTTAGATAGGTTATAATGCGCTAATTTAATAAATTGTGGAAATTTTCGCTTTTTGAATCTGAGGAAATTTCCTCACCAATCTTAAAAATACACAAAGTTAACAAATTGTGGTTTAATCTTTGGATATTTGTCCCAAGTCTAAAAACTTATTTTATTTACAGAGCAGCTAATCTAATTTAATGAATGAAAATACTAGCTACACTTCTTCTCAGTGGCAGACATTAATACTTCTTTCAGTTGCAGAACTTCTTGGAATGACTCTTTGGTTTAGCACTGCTGCAATGTTGCCAGCACTAGAACTTGAATGGAGCTTAAACCAGTCAAGCGCAACTTGGTTAACCTTAGCTGTGCAACTAGGTTTTGTTCTAGGAACTCTACTAAGCGCTATCTTTAATCTTCCAGATATTCTTAACACTCGCCGCTTTTTAGTTATATCTGTACTACTAGGAGCTTTATTTAACTTGGTGTTAGCCCTTTTTGCCAGTAATGCTCAAATAGCAATTGCCCTAAGATTTTTAACAGGAATGTGTTTAGCTGGAGTCTATCCTCCAGCTATGAAAATAATGGCAACTTGGTTTCGCTATGGTAGGGGGCTAGCTATAGGCGTTTTAATAGGTGCATTAACCTTAGGTAAGGCTTTTCCATATTTAATAAATGCAATAGGTTTTAATAATTGGCGGCATAATTCTCTTTTAGTTTCATTATGTGCAGTAGTTGCAGCAATTATAGTGTTTTTCTTTGTTAAAGATGGCCCTTATACTTTACCAACAGCAAAATTTGACCTTAAACAAATAAAGAAAATTATTGCAAATCGTGGTGTAAGACTAGCAAATTTAGGCTATTTGGGTCATATGTGGGAACTCTATGCAATGTGGACATGGCTTCCAGTAATGCTTAGAGCAAGCTTTAAGGGACAAGAATCAGGCGCTATTTTAGCCGAAGTTGGGTCATTTTTAGTAATTGGTGCTGGGGTCTTAGGCTGTATTTTTGCAGGGCTACTTGCAGATCGCTTAGGTAGAACTCTTATTACATCTTTAGCAATGATTATTAGTGGAACTTGTGCTTTAACTATAGGCTTACTTTATCAAGCTAATCCATTGATTTTATTGATATTAGCTATAATTTGGGGAGCAAGTGTTGTTGCCGATTCAGCACAATTTTCTACTTGTGTTACTGAACTAGGCGAAGCTCAATATATTGGAACTGCCCTAACTTTACAAACTTGCCTAGGGTTTTTACTAACTATGGTTTCAATTAAATTAATTCCTTTTCTAGTTGATTTAGTTGGGTGGAACTATGCTTTTATAAGCCTTGCCCCAGGCCCAATACTAGGAACTTTAGCTATGCTCTACTTACGCTCAACCCCTGAAGCAGTAAAAATTGCCCAAGGAAAAAAATAAAATGCAGAACTTAGAAAGCCCTAAAAATCAAAAACTGATAGGTTATTTGCTTAGACTTATGGCTGTAATTATTTGGGGTATAGATCCTCTGGTTGCTAAATATGCTCTAGCTCGCTTTGATGGCTATTTTATTTGTGCTCTAAGCCTATTTATTTCAGGGCTTTCTTTTTTACCTATAGTTTTTTGGAAAATATTAAAAAATACTAAGTCTGATAATCAAAAAATATCGTATCATCCTTTATTTTTTATAATTATTTTATTTGGGGGATTAACAAGCTTTTTCCATTTTATTAGTCTTAATTACACTATAGCTATTAATACAGTGCTATTTCTTACTTTTGCTCCAGTAGTAGGTTTATTTATCACGCTAGTTTTTTTAGGCTCCCAAGTAGCTTACTTACAAAGATTCTCAGATAAAATAAAAATAATTGCTGTATTTCTTATAGGTTGTATTGGAGCAAGTTTATTAATTACTAATAATAGTAAAGGAGTTTTCTTACAAGCAAAAAATAAATTATTAGGGGACTTTATAGCTTTTTTAGCAATGCTTTCAGATGTAATTGCTACTCTAGCGCTAATACGCTATAGAAAGCTCTCGCAAGCTTTTAGTGGAAGTGATTTTATGATTCGTAGGCAATTTATTTTATCTTTAGTTTCTCTCCCCATTATTTTGCCAAGTTTGTTATCTTTAAGTTTAACTAGTAAAGAACTAGCAGCATTTCTCTTTATTGGTTTAGGAACACATACAGCAGCCTATTACTTATCCTATGAAGCTTATAAACGTTTAGATGGGCTAATTAATTATTTGTTTTTTAACATAACTCCAGTAATTACTATTACCTTAGAGTCATTTCTTTTTGATCTTCCATTATCAGTAAATTTAATATTAGGAACTACTTTTACAATAGCCTCCTCTATTATTGCAGAAATTGTTAATAGCCAAGCTCAAAATAGGGCTAGTATAACAATTAATTCAGAAGAAAAGTTAGCTTAATAGTTTCTGGTAAGGCAAAGAAATAGAAACTTTAATACTTCTTTCTAACTAGGGAGTTTTAACTACTTAGAGTTTTGATTATTTGTATTTTTTCCTTTTTTATTAGAAAGCCAACGGCCTTAGGTAAATTCTCCTTTCATTTTCACCCAGTATAAATATAATTGTTATCTATTTTAGTTCTATCTTTGTTATTATCAATAAAAATAACTAAAAACCTGATTAAGAAGTCATTAAAAATCCATTAAGAAATTATTAAGAAATTATATGATAAATTCTCAGTCTTCTAATTCTACAGAATTTAAGTTAGAACGTTTACTAGTTTTATCTCAAATTGAAAGATGGCATTTTTGGTTTATTGGAAGACAAAAGTTAATAAAACAATTGCTTAACAAACACCTTAAAAAAGGCTCACTTGTTCTAGATTTAGGTTGTGGAACTGGTTTTATGTGCGAAACCTTAATAGAGCAGGGATATAAGGTTATAGGTTTAGATAAGCGTCCAGAAGGTATTAAACTTGCTCAAGAAAAATTTCCTCAAGCGGTTTTTTTACAAGCTGATGCTACTAATATTCCCCTAGAAGAAAACACTATTGATTTAGTTTTGTTATTAGATGTTTTAGAGCATGTGGATGATAAGGCTTTATTACAAGAGATTTTTAGAGTCCTTAAACCCAATGGTTTAGCATTAATTACTGTTCCTGCAATGCAATGGTTATGGAGCTATAGAGATGAAAATGCAGGTCATTTGCGTCGCTATAGCTTTAAGAATCTTAAAGATGTGCTTAAGAGTGCAAATTTTCAAATGGAGGAAACAAATTATTATCAGTTTTTCCTTTTCCCTATGATTTTAATAACTAGATTGTTTGGGCGGAAAAAATCTACTATGAGGGATTTAGAAGAAAAACCTTTTTTTATTTTTAACACTCTTATGTGTTGGGTTAATAAAACTGAGGCTTATTTAAGTCAATTTATTTCTTGGCCTTTTGGTTCATCTTTAATAACAATTTCTCGAAAGATAGTACCTTTTAAATAATGAAAAATATATTCTCTTTATTGTTATTTTCTATTGATTCTCATTTAATACTTCAAGCAGTAGAAGGGGGCGTTGAGGCAATAATTGTTGATTGGGAAAACCTGGGAAAATCTGCTAGGCAGGCAGGATTAGATACAGAAATCAATTCACATATGTTGTCAGACCTAAAAACAGTTCGAGCCTCTACTAAAAAACTAGTTATTTGTCGTGTTAACAATCACCCTAGCGCTACAGCAAAAGAAATAGAGCAGGCTATTGATTGCGGTGTAGATGAAATTTTTTTACCTATGGTAAGAAGCATTAAAGAAGTGGAAAAGGTTTTAGAGCAAGTAAAAGATCGCGCTAAGGTAGGAATTTTAATTGAAACCATAGATGCTATAAAAATAGCAAAACATCTAGCTCAACTACCTTTATCAAGAGTCTATATAGGCTTAAATGACCTTGCTATAGATAGAAAAGCACAAAATATTTTTACCCCATTACTTGATGGGACAATAGAAGAAATTCGCCATTTTTTTAATATGCCATTTGGTTTTGGAGGACTAACCCTGCCTAAATTAGGTAGCCCTATACCTTGTTACTTACTTATGTGTGAAATGCTAAGGCTAAATTGTAGTTTTAGTTTTTTAAGGCGCTCTTTTCATAGAGATATCCTACAACATAATACTGTAGAAGGAGTCCAAGAAATACTATTTGCATTAAAAGATCTTAAGTTAAGATCTAAAGAGCAAATAATTAAAGATAGAAAAGAACTTGAGAAAGTGATCTATACACTTCAAACAAATGAACTTACTAGAAAATAAACGAGTTTTAGTTACAGGAGCAGCAGGTTTTATAGGTGCAAATTTGCTTATAGAACTTCTTAAGCATAAAGCCTTAGTTTATGCTTTAGTTAAGCCTACTACAAATTTGTGGAGGATAAATAACCTACTTCCTAAGATTAATATTTATAAAATAGATTTTAATGATAGGACTAGACTTAAGGAAACCTTAAATAATATTCAACCTGAGATAATATTCCATACAGCTTCAATTGGAGGACATCCTAATTCATCAGAAGCATACTTAAATATGCTGCAAAACAATGTTTTAGGAACAGCAGGTTTACTTGATGCTATTTCTAGTACTTGCGTTAAACATTTTATTCATCTAGGTAGTTCTTTGGAATATGGGCATAAAAATGAATCTCTTAAAGAGTTTGACTGCTTAAAGCCTACTACTTTTAGAGGTGTAGTAAAAGCATCAGAAACCTTACTTTGCCAACAATTTAGCCAAAGCAGTTCTGTTTATGTAACAATCCTAAGACCTTTTTCAGTTTATGGGTATTTAGAACAGCCTACACGCCTTATTCCTACAGCTATTTTAGCCGCTTTAAGACAAAAAGAGTTTCTTTTAACTCCTAATTACTATCGAGATCCTATTTTTATTGAAGATGTGGTAGACGCATTGTTTCTTTGTTTAGAAAAAACACATACTAGCGGAGAAATATTTAACGTAGGCTCTTCAAAGCAATGGAGCAATGAAGAAATTGTTAGAATGGTAGAAAATATTTCTCAGCAAAAAATTAATATTAAAATAAGTGATTTTCATAAACGCCCTTCTGACACAGAATGTTGGGTGGCTAATATTGATAAAAGTAAAAAGTTTCTTGGGTGGCAACCTAAACATACTCTTGAAGAAGGTTTAAGAAAAACTATAAATTGGTTTAGAGAAAATACTGGTTTATATACTTAATCTTAAGTATTTAATATTTTAGAAAAGCAATTTATTAATAAATATTTATGAATCAATCCAAACTACAACTAAGCATTGTACTGCCTGTATATAAAAATGCTGAAGTCCTAGAAGAGCTTTTTGAAAAACTTAAACAAGCTTTATTAAAACTTGGTGTTTTGTATGAAGTAATTTTTATAAATGATTCTTGCCCTGAAAACTCCTTAAGTATATTAAAAGGTTTAGGAGATAAAAACCCTGAAATAATAATTTTAGATCTTAAAAAAAATGTAGGGCAAAACAGGGCTATTCTAAGTGGTTTAAGCCAAGCAAGAGGAGAGTTTATAGTGATAATGGATGCAGATCTTCAAGATCCTCCTGAGGCTATTGCTTTGTTATTTGATAAAATAAAAGAAGGCTATGCAGTAGTTTTTGCTGGCAGACGAGGAAAATATCAATCTAATCTTAGGCTTTTGACCTCTCATTTATTTAAGACATTTCTTTCTTTAATTTCTAATTTACCTAAAGATGCAGGTATTTTTCTAATAATGAATAGGCAAATCCAAGAGTATCTTTTAAGCTTTCAAGAACCCTATCCTTATGTAGTAGGAATGATAGCTTGTAGTAAATTACCACTTATATCTATTCCTATAACACGTAATAAACGTCCTAGAGGAAAATCAGCCTATAGTTCTTGGAAACGCTTTAAGCTAGGTTTTTCATCATCTATCAAGGTAATAAAATGGAGATATTTTCCTAAGCTTGGGAAATCTCATCAAAATATCTATCAAAATGATATTAAAACCCACATTAGTAACAGTTTACGCCCAAGGAATATTTATGAAACAAGATAATTTTTTAAATTTTGAAGAGCACAATACACGCCAAATTCGTTATTTTGAAAAAATAATTAAACCTAGTATGGTGCCTAGTAATTCACCATACTTAAAACGCCAAATCAATGAATTGCTACAATTTGCTGGTATATCCAAACAAGACCACATTCTAGAGATAGGTTGTGGAATGGGGCGTTACACTTTGTTATTAGCACAAGAAAATCTAAAAGTTGAAGGCTTAGACCTCTCATCTGTATTATTAGAGCGCTTGCAAAATTTTAACAATAATAGATTTAATATTTCTTTACACTGTTCAGATATAAGTAATCCTCCTAGAGAGCTAATAGAAAAATTTGATGTAATAGTAGGTTTTTTTATGCTACATCATTTGCATGATCTTAATAGTAGTTTTACTGGCATATCCCGTTTATTAAAGCCTAATGGTAGAGTTGTTTTTCTTGAGCCTAATCCTTTTAACCCTCTCTACTACTTACAAATTCTGCTTACTCCTAATATGACTTGGGAAGGTGATAAGGGAATTGTAAAAATGCGCCCAAAACTAATATCTCAAGCTATGCAAAATGCAGGTATAAGTGATTTTGCTATGTCTCGTTTTGGCTTTTTCCCTCCTTTTATAGCTAATAGTAGTTTAGGAATGTCTTTAGAGCCTATTTTAGAGAGAGTGCCTATTTGGAAAGCATTTTTGCCCTTTCAGCTTTTTAGAGGGAAAAAATTATGAATGAGTCTTTAGAAAACCCTACTTTAGAGCTTTCTAATAATGATTCTGAAAATAATAAAACCTTTAATCAAACACCTATAACTTTAAGAGTATATTTTATAGAGAACTTTTATTGGTTTGTTATTGGTTTTGTTATTTTTATCCTTAGCTTTTTTGCTAATATTGCTTCTGGTTACAATCCAGCTGATGAAGCTTGGTTTTTACAAGTATTAAGCCGAATAAATTCTGGTGAAATTTTATATAAAGATATTTCTTATGGCGTAACTCCTTTAGCCTTGTATATTACGGCTATTTTTACATATATTTTTGGTATAGAACTATTAGTTATTAAAATCTTAGGATCTATAATTTTTACAATAAGTACTTTATTAGTAGTACATATAGCAAAAAAACTAGGGCTAAAGACAAGTTCTATTACAGCTTTAGCCTTTGTTCTTCTTACATATACTATTGCTAGTCCATACTCGCTTGGTGCACTCTATACGCCATTAGCCAATTTATTTTTTTTAAGTAGTTTTACTTTTACTCTAAATTGGCAAAAAGCTAAAGACCAAAACCAGCCTGATAAAAAGCTTCTGATAAATCTGGTTATAGCTGGAATTTTTGCTGGTTTTTGTTTTATGTCAAAGCAAAACATAGGCATCTATCTTCTAACTGCTTTACTCGCAGTTGTAGCTATTAATTATAAAAGTAATTTGTTTAGCAGAAATTCATTAGTTTCTTTTAGTATTATTTTATTTATTTTTGCACTAGTATCCGCACTAGTTTCTTTACCTATTTTAGTATCTGGTGGAATGGAAAAATTTATCTATTATAGCTTTTTTAATAAAACAACTTATCTTGCTAAATCAAGTATATCTTATTTTACACAACTTTCTAAGCTACTCTCTTTGTTAGAAGTACCTCTAGAAAATATTTCAGCTATAATAGAAAACTTTCGTTTTCTATTACCTTTATTAGCTTTTATATCTCTATTACTTGTAATAGCTAAAGCTGATGATAGTCAAAATAACTTTAATGTAACTATCACTATTTTTTTTGTTGCATCTTTTTTAGGAGTATTTCCACGTGTTGATATAGCACACTTAAGTCCAACATTACCTGTTATTATATTAGCACTATTTTATTGTTTAGATTACCTTTTAGAAGCAGAAATATATAAAACATTATCTACCATTATTTCAAGTGTTTATATTTTGTTTTTACTAAGTATTTTACTTGGCTATAAACAACTTTTTTTCTCTCCAGACTCTCAATTTTCATCTCTACCTCACTTTCAAGGAATTTTAATTGATAAAATAGGAGAAAATAATTCAGAAAAGATAGTAGAAATGTTTTCTCCTTATAAAGAGTCAAAAGAAACTTTTTTAATTAGTCCCTCTGCTGGATTTTATTATTTAATATCAGGCTTAAAAAATCCTACTCCTTTTGATTACCCATTAATAACTACACTTGGAGCCAAAGGTGAACAAGAAGTTATTGCTGCTATTAGTGAAAAGAAAATCAAGCATGTTTGGATAGAAAACTCTAAGGCAACAATTTACCTTGAAAACTTAAAAGCTACGGCATTAATTAATTATATTGAAACCAATATGGTTAAAACTAAAGCTAGTGGTGCTTTTACACTTTATTCGCTAGAACCATAACTTATAAGGTTAAAGTAGGTTAGGAGAAATGCTAGTTGAGTGATAAACCCCCTAAAACCATTTTGGTTATTTCTCCTCATCCTGATGATCTAGAAATAGGGATGGGTGGAACAGTTGCCTATGAAATTTCCTTAGGTACTAAAATAGTGTCGGTTGTTCTAACTGATGGTAGACGTTCTCAAAGATCTTTTAAATGTAGTGATAACGAGATGGCAGAAATTCGCAATAAGGAAGTAAAAATAGCTGCGAATTTATTAAAAATACAAGAGTTACATTGCCTTAATCTTTCAGACTTATATTCACCTGAAAATCAAGAAAAACTATATGAAAAACTCAGCCATTTGCTTATTAAATACCAACCTAACGATCTTTATATGCCACATCCAAAGCTAGATCGCCACTATTCGCACGTTTTAGCCTCAGAGCTTGTTTTAGCAATAATAAAACGTCTTAGAGAAGAAAATCAGCTAACTAGTCTATCTTTATGGGCTTATGAAATTTGGGGATTATTTCCAAGTTGGGATTTAGCCGTAGATATTAGTAAATTTGTTGATAAAAAAAGAGATGCCATTAACTGCCATCAAAGCCAAGTACAAGACATTGCTTATGCTGAAGGCGTATTAGGTCTAAATCGGTGGCGAGCCGTTTTTAGCGATCCTCATAAAATACCAGCGGCGAGTTATTTAGAAGTATTTGTTAGTTTATGATCTGTTAGTTAATAACAGAAAAAGGCTGCCAAAATTAGCAGCCTTTTTATTTAGATTGCGGGGAAAGGATTCGAACCTTTGACCTTTGGGTTATGAGCCCAACGAGCTACCAGACTGCTCCACCCCGCGTCAATTTCCTTATTGTTAAAGAAAAACGGAGTATAAGAGTCTTATAAATATCTGTCAAGCTAGTTTCCAGAAAAACTTGCAGATTTAGTAAATCTCTCCTTAATAGGTAATAAATAGTAAAAGCATTTTGTTTTTGGGCTAACTAGTTGTTATACTTGCGCTTACTACATATATTTCTTATCACAAGCTTTAGTGTAATTACCGTAATTTTATGAGCAAAACTTATCTTAATCCTCTTAAAAGTATTGTGTTTATAACAGGATGGTTACTTTTAATATTTGCTAGTAAAAGCTTAGCACTAGATCCAAATAAAGCTATTTCTCAGTATGTACAACAGGTTTGGCAAGAAGAACTTCCACAAAGCACTATACTTGCTATTACTCAAACTCGTGATGGTTATATGTGGTTTGGTACTTATAAAGGATTAATTCGCTTTGATGGAGTGCGCTTTACAGTTTTTGATTACAATGTAGATAAAGATCTTAAAACCAATAATATACATTCTCTTTGCCAAGACCAAACAGGAACTTTTTGGGTGGGCACTAATCAAGGGCTTTTTTACTCAAAAGATGGCGATTTCCATGCCTTTACAGCTAATAAAGAATTATCTGAAAGTTTAATTAATGTGCTTTATGAAGGGAGTAATGGAAACCTTTGGGCAGGTACAACTAAAGGCTTATTTCAAATAAAAAATAATCAGGTAAAACACTATAGCGTCAAAGATGGACTCTTTTCAGAAACAATTTTTGCTATTTGTGAGGATAAAAATAAGAATCTGTGGGTTGGGACAAATAATGGTCTAGTTTGTCTTAACGATGGAAAATTAAAAGTCTATACAACTCAAGATGGTCTATCCAATAACGTTATTAGAGCTATTTGTGAAGATCGTGATGGTAGTTTATGGGTAGGAACAGATATAGGACTAAACCGCTTAAATAAAAATAAGACTACTATTTATACTACTAAAGATGGCTTAATACATAATTTTATTCTCACACTTAGACTAGACCCAGAGGGCTTTTTATGGATCGGTTCTCCAGGAGGTTTAACTAGGTTAACAGGAACGCATTTTAGTAACTATACTAGCGCAGATGGTTTATCTAACACTAGAGTAAGGTCTATGTATCAAGACCGCGAAGGATCTTTATGGGTAGGAACCAATGGAGGAATTAACCGTTTTAGCGAATCAAAATTAATTGCTTATACAATGAAAGAAGGTCTTTCATCAGACTATATTAGAAGTGTTTATGAAGACAATAGCGGTGCTATTTGGGTTGGTACAGATGGAGGTGTTACTTATTTTAATCAAGGGAAATTTACTGTTTATACGGTTAAAGATGGTCTGGCTGATAACTCTGTTCGTACTATTTGCCAAGATCGCCAAGGAAATATTTGGTTAGGTAGCATTGGAGGGTTAACTAAATTTAGTAATGGAAAATTTACTAGCTATACTAAAGAAAATGGTCTTAGTAGCACTTATGTAAGAGTAATTTATGAAGATAGTTTGGGTAATTTATGGATAGGTACAGAAGATGGGCTTAATTTATTTAAAGATGAAAAATTTATAGTTTATACAAAGGCTGATGGCCTTTCTAGCAACGATGTTAGGGCTATTTTAGAAGACAAAGAAGGAAATCTTTGGTTTGGTACTTATGATCAAGGAATAAGTTGTCTAAAAAATGGAAAGTTTACTATATATACTAAGGAAAATGGTTTACCAGAAAATTTAATTTTTTCCTTTTACCTTGATAACGATGGAACAGTCTGGATTGGTACAGATACAGGGCTTGCAAGGTTTAAAGATAACAAGTTTTTTACTTATAAAACAAAAGAAACTCCTAATGAAGAAATATTTAATATCTTAGAAGATAATAAAAGTAATTTTTGGTTAAGTACTAATTCAGGTATTTATCGAATTAGCCGAATAGAGCTAAATGATTATGCTGATGGAAAAATAACTGCTCTTTCATCAGTAACTTATAGCAAAGCTGATGGAATGAAATCTACTCAATGTAATGGAGCTTCTCAACCCGCAGGATGGAAGACCAGAGAGGGTAAATTATGGGTTCCTACCGCTAAAGGTGTGGTAATGATAGAACCTGAGGCTATCAAGCTAAATAAAGTAATTCCTCCTGTTGTAGTTGAGCAAATAATTGTTGATGGTCAAGCTATTGAGATGAAAAATAAAATCTCTCTTTCCTCAGGGAAAGAAAAATTTGAGTTCTATTACACAGCTTTAAGCTTTGTTGCTCCAGAAAAAGTTAAAATTAAATATAAGCTAGAAGGATGGGAACGTGATTGGGTTGAAGCTGATACTCTACGACGTGTTACTTATACAAATTTACCACCACGTGATTATGAATTTAAGGTAATTGCTTGTAATAATGATGGTTTTTGTAATGAAGTAGGGGCAAGCTATAGTTTTCATATTCAAACCCCTTTAAGCCAAACTTGGTGGGCGTATCTAAGCTATATATTGGCAATTGCAGGCTTTACTTATGGTCTTTCCCGCTATCGTTTAGAAACTCTTAAGCGAAGCAATAAACTTCTAGAAGCTAAAGTTTTAGAAAGGACTATAGAAGTTGATCAAAAAAATGTCCAACTTGCAGAAAAATTTGACCAACTTAAAGATGCTGTAGAGAAAATAAAATTTTCAGAAAAACAAGCCTTAGAGTCACAACGAAAAGCTGTTGAGGCCAGCCGTGCTAAAAGCATATTTTTAGCTAATATGAGCCATGAGCTAAGAACTCCATTAAATATTATTTTAGGTTTTGCTCAAGTTCTTGCTCGCGATAAATCCTTTGATGAAAATCACCGCAAAACTTTATCAACTATTATGCGTAGTGGAGAACATTTACTAGGTCTGATAAATGATGTTTTATCAATTGCTAAGATTGAAGCAGGGAAGTTGATGCTTAATGAACAGCCTTTTAATCTTTCTCAGATGCTCTATGACATTGAAAATATGATTAGAGTTCGGGCTGAGGCTAAAAATCTAAAACTTAATTTTTTTATTCCTCCAAATTTACCTCAAGCTGTAATAGGAGATGAAGGTAGGCTAAGACAAGTGCTTATAAACCTATTAGGCAATGCTGTAAAGTTTACTAAAGAAGGCAACGTTAGTTTAGAAGTTAGCTGGCACAATAATTTAGCTTCATTTGTAATTACCGATACTGGCCCAGGTATGTCAAAAGAAGAAACAGAAAAAGCTTTTAATGCTTTTGAGCAAACTCAAACAGGGAAAGCATCTCAAGAAGGTACAGGACTTGGACTAACCATTAGCAGGGATTTTGTTAACCTTATGGGAGGAGATTTATTGTTGATTTGCGAGCTAGGAAGAGGTTGTAAATTTAGTTTTGAAATAAAATTACCTGAATCTAAAGAAGTTATACAAGTTGAAAAACGTAAGGTAATAGCTTTAGAAGAAGGTCAGCCACAATATAAAATTTTAGTAGCAGATGATGTTTTGGAAAATTGTAATTTACTAAATATGATGTTAAGGCCATTAGGATTTTTAGTTAAACAAGCTTCTAATGGTTTAGAGGCTATGGAGATTTGGGAAAACTGGCAGCCTCAAATAATTTTAATGGATATTCAAATGCCTTTAATGAATGGCTATGAGGCTACTAAACAAATTAGAGAGAAAGAACATAATAGCCAAGCTACTGTAATTATTGCCTTTACTGCTAATGTCTTTGACCATACTAAAGAAAGCCTTTTGCAGGAAGGTTTTAATGATCTTATAGTTAAACCTTTTCGTGATATAGAAATCATAGAAAAACTTACTAAACACTTATCAATTAAATTTAAATATGAGACATCTCAAGAGCCTATGTTGACTAATAATGAGACTCTTTTAGAAGAAAATTTATTTACTCAAGAACGCCTTTGCTTGCTATCTAATGGGCTAGTTAGCAGATTAGAAAGAGCCTTAGTTGTTGGGGATAAAAAAATGGCTCAACAGGTAATTCAAGAAATAGCTAATCAAGACCAAAAACTAGCTGATGAAATGAGCAAAATGGTTAGAAATCTACAAATAGATGAATTATTAGAAATTGTAGAAGGGGTTACTAAATGAAAGGTGATGTTTTTATAGTCGATGATAACTTAAATAATTTAGAGCTACTAGAAAAACTTCTAAGTGAAAATAATTATAGAGTAAGAATGGCTAGTAGCGGTAAACGTGCTTTAAGAGCCATAAGAACAGAACTGCCAGAATTAATTATGCTTGATATAAACATGCCTGAAATGGATGGTTATCAAGTTTGCCAAGACTTAAAAAGTACTCCTCAAACTCAAAGTATTCCTATAATTTTTATTAGTGCTCTAGATGATGTCCTAGATAAAGTTAAAGCCTTTAAGCTTGGTGCTGTAGATTATGTAACAAAACCATTTCAAGTAGAGGAAGTATTAGCAAGAATTGAAAATCAATTAGTTATATCTAGGCTGCGTAAAGAACTAGAAGCAAGAAATTCTCAGTTAGAGGCAAAAAACGAAGAATTAAAGCGAAAAAATGAAGAGTTAATAAATTCGTATGAAAGAGCAAATAGAATATTTTCAGCTTTAAGTGAAGTTTTACCTGGAACTGTTTTAGATGGAAAATATCGATTAGAAGAAAAAATAGGAAGTGGTGGTTTTGGGTCTGTTTATAAAGCTACTCATCTATCATTAAATAACCCTGTAGCAATTAAAGTATTCTGTCCAAGTAACAGTGCTACTCCATTAGATTTAGAACGTTTTCGACTAGAAGGCGTTTCTAGCTGCCAAATCAATCACCCTAATGCAATTAGTATTTATGACTTTTCAATTTCTTCAACAGGGATTGCTTATCTTGTAATGGAACTCTTAAAAGGAATCTCTTTAGCCGATAAGCTAAAGCAAAAGAAATGTTTAAGCGTTAATCAATGTCTAGAGATAGCTGTTCCTGTTTGTCAAGTGCTAGCAAAAGCTCACTTGGCAGGGATAATTCATCGTGATATTAAACCAGAAAATATTTTTCTTCATAAAAGTAGTAGCGGTGAAATAGTCAAGGTGCTTGATTTTGGTATCGCTAAACTCTTAGGTGAATCAACTGATCCTGATAAATTTGATACAGGAGGCGTTGTTTTAGGGACTCCAACTTATCTTTCTCCTGAACGAATTACAGGAGATCCTTATGATGGTCGCTCAGATATTTATAGCTTAGGTGTTGTGCTTTACGAAATGCTAACGGGTGTTATTCCTCTTACAATAAAGCAAACTAACTTAGCTGCATTAATCTATGTACATATGACACAGTCTCCTGTTGCTTTAAGGGAACTTAATCCAACTATACCTGAGGCTATGGAAACTATAGTTATGGAGGCATTAAATAAAGATCCTGAAAAACGCCCAACAGCACAGCAATTAGAAGCAGCTTTAATAGATATGCAATTTCAATTAGAAGGGATGATTATAGATATTACTAAAGAAAGTACCCAAACTCTTAACCCTGCTTTTGTTCTTGAGACCTTAGATATTCAATCTACTCAAGTCTTAAACCAAAAAACTACTGAGATAAATGCTCAGAAAACAGAGTTTCAAGAAACAAAGTCTATTTGGCAAGAAAGCAAAAAGCTCTTTGATAAACAAAAGTAAGTTTTTAATAGCCCAGGAATGGCTCTTGGGCTATTAACAGTTCTAAAAATTTAGAAAACAGGGTTTATTTTAATGCGGTTTCGATTGCTCCAACAAGAGATGGATTATCAGGAGTGATTCCAGAATCATAACTCGCCACTACTTTACCGTTTTTGTCAACCAAGAATTTATTAAAGTTCCATGCTACTTCTTTAGCTGAATCTGGATTAGTAGCTTTCTCAGTTAAGAATCTATAAAAAGGATGTTTATCTGCTCCTACTACGGTAAGCTTACTAAACATAGGGAATGTAACATTAAATTTTGTACTGCAAAAAGTTTTAATTTCTGCATCACTACCTGGTTCTTGTGCTCCAAAATCATTAGCAGGAAATCCTAGGACGTAAAAACCTTGATCTTTATATTGTGTATAAAGTTTTTGTAGCCCTTCATATTGTGGTGTATAACCGCATTGGCTAGCTACATTAACTATTAATAACACTTTACCTTTATATTCTTCCATTTTTACATCTGCACCATCTATAGACTTCATAGAAAATTCATAGATAGATTTTTCTTTTAATGGAGGTAAGCTAGCGTTAGCCTCGCAACCAATAAAAAGAGATAAGCTTACTAATGACATTATTAGCACTGTAATTAGTGAAAGTTTTTGCATTATTTTCTCCTTACTTAAAATAAATATAAATTTTAGCCAAATTAATTTTTATTTAGCCAATTAATTCATTAACTGACAGACTAATTTCAGGAAAAGAACTAATTAAAAAAGTCTGATTTCTTGATAAGTATCATCAAAAGGACGATAGTAAATTTCAAGCCTAGACTTATTTGAAAATTTTGAAGATTAGAACTCATGTTCTTTCTCTCTATTTGTTTGCGGCCAAGCGTCTAATTTAGACTCTTCTAAACTTAATTTATTTTCCTGAATTATATAGGTTTCAGGTGCTGGTTTAACAGCACGAGCAAACCAACGAGGACGGCGTAAATTTTCTGGCCCTGGGGCAGGGCGCGTCATTGATAGCCACTGTTGATAAACTTGATGTGCGCGGGCTGTATCAACAAAAATATCACCATAACGCTCATTAGGTAAAGGTCTAGAGACTTTGACCTTTTGATGCCAACAATGCATCCCACTAACAGGATCAGGATGTACAGAAAAAGTTAAGTTTTGATGTACTCCAGCATCAGACCACCAAACTTGTTCTGATTCAGGATCCTCGCTTACAAATGGCTCTACAGGCTTTATTTGCCTCATATACCATTGATTTTGACTAAGCTTAGTTAAATCTACTAAAGCAGTTGACCAGCGATCTCCTCCTGTAGCATCACGTAATCGCCAACGTCCTAAATGATGTGAACAAGCAATTATCCCAGGACGAATCCCTTCTGTTACCCAAACACGATTAATAAACAAACCTATTTCAGTTTCTACCTTAAGCAAATCACCAGTTTTTACACCTAACTTTTGAGCATCTTCTGTATGAATCCAGATAGGGTTACTATGTGAAATTTCATTTAACCATTTAGCATTACCTGAACGTGTATGAATTAAAGTAGGTAAACGAAATGTTGGTACAAGTACCATTTCATTAGCTTGTTGATTTATGTTTTCCCAATGAACATGGCTACGAATATAGCCAGGAAGCGTATATTCTGACCAATGCCAATCTTTCATAGTTGGCGAATAAAACTCAAGCTTACGCGATGGGGTTGGAAACCCAATTAATGGTGTAGAATCAATCATTACACCAACTGCATTTCCAGCCTTAGTAATAATTCCTGTTTGAGTATCAACTTGAGTATCTGACATTTCATTTTCAGAAAGCGCTTTTTCATACTTTTTGTAAATATTATTTTCAACTGCAAAAGCTCCATACTTACGCATATAAGCAAGCGGAGTTAACCCTTCAGCAGAAGCTTTTTCCTTTAATCCTGGAACACTATTTTCAAAAATCCATTGATAATATTCATCAACTGTAATTTTCTGCCCTGGACGATAAGGGGATTCAAAAAACTTACGAATGCCTAAAGAGCCGTCTAAGTCAATACGCCAAGAAAGTTCTGTCCAAAACTCATCTTCTTCCCATACTTCACCAGGGTTTGCTTGATAGGTAAATTCAAATTTCTCACCTAGTTTTTCCCTTGCAATGCGTAAAACGGGTTGACGAAACCCTATCCAACTTCCTGCATGCGTTTCTTGACTTTGAATATCATGGCGTTCTGCTCCAACCCCCATTGGTAGAATATAATCAGCAAACCAAGCTGTCTCACTCCATACAGGAGTAAGCGCAACGTGCAAGCCCACCATATTTTCATTAAGTAGTACTTCTAGCCAGCTTAACCCATCTGGATTTGTCCAAACAGGGTTGTACACACGTGTAAAATAGACAGATAAACGCCCTCTACCTGATTTTAGAAAATGTGGGAGTAAAAAGCTTAATTCATGGTGTGATAAAGGATACTCCTTAGGGTAAAGTATTTCATTCCACATTTTTTGTGGGCTAGGCTTATTAGGTGGTGTAGGAACAAATTTATCCCAAGTATTAGGTGAGACTCCACCTTTAGTTCCAATACTACCAGTCAAAACATTTAAGAACTCTAAACAGCGCGAAACCTGCCAACCTCCTAAATTTCCAGATGCAGCATTACGCCAAACATGTGAACTAAAAGCCTCACCAGCTTGTGCAATTTCACGAGCTATTTTTTTAATTAACTCTGCTGAAACACGAGTTTCTTTTTCAGCAAATTCAGGGGTATAGTTTTTATAATGCTCTTTTAAGAGCATTATAAATTCATCAAAAGTTTTATTTTTATCAGGGTGCTCTTTAGTTAAAAATTCTTCCCAGTTAACCCAACGACGTAAAAACTCCGAATTAAAAAGCTCTTCAGTAATAATAACATTTGCCATTGCAAGAAGTAGCGCGGCTTCTGTTCCAGGCCAAGGCGCTAGCCAATAATCACCCATTGAGGCTGTATTAGAAAGCCTAATATCAACCACAGCGATTTTTGCCCCAGCCATTTTAGCTTCAATAATTCGCTGTGCATGTGGGTTAAAATAATGACCTGTTTCTAGATGTGAGCTAAGCAGTAAAATAAACTTTGCATTAGCATGGTCTGGTGAAGGGCGGTCTGAGCCTTGCCAAAGTGCATAACCAAGCCGTGCTGCTGCTGAACAAACATTAGTATGGCTATTATGACCATCTATTCCCCAAGCTTGCAGTACACGATCCATATAACCATCATGCCCAGGGCGACCAACGTGATACATAACTTCATTATGACGATTATTTAAGAAAGCCTCTCGGATCCTACCAGCAATATCATTTAGTGCTTCATTCCAGCTAACTCTTGTCCAATGCCCTGCACCACGATTTCCAACACGGCGCATAGGATAAAGTATTCGCTCAGGGTCATTAATTTGACTTAAAGTAGCTGGCCCTTTAGCACAATTACGGCCTCTGCTTCCAGGGTGAACAGGATTTCCTTCTAACTTGCGGATCTCCAAAGTCTCTTTATCAATATAAGCTAAAAGCCCACAAGCAGCTTCACAATTAAAGCAAATCGTAGGCACAAGCATATAATTACGGGCTATAGGCTCAGGCCATTGTGTAGCCTCATATTCTGTCCAATCATCCCAACGCTCTATGGGTGGAAAATTAGATAATTCACCACTATTTGATGTAATAGGAGTAATTTTATCTTTTCGTGGTGTTTGTCGTGAAAGTAGATTTTTTACAAACGTAAACATTTTTTATTTTACCTAAAATTTTAATTAACTTAATGGTATAGCTTGACCTGCTTTAATCCATAATCTTTCATAAGTGTATAAACCAGAAAGTGCTAGAAAAGCTACTAGGAATGTAGGCAAAAAGCCTGAGACTAGGAAAACTAAAGGTAGTAATGCACCAAAAAATACTGAATTAATCCAAAATTGATACCAATAAGGCCCGCGAGTTAATAATTTTGTTGCCCGTACAGCGTCAGCCATTTGAGGCTTGGCTTTTGTAAAGGAAGGCAAAAAAGCCTCTAAAAGCATCATTGCTAAATGTCCAACTAAGCCAACAATTAAACTTGCCTTTACATAGTCATTAGAAAAAGGGTTCCCTCTAAACCAATTGGCAATAGGAGCAACAAAACAAATTGCTGATGCTCCTGCTAAAACAGCTTGGAAGAAAAGATGTGGTGTAGTTAAAGAGCTTTGCCAAAAATCGCGCCCTTCGGCTTGCTTAAAAAGAAATCCACTATAAATAGCTGATAAGACTCCTAAAATTGCTCCAGGAATAGCTACAAAGTAAGTGATATTATGGTAGCCAAAGGTTTCTAGTAGCCAAACTAGTGTAGAAACCCCACCAAAAGCCGTTAAAATATAGGCTCCAATTGCTAACCAAGATTTCCACTGAGGTCTTAGTAAAATACGTAAAAACCTATCAGGGCGGCGTAAATCTGCTACAAGTAAAGCCGCAGTTATAACTTGAAATATCAGTGAAATAAGAGCACCAATTAAAAGTGATTGTGATTTTTGCCAACCCATTACAAAAGCAAAAGCAGGAAGGAAAAATGCTCCAGCCGCAATAGATTTAGTCCAAAGATATGCCCAAACTCGCCATCCCCAAGGCTGATGGTGTGGTACATCATAAGCAGTTCTAGCTTTAGCTTCAGCTTTAGCTATAAAAGCTTGTAAATCAAGCGTTTGCTCATCAAGCCCAGTTTGTGACCATAAATAGCCATTATCACGTTTTTGTAACTCTGGTTTTAGAACACTTTTTCCTGAACCAAGATAATAAAGTTTTGGACGAGTAGCTTGTTCAGGTTTACGTGCTACTCCTTTATTTTTGCTAAGTAGCTCAGAAATATGACTTTGTGGATTATCTAAATCACCTGTAATAATTGCTTGTTCAGGGCAGACAATAACACAAGCAGGTTGGAGACCTACATCAACTCGATGAGCACAAAAATTACACTTTTGTGCTGTTTCTGTTTGAGGGTTAATATAAAGAGCATCATAAGGACAAGCCTGCATACAGGCTTTACAGCCAATACACTCATTTTGATCAAAATCAACTATCCCATCAGGACGAGTATAGAGTGCTTTAACAGGGCAAATTTTAACACAAGGAGCATTATCACAATGATTACAACGCAAAACTGCAAATTGTCTTTGAGTATCAGGAAACTGACCTTCTTCAACGTATTTTACCCAAGTACGAAAACTACCTAAAGGAACAGCATTTTCTGCTTTACAAGCTACTGTACAGGCATGACAGCCAATACATTTATTTTGATCAATCACAAAGCCATAGCGCATATATTAAGCCTCAGTAGTAGGTAGTCCTATGTGACTACCTTCTTTATAATAGGTAGTCCTATGTGACTACCTTCTTTATAATAGGTAGTCCTATGTGACTACCTTTATGGTAGGCAGTCATATTTGGCTACCTTCTTTATAGTAGGTAGTCCTATGTGACTCCCTTTATATGAGTAGCACAGAGTTTACTCAAGTAAGTCTTAAGGTCTTCTGTTAGATATTGGTGGAGGCGAAACCTTAAAAGCTTGCATAATGCGATCAGCTGTTTCTACTCCTGCTTGTTCTAATGAATGCTGCAAAGGATTAGGCTGTCCTGGTACTCCAATAGGGCTATTAGGTACAGGTATTGGCACAGGTACAGCAATACCACCAACCCCAACGCTTGGTTGATAAGGGCGTAAGTAAACTTTGCCTTGAGTTTTTATCTTTCCATCTTTTGGGCTAAAAACTATATATTCTACTTGGAAATCCTGCAAACTAGCACTACGGCTGTTATTAAACCTGTCTACTTGCACTTGCAGCCAGACAACATGGTGTTGCTCTTCAGCTTTGGCTTTATCTGAAGCTTGTTTACGGTCTAAAGGCTTTTCTTTGGCAATGCTTAATGCAGTAGCTTGACGTAAACGCTCTGTACAGGTAGACACTACAACATTAGCAAGATTGCCTAAATTATCAAATTTATTATCATCTTGTGTAACAAGTAGACGGGCTACCACTTCAACTGTTTTTTCTGGAGCAGGTGCAGGTTCGTCTGCTGGTCTAGAAGGTTGGCTTGGAACACTTGATGGTTCTGGAGGAGGAGGTGGTGGTGGCTGAACTCGTCTTCCTGATTGAGCATAAATAGGATTAATAGATAATGCCAAGATATAAATACATACTATTAATAGATTACACAAAAAATAAAACAATCTATTTTTCATAAAATTTCCTTGGTTTAATTATTATGAAGAGGTTAAAGATACTGATATTTAAGCATAAGTTAGTAAAGCTCTACAATCAAAGCTGCTAATTACTTAGCATTTTAATGGGTTAAATGGGTTAAGCAATAGGCGCTCAACCTATACGTATTTACCATAAATATGTTAGTTTTAGCTGCAAATATTTAGCTACTAAAATAAAAGGTAGGAAGCAAAATATGTCAAAGCGTTACCAAACTTTTCTATATGAAGCCTTAGAAGATGGGATTTATTATCCAGATAGTGATGGAGAACCTATGGCAGAAAATACAACACAATATAACTGGATTGTAATGCTTAAAGAGGGGTTAGAGGCAGAACGTCCTAATGATTTTATTGCAGCAGACTTGTTTTGGTATCCAGTACAAGGCGATCCCACAATACGTTATGCTCCTGATGTTATGGTTGCACTTGGCCGACCAAAAGGTGAAAGACCTTCTTATAAACAATGGAGAGAAGAAAATGTTGCCCCACAAATTGTTTTTGAAATCCTCTCCCCAGGTAATAGACGCGCTGAAATGAAAGACAAATTTAAGTTTTATGAAAAATATCAGGTAGAAGAATATTATGTATATAACCCTGATAAAAACAAACTAGAAATCTGGGAAAGAGATACTATAGATAATACGTTAAAAACTGTTAATTTTGTTGGAGGTTGGACTAGCCCGCGTCTAGGAATACGATTCCAGCTTTCTTCCAATAAAATGCAAATCTTTCACACTGATGGATCCACTTTTCTAACAGTCCAAGAGTTAAGAGATTCGCTAAAACAAATGGTGATAGAGAAGGAAAAAGAGCGTGCAGAAAAGGAAAAAGAACGTATAGAGAAGGAAAAAGAGCGTGCAGAAAAGGAAAAAGAGCGTGCAGAAAAAGAATCTATAATTCTTATAGCGGAAAAAGAGAGAACGGAAAAAGAAAGGCTAAAAGAAAAATTACGTCTTTTAGGTATTGATCCAGATACAATTTAAAAATCTAAAATATTTTTCTTGGGAATTGGAAACTTAATGACTACAAAACTACTAACAGTTGAGGAAGCACTTGCTAAAGTATTAGACCAAATTACACCTTTAGGAACTGAACGGGTAGATTTATTAAACACTCTAGGGCGTGTTATTAGAGAAGATATTAAAGCACCAATGGATGTACCGCTAACAGCAAATTCAGCAATGGACGGGTTTGCCGTTAAAGCAGAAGACCTTGAAAATGCTTTTAGTGATAACCCTATAAAATTAAAGGTAATAGAAGATTTACCAGCAGGTTATTTAGCTAAATCTAAGGTAGAGAGAGGTCAAGCCATTCGTATTATGACAGGAGCCACTATTCCTGAAGGTGCTAATGCTGTTGTAATGGTTGAAGTTACTAAAAAAGCTGATAATGATTTTGTTGAAGTTTTTGAGTCAGTTAAAGTAGGCCAACATATTCGACCTCGTGGAGAAGATTTACAAAAAGGAGATTTATTAATTAAGAATGGGACAATGATTAATGCTGCTGAAATAGGCATTTTAGCCTCTGTTCAACGGCCTTTTGTAAAAGTTTCGCGCTCTCCAGTTGTAGCTATTCTTTCTACTGGCGATGAGCTTGTAGAAATAGAAGAAGCGGTTTTGCCAGGAAAAGTAGTAAATTCTAATAGCTATTCTTTAGCTGCTTTAGTAAAAGCTAGTGGGGGTATTCCTATAGTGCAATCAATTGCTAGGGATAATGAACAGGAAATTCGCTCTACAATAAAAGCGTCACTAGCAGCAGATTTTGTTATATCTTCTGGTGGAGTATCTGTAGGTGATTATGATTATGTTAAGCCTGTTTTAGATTCACTAGGTGCAGAGCTAAAATTTTGGCGTGTATCAATGAAACCTGGTAAGCCAATAGCTTTTTGCCTACTTTCTGGTAAACCCTATTTTGGGCTTCCAGGAAACACTGTTTCTAGTATGCTTTCTTTTTTACTTTTTGTAAAGCCTGCCTTACGTAAAGCTATGAATATGTTGCCTCCTTGGACAATGCCAATAATAGATGTAGTTTTAGACTCAAGGGCTGTATCTAAAGGCGATAGACGGACTTATTTAAGGGCAAGTCTTCGCTATTGGGAAGGAAAATTTTATGCTCGTCTTGCTCCTAGACAAGGTTCAGGAGTGTCAAGTTCTATGTTAGGCGCAAATGCTTTAGTTATTCTAGAAGAAGGTGTAACAGAGCTTAAAGAGGGCAGTCAAGCTAAAGCTATGATAATAGATAATATTTTTTAAAGGGTAAATTTATGAGCCATATAGAGCATAAAGAAAAAGCTAAAAGAATAGTATCTTGTGCTGTAATTACTGTTAGTGATTCTAGGACAGAAGAAACTGATGTAGGTGGAAAAATTCTTAAAGAGCAGCTTTCTAATGTAGGGCATAAGATTATTTACTATCAAGTAATTAAAGATGATCCTGAGCAAATTAAAGAACTTTTATTAAAACTTTCAGATGATGTTAATTGTCAGGCAATGATTTTTAATGGTGGTACAGGAATTTCTCGTCGAGATAGAACTTTTGATGTGATCGACTCTTTTTTAGAAAAGCGGTTAGTTGGATTTGGTGAAATTTTTCGCTATTTAAGTTATTTAGATATTGGTTCATCGGCAATTATGTCTCGTGCTACAGCCGGTAGCTATAAAGGGCGTGTCGTTATTTCTATTCCTGGTTCTCCTGCGGCTGTAAGACTTGCAGTTGAAAAATTGATTTTGCCAGAAATCGCTCATATGGTTTGGGAATTAGGAAGATAGAAAGTATTAAAAATATTTATATAATATAGGAAAAAATAAATGAGCCAAAACTTTGAACAAAAAGTAGCAAAAATAGTTAAAGAACAATTCAAAAAGTATAAAATAAAAGAAAATCTTTCTGAGTTTGAAGATGCTTATCAAGCATTTAAAAAACTTGCTCCACCTAATGAAGGATATAAGTACTTTACTGATTGGCAAAAGGCTAAAATGGCTTTTAAGCCTAATGCAGTTGTTTTTGAATTAACTAATGCTTGGTGGTTAATGCAAGTGTCATTATTAGCTTTTGATGAAGCAAAAAATGCAAAACCTATATTTCAAAATGTAGGCTTTAATGTTCAATTTATTGAAAATAAAGATACTAGCACACAATGTTATATCTTAGAGAAAGAAGATTTTATTATAGTAGTATTTCGAGGTAGCCAGGTAAGAAGTGTTAAATCTAATCTAGAAGATATTATTATAGATTGGATGACTGACACTAAAATAGATTTGGTTCCTTTTGATATAGCAGGAAAAATACCCATCCATTTTGATGGAAAGATACATAGCGGATTTAGAGAAGCATTTAGTTCTATTTGGAATAAAAGTACCAAAAACAATGTTAATTTAGGAAAAATATTTCAAAAACTTGCTGAGAAAAATAAGCCCGTTTGGTTTACAGGCCATAGTCTAGGGGCAGCATTAGCAACTCTAGCTGCAAGTTCTTATGAAGGTAATGTCCAGGGTTTATATACATTTGGTTCTCCTAGAGTTGGAGATAGAGATTTTGTTGATGCTTTAACTAAAAAACTTCTTAAAGTAGATGTTTATCGCTTTATTTATAAGGATGATATTGTCACTAAAGTCCCCTTAATAGATTTAGATTTAGAAGTTTATAAACATATTGGCACAGTTAAATATATTAATAATAATAACATAATAGAAGACTCACCAAACCTAATTATTAAACTAGCTCATGACCTAAAGACTACTGTAAAAAACTTGCTTGCAGAATTAGGGCAGTTAGTAATGGGACAGCAACAAATAAAGCTTAGAGCTAAGTTAATTTCAGAAATATTAATAACTGTTGCACCTACAGGTATTCCAAACCATGCACCGATTTTTTATGCAATAGTTATAGAAGCGAATCTTAGAGCTAAAACTAAATAATAGACATTACCAGAATTAAAAATTTGTCATTTTTTACTATTTCTGATTTTTTGCTATTTCTGATAATGTCTAAGGCTATTATTTACTTAATGCATGTATTGCATTTTGTCCTCTACGAGATAGATCTATGGATTCAGCTAAAATTCTTGCTGCTTCTTGAGGTGCATGAAAACCAGTAGAGTTTTCAGCTTCAACAAAGTCTAACCGAAACTGTGCTTTACGTTGAAAGTCTCTTGCAGTAGCAAGCTCTTCATCGGTTTTTCCTGCTGCTTTAGCTGTTTTAATATCGCTAATCAAATCCATTAAAGCATCCATAGCTAGATTCCTCATTAAGTAAGTGCGCTCTTGGATTATTTCTACACGCTCTTTTAATTCAGCTTCAGGCCATTTATGACAGGTTTGACAAGAAATATTGATACTTAGTAGAGGGCTACGAACATGATGCTCGCTAATTTTCATTGCTCCTTCGCGTTTATAAGGCATATGGCAATCAGCACAAGAAACGCCAGAACGAGCATGAATACCTTGGTTCCACATTTCAAACTCAGGATGTTGTGCTTTTAAGGTTAAAGCTCCTGTTTCGGCATGTGTCCAATCCTTAAACTTTGTTTCTTCATAATAGGCCATTATATCTTCTACCTTTATGCCTTTTGCCCAAGGGTAAGTAAGGCGTTTTTCTGGCCCTTGAAAGTAATATTCAACATGACATTGTCCACAAACAAAAGATCGCATTTCTTGACGACTTGCCATTTTATTTACATCATAATCTTTTATTCCTTGAGCAAATTTCCAAGCTCGCATTCCTTCAATAAATGCAGGGCGAGTTACTCTAAGTTGCATTGTGTCGGGTGAATGGCAATCAATACAGGCTACAGGGTGTTTTACTTGTTTACGCCCATCAGCAAAAGACATTTGGTTAAGTTGCTCAAACCCTTTAGTAATATCACCATTGCCTAATTTTTTATAGAGTGTATAAGTTGAAGAATGGCAATTAAGGCAAGTTCCAGGCTGTTTAACTACTATTTGCCGTTCGGTATAGGTTTGATCCTCAAGCATATAAGCATGTCCACGTTCTTCACGAAAATCTTTGGAAAAAGCATAACCCGCCCACATAGTCTTTAATCTAGGGTCTTCTTCTAGTTTTGACTGAGCTACAACCGAACGAGGATCAACTTGTGTAGGTGTGTGTGGAAGTCCTTCGCTACCTCCAAATCGAGTTCTTACTTGGTCAACTGTGCGTTTATATCCATCATATTGTAGAGGAAAATTTTTTCCCCAAACCTCTGGGTCATCAATATCATCATTAAGCTCTGTAACACGATAAAAAGGGTTTTTAGATTCTTGTTTATGCTCTAAAATATTGATAAGTAAGGCAGTACTACCAATTGCCATAATTGCTGCAATTACGACTAATAAATAAAGCTTACGGCGTTTAGTAAGAAAAGTTGAGGAACTATTAGTATTTTCAGCCATTTATCTTCTCCTAAGGATTGTTTTTAGTGCATATGTCCAACAGAGTTATGACATCTTAAACAAGAAATTTTGTCTTTTTGCTCTGCACCTTCAATTGTATCAACTACATCTTGATGACATTTTAAGCAAGCTTGTTCAGTAATTTTGCGGTTATTAGGTTTGATTTGAATTGGTTCATGAAAATCGCCTGAAGTAAAAGCAAAAGAATGCCAAAAACCATTAGAAGCTTTTGAGACATACTTTCCTACAAAACTTGCAGGAGTATGACAGTCATTACAAGTAGCTACATTGTGATGACTAGACTTAATCCATCCATCATATTGCTCATTCATTATATGGCAATTGGCACATGCAGAAGGATCATTAAGTAAATACGAATAGCCTTTAGCATAAATAAAAGTATAAATGCTAATACCTAGAGCAATACCAATAAAAATACTAGCCACAATCGCAAGAATACGGGATTTCATTCTCTTTAAAAAACAATCCTTATTAAATTAATTATAATTTGAAAATAAGCTATAGCAATAATTATGCCAGCAGACAAAAATAGCTTAAACTCTAAATAGTAATAGGTTTTAATATTTAGATTATAGATTAAAGGGAATTTAGAGCTATTAGTTAAAGACTAGGTGGGGAAAATTTACCAGTTAGTAATTATAATATTTTGTTAATCCTAATCTAGGTTTTTTCCTTGAAGAGATTTTTGATTATTTTCTTGGCTATTTGACCTTGAGTTAAGAGGTGCAACACGAAATTCTAGTTGTTTAGTTCTAAAGTTAAGATTTTTGCGTTTAGGAGAGACAGGAACCACTTGCCATTTATAAACTTCATTAGCCTGTAAACGTCCTGATTCTTCATAGGTCAATGTATAGACTAAATTACTGGTATAGCGTTCAATAATCTTTTTATTATCTTTTTCGATGATTAGTAAAAATCCTATATTTTCTGTAGTTGTATCCCATTGAAATTCTGCATTGTTTAAGTCTAAAGTGCTTTCATTAGAGGGTTCTAGAGGCTCAACTACTATAGCATTTTCTCTTCTAGCTAGGGGAAAAGATATAACTATAATGATTGCAATAGAGATTAAAATAGCAATATCTCTAGCTTTAATTCGGTTTTGTAACTCCAGTATAGTTTCTTGGCTTTTTAGCCTAAGCTTATTAAAACGACTTAAAGGAGTATTACAATTAGCACATTTAGCGCTGTTAATATCATTTATTGTATTGCACTTAGGGCATAATAATTTATTAACATTAAATTTTATAGTCGATTGTTTTTGATTAGTAATTTTTGAACGCTCAACATAAGCATCTATATCAGCTAAAACTTCAGCAGGAACTTCTTTAAGCTCTTGAGTGCTAGCAACTTGAGGAGGTGCAATAGTTTTAGGTTTAATCGATTCTTCTAGTTCATTTAGTTTGCTAATAAGTTCAGGGTGTTGAGGTGCATATTCTAAGGCTGTATTAAGTAATTTTATAGCTTCGGTTACTTTACTATCTTGAGCCTGTAATTCTGCTAATTTTAAGTAATAAGTTGGATTTTCAGGGTAATTCCTAATTGCATCTTGAAGAGAATTTATAGCTCCAAGGCGGTCGCCTCGCTCTAGGCATTCTTCTGATTCAATTAAACTCATTTCAGCAAGAGTTTCTTTTAATCTGCCTGTTTGGGATTTAAGCTCTTTTTTTCTTTCTCTGCGTTCAAGTTGTGTTTTAGTTAGTGTTTTTACAAGAGGAACGGTTTTGTCCTCTTTTGCAGAGCTTTCAGATGTTTGTGGGTTAGATATACTAGGTAGGCTTAATTTGGCATATTTGCTTTTTACATTAATAGTAGCTTGATCTGAGAGTATTTGAGTTGCTGTTTGAGTTGCTGAATTAGAAACACTATTAGGTGTATTTGCTTGGGTTAGAGCATTATTTTTAGCATTTTTGTTGACTATTTCTAATTCAGCTATTTTAGCTTTAATTACGGGATTAGTTGGACAATGTTTTAGCGCTGAAGTAAGTACTTTTATAGCATCATGTACTTTGTTTTCAGATTGAAAGACTTCAGAGAGTTTGATGTAATAAAAAGGGTTTTCAGGGAAATTTTTTATTGCATCATAAAGTGCACTAATAGCAGTAGCTGTATCACCTTCTTCAAGTGCTTCTTCGGCTTCAATCAAGCTCATTTGTGCCAGGGTTTCTTTTAATTTCCCTGTTTGAGATTTTAATAATTCTCGTCTCTCAGCAGGAGAGATATCACGCACAAATCACCTACCTAAATCAAAAGCTAAATTCTTAAAAAACTCTTCTTACTTGAGTTTGTGGAACAAAGCTAAATATTGTAGAAAACTCATTTGCTAATTGGCGGTCAAAATGCACTCCTGCTTGTTGGGTAGCACTACCCCCGCCATTTCTACGAAAATTATTAGCGACTATCGCTCCATAAAATGCAGAAGAGCCGCTATTAGTAACTTGGGCATTAGGGGCAACCAATATACAGCTTATGGCAGGATTTCCACTAGCGCTAATATCTAGGCTAGTGCTACCTGTATAGAAAACTTTTACACCACCAGGATTTGTTGAGCTATTAAAATTAGCATTGCCACCAAAATCAAAAGCTGTTTTAACATATATATTTACAGGGTTATTGATGTCTGACATAACAATAATATTTCTATTATTTGTAGAAATACTATCAACATATATATTAAGCGTACCTTGATTAGCTATAGGGATAATACTTCCTACTATACGAGGAGTTAAATTATCAATAATTAAATCTCCGCTCCCGCCAGAACCGTTTTGAATGTTTTTTACCCAAAAAGAAAAGTCTCCACTTATTCCAGCAATAGTTATGGTCTTATTAATGCCTCCGCCTAGGTTTATATCACGGGCACAAGCTGTACAGGTTGCTAAAGTAGGTGCTGTTGGACAAGTTGGGTTGCAAGCACTTGGTGTTGGTATTGCAAGATAAATAGGGGGAAGTCCTAGACCAGTATCAGTAGGAAGCGTACCAGTACCAAAGTTAACAAAATTGGCTGTTGGAATAGGTGGAACTGCTGGACAAAAGTTAGTCCCGCAATTTACACCTGGCATACCACAACCATTAAACCCAAAAGTAGTTGGTGGTGTAGGTACATCAAATTGACCACCTGGAAGAGTTTGATTACCTCGGTCAAATGTTCCTGAAGTCGTAGTTTCAAAAGCTCCAATAGCTGTAGCACCTCCACTATTTGTAGTGCTATATGGCCCTAAAGAAGAATCATAGCTATCTACCGTAGTACTACCATTAAAATTAAAACCATTGGCACAAATAGCATGGCTTAAATTTGATTTGGTTAAAGTTTCAATTATTGCAATATTTTCTGCACGCGCTAGCTCAACTCCAGGATTAGTAGCAGTATTAGCAAAGTTAGCCCAGGTTCCTATAGAGGAAATTCTCCATCTTTCAACTCTTTGAGATTGTCCTGTAAGGCTAGAAATTAACTTAGTTGAAAGAAGAGTGGCAGTTACTATATAGCGCCCTTTTAGCTTTCCAGAGACGGAATTTGTTGCTGTACTCTCAAAATCATTTGTTGCATTAAGGTAGTTTTGAAAATCGGCTGCAACATTTACAGAAGTTCCATTAAGTGTTCCACCAGTTTTTGTAACCGTCGGAAATGTTGCTACTGTAGCTCCTGAAGAATCATTAGTTAAAATAACCAGACTATTATTAGTCATTTTATTAGGATAAATCCTATCTCCCTGACCATTTATTCCAGTAGGAATATTATTTGTACCAGCAATATTAGGCCAATCTGGAGGACTACTTGGGCTAGGCTGTAAATTATCTTGGGAATAACGGTGGGTAAACCAATCTATCGAACGCTGAACCCCTGCTTCAGCTACATAAAAAGCTTGGCTTGTGTCGCGATAATTTGCACTAGATGTAGTCTGAACGATTGTTGTGTAATGAGCAGAAATAATTAAGATAGTTAACACAAGCAAAATTAGAGAAACTATTGCAAGTGCAGCACCAACTTGTTTTTTAGTTTTCCTAAAAAATTTTCTTAAAGTTTTAGCTAGGGCTTTAATGTTTCTCCTACTCATCTTTTTCTTCTCCTTAAAAAATTACTATTTACTCTCTATATTTTTTAGTTAAGGTAAAAGTTCGTCTGATGTGTCATTATAATTTCTTGCTGTAAAATTACTTACAACCTTATTCCACCAAGGCCAAGGATTAGCCATTGTATTCCAGCCTGCACAAGGTGGATAGCCTGTCCCAGGAAATGAACCATTACAAGGTGGAGTCATTGCTCTTAATCCTGATTCAGCCCCATTGGCAAGAAGAAATGCTGCTGCTGCTGTTCCACGTGAAACTATTTCTGTACGGGAATTTACTATATTAAAAGTTGCTGCGCCTCTGCGATTTTCAGCTACAGCATTTCGTGCTTGTATGTTAAGGGTTATAGACACTGGGATTGGTACACTTGTACTATAGTAATTTATAGTAAAATTTGTTCCTGGTAAAACATCATCAAGTAATACTGTGGCAGGTGCCTTGTTAGGTGCATTAGGGTTAAGTGCTATATTATCAGGGTCATTAGGATCAAGCGGGGTTAGCGAGCGATAAATTCGCCTAGTAGCCATATCATAAGTATATTCAATATATTGAAGCCTTCCATTACTTAGAATATCTCCAATAAATCCAATACGATTAACAGTTTTTACAGGAGGATCTACTAAAGGTAAAGAGGTTCCAGAGGCAAAAGGCGGGGGATTAAGTACCCCAAACATTAATGGTAAGGCTGGGGATGTAATAGTTGTCCCTGAAGGATGATTTATACTTTTACCTGAGTTTGTAACAGAAATAGCACAAGGATTTGTACAAGTTGTAGGAAGTGTTACAACTTGTAGAGCTTGGGAATTAGAAGTTCCTTCTGGCAGCCCAAAAATAATTTGTCTTCCAGGATAAAGCCCTCTAACCGATAAACCTGAAGATCCTATTGTACTATTTGTTAAGGAAATATTATTAATAGTAGCAGGGTAGTTTGCAGTAGTTGTATTGGTTGCATTTTGCAGTGTAGTGACACCAGGATTAGCTATAAGAGGATTAAGAATATCTGGTGAAGCCCCAGCTTGTCCTATTTCTAGAGTCATTAACTCTAAAGCACGTTTAATATCCAAATCCCGTCTAGATAAACTGGTTTCACGGCGAAGAGACCGAAGGCTACTAGTAAAAGCGCTAATTATTACCGCAGAGACTATTAATAAAATTCCAAGGGTTATTAATAACTCTATTAATGAAAACCCTTTATGTTTTTTAGCATTCAACATATTTATTCCTAAGCTAGTAAACTATCCTAATCTAGAGCGATAGACTGATAAAGTAACAGAAGGTAAACTATTACGTAAAGTAGGGTTAAGTGCTGTAACTGTTACCATTATTTTTTTTAGTACAGGAGAGGGAGTGCAATTTGGAGCACTAGCATTACAATCAGGAGCGCCGCTAGTTGTACCGCTACAACCATCGCAGATTTGCCATTGGCGTATAAAATAAGCACCCGCAGGGGTTGTAGTTATTGCTGTTCCTGGCATTGGTAGAGTAGCAAAATTAACAGGGGTTCCATCATAAGAAAAGAAATCTACAAAACCAGCTATAGGCTGAGGGGTTGTAATTATAGGGTTAAGATTAGGCCCTCCAGGTACTTTACCCCCTTTAGCAAGTTGAGCGCCTGTCCAAATAAGTTCAGGTCTAAGAAGTTCATCAACCTTTTGTTGGGCAAAAGATGTTGCTAAAGTAATGTCGCGGTTTCTTTGATTAGAGTTAATTGTAATAGCTATTAATTGAAGTAATCCAAGAATACCTATAAAAAATACTAATAAAGCTACCGCTAATTCTAATAAAGTAAATGCTTTAGAGTTTTTTAGTTTTAAGCACATAACATTTCCTTAAACTAAGATACTATTTTTATTATTTACCTGTACCGGAAATGGGTATCCACTGATTTGAGCCACCACGATCATTAGCCCAAACTTGTATTCTGCCTAATAAATTAACTGTTATTGAATAACTAGTATTATTATCAGTTATATAGATTGCATTTGCTGCTCTAGGAGCAGTTGGGGGATTAGTATTAGTTGCAACAGGAAATCCACGACTATTAAAGCGGATTTCTCCTTCCTGGGTTGTTGAGCCACAAAGTTGTCCTGCTTGGACTAAGCCAGAGGCACAATTAGGTTGATCTGTTGGAGGGGTTATAATAGCTGGACTTCGGGTGTCTAAACCAAAACGAATTTTACTATTTAATGTAATAGGAACAGAACTTACTGCTGGTTCTGCTACCCATTCTAGAGTATCTGGCTTGTAATATTCAGCAATCATACAATTGCAAGGAGCACCAGAAATTTGATAATTAAAACGAATACGATATTGTGTTCCTGTTCTTTGGCCCCCAGATGTGATTTCTACTTGTCTACGTTGCGCTTCAGCAATACTACGAACCTGTTCTATTCTTGTAGCAATATTTATAGCTTCACTTTGTACTAAATTACGTCTTATAACACTACGATACCCATTAGCCACTATTAAAGTTAAAGCTAAAACCAGTAAAACTATAATAAGTATTTCTACTAAACTAAAGCCTTTAGAGTTATCTTTAGAGTTGTGATTTTTTAGAAAATTATTTTGTTTTAATAATAAAAAATTTAACCTGTTCATATAGAAAAATTTTTAGATATTTAGTTAAAAATTGTTTTTATAACGAAATTGAGGTTTTATTAAGATTTATTTGTAAAAAAGTATAGTGTTAATATCTAACAATGGGCTTCGGAAAAGAATAACAAATTATTTTAGAATCTACTAATTAAGAAATAGTTAAGAGCGGAAACAAATTATTTTATTTTAATAAAAAATTAATAGTTTTATTTTTCTTATAAAAGTTTTAATAAAATTTTTATTCTTTTTGCTAAAAAATTAATAACATTTTTGTAGTTTTCTTGTACAAAAATGTTATTAAATAAGGTTTTAATTTATTTTAATTTATTCTAAATAATCCACTTGAAGGCCGATAGGAGACGCTCCTGCACCTTTAATACCATCTATAACATTAGCAACAAATTCATAGCGAACATTCTTAGGTGCTTTGATGAAAAGTGTTTTTTGATCAGGTGTTCGTTCGGAAAGAATTTGTTTTAAGCTACTAGTTAAATCCATTAGATTCATAGTTTGAGAATTTAGGCTTAGTTGAAGATCTTTATCAATACTTACTACTAATAAAGTTGGTGGCGCAGCTAGTTCTTCTTGGGTAGAGTCTGGTTTTTCTGGAATTTTAGTATCAAATTTTCGAGAGTCAATAGGTGTAATCACCATAAAAATAATTAACAATACTAATAACACATCTATTAATGGAGTAACATTAATATTAGGCGAAGTTTGTTTATTTGACTGTATAGACATAATTTCCTCCAATAGTCAAAAGGATCAAGATAGTTAATTTTTTGACTCCAAGAGGAAATATTTTGTTCCCATATAAAAAATGTTTTAGCTATTTCAACACTTTAGACGGCGGTGTTTTTCCTTCTGCTCTTTAGTAATGTTGTTAATAACTAGCTTGCCGTTTCATTGCAAGTGACTCACTTAATGTGAGTTATTTAGTATTGACTTACTTAGAATAGAGGAATAAGGAAAAAAAGTATCCAAAACCCCGAAAAAGGCTTATTAACGATATTAATAATGTGTATATTATTAGTATTGTTTTGGATTGGAATAGGTGATTACTTTCTTGTGGAATAGAATGGTTCATCTATATTTTGCTTATAGAGAAGTTCACTAGGTAAAAAATATGCATATAGATAAATCAGACCCAATTATTGGAAGAACGTTAGGAGATTTTTCGGTAAAAAAAAAGTTAGGAGAAGGAGGGTTTGGAGCAGTTTATAAAGCAACTCAAATAACCTTAGAACGAGAGGCCGTAATAAAAGTACTACATATTAAACATAGAACTAATAAAGACGTGATAGCACGTTTTAAGAGAGAAGCCTATTTAGCTTCAAGATTAGAACATCCATATTGTGCACATATTTACTCGTTTGGAGCAGAAAGTGATGGATTACTGTGGATTGCAATGGAATATGTTGCTGGCACACCTCTAAATGAAATACTTAAGGCTCAGAAAAAATTACCTTTAGAAAAGTTTGTTCCATTATTGGATAAAATCTGTGAAGTCGTTCATACCGCACATGAAGCAAACATTATTCATCGTGATATTAAACCTGCCAATGTTATGATTATTTCCCGCGCTGGGCGGCTCCTTCCTAAACTTCTAGATTTTGGAATTGCCAAAGGCTTAAATCAAAACCCTATTAAAGAAAAGACTATTATTGCTAATAAAGTTCCTAAAGAAAGCAACACAATTAATGACCAGGAAACTATTAAAGATAATGTTTTAATACCTCAAGAAACTCTTATAGAGAATAATTTTGTTATTAACAACGCTAGCCCAAAGAGTCAAAATATAGTTGATAATAATTCTAAAAGTCAGAAAACTATTATTGGAAGTGATGTAAACCAAAAAGTTGTTATTGACAAAAATATTTTTCTTAAAAGCCAGAAAACTATTATTGGAAGCGATATAAGCCAAAATACTGTCATTACTAATGATAATTTAAAGAATCAAGAAACTATTATTGGCAATGATAAATCTACTAGCCAAGAAACCATAGTTAGTAATCAAAATAAATATATACAAGATTTTACAAAGTTAGAGGAAGAAATCCCCAATAATAGAGAGCTAATAACATATATTGAAAATGCAGAAAGCAATATAAGTACAGAAACCTTCAAGACACAAGGATTTATAGGCTCCCCACCTTATATGTCGCCTGAACAATGGCAAAATGGAAAAGTTGATGCTAGAAGTGATATTTATTCCTTAGGCATTTTGACTTATAAAGTAATTACAGGAGCGCTTCCATTTAAGGAAAAAGGCTTTGAGCTTTATGGGGCACACGTTTGTAAAGAAGTTCCTCCTCTTAGAGAAGGGTTTCCTGTGAAAGTTAATGAAGTCTTACAAAAAGCCTTAGCTAAAAAGCCAGAAAATCGTTATCAAACAGCTTTAGAATTTGCAAAAGAATTTCGACAAGCAGCAAACTTTGATGAAGAAAAAGCTCTCTTGCCTGAGTTTGATGAGATTATAAAAGAAAATTTATTAGCTAATGCCCCAAAGCCAATAGCTGAAAGCCTTGCAAGTTTACTCGCTTCTCATAATGCCTATCAATTCAAAGATAGAGTTTTATTAGTTTTTCGGGTTTTAATACGTTATATAGGTATATTAGCTTTAGCTAGTTATACTAGTACTGCCAATAAGCAACAAAATAATGAGTTAATAAATAAATCTGTAAGTACTTTATACAAAGAATCATTAAGTGAAGCCCAATGGATAGAGCTTTCTAGGGAGTTATGCCGTAGTTTTGCTAAAAAAAGAGACGTATTTCCAATTCCAGAACTTGTAACACTCTTTTTTGCTGATAATGATGACTCTCCTAGTCCTGTAAGTGATCTAGCTGCCAACCTTTTGCAGCTACAAGAAAAAATAATAATGGCGGTGTCATTAAAAGAAGAAAGCTTAATTGAGTTACTTGAAGAATTTCTATCTAAACTTACTATGTTGCTAAGAAAAGTAAGCTGGATATGTGATTACTACTTAGTAGAACCTAAAGCAAATCAAGCAACTAAATGGATGGGTACATCAAAAAGTTTTGGTCTAATGTCTGTAAAGAGTAGTAACTTAGCTAATGAAAAAGCAATGTTATTAGATTCAAATGGACATTTTGTTCTTTTACTATGGCCGCTAGTAGAAATAGTAGAACCAAGTTTAGGAACAGCAAAAGAGATCTTTTTTCTTGATGGAAAAGCCCGAAGTGGAACAAAACTAGTTAGCTTTCCTCAAGCTTTTGAAATAGAAACACAATCAGCTTTTGATTGGGCAAAAGAACATTTTTTTGGAGGAGAGGAAAAAGCTAAAACAGACTCACTTCTTGAAAAATCTCCTTATTTAGGGTTAGCTAGTTTTTCTCCAAAAGATTCAACTCTATTTTTTGGAAGAGAGAAAGAAACAGAAAGCTTTCTTAATCGCCTCAGAGTACAACCACTACTAGCCGTAGTAGGTGCATCAGGAGCAGGCAAAAGCTCTTTTGTCCAAGCAGGTGTTGTAGCTTGTTTGGATAAAAGCTGGAGTGTTCTAACAATTCGGCCTGGCATTTCTCCTATCTCTACTTTATCTGCAAAGCTTTCTAAACTGGGGCTTGAGCTAATCAACTTAAAATCCGATTTAGAAAAAGATATAGAATGCTTAGCTAAAATCTTAAGAATGTTTGCTATAGCTAATAGAGGTAGGATTTTAATAGTAGTAGATCAATTTGAAGAGATATTTACTCTTTGTTTAGATAAACAAGAGCAAAAGCTTTATGTAGAAGCACTAGTTTCGCTTGCACGCTCAGAAGAAGACCCCATTAGAGTAATACTAACAATGCGTGATGATTTTTTAGTTAGAGCTAAAGAATTAAACGCTCTAAAAGATCGTCTTAATCAATCCATAGAAATCTTAACAATACCTGATTCTTCTCAACTTCTTAAAATATTAGTACTTCCAGCTAGGCGAGTAGGATATGAATTTGAAGATAGTAATTTACCTATAGAGATAGTAAATGAACTAACAGGACAAACTAGTGCATTGCCTTTACTAGCCTTTACAGCAGCAAAACTTTGGGAACAACGAGACAATCAATTTAAACAACTTCGTCGCAGAAATTATAAGTCAATGGGAGGAGTAGGCGGTGCGCTTGCTCATCATGCTGAAAGTATGCTTCAACAAATGACACAATCAGAACAATCGCTTGTTCGTGAAGCATTCCGTCATCTTGTAACAAGCCAAGGGACTCGTGCTATTTTAACTCGTCTGGAGTTATTACAACTACTTGGAAAGACAACAGATAGCGAAGCAGTGATAGAAAAGCTTATCTCAGCTAGGCTTTTAGTTGCTACTGAAGGAGAAAAAGGCATAGATCGTATAGAAGTTATTCATGAAGCACTACTATCAACTTGGCCTCGCCTTGTTAAATGGCGACAAGAAGATGCTGAAGGGGCAAGATTAAGAGATCAGCTTCGTTCTGCTGCTAGGCAATGGCAAGAACGTAATTATCCTAAAGGTTTATTATGGCGTGATGAAGTATTAACAGAATATCAGCTTTGGAGAACACACTATAAAGGAAAGTTAACAGAAGTAGAAGAAGAATTTGCACAAATAAGTCTCTCAGATGCGACTCGTAGCCAACGCATAAAGCAAGCCTTAGTCATAATGGCAATAGTTATCTTACTAATGGTTTCTTCCATTATGTTTTATCAAAGGCAACAAACAGAAAAACAACTTCTAAAAACCTTAGAACTTTATGAAGAACAAGGTCGGCAAGAAATATTAAAAGGAAAATTTGATCGAGCAGCAGTTTACCTTAGTGAAGCTTATGCAAAGGGAGATAGTAGCCTAACTTTAAGATATATGCTCTCAGTTGCATTAGCAAAAGTAGAAAATCATCCTCCTATCACACTTTCAAATCATACAGATGTAGTAACAATGGTTAGTTTTAGCCCTGATGATACTTTAGTTGCAACTTCCAGCATGGATAAAACTGCTCGTATTTGGCAAACTACTGATGGAAAAGAGCTTTTTGTGCTTAAAGGCCATGAAAGTCCAGTAATATCAAGTAGGTTTAGCTTTGATGGACAGTTCTTAGTAACAGCAAGTGTAGATAAAACAGCAAGAATATGGAAAGTATCAGATGGTAGTTTAGTTGCAGTTCTTCAGGGACATACTGATGCATTAAGAGGAGCAGAATTTAGTCCTGACGGTAAAAAAGTATTAACTTGGAGCTATGACCAAACAGCTAAGATTTGGGATACTACAACTAGTAAACTATTAAATACTTTAGAAGGTCATCTTGGAGCTATTTATGCTGCAAGTTATAGCAAAAGTGGTAAGTTAATAGCTACTGCTTCGTCAGACCAAACAGCTAAGGTTTGGGATAGTAGCAGTGGTCAATTAAAAAACACACTAAATAGTCATCAAGCAGCAGTGGTAAATCTTGCCTTTAGCCCAGATGAAAAATTATTAGTAACAGCTAGCACTGATAAGACTGCAAAAGTTTGGCAGTTAGAGGATGGGAAACTTCTTGACACGCTCGCTAACCATCAATCAGGAGTAACAAACTGTAAGTTTAGTCCTGATGGAAAGGAAATCTTAACTACAAGTGCCGATACCAGAGCTTATCTTTGGGAGAGTTCTACAAGGAAATTACTTTGGACTTTAGAAAGTCATACTGGAGATATAGTAAGTGGAGATTTTAGCTTTGATGGAAATTTAATCATTACTAGTTCTTATGACAATACAGTAAGAGTATGGGAAAAAAATACTGGCAAATTTCTTGTAGCTTTCACAGAACACAAAAATTCAGTGATAGCAGCTATATTTTCTAGTAAAACAGACAAAATACTTAGTGCTAGTGAGGATAGAACAGCAAAAATTTGGCAACTAGAAGTGGAAAGACGATCTCCTTTGGAAATAAGCAAAATAGTGAAAGAGAAAGTGCCTATAGAGTTGATAGAAGGTAGATTAATTTCTACGCAACCTGTAATACAAGAAGTGAAAAAAGAAGTTATAAAAACACAAGAACGCCCAGGAGAGAATCTTTATATAGAAAATATAGGCAGTGGTATAAATTTGGAGATGGTGAAAATACAAGCAGGAGAATTTGAAATGGGTTCACCTGTTAGCGAAAAAGGACGCAATGCAGATGAGCAACTGCATAAAGTAAAAATATCAAAAGACTTTTATATAGGTAGATTTGAAGTAACACAAGCCCAATGGAGAATAGTAGCAGGATTACCTACAATAAATATATCTCTCAAGTCAGATCCATCTGGATTTAAAGGAGATAATTTACCTGTGGAACAAGTAAGTTGGCATGAAGTAGTAGAGTTTTGCGCAAGGTTATCAAAATTAACAGGAAAGCAATATCGCTTGCCAACAGAAGCAGAGTGGGAATATGTTGCCCGTGCAGGTAGCAAGAACAACTATCCAGAAAACTTAGATGAACTTGCTTGGTATGATAAAAACTCTGAGGGTAGAACCCATGCTGTAGGACAAAAAAAAGCAAACCCTTGGGGTTTGTATGATATTTATGGAAATGTTTATGAATGGTGTCTAGATTTATATGGAAATTACCCAAGTGCAACCGTTATAGATCCAAGTGGTGCTAATTTAGGCGTATACCGTGTTTTTCGTGGAGGCAATTGGAAAGACGGCATAATTCACTGCCGATCAGCATATCGTAGTGATAACTTACCAACTGAAAGTGGTAGAGGTTTAGGTTTTCGTCTATTGAGAAGTTTAGAATAATTTGTTGGATTAATGCCCTTTTTGCAAAATAATGCTCTCTACCCAATCTGAAGAAAAAGTTAGGTTTCTTTTATTTCTCTATTGTATCTTCTTTCTCAACTCCTATTTCTAGAAAGGAAGAGGAGGGCTTTTCTATTGGGTTCTCTATTCCTCGACGATATGAGTGAGAGAGGGTTAAAAGAATAGGCTTGTTGGTTTTATATGGGAAGTTAATTCCAGAAACCCCTTCAGCTGGATAGCTTGTTCCTTCACGCCTAACAATATATTTTATTTTTGTAGCATCTGTGCAAGTTGAGATTTTAATTAGAGGTGTTTTGATTTCTGCTATTCCATGCAAAGCAGACCATTCTACAGGCCAAGACAACATTTCTTGTATAACCTTTATGCTATCTGTATGTCCTGTTTGGTCTCCTACCTCTAAAAGCTTAAGAGCAAGTTCTAGGCTTGGCTTGCAATTAAAACTACAAGGTAGGTGTGGTATAAGACGGATTCCTAGCCAACGAAGGAGAATATTTAATTCTATTGGGCCTGCAACTTCACACATAGAAAAGCTTAATTCATTTGTAGAATGTTGATTTATAGAATTAAGAGCCATACTCCAAGTAGTATCAATTAGCCCTTGCTTAATCCAGCTATCAATAAAGAATTTAATGCAACAGTCAGGAAAACCATGAAGTTTTCCAATTAGATTATCGTCTTTTTTATCCCAAGCTTCTTTAAATGCTTGTACTTTTTCAGGTTTTCCAATTGCACAAAGGTAGTTAAATGCTTGTCCTGGTTGTATTTTAACTGGCAGTGATTGATATGGAGACTTTGAACAACCAATTGTTTGGATAGGCATTGCTAAAAGGCCAAATTTACTTACACGGTCAGTAAAATCTACAAGCCCTTCAGGCGTAATAAGTTGCAAAGCACAAGCTCTAATTTCATAGGCGACTGATAACCACTCTATTTCTTGTTGTGCTTTAATAGCTTTATTAATTAAAGGTTCCCAAGAAATACGTGCATTTTCACTAGCCCACATATGTCTTGTAAAATCTGGTAAACGAAAATTTAATCTTTCCATATGATATTTGTAAGAATTAGATCTGGGAATACCAAAATATACGTATATGGGCTTTTTAAGCTCTTACGCTATTAGCCCATTAGTACTATATTTTATGTGTTGTATTATTTTTTACCAATTTTGTGACCAATGATGAAAGAGTTGGGTTTGAGCCTTGTTCCCAGGCTTTGAGCATTGCATCCTCGATCACTGGTCGATCGGGGTGTAAAGAAATAGGCGTTTTGCCTTGATTAACTAGTCTTTCTTCCATTCTTTGGAATAATTCTTTCCATAAGCCACAATGTTCTGTTCTATTACGCCAATCATTATCAATAGCAGTTCCAGGGCATTGGCCTTTACAGGATAAAAAGAATTTACATTCATTACATCCGCCAAATTCTTGTGGAGTATAGTAAAGTGCTAAATAGCGTTCATAACCAACGGTTTTTGCTTTAATAAAATCAATTCCATCCTTGTTTGTTCTTCCACAGTTACTTTGTTTACCATCACCCTCTATTCCTTGAACCGAAGCTGTTGTGTAGGGATCGCATGCCATCCACACACAAGTTGTTGATTTATCATCGGCTAACAGCATTTTTTCAATATCTGTAAAAACATCAAGCTTGAGTGAACTTAATGATAGTTCTAATTCTGCAAAGTTAACAAAGGCTCTTAAATTTTCCTCTTCTGAAAGGGCATATTTATCTCGAATCGTATAGTGATCTACTTCCAAGGCATGTAAACGAATAAATTTTACCCCAATTTTGTCAAGATATTTAATCCAATCATTAAGTATAGCTAGTTTATCTGTGGTAGCATTGGCGCGGTGTAAAGTAATAATGAGATTTACTCGGATACCTTCTTTACATAAAAGCTCGATAGCTTTTTCTGATTTTTCCGTTAATAAACGGGTTTTCTCTAAACTTCCTGCCCATCGAACGTCATTTAGTTCTCCAGGCCCGTCAATTGATATGCCAATAGACACTGCATATTGTTTGAACATTCTGATGTGATTTTTATTTATTAAAGTTCCATTAGTTTGAATACTATTTTTACCAAATTTAGAGTATCCCCAAGACAGTATTTCTTCTAAATCTTTTTCTGGTATTAGTAAAGGTTCTCCCCCAAAAAGTGTAAATGGTTTGTTATAAGCTAAAATAGCATTTTTCATTTTGTCGATGTTATAACTTTTACTTAAATTATTAGCATCTCGCTGTGGATTTTGGTAACAATACTGACAAGCAATATTGCAGTTAACTCCTAAAGGTCGTAACTCAATAGTCATAATGTCCTCTTAAATAATTGCTTTTTGGGAAAACTAAGAAATTTTTTTAAATCCAGAAAATGATGAAAGAGTTTTTCTTGCATATTGTAATATTTGACTTAAAAAATAAGAAAATTTATTGCTATAAATTTAATTGTTTCAATCATAACTAGTTATAAAAATTCTCATTTTTTAAGTTCGATACTATAGAAAACTCTTTTGCTAATTCTTAGCTATAACGCTTTAAGGCATAGCCTATTTATTATCAACAGTTTTTTCTTATTCTATTGTTTTTCTTAGCCTAACTTATTAGGTTACTGCTCTAAATGTTAGGTATAAAGCCCTAGCTTAAGGGTTAGGTGGCTCACTAATATCGGTGTGAGAAGGTGGGCCATCACTATGAGGTGTATCATCAGGTGGGGGAGGATCGCCAATATCGGTGTGACCTGGTTGGCCGTTATCGGTATGAGGCATATCGGGAGGATCGCTAATATCGGTGTGCCCAACAGGCCCGCTGTTATCAATATGAGGCATATCAGGAGGATCGCTAATATCGGTGTGGGAGGGTGGAGCATCACTGTGTTGGTCTGAAAAAAACACAGTTTGTGAATATTGTAATGGATTAGCTGAGTCAATAAATTGAGAAACATTTTTTTCATGAGTAGCCATACTATAATCTCCTAAATGTGTTGGAACTAAATCAAAATGTCTTTACTGATTTTTTCTTAGAAGGGATAGAGTATATTATAAATGGAGAATTTGGAAAAACGGAAAAATGAAACCAAATATGATTTTACATGAAACACTAGCTTTTTTAGAAATAAGGAAATTAATTGTAGGAAAATCTATTCGTAGTATTTCCCTAACTCCTTATTTTACTGTGGTTCAATTAGATGATGGCAGTGTTGGGGCTGCTATGAGTTACTACAGCCAATCAGACGAACTTTGCAAGCTAATCCCTTCAATTATTTCATTTATTGAGCAAGACCCTCTGTTGCTCCGAGGACTATTCTATGAGGACGATCTACTAACACGACTAGGTGTTTCTACTAGAGAAGCTCAGTTGCTTGCTAATTCACTCCGAACAGCAATTATTAGTGCTCTTTCTTTTCCCTGTTTAGAATCAGGTGGAGATGGTACTTTTGTTGTTTCTCAAAAATTTCCGTTTAATCCTTTTGCTGAAGCTAAACGAGCCGTAGTAATTGGTTTTGGGGGGTATATTGATGCCCTAGCTAAAGCTGACCAAATTAAGCATTTACACATAAGTGACCTACAATGTTCTACAAACAACTATATGCATAGAACTATAGCTAAATATCAAAACTACTTTCCAAGAAAAAATTTTACCTTTTCGGATGGAACAGACATAAAGTATCAAGTAGAAAATGCTGATGTAGTTACAATTACAGGATCTACATTGTGCAATGGCACTCTTGAAGAAATTCTTGAGTATACTAAAAGTAGAGCAATTGTAGTTGTTCAAGGTCAAAGCGCAAGTATTTATCCTATGTCACTATTTAATCGTGGGGTTAATTTGGTTGTGACAACTCTCAAACCATCAATTTTGGTTCAATTGGCAGCTAATGACAAATCTGGACAAAATCTTCGCCCTTATTTAGAAAGGGGATTGCCTTCTATCTATTTATCTCCATTAAGTTAATATCAACATTTGGGGCGATAGTTTGATACATTGGTCTTGAAGTCTACTACCTGTAGTCGTGGCTCTGCTGGCAAGGGTGCGTCTGGTGCTAGGACATAATCTGGTTCAGGATCACAGAGAAAGCGCACAGCAGATATTGTGGAATGCTGGAGTACATAGGCTTTCGCGATGCGATGTCCGCCATCCATCAAGTAGCCTTCGGATGAGAGAATTATTGGATAGTTCAAGTCAGCATTAAGGATGCGGCGGGTGTGCTCGGCAACTGCCCGACAAGTAGGAGGTGTAGTTGGGCCAAACCAGCAATTCTGGTCAAACGCGGCAATTTGGTTAATAGACAACTGCTCTATAGGCAAATCGCGAGCAAGATACCACAAACGTTCAACAAACCAAACAAGACGACCTGCACTTGTGACACGTGAATGCTTATGTGCCATAGCATCCTCCATCTAAATATCACCTAAATATTTATATAATTTAAGTATATTAACTGATTTAATTTACCTATACTGAATGACTAATTTCTTGAGAGAGCTTGATTAATTATAGGGAAAAGGTCATTAGCAAGATTAGCCTGAGGATCTATACCCACACGCGCACGTCCAAGGCTACGACCATTTTTGTCTAAAATAAAAATGGTTGGTAATGTATCACTACCTGTTTGCTGAAAAATTCCCCCATCTATATCACGTAGGACTGTTAAGTGAGAGTACTGATTAGCAATATTTTGTAGTTCAGCATTTGATGCAAAACTACTAGCTTTAGGTTTTAAGCTATTAGTACTAATCCAGATTACTTTAACATCTTGACCAGAAAATTTGGTTGCTAAGCGTTCTAGTTGCGGTAATTCAATTTGTGCTAAGGGAATACCTTTAGCACTAAAAGAAATTACTAGTACTTGACCACGAAATTGATTAAGGTTTATAGTCTCATTATTTAAGGACTTAAAACTTAAGTCAATATTACTAATTGTTTGCCCAGATACTAATTGACAAACAAAAAAGCTTGCTAAAATAACAATAACTAATAATGTTTTCTTTAAGTTATTCATAATGCCATTAAGATGAGTTTTTAATTGAAAAAGATGTTTAAGGTAAAAATTTGTCTTTGTTAAATTTTTCTTTTACAAACTATTGCTCCTAAAGAAAAATTAAGTTCTACTTAAAATACTTAAGATATTTAAGATATTTAAGATATTTAATTAAACCTTGTATAAAATCTAGAGTTAAATTAAATAACCACCGATTTTGGTTTAGTCTATTTTAACAATATGAGAAAATAGAATTCTCAAGCAAGTAAATTTGTTATTATAACTAAACTAATGACATATTAAACTTAAAAACACAGGCTTTTAGACATGAAGATTCTGGTTACAGGCGGCGCAGGTTTTATTGGAACTAATTTTATTAGAATGATGGTGTTAAATCATCGTGAACATAAAATTATTAACCTAGATAAACTTACTTATGCTGGTAATACAGATAACCTATCAGATTTAGTAGATTATCCAAACTATAGTTTTTACGTAGGGGATATTTGTCAGCCAGATCATGTTGAACCAGTAATAACAGGAGTAGATGCAGTTGTTCATTTTGCAGCGGAATCACACGTTGATCGTAGTATTCAAGATGCTGCCCCATTTGTAATAACAAATATATTTGGGACACAACTACTTTTAGACTTTGCTAGAGAGGCAAGAGTATCTCGTTTTATTTACGTGTCTAGTGATCAAATAGGTGGTAGCTTGCTGCCAGGAATTTACCTAAGAGAAAACTCGCCAGCTTCTCCTAATAATCCTTATGCAGCAAGTAAAGCGGCATCCGAGCATTTAGTTTATGCTGCTTATCATATACATCAATTTCCTAGCATTGTAGCCAGGCTTTCAAGTTGTTATGGCCCATATCAATATCCAGAAAAGCTAATTCCTTTAGTCATTGCTAATGCCTTAGAATTTAAGCCGCTACCTGTTTATGGGGATGGTTTACACGTTCGAGATTGGCTTTTTGCTGATGATGCTTGTAAGGCTATCTATCAATTACTACTTAAAGGGCGAATAGGGCAGATTTACAATGTTGGCGCAAGAATGGAGAAAACAAATTTAGAAGTAATAAAACGAATATTAAAGCTTTTAGACCGCCCAGAAAAATTAATTACTTTTGTTACTGATCGGCCCGGACATGATAGACGCTATGCTGTTGATCCAGGAAAAATAGAAAGAGAACTTTCTTGGCGACCACAAACAGAATTTGAAGAAGGTTTACGTAAAACCATAGACTGGTATTTAAGAAATATTGAATGGCTAGCAGATACTCGCTCTAGTAGCTATCGTGAATATTATGAGAGTCTTTATAGTAGCCGTTTTGCTGTAGAACCAACTAAACCAGAGTTTTAGAATCCACAAAATACAATTTAGCTTAAGAGAAATTTCTTAGGTTAACGTTTTTTGCTACTTGTTTTGATTGACCTAACTAGAAGCCACACAATAAAATACCTCAACATTTTCAGCTTATTATTAGATATATTAATTTTGTTTTCTTAAGATAAGAAAGGAGCTTTTATTTATGAGTAGCGCAAGACAGGTATCGCTTACGATTCCTGATTATGTAAAAAATCAAAAGTTAATTGCTTGGGTACGTGAAGTTGTTGACCTTTGCAAACCAGATAATGTTTATTGGTGTGATGGTTCAGAAGAAGAATACAACAGGCTTTGTGATCTTATGGTCGAGAGTGGGACACTTAAACGACTCAATTCAGAAAAGCGCCCAAATAGCTTTCTTGCGCTATCTGATCCTAGTGATGTTGCTCGTGTAGAGGATAGAACCTTTATTTGCAGCCTTCGCCGAGAAGATGCTGGCCCAACAAATAATTGGGTTGATCCAAAAGAAATGAAAGCTACCCTTGTAGGACTTTTTGATGGTGCTATGCGTGGTCGTACTATGTATATAGTACCATTTAGTATGGGGCCATTAGGATCTTCTATATCGCATATTGGTGTAGAGATTAGTGACTCTCCTTACGTTGTTGTAAATATGCGCATAATGACCAGAATGGGGCGTAAAGCCTTAGAAGTGCTAGGAGAAGGTGATTTTGTTCCCTGTCTACATTCTGTAGGAATGCCTCTTTTAGATGGTCAAAAAGATATTTCCTGGCCTTGTAATAAAGACAATAAATATATTGTTCATTTTCCAGAAGAACATTCTATTTGGTCTTTTGGTAGTGGTTATGGTGGAAATGCTTTGTTAGGAAAGAAATGCTTTGCCCTACGTATTGCTTCTACAATGGGGCGTGACCAAGGTTGGCTTGCTGAACATATGTTAATTTTAGGTGTAGAAGATCCTAAGGGCAAGAAAACCTATGTTGCAGCAGCTTTTCCAAGTGCTTGTGGAAAAACAAACTTTGCAATGTTAATTCCACCTAAGTCTTTTGAAGGCTATAAAGTTACTACAATTGGTGATGATATTGCCTGGATTAAACCTTCCGAAGATGGAACTCTTCATGCAATTAATCCAGAAGCAGGTTATTTTGGGGTTGCTCCAGGCACTTCTTATAAATCAAACCCTAATGCAATGGAGTCTATAAAGAAGAATACAATTTTTACCAATGTAGCTTTAACTCCAGATGGTGATGTATGGTGGGAAGGGATGACAGACCAAGCACCAGAAGAGCTTACAGATTGGCAAGGCAAAGCTTGGACTCCTGATTGTGGCCGTAAGGCAGCCCATCCAAATGCTAGATTTACTGCTCCTGCTTATCAATGTCCATCAATTGATCCTGATTGGGAGAATCCAAAAGGTGTACCAATTAGTGCGTTTATTTTTGGTGGTAGGCGTGCAAGTGTAGTCCCATTAGTTTATCAAGCTGTAAACTGGAATTTTGGAGTTTATCTTGCTGCTACAATTGGCTCAGAGACTACTGCTGCTGCTGCTGGGCAAATAGGACAGGTAAGACGCGATCCTATGGCAATGTTACCTTTCTGCGGCTATCACATGGGAAGTTATTTTAATCACTGGCTAAAAATGGGTAGGGAAATTTCTAATCCTCCTAGAATTTTCTGTGTTAATTGGTTTAGAAAAGATAAAGACGGGAACTTTATGTGGCCTGGCTTTGGCGAAAATATGAGGGTATTAAAATGGATTGTTGATCGAGTACATGGTAGGGCCTATGCTACAGAAAGTCCTCTTGGATGGATGCCTCGTTATGAAGATTTAGACTGGAGAGGTGCAGACTTTACAGCAGAAGATTTTAACGAAGTAATGTCTATTGACCGTGAAGCTTGGAAAAAAGAAGTCCTTTCACATGAGGAACTTTTTGAAACTCTTTACGATAGATTGCCTAGAGAATTCTTTTTAATGAGAGAGCTATTATTATCTTCGCTTTGGCGTTCTCCTACTCTTTGGGGGCTTGCAGCAGAAAGATAGCGCTTTTTATTTTATTTAATAAAATAGCTCAGGAACCTTTCCTGAGCTATTTTAGCTTATCAGAAAATTAGTTTATGAGTAGCAAAACCTTAAGACAAGAATGGTGGTTATTTTCTCCTAGCATTGACCTAAGCGTATTTCTAGGCAGCGCAATTATTTCTTTACTTGCGCTTTTTATTGGTGCAAAGCTAGGTGTACTTAAGACAACTACTCCTGATTGGGCTTGGATTGTAGCTGTTTTGCTTATTGATGTTGCACATGTTTATTCTACTGGTTTTCGAGTTTATTTAGATAATGAAGAACTTAAACGCCGTCCTTGGCTTTATATTTTAGTTCCTACAATAGCTCTAATTTTAGGGACTTTACTTTATTCTCAAGGTGAGTTGGTTTTCTGGCGTATAGTAGCTTATCTAGCTGTTTTTCATTTTGTACGCCAGCAATATGGCTGGGTTGCGCTCTATCGTGCTAAATTAAGGGAAAATGGCCGCTTAAGCTGGTGGATTGATACTTTAGCTATTTATTCTGCTACTCTTTATCCACTAATTTATTGGCATACTCATTTACCAAGGCGTTTTTGGTGGTTTTTAACAGGAGATTTTCTTTCTATACCAAAGCTTATTTGTGATATTACTGAGCCTATTTATTATATTTCTTTAGTAGCCTATCTAATTAAAAGTCTTTATTATGGCTTAATTAAAAAACATTGGAATCCTGGAAAAGATATTGTTTTAATAACTACAGCGCTTTGCTGGTATATAGGGATAGTTGGCTATAACTCAGATTATGCATTTACTGTTACTAATGTAATTATTCATGGAGTACCTTATTTAGCCCTAGTTTATTGGTATAGTCGTCAAAAGTGTGATGAATACAAAGGTAGAGGTGTTTATAGATTATTTTCTCAGGGGCCAGTAAATTTTTTACTCCTGCTTTGGGCGTTAGCTTATGTTGAGGAATTACTTTGGGATCGAGGAGTTTGGCATGATAGAAGCTGGTTTTTTGGTGAACCTTGGCAAATAGATATTAAATTTATCTTAGTTCCACTTTTAGCTTTACCTCAGATTACGCACTATATCTTAGATGGTTTTATTTGGCGGCGTAAATCTAATCCTACTTTTTCTCTCATCTCTAACGCTCAGGCAGCTTCTCGTTAGTAATTATCTTATACCAGGATTTCTCAATAGCAAGACCTTCAATTATTCCTCTAATCTCTAAGGCAGAAGGCAAAATTAACAGATCAGGCTTAAAATCTAATGCTCTAAGAGCTACGCCTTGACCAATAATAAAAATCTGTTTAATTAGAATATGATCGTTATGTCTGATAAGTGCGATTTGGCCGTTATAAGCTTTATTTGTACGGCGTACAGCTAAATAGTCACCTTTAGCTGCAATTAAAAAATCAGGTGCTTCTAATAGCTCTAAAACAATCCATCCATTAGCTTTAGCATTAAAGCCAGTAATATCAGCAGGAATTTTAATTTTACCTTCATCTAGCTCAAAAGAATGTTTAGCTGCTAACTTAGTTTTATATATAGGGTATTCTAGCCCTAAATCTAGCCGACAAGGTTTAATGCTAATACTATTTCCTAGGTCTATATCTTCTAGCATTATGCTTTCCTAATTAGGGCATTTAACCTCAGATTCAGGATTAAGAGCCTGTTTGTTTATCTCAATAAGCTGTTTTTTTGCATCAGCATTTGAAGGGCTTAACTTTATATAAAGTTCGATTTCTTTTCTGGCTTCTTTATAGAGGTGCATATCAGCATAAACTAAACCAAGTTCATAATGTGCTTGAGAGAGTTGCGAATTACTAGATAAAGCTTTGAGTAAATAGCTTTTTGCTCCACATAAATCAGTCTTCATTCTAAACAATGCTCCATAAACTATATAAGCGTCAAGTTCATTAGGATCTATTTTTAATGCTTTGTCTAAAGACTCTTGAGCTTGATCAAGTTTATTTTGTTTTTGCAAAACTTTAGCTAAATTTATTCTTGGCTCAGCAAAATAAGGGTCTAAGTCTATAGCTTTTTTCATTTCTTGTTCAGCTTTTTCTAAATCACCTTGAAAAAAAATAGCTAAAGCTAATTCATGCTGGAGTTTAGCATTAGGGATAATTAGACTAGAAGCTTTTTGAAAGGCTTCTACAGCTTTAGTGTAATTTTTTTGTTTTTGATAAATTCTAGCTAATGGGACATAAGCATTAGCAGAATTAGGTGCAAGCTCAATAGCTTTTTCTAGCAAAGGTAGAGCTTTTTCGTCAAAACCTTGATCAATATAAAGACTTGCTAAAGAAGAGTAGGATTGTGGATATTTTGGAGCTATTTCTATAAGCTTTTTATAATACTTTTCTGCTTCTAATAATTCTCCTTTTTCTTCATAAATTCCAGCTATAGCTGTAGTCATCTTAAAATGATTTGGAACAAGTTTTAGTACAGAACCAAATAAAGCAAAATTATCCTTAAAGTCTAAATTACGATAGTAAGTACGAATAGATAATGATGTTAATAAAATAATTGCTAAACCAATAGAGAGTTTTTGCCAACCTATCTTCTTGATTTGATAGAGTATTAAAGCCAATAATAAACAAACACTTGCAACAGGGAAATAAATGGTTCTTTCTGCAATTAAAACACCAGTAGGAAGAAATATATTAGATACAATACTTGTAGTAACATAGAAAAATAAAATTGCATAAGATAGTGCAGGTCTTTTGTTTATCTGCCATAATCCAATAATCACTAAAGAAAAAATTACTAATAAAGAGAAAATTACTAGAAAACTTAAACTTGTAGTCCTAGGAATTACATCATAGGTATATTCTGTATAAAGTTTATCAGGCCAAATTAGCATCCTAAAATATTCTTTATAACCTAAACTCATTGTATAAACACGAGTTAAGAAAGATTCTCTTCCTAAAAATTGTCCTCCTTTAGGAATACCAAGAACTTTAGTAACAGAAACACGAATAATTAAATAAGGGATTGTAGTTAGTATATAGCCTAGTAATTTAGGGTTAGGCTTAAGTTTAGCAATCCAACTGCTTTCTGTACACATTTGAACAAGTAATAAAACCCCAACAAAAACTATTCCGCTTTCTTTGCAAAGCAGTGAAAGGAAATAATTTAATAAAGAAAAGATATACCACCATTTATTTTTTGAGGATTTTACATAACCAAACCAAGAGATAAGTAAAAACATAGTTGCTAAAAGCTCAGGACGACCATAAATTGCCGCAACTGCTTCAGAATGAACAGGATGAACAGCAAAAAATAATGAACAAAGTAAAGCTATATATTTGTTCTTGCAGTAATTATTGCTAAGCCAATAAATTAAAAAGGAGTTAATAATATGAATAAATATATTTACTAGGTGATATCCATAGGTGTCTTGTCCAGAAATAGCAAAATTTAGTGCATAAGTTACATGTGTTAAAGGCCGATAAAGCCCTTCATTATTGTTATCTCCCCAATAGGGCTGTAGAAATAGATTAGGTATATCAGCGAGTTTTTTTAAGTTAGGGTTGTCTTTTACTATTATAAGGTCATCATAAACAAAATCACCTAAAAGGCTATTAGAAAAACAAATTAGCGGAAGCAAAATTATTATTAGAACAATAAGAAAATTTTTTTGAGATTCTTGGATATTATCAAAAGGATTATTTGTTTTAGAACTCATGTCAACCCAAAAGTTTTTTATTTTAATAAAGATGTTAGGAAATTATACTAAAAAACTAGCTTTCCCTACTTATGATAACATCATTTTTTTAGCTAATGAATTAAATATTAGTTAGGACAATCAATAGGAGTTAAAGAAGAGTTAATTTCTTTATTAAGAGAAGTTAGAGTTTCTTTAGCCTCTTCAAATTTAGGGTTAAGGTTAAGCGCTATTATTAATTGGCTCTTAGCTTCAGCAAAAAGATTAAGTTTAGAAAAAACTCTTGCTAAATTATAGTGAGTTTCTGCTATCTTATTATTTAATGAAATAGACTTAAGTAGATAGCTTTTTGCTTCACATAATTTGTTTTGTTCAAATAGGTTAGCTCCATAGAGGTTATAAATATCAGCATCATTAGGAGCCATTTTTATTGCTTTATCTAAAATAATAATAGCTTCTTCATAGCGATTTTGTTTTTGTAAAATTTTAGCTAAGTTTACTAGAGGCTCATAAAAGCTAGAATCTAGCTCAATAGCTTTTTTCATACGTATTTCAGCTTGTTTTAAGTCACCTACTTTATAAAAAGCTAGTCCAACTTCATATTCTAGTTGTGGATTGGGTTGATAGACGTTTTTAGTGACTTCTAAGATTGACTCTAAGGCTTTTTGATAGTTTTCTTTTATATCATATAAACGTGCCATTGCTAAATGACCTGGAACAGAATTAGGATTTACTGAAAGTTCCTTTTGAGCCAAAGGTAGCGCTTCTTCATACCTATTTTGTTTAATATATATATTTGCTAGTGTTCCGCAAGCATAATAGCTACATGGAGTTTGCTCTACAATTTTTTTATAGCATTCCTCAGCTTTTGCTAAATCACCTTTTTTCTCATAAACTGCTGCTAATTGATAAACTTGGCTTGTAAGTCCAGGAGAATACTTAAGGATAGAATGAATAAATACTATATCGTTTTGAAAATCTAAGTTACGGTAATATGTCCTAAAAGAAGCTAAGGCTAAAATACCTATTGATAAAAGAACTACTAGTTTTTGCCATCCAAATTGATAAAGCTTATAAAATATTATCGCAAAAAGTAAACATATAGAAAAAGATGCTAAGTAAACACCTCGTTCTGTAACTATACTACCAGTAGGGAAAATTATGTTAGACACTGCACTACTAGCAACAAAGAAAAATAGTATTGAAAAAGCGAGTAAAGGGTTTTTATTTAATTGCCAAATTCCTATGGCAAGAACACTAAGAATTAATAATAGAGCTAGTATAACAGGTAGAGTAAAGGTCGTTACTTTAGGGATTATTTGATAGCTATAAACTGTTGCAAGGTCTTTAGGCCAGATTAAAAGCTCAAAATATTTAACATAGCCTAGAATCATTACACATAAGCGAGTTAAAAACGTTTCATCAGTAAAAAACTGTCCTGTTTTAGGCATACCAAGAGTTTTAGTAACAGCTACTCTCATTATCAAATAAGGAATTGTTGCTAAGATATAGCCTATTAATTTAGGAGATGGTTTTAGTTTGCTAAACCAAGATTTTTCTGTACAAATTTGTGCTAGTAGTAAAAGCCCTAGCAAGATAATTCCAGTTTCTTTAGAGAGTAATGCTAGAAAATAACTTATTAGCGAAAAAATATATAGATAACTTTTTTGTGAAGATTTTATATAAAAAATCCAAGCACCAAGCAAAAACATAGTAGTTAAAAGCTCAGGACGACCATAAATTGTTGCTACTGGTTCGCTATGTATTGGGTGGACAGCAAAAAAGAGTGCCGCAAGTAATGATAAAAGCTTGATTTTAGAGTAGTTATTACATAACCAATAAATAAGTAAACAATTAATTGTATGTATAAGTATATTAACTAGATGATAACCATATGGATTTAATTGGTTTATAGCAAAATCTATAGCAAAGGTTAAATTAGTTAATGGTCTATAACCTCCAGCAGGGTCATTTTTACCAAAATAGTTTTCAGCAAATAGAGTAGGTATATAAGCTAGAGATTTAACATTATATTTATCTACTATTAAAGTAGTATCGTCAGATATAAATTCCCCTAGTAAGCTATTAGCAAAACAAATAAAACTTACTAAAACTACTGTTAATACTATTAATATATTTTCTTTAGTTTCTTCAGAGATATTAAAGCTCATATTTGCCAATTAAACGAGATATTTTCTTTATTTTTTATAAATAATATGACTAGACCACTAAAATATTTATAAGTCAGCAAGTTTTATAGGTGTTCCACCTTTTTCTAGAGATTTTTGAGCAGCAGTTAAAACTTTTAATACTTCAAGTCCATTTATTCCATCAGTTAGAGGTTTTTTATTATTTATAATACAATCAATAAAATGCTGACACTCTAATTTTAAGGGTTCGACCATTTTAATTGCTGGAATAAAAATATCTCCATCTCGGATGGTATATTGTTGTTCATAAGAGACATATTCTTTGGAATCAATAACACCTTTATCATAAATACGTAATTTTTCTTTAGGCTCGGTATCATCAAAGACAGCCATTTTTTTTCTAGAAACAATGGTGAACTGCCTTATTTTATGAGGATCCAGCCAACTAGCTTGACCATGCCCCATAATATTATTAGGGAAATTTAAAGAGAAAAACACTACATCTTGGACATCAGACTTTATATAGCTGTTGCCTACAGCATTAATAACTTCAGGGCTTTGGCCTGTTAGGTACATCATTACAGAAATATCATGGGGTGCAAGACTCCAAAGAGCATTTTCTGTGGTGCGGAGTGTTCCTAGATTTACACGAGTTGAGTAAATATAGAAAATCTCTCCCCATTCACCGCTATCAATATATTTTTTGATTGCTGTAACTATTGGATGATAAAGAAGTAAATGACCTACCATTAAGACTTGGCGTTTTTGCTCAGCTAGTTCTACCAATTCAATTGCTTGGTGTAAATCTAATGTAATAGGTTTTTCTACAAAAACCGCTTTACCTGCTAAAAGGGCATCTTTAGCTAATTTGTAATGAGTATCTGCATCTGTTGCTATTACAACACCAGCAATATTATCATCTTTTATTATTTGCTGATAATCATTAGTAAGAGGAATATTTTGAGAAATTTCTTTAACTTTTTGCAAACGTTTTTCAGACAGATCACAGACTAATTTCAGTTCACATTCAGGAAGTTGATGAAAAGTCCGAACATGGTTAAACCCCCAATTACCTATGCCAGCTATTGCTAATGGTAGTGTCACAACTTCCTCCTAAAATTTATATTTTACAAATTATTGGCTATCTATTTAGCAGTTATACAAGAGCTTGTTTTGTTAGACTAGAAGTTTTTTCTTTAACAAAAAAATCTTCTAATGCTGTTTTTACTGGGTTAATAGAAATTATTTTTCCATCATATTTACGAACTAAAAGAAGGATTTCATCTATATGACTTTGATCAGGAATTTGAATTTGTAAACCGCTTGCTGTTTGTACTACTTTTTGTGCTTTAGCACAAAAATGAGGTAGGTTTTCATTAGAAATTCCTTGGACTGATATTTCCATAGTAGCATCACGGCTTCCTTCTAATTCAGAAAGCTTTCCATACCCAGCTAAATCACCTTTCCTAAGAATTGCTACTCTATCACATAAAACCTCTACATCAGATAAAATATGTGTTGAAAAGAAAATGGTTTTTCCTTGTTCGCGTAAAGAGCGGATAATTTCACGCACTTCTCTACGTCCTATAGGGTCTAGACCAGACATTGGTTCATCCATAAAAACTATTTTAGGGTCATTAACTAGGGCTTGGGCAATTCCAATTCTTTGTAACATACCTTTAGAAAATTTACGTAATTGACGATCGGCAGCAAAATCTAAATCTACAAGTTTAAGTAACTCATTAATACGGCGATTACGAGCATCATTTGAGAGGCCAAAAATTTTTCCACAGTAATCTAAAAACTCTTTTGCGGTCAAATAGTCATAAAAATATGGTGCTTCAGGTAGATAACCTATTTGTTTTCGCATCTCCAAATCGTCTATAGACTTACCTAATATTTTAGCTGAGCCTGAGGTAGGAAACATTAGGGTCATTAGTATTTTTAGAGTGGTTGTTTTACCTGCACCATTACCCCCAAGAAATCCAAAAATTTCCCCTTCATTTACTTGTAAACTTAAATTATTTAATGCTCTTTGTGGCTTAGGTCTCCAAAAACCTACCATATAATCTTTACATAAATTATCAATCTCTATCACTGTTTTCATTCATGTTCCTCACAAATTTAAGCTCTGGGTTAAATTACTTTAAGGGATCAAAAACTCTGTAGGGCATATTTATTTTACAATTAGTAGGATCATAGTTAAATTTATCTCCTAAAATGCTAATTAACTCGCCTTTTTCATTAACTTGAATTTGAATTATTTCTCCACACTCGCCTTTTTCTTGATTTTGTTGAACTGTTTTAATTAACAGTGTTAGCGATGGAGGACAAACTCCTGTAGCTTCTTTATAGCGTTCTAACAAAGAGTTTAAGTAGTCTACTTGATTAAGCGCGTAAACTCGCTTAAGTTGTGTTTCCATTTGACCTTTAGTAAAGTCATCTGTAGCTTCTTGGTAAAGAGTTGCATAAAGTTGGCAAGCTGTAGCTCGACTACCTCCTTGAGAATACATTACACCACCAATAATCTTTAGCCAGGCTGGTGATTTAGGGATTTCCCCAGCTTTTAAGAAAATTTCTCCAGCTTTTTTATAATCTTTTATTTGCCAATAAACAGTTCCTAAAGCTTGATAAAGTCGCCAGTTATTAGGATTTTCTTTTATTCCTTTATAAAGTAAATCCAGTGCCAGTTTAGGATCATAATCTGGCAAAAATAACCCTCCAAACCGATAGGCTTGAACATATTGTGGATCAAGGGTTGTAGTTATATCTAACATAGGAAAGAGAAGTTTTTGATCTACTTTTTGGGAAAATGAGACTTCATTGTTTTCGTTAAGTAATTGGCGGCCATAATATTGAACACTCCTTAGCCAATAAAGATCAGCTAAAGCTCCATCAAAGCCAAAAGATAGCTCTTTAATGTGTGTAGGGGAAGATACATAAAGAAACTGTTGTACTTTTTCTTCTGGAGGATGGCTAGCATCTATAATTTTTTGTAGTGGGTAAAGAATAGAAAGACAAACTATAATAATTAAAACTGCAAAGTAGGTTTTCATATTCCTCCTTTAAAAATCTAGCTTTAAGACTTTGGTTTATCTAGCTTTACTTTCTCGTTTAATTGTTTAATTACTTCTTGAACTTGCTTAGAATTTTGTCCATTAGGGTTAAGTTTTAAGCCTTGCTTATAGTGATCAATTGCTAATGTCAAGTTACCACGTTTTTCATTAATAAACCCTAGGTTAAAATAGGCGGTTGATAAGATAAAACGGTTTTGGGTTAATTTAAGCATATTTTGAAAAGCTATTTCTGAGTTTACTAAATCATTATTTCTACCATAGAGTAGCCCTAATTTATAGTTGAGTGTAAGAGAATCGGGACAAACTGTTTTAGCCTTTTGATAGTAGACTAAAGCCATTTTATCATCTTGTTTATTTTCTTCACTTAAACGCCCTAGCTCTAAGTTTACAATACAAGAATTAGGAACATTTTCATAAGCTGTTGACCAGAGTTGCCACTCATTTGACCAAACATTATTTTGTTTAATGGTTATTATACTTGTAAGTATTATTAATAGTGTTAGTAGGGCTGTTAGTAATGGGTGTAAACTTAAAAAATTTAAGGAAATTGTTTTATTATTTGTTAATAAATGATTTAATTCTTTTACAATCAAAGCTAATATTATCCCTAAACCTATAGTTGACAAATAAAGATATCTATCGTGTACTAAATCTTCAGGCTTAAATGAGCGCACATCCATCACTGGTATAAGTGGTATTACTAGCCAAATCAAAGCAAGCTGAATAACTTTATACTTAAAAGCACAAATTATAGATAAAAATAATAACCCTAATAATAAGAGTAACGGTAAATAAAAGTTAACTAAATTAAGCTCAGAAATAAACCTAGTTTCATACATTGGATTATTAGAAAAAGGCCAAACAAGTATTTGTAAATAATTTAATAAAATACTAGGTAGGGTAATTAAAGTGTTAAAGAGAGAGATGTTTTCTATACCAGGAAAATCCACATGTGCAGACTTACTCTTTATTGAACCTAAAATAGCTATACGTAAGTAAAAATAGCCAAGCGTAATTAATCCAAAGGCAGACAGTTTTACTAAAGCTAAGCGAAGTTTACTAAATAAATTAGAAGTTTGGGGAATAAGGAAAAATTCATAGCAAACTAAAATTGCAGGCAATATTATTGCAGCCTCTTTTGTTAAGAGGGCTAGAATATAAGATAAACAGCTAAGAATAAGCCATCTATAAGATTCTTTTAATTTTAAGTAAGCAAATAAACTAATAAAAATAAAAGTTGAATTTAAAGGATTTGTAAAAGCTGATACCCAAGCAACTGACTCTGTTTGCGCTGGATGAATTGCAAAACAGGTACTTGCTATTAATGTAATTAAACTGATAGTTGTTGAGTTTTCATCATTAGGAAGAATGGTTTTTAAGGAACTGTTAATAACTTTATAACAAAAAAATACTGCAATTATATGTAGTATTACTGAACTTACATGCCAGCCAAAAGGGTTCAAGTTTGAATATGAATAGACCACCATAGAAAAAAAACTTTGTATAGGGCGATAATATTGAGAACGTAGTTTTCCTTCTGTAGCAAGATGTTGATTAACAAATCCCCAAAAATCTCTATCAAATAAGCGGACTAAATTTTCTTTACTCCAATCACCTAGTACAGGTGCTGCTTCAATAACTTGGAAAAGGTCATCATAAACAAATTGATAAGTTAAAGTATTTGAAAAACAAACTATTACCAGCAAAATAGGTAGCCAAATAAATAGTTTTTCTTGTCTCTTTATTTGTTCAATTATGCTCATAATTGTTTTACTTAAAGTTGCGTTTTTGGAAAATTGCTATTGTTGCTACTAAAAGCAGGGTAGTGTAAATAACAGCATAAAGTGTCACAGTTAAAATATCATTGAGTGGAATCATATTGCCTTGTGCTACATAGGTTATGTAGTTAAAGTTACTAAAATTAGGCAAAATATAATATAAAAATAATGCAAGATATTTAGTAATAATAAAAGGAATTGTTTGTGCAAAAACAGGTAAATCCTTACTTAAAGAACCTATTATGTATATGATAATAGATAGGGTTATTGAAAGTGCTGGAGAAGAAAAAGATGAAAATAATAACCCTATTGCTACTATTAAAAGTAGTTGTAAAAATATTAAATAACCTGCTGGAATAAGCGCCCAAGCAATAGCAACGCTCCCATCAGTATTGTAACTTAAAATCGCATATGATAATAAAATACCCGATAACATTACTAGGCAATTTACTAGTAATGTTAAACCTAAGCCGAAGAATTTTCCTAAAATAAATTCTCCACGACCAATAGGTTTAGCTAGCATTGCATATATAGTGCGTTTATCAATCTCTTTATAAACAAGCCCTGTGCCTATAAATATTGCAATTAAACCACCAAAAAATAGCATTACACTTAAACCCATACGTGGAATAATTAATTTTTCTTGATTAAGTGATAATTCTCCAATAATTAAAGAGCTTGCTACTAAAAGGACAGCAAAAAATAATAAATTATACAAAACCTTATCACGAACAGATTCTCTAAAAGTATTTTGTGCTATGACAAGAATTGTATTCATTAAAAAAACCCCCAGTAAAATATTTTTAAGAAGTTTAGCTTAAGTTGTATATTGAAATAAGTTATTTTAACGTGCTAGAAACTTATAATAAGCAATTAGTAGACCTATTTTACAAATTATAAAAAGTTTTGGAAAACAAGTTGGTTTGAAGCATTTACTTGTTTTGGATTATACCATTTTGTTCTTTAATTTGAAGTTAAGCGGCACAGTAGATTATAAAAATCAAAAACTTGTTTATAAAATATGATATTAAGAAGTTGAGATTGACATAAGTTGTTAAATGAACATTAACAAATTTTGTTAGCTAAAATTAGATATATAAAAAGTAAAATATAGATTCTAATAAGATCCTCAATAATAGCCTAAAGTAGCTACTCTAGGCTATTACACATAGAAATTAGCTTTAATAAAGGTGTTCTTTATATAGCTTTAATACTCTTTGCCAAGCATCTTCAGCTGCTTCTTTATTATAAACTTGCTCACGGGAATCATTAAAAAATGCATGATCAAGACCGGCATAGATTTTTATTTCAACCGTCTTTCCATGAGATTTTAATGTTTCTTCTAATTTTTTGACTGACTCAACAGGGACAAAAGGATCATTTTCTGCATATAAGCCTAAAACAGCCGCTTTAATATTGGCTAAATCAGGCTCAAAGTGTGGGTGTATGCCATAGAAGATTACACAGGCATTTACTTTATCATTTTTAGAAGCAGCATAAAGTGATAATTGTCCTCCCATACAAAAGCCTACAGTTGCTATTTTTTTAGGGCTTACAGATGAGTGATTTGATAAAAAGTCAATTACTCCATCTAGTTCTTTTTGAGTTTGAGCTATATTTAGACTCATCATTAACTTACCAGCTTGATCAGGTGAAGTTGTAGACTCACCATGATAGAGGTCTGGAGCTAAGGCTACATAACCAGCAGATGCAAACCTATCAGCTACATCTTTAATATGGGGTACTAGTCCCCACCACTCTTGTAATACTATTACACCAGGGCCTTGCCCGCTTTTAGGTAAAGCCAAATAACCATCAATTGATGATTCATTGTAAGGAATTTGCACCATTTCTCCCATACGTAGTTAATTAATCCTCCTAATAAGTTGCTTTTACAAAAACAGCTATGCTAACAAAGTTAAGCTTAATAAGCCATAGTTCCTAGGATAAAGTATAGATATGGAAAATTTTAACCCTATTTGCTTTTAAGCTAGTAAATATTCATTATTCTTTTTACTTCTGCTTCCATTTGACCCCGCCACATTAAATAATACATCCGAAAATCTGCTAGAAAAGAATATACAGGATACTTAAATGTAGCAGGACGGTTTTTCTCAATAAAAAAATGTGAAAACCAGGCAAACCCATAAGAAACCCATAATCCACCAAATAAAAACCATAAATTGCCAGTTAAAAATGCTAGTGTAAAACAAATTAATCCTAAAGTAGTTCCTATAAAATGAAAGACTCGTGTAGTAAGTAAACTATGTTCTTTAACATAAAAAGGCCAAAAATCTTCAAAATTATCAAAGCGTTCTAGAGACATAAATTCCTCCAATATTAAAATAATTATTTACTAACTAATGATAAACTTTGCTTTTAAGTCTTTTCAATAAGGTTTATAAAAGCTATTATTTGCAAATTGAAAGTAATTTTCATCCTAACATAAATACATAAATTATATAAACTCTTAAAACTATGCCTGATAATCTACTAGGTGGGAGATATCTTGTAACGGAACTGTTGGGAGAGGGTGGTATAGGAGTAGTCTATAAAGCTGAAGATACAAAAGCGCATACAGAAGTTGCTATTAAATTTATGATTCAAGAACCCGCAACAGAGGTAAAAACACAACAGATACGCCAAAGATATTTTGCCAGAGAAATAGCTATACTCTCAAAAATTCGCCATCCAGGGATTGTTGCACTCTATGATAGTGGTTTTACAGAGATAGGACTACCCTATTTTGTTATGGAATATGTTGTAGGACGGACACTTTTAGATATATTAAAAGAAGGCCCTTTAATATTAGGTAGAGCATTTAACTTACTAAAACAAATAGGCTCAGCACTAAATTGTATTCATCAACATAATGCAATTCATCGCGACTTAAAACCAGAAAATATAATGATTGTTACTAAAGAAGGTAGAGAAGAAGCAAAACTTCTAGATTTTGGTATTGCTAAAATCTTAGAAGACACTCCAAGTGCTAGCGTTTTTATGCCTATCACTCAAGTAGGTCATATACTAGGAACGGTTGATTATCTTTCTCCTGAACAGTGGCAAGATAAACCCTTAGATCCTAGAGCAGATATTTATGCTTTTGGCCTTATAGCTTATGAGATGCTAACAGGTGAACACCCTTTTCGAGGCGGGCTTTCTATAGGTGATACAATGATGAGACACTTAGAAGAAGAACCTCAACCCCCTTCTAGCCTTGATAAAGAAATTCCTATTTTACTTGATGAAGTGATCTTAAAATCTTTAGCAAAAGACCGAAATAATCGATATAGTACTGTTATAGATTTTCTTACTGATTTTGAAGAAGTTTTAGCAGAAATTTATCGACGAAGTATGAGCTATTTATCTAACCCTGCAACAGAAACCCTAATGTATGAAATAGTTGATTTTGATGATGAGGAATAAAGGCTTACTTAATAATTGGCTAATTAGTATATTTAATTAATAAACTACCTGAAAAATATTAGGCACATCAGTCACCCCTTTTAGATTTAAGCCCGCTACTGGAACTAAAGAAAACGCTTCATCAGTTTGTAAGCTTACACTTTCACTAATTAAGATTTGTTGCCCTCTAGATTGTTGCATTAGGCGTGCTGCTAAATTAACTGCATTACCAATAGCTGTATAGTCCATACGCATTTCTGAACCAATATAGCCTACTACTACCTCGCCCATATTAATACCTATTCCTATTTCAATAGGATCAATTCCATAGCTTTGTAAGTCTTGATTAAGTAAATAAAGTTGTCTTTGCATAGTAATTGCAGCATTAACTGCATTAAAACTATCTTGATTACTTTGATAAGGCGCTCCAAAAAGTGCCATAAGGCCATCACCTAAAAATTTATCTAGTGTTCCTTGATAGGCAAAAATAATTTCTGTCATTGTAGAAAGGAAACGATTTAATATATAAATAACAATCTCTGGATCGCCTTTCTCAACAAAAACATTAAAGTCTTTAATTGAAGCAAATAACACTGTTACAGTTTGAGTTAGACCATCACCTATACCTAATTGATCTGGTGATTGCAAGATAAGGTCTACTACTTGATTTGGTAAAAATCGTTGATAATTTGCCCTTAAAATAGCTTCTTGAGCTAACTGGTCATAAGCAAAAGCATTGTCTATAGCAATTGCAGCCTGTGCTGCTACTGCTGTTAGTAAGTCTAAGTCATCTAGAGTAAATGGGTTAGCTATCCCTAATTTATCTGCGTAAATTACCCCAAGAACACGTTGTTTTCCAATTAGTGGAACACACATTAAGGAATGGATATTTTGACAAGCAATAGAATCAGCAGCATTAAATCTTTCATCTAATTGTATATCTTCAGAAATTAATGCCACTTTATCTGTTATTACTTTTTGTGTAATAGTTCGACTAAGACTTAAAGTATGTTTTGCTAAGGATTGATTAAAATCTGGATGAAAGCTAATTAAACGAGGTTCAACTAAGTTATTTATTTCATCCCAAGACAACATTGCACATCGTTCTGCACTAGTAAGCTTAAAACATAAATCAACTATTTCGCTAAAAACTTTATCTATATCAAAAACAGAACTAAGCGTTTTACCAAAGGCATAAAGCATTTCTATAGTTTGGACTTTTTCTTGTAGCTTAGTTTCTAGTTCTAAACGCTTATCAATTTGCTGTGGAACATCTTGTAATGCTTCTAAAAGGTTATTAAATACAGAGGTTCCTCTTACTTGGGAATATTGGCTAATAGGTGTTTCATGATAAGTAACATAAGCATCACCTACAGTATTTATTAGTTGTAAAATAAAATTTGCAATAGAAAATTTATCTCCTGCACTAATTAAACATTCATTAACTCGCTTTTTATTTACATATATTCCATTAGTGCTATTTAAGTCTTTTAGTAGATAACAACCATTTTGAAGCTTTAAGGAGGCATGTTGGACAGAAACTTGTTTAGATGATAGGACTAGATCGCTTCTAGCCGGATTTCGCCCAATTGTTATTTCAGGCTTTTCAATTGGAAATTCAAAACTATTTCCATGAGTGTCTGTAATTAAGAGTTTAAACATAGCTAATTGTTAAAACCTAAGTCTTAAACCTTAGGATTATATATTTTCTTCTATTCTCATTGCTAAAGGTGTTTGAATTAAAAAGTCTAATTTTTTAATTTCTTCTAAAGCTTTGTGTAACTGTTGTGGTGTAGTTGGTTCAAGCATTGTTACAAAAGATAGATTAGTTTTATCTGTAAGCAATTTATCTTGGGAAATAGAATGGATATTAATATTATTTTCTGAAAGTATAGAGGCTAGTTTTGCAACTACGCCTAGGTGATTATTAACAGTAAATCTTACTGAAAATGAATAAGGTTGTGAAAGTTCTGTAACATTACTTTTTTCTAAATTCTGAAAACTAAAAGTAGAGCTAAGGCTAGTATGTCCATTAGTTAGTTCTCTGGCAATACGAATAATATCAGATACAACTGCTATACCTGTTGGCCCGCTTCCAGCACCACGACCATAATAAAAAGTTTGCCCTCCTGATGCGCCTGTTATCATTATTGCATTAAAACTCCCATTTACTTTTGCAAGTAGACTATTATGAGGAACCATTGTAGGTGCAACAGATAATAATAAGTCATTATCTACAATTTTAGCCATACATAAGAGTTTTATTGTACAACGTGCTTGATTAGCATAAACAAAATCTATAGGGGTAAGTTGCGTAATTCCTTGTGTTGGAATTTCTTCTAAACTCGTGTAACGACCAAAACAAAACATTGATAGTATTGCTAGCTTATCTCGTGCGTCTAAGCCTTCAATATCTAAAGTAGGGTCTGCTTCTGCATAGCCTAATCTTTGCGCTTGCGCTAAGGTTATATCAAATGCAGCACCAGATTTTTCCATTTCTGTAAGAATAAAATTAGTAGTTCCATTTAATATTCCATAGAGAGAAACTATTTTTTCTGCTGCAATACCTTCTCTAATTGCATTTAATATAGGAATGCCTCCTGCTACAGATGCTTCAATTGCTAGAGAAAGCTTTTTGCTTGCAGCAAGTTTAGCTAGATTAATTCCTTCTTGTGCTAGGAGTAATTTATTTGCTGTTACTACATTCTTATTTTGTTCAAATGCTTGATTAATATAGCTTAAAGCTGGCTCGCGGCCTCCAATTGCTTCTACTACTATATCAATTTCTGGGTCATTAAGTACTACATTAGGATCAGTAGTATATTTAACCTCATCTCTTACCCACGAAGTATCACGCTTAGCAATATTTGGGCTGCAAATGGTTTTTACCTTTAGCCTTGGACTTAAGCGACTAGAAATTTCAACATTATTTTCTTGCAAAATTCGCACAGCCCCAGAACCTACTGTCCCAAATCCTAGAAAGCCAATATTAACGATTTCTTTTCTCATAAATTCTCTTAATCTAATTAAATCGAGCAAAATCTATTTCTTAGAGCAAGCTAATTTGTAATAATTATTAATTTGCAACGTACTCAATCAAAACATTTACTTTAATAGTATTGCTACAGGGAAGTGCTGGTAGTTCTTCTGTTTCAAATGTCTCATCCCCGCTACAATCAACATTAAAATTTAGGACTGTTTGCTGGTTTTTAATAGCCTGGTCTAATTGTTGTTTAAGGTTAAAACCCGCAGACTCGCTATTATTATTAGTAATATGGCTAGGGTTTGGACAGCTTAAATTGTAAACAAAATCGCTATATGTTTTGGAGTTTTGATTATAATCAACTCCTTTACCTCTATTTACAACTGTAATTTCTACCTTTTTTATTAAAGGATGTTCATTATTTGTATTATTAGACATAATTTTCCTTGTGGTTTATTTAGTTCACGAATAGCTTTTCAATTGACTTTTTCTTTAATACCATACAAAGAGAAAAAATTTTATCACTATTGCAGAAATTTGTAAGTTTAAAATTCTAGCAATTAAAAATTATTAAAGGCTATTAGGGTTTTATCCTGAAGAAAATTTTTATTTATGAAATTAAATTATTTACCTCTCATTTTAGCTATTTTAGGTGGAGTTATTTATCATATTTCTCAAAAATCTATCCCACATAATTCTAACCCTATTTTTGCCGTAATTATTGCTTATATTGCAGGAATATTAATATTGAGTTGTTTTTATTTTTTGTATCCTTCAGATAAAACTTTTTTAGAAACAATAAAGGAATTTAATTGGTCTATGGTAATGGTCGGGGTTGGTGCATCTATGATTGAAATAGGCGTACTACTTGCTTATAGGGTAGGTTGGAATATTGGTATAACTTCAACTATAATGGGCGCTAGCGTAGCTCTTCTTTTAATTCCTGTAGGTATTATCATTTATAAAGAACAACTCTCTATTTGGAACTTATTAGGGGTTTTATTTTGTGTTATAGGGTTAGCTTTTCTAGTAAAGAAATAAAGCTATTTTTTACAATATTATCCTAAACTATATTAAATAGCTTAGGATAATATTTTTAATAAACTTTAATCTTTTTTAGATATTTCAGATTTACTTTCAGATTTACTTTCAGGTTTACTTTCAACACCTGTTTTACCCTCTTGAGTAGGTTTATTTTCAGACTCTTTACTACTATTAGTTTTTTCTTCACCTGTCTTAGCATTTTCAGTCTTAGCGGCTTTGTTTGCAGTAGTAGATGGCATAAGAGGTTTTAATTTATCTTTTTCACTTGGAAATAGTGGTGTAATAACGTAATCAACTGTATCTTTACCTGTATGGCAAGCTAAACAACCTTTAGGCTCGATTCCACGATTATCATGACAACCTATACAACCTATGTCGCTTCCCCTACCATGAAAAGCTTTTTCAGCCTCTATAGCAGTTTTTCCTGAGAAATCTTTTCCTGCATTTGTTCCTTTAATTTTGCAAGTAGTTTCTTCATCTGTATGACAGGTAGTACATTTTGGCACATCTTCTTCTATTGCAATAGATAGGTCATTAGAGTTGGTATGATGACAAGTAACACAAGTTGTATTTGCACGAGTGCTAATATGTTGGTCATGGTCAAAAGGGGCTTTAGGCTTTTCTCCTTTAGCATAAGGAGAATTTTTATTATCTGGATCATCTAAAATTATTATAGAAGGCATCACTTTACTAAATGCTTTTGTTAAGCTTAAATTTATATTTGGTAAGATAAAAAGAATTATAAATAAGAAAGAAAAAAGAATTATAATACTAAATTTTATATTTTTAATCTTATTAGTCATAGCATTACCTCTAAATTTTATGTTAATCTTCTTCCATTAGAGAACGCGAAATTTACCAACAAAATAGGGAGCAAAATAAAAAATATTTGGAGGTAAAATTGGCAGAGGAAGATATTACTCAACTGTTAGCTAATTGGAATAAAGGTGATGAAGAAGCAAGAGATAAACTAATCCCCCTAGTTACACATGAATTAAAGAGAATTGCAAACCGTTACCTTTATGGTGAGCGTCAAGAACACACCCTACAAGCAACCGCGCTAATTAATGAAGCTTATATTCGTCTAGTGGATCAAAAAAATGTAGAATGGCAAAATCGCGCTCATTTCTTTGGCGTTGCGGCTCAACTAATGCGCAGAATCTTAGTTGATTATGCCCGCAATCGTAATGCAGCTAAACGAGATGGTCAGCAACGAAAACTTTCTCTAGATGATGTTCTTAATCTCTCAGAAGAGCAAGACCGTAACCTAGTAGCTTTAGATGAGGCGTTAGAACGGCTTTCTAAGCTATTTCCTGAACGTAGCCAAATTGTTGAACTACGCTTTTTTGGTGGCTTAACTATTGAAGAGACAGCAAAGATTCTTGGTGTTTCTACTGATACTGTAAAAGCAGAATGGCGACTAGCAAAGGCTTGGCTTTATCGAGAGATTAGTGTTATTCCAGAACCAGAGTAACAAATCTAGATTTGTAGCGTTAAACTTTAAGGATAGAGCTATGTCTCTACCCTACTCTATTAAGTTAAAATAGCTAAAACTAGGGAAAGCTATGACCACTCTGCACAAACAAATTGATGAACTATTTCTTTATGTTTTGGATATGCTTCCAGAACAAAGAGAGGTATTTTTAGCTAGTCAAGATGCTAGTATACGTAAAGAAATAGAATCCCTACTTCTAGCCTATAATCAATCAAATAATTTTTTGGATAGCCCTTTAATTGTCCCTCAACTCCCTTTAGAACCTGTAATTGATAAGCTAATTGGACGTACCTTAGGCGATTTTATTATCCGTGAAAAAATAGGTGAAGGTGCTTTTGGTGCTGTTTATAAGGCTGAACAAATTACTTTAATGCGTGAAGTAGTTATAAAAGTTCTTCATCAAAAACATCTTGATAATCAAGAAATAATTGAGAGGTTTTTACGTGAAGCCCGCCTAGCATCGCGCCTTGAACACCCATTTACAGCACATATTTATGCTTTTGGTGCTGAGAGTGATGGGCTACTGTGGACAGCTATGGAAATTGTTCATGGCACTCCTTTAGATAAACTGCTTAAGACTCAAGGGACAATAGAACTTGAACGCTTTGTTCCGCTACTTGATAAAATCTGTGAAGTTGTCCAAACCGCTCATGACTGTGGAATAATTCATCGAGACTTAAAACCAGCAAATGTTATGGTTATTTCTCGCGCTGGTAGACTTCTTCCTAAACTTCTTGATTTTGGTATTGCTAAAACTCTAGATAGTAATACTAGCTATATTAACAAACTACAGATAGAAAAAGCTGATGAATTATTAACAGAAGATGATACAAGTAAAACTACAGGGCTACTTGGGTCAACTCCTTATATGCCTGCTGAACAATGGGAAAATGCTTCACAAGTAGATGCCCGTGCAGATATTTATGCCTTAGGAGTTTTTGCCTATGAGATGTTAGTAGGAAAAAGACCATTTTCTGGAGGCTCACCAGCAAGTTTTTATAATTTGTATAAAGAGCATAAAGAAGCACCTGTTCCTAGTTTAGGAAAAGGTTTTCCTACTGCTTTAGACGCTGTAATTGCTAAAGCAATGGCAAAAAAGCCAGAAGAGCGTTATAAAAGCGCTTTTGAGCTTGCTACAGACTTTCGTCTAGCCGCAGGAATTAGCACTTATGAGGGCGTTTTACCACAGCTTGAAACTCAACTCTATGAAAAACTTCTTGCTGCTGCGCCTCAGCCTCTTGCAGAAAGTGTTGCTAGATTTGCTTCTGCTCGTAGTCTACATCAATCTCGCGAACGAATGATAAGCATACTTCGAGTAGTAATACGTTACTTAGCTTTACTTGCATTAGCCTCTCGTGCTCAAATTGGTAGCGGAAACAAAAAGGATAGTGAAAAAGTACAAAAATTTATTCAGAAAATTCGCAAACAAGAATTAAGTGATAAAGAGTGGCTTGAACTTACACAAGAACTTTGTAAACCCTTTGCACTCAAACGTGATGCTTATCCAATCCCAGAATTAATCTCGCTATTTTTCCAGCCTAGTAGCACCAGTCAAACCGAGCAATGTAGAGTTTTTGAGTCTTTACTAGAATTTGAAAGGGCTAACTTACTAGGCGCTACTGAGGAAGAAGTACAAAGAAATATATCTAGTTATTTACCAGAGCTTACTAAAATCCTTCATTCTATTAGTTTTTTACTTGATTATCCTTTAGTAGTAAAACGCTTAAACCATATAGAAAAAAGAATGGGAAGAGAATTAAGTTCTATCCAAATAAAACTTAATAAATTATCAGAAACCCAAGTTGCTTTGCTTGATAGTAGTTTAAGAATGGTTTTATCTCTTTGGCCTTTACTACAAGTTGCTGAACCCTTACCAGGTGCAAGAGAAGAAATCTTTTTTCTAGCTGGTAAAGGCCGTCATGGTGTAAAACTCATTACCATGCCAACAGGCTTTGAACGACAGGAAGAAAGAGTTTGGGAATGGTTTCAAGCAAATTTCTTTGATAGCAAAGAAGAATCATTTTTTAATAATCAGCAAGAAAGAACACCTTATTTAGGTTTAATGGCTTTTACTAGCGCAGATGCAGACCTTTTTTTTGGGCGTGAACGCGATACAGAAGCTTTCTTAAATAGACTTAAAATACAATCACTCCTTGCGATAGTTGGTACTTCTGGGGCAGGGAAGAGTTCATTTTTACAAGCAGGGGTTTTTGCTGAACTTGCTAATAATTGGCGCACTTTTACACTTAGACCAGGCGCTACACCTGTAGCTACATTGATTGCTAGACTAAATAAAGAATTTGGGCCTATAGATCAAGAACTAAAAGAACAACTAGCCTTAGATTCAAAAGTGTTAGGTAAATATCTAAAACTAGTGGCAGAAAAACACAATATAACAATTTTAATTTTTGTTGATCAGTTTGAAGAGCTTTTTACACTTTGTCCTGAATTAGAAGAGCGTCAGTTTTATGCTGCAATGCTAGCTCAAGCTGCACAATCAGCCGAAGAGCCAATTCGTCTTGTACTAGCCTTAAGAGATGACTTTTTAGTTAGAGCTAAACAATTAACAGCCTTAAAAGATCGTTTAACTCAAGGGCTAGAGCTTTTAACTACTCCTGCACCAGAAGATTTACTAAGAATTTTAATTACCCCTGCTGAAAGGCTTGGTTATCAATTTGAAGATGAAAATTTAGCTAAAGAAATAGTTGCAGAAGTTGTTGACCAAGTGGGAGCATTACCTTTACTTGCTTTTACTGCTGCAAAGCTTTGGGAATTAAGAGATAGACATTTTAAGCAACTACTTAGAAAGACTTACTTGGGAATGGGTGGGGTAGGCGGTGCATTAGCCCAACATGCTGAACTAATGCTTGGAACAATGAATAATAGCCAGCAACGCCTTGTAAAAGAAACATTTAGACAATTAGTTACTGGTGAAGGGACTAGAGCCGTTTTAACTAAAAATGAATTAATGCATTTACTAGGAAATAGCCAAGAGGCTGAAAGTGTATTAGAAAAGCTAATTGCTGCTAGGCTCTTAGTCGTCTCAGAAGGTGAACTTGGGCAAGAACGTATAGAAATTGTCCATGAAGCTTTATTAATTGCTTGGCCTAGGCTAGTTCAATGGCAACAAGAAGAAAAAGAAAATATTAGACTTCGCGATCAATTACGTATAGCTTCTAAACAATGGCAAGATAGAGGCAAAGTAAAAGGTTTACTTTGGCGTGATGAGGCTTTAACAGAATATCGACTCTGGCAATCACGTTATAGCGGTAAATTAACAGAAAGTGAAGAAGCTTTTGTGCTTTCTAGCTTATCTGAAGCTAAACGAGGTCAACGTAGAACAAGGTTAATCGTATCAGGGATTTTATTAGGTCTAATAGTTGGATTTATTAGCGTTTTTTATCAACAACAATTAGCAGAAGAAAGCGCAAAACGAGCCGAAGCTTATGCAAAAAAACTTGAAGTAATCAATAAAGAAGTTGAAGAAAAGGCACAACAAATCTTAGCCCAAAAACAAATAGCTGAAGATAGTACTGAAAAAGCTAATTTTGAAAAACACCGTGCAGATGAACAACGCCAATTAGCAGAAAGAAATGAAATCCAAGCTAAAGAACAAACTAAATTAGCAACAGATAGCACTCAAAGGGCTAAACGCCAATTATTAGAACTCTATGAAGAACGTGGTAGAAAAGAAATTCTAGTAGGTAATCCTATGATTGCAGCACTCTACTTAAGCGAAGCTTATCGCTTGGGTAAAACTAATCCATCATTAAAATATTTACTAGCTGATGCAATGCGTGCTCTAGACGCTCAAATAATTTCTTTAGAACATGGTAAAGAAAGAGTTTCTTTAGCTGAGTTTAGCCCTGATAGTAGTAGAATCTTAACAATAGGCAATGACGAAACAATAGCTAGTGAAACTTCTTCTGGTAATGAATCTACAGCTATACTTTGGCAAGCAAGTAATGGAAAACCTATTAAAACTCTCTCAGTATATAGTGGTAGCGAAGCCTTTGCTCGCTTTAGCCCAAATAACAAGTTAATAGCTATGGCAGGAGGTAATAATTGTAATTGTGTACAAGTTTTTAATTCTCTAGATGGCAGCCTATTACACACCTTACAAAAACACCCATCAAAAGTTGTCTCAACAAGTTTTAACCCAAAACAAAATCAAATACTTAGCGCTAGTCAAGATGGTACTATAAATATTTGGAATTCTAATGGAAAATATTTATTCTCCTTAAAAAAACAGACAGAAGAGAAACGAACTAGCTTTTTATACTTGGCTGAATTTGACCCTCAAGGTACAAAAGTAGTAAGTATAGATGGTGAGGGTGTAAAAATCTGGAGCTTAAAAGATAAAACTCTATTAGGTAAAATCGATTATGAGAAAAGAATAAACTCGGTTACTTTTAGCCCTGATGGAACAAGAATTTTAACTGCTAGTGAAGATAATACTGCAAAAATTTGGGATAGCGAAACAGGTAAATTAATTATTAGTCTAGAAGCTCATAAGGGTAATGTTTATTGGGCTGAATTTAATTCTTTAGGTACAAAGGTTGTTACTGCAAGCGCTGATAGCAGCGCAAAGATTTGGGATGTAAGTAACGGAAAAAATGTAAGCTCAGTAATTTCTTTAGAAGGACATCTAGAAATTGTTAACACTGCTCATTTTACGCCTGATAATACAAGAATTGTAACTACTAGTAGTGATTTTACTGCAAAGATTTGGGATAGTGCTAGCGGGCTACCTTTAGCAACTTTTCAAGGGCATAGAGGAAATGTTTATAGTGCTGCTATTAGCCATAATGGTAAAAGGGTCATTACTGCTAGTAGCGATGGAAGTGCTAAGATTTGGGATACTTCTTACGATAAACTAAAACTAACTTATGAGGCTAATCAAGTTCGGGATTTATACGGGCTTTTTGCTGGTAAGGAACCTTGGGTTATTACTACTGATAGCAGTGATAGAGTAAAAATTTGGGATATTTTAAGTAGTAATCTTTTAGTAGAGCTTAATAGCCCTATTATAGGTATTACTCTAGTCGAAATTAATCCTAATGCTACCGCTTTACTTACAGTTGATTATAGAAATTCTATCAAAATATGGGATCTAAAGTCAGGAAATGTTTTACTTAACCTAGAAGGCAATACTGCATCCTTTAGCTTTGATAACAAGCATATTGCTACTTTTACTAAAGACAAAAATATTAAAATTTGGAATAGTGAGACAGCAAAATTAGAAAAAACTTTTCCTAGTAACTTAAATACAGTTAATTTTATTAGATTTAGCCCTAATGGTAACTATTTAATTACTGCTGGCACTATAGGTAAGGAAAGAAATATCCAACCAGTTGCACAAATTTTAGAAATTGCTACAGGAAAAATTCTAACTTCTTTTACTAACCATCAAAGAAAAATTACTTCTGTGGAATTTAGCCCTGATGGAACTAGAGTTGTTACAGTAAGCGAAGATACAGTAAAAATATGGGATGCTAAAAACGGTAAAGCCTTACCCTCTTTAGAAGACGATAAAGGAATAGTTTATTTGGTACATTTTAGCCCTGATAACACAAAACTACTTACAGTTAATAATGATAAGACAGTAAAACTCTGGGATAGTGCTACAGGTCGTATGCTTGCCTCACTTGAAGGGCATAGAGGTAGTATTGATAATGCTTATTTTAGTAATGATAGTAAACAGGTTATTACTACAAGTCGAGATAAAACAGTAAAAGTTTGGGATGTAAGCTTAGAGACTCGCTCAGCAGAAGAAATTTCAAAATTAGTTAGCCGTTTAGTTCCTTTTAGATTAAATGAAAGTCTTTTAATTTCTACTAAACCTAATGATAGCCATATAAATCTAGCAATCCCTTCTGTTAGAAAAAGAAAGTAGAGACTTAAGAACAGCTAGTTAAACTTTTTGCCAATCTGGCGCGAGAAAGCCCACTTCAATTTTGCGCTAGCAAAATAAGTGGAGGGATGAATTGCGTCTTAAGTTCTTAAATCATAAAATGAAAAAATGAATTAATATTAATAAGATAAGTTAAAAAAAAGATATTGTAAAAAAAAAAGTAATTATATAATAAAAAATTAAATAAGAATTAAACACAAAACTATAGGAACAGTTAAAGTAAATGACTCTATTTTCCTCTATAAAATAGAATTAGAGAGTCTTTATCACATTAATGCATTAATGCATAAGGTTAAATTTTCTAGGATAATAAAGAGAGTAATAAAAGCAAGGTTCTATGTTCAAATGGTACTAGAAGGCTTGCCTTATAAAAGCCTAAAAACCTTAAACATACTATATACTACTGAAGATAAGGAAATAGTAGGGTTAGATTTGGGGTTTCGCACAATAGCAATCTCTACAGAAAGTTTTTAGCAAGAATTCTGTCCAGAGTTAAAGAAAAGGCAAAAAGAAATAAGGCTATTGCAAAGAAAGTTAGAGCATAGTTGTAGAAAAAATAATCTACAAAATTATAATGAAAAAGGAAGGATAAAAATATGGGAAAAAAGTATGGAAAACAACAAAAAGTTACAACAAGCTAAAATTAGAACTAAAAGACTTAAATCGTAAACAAGCTTATTACCAAAAAAGTTTGCAAGGAAATTAGGCAAATAAAATAATAAGATTAGGAAATATAATAAATACAGAAAAAGTAAGTTATAAACCTTGGCAAAAACTCTATGGTAAGAGCATGCTTAATCAAGCATCATCAACCTTTGAAAGCATCCTTACCCAAAAAGCAGAGTCGCTAATGTGGTTCAATTAGATTTCATTAGATATTAATAGTTAAAACTTTTGCTTCTAATGAGGTAATAGTGTAAATTCTTAAAAATAAATTTGCAGAGGTGTACAAACATGACGAGAAAATATGTGTTGGCTCTAACACTAGTGGTAATAATACTAGGGCTGGTTACTTTAGAATGGAAGGCTCAAGCTCAATCACAAGAAGGTAAAAGCCTTCAACAACGTGCTAAGGAAGCAGCTAAATCTAGAGAAGATAATCCAGAAAAATTTACAGAAGAAGAACTAGAAAAACTGGATTTAGCTAAAAAGCGTGGAAAATTTCTTTTTCAACAAAGAATTTTTCCTTTTGACACTTACCCAACAACAAAGCATCTAGAAGGTTTTAGACATGTACAAGCTAATAATATTAAACCTTTAGTAGAGACAAATGTAGTAGAACCGCTAAGAGCAATTGGCCCTGCTCCTATTACTAATGGTCAAACTACTGGTTTTAGCGTAAGAACAAATGTTACAGGGAGAGTCACAGGTTTGGCCTTTGATCCTCGTAATGCTAACACTATCTATTTAACAGGTGCTCAAGGTGGAATTTGGCGCTCTACAGATGCAGGGCAAAGCTGGCGCTCACTTGGTGATGATGTTCCTACACAAGCTGCTGGGGCTGTAGCCGTTGATCCTACTAATTCAAATATTATTTATGTTGGTACAGGAGAAGGTAATTTATCAGGTGATACATTTTTTGGTATGGGAATACTAAAATCCACTGATGGAGGAAATACCTGGAGACAATTTGCCGCAGATACTTTTGTTGGTTCTGGAATAAATAAAATTGTTGTAGATCCTCGTAACCCTAATAACGTATATGCGTCTGCGACTTTAGGTTTTGCAGGGGTTTCTGGTAGTTTAGGGGCACGAACTGACTCTAATGGAATTTATAAGTCCACGGATGGTGGACAAACTTTTAGAATTTCTCTAAAAGTTACAACCCAAATTAGTGTGGGTGCTTTTGGATACGATATAGAAATGGATCCAAATAACCCTAACACTCTTTATGCAACATTAGAAGCTGAGGGTGTTTATAAAACTTCAAATGGAGGACAAAGTTGGACTAAACTAGGTGGTGGGCTTCCAACAAGAGATTTTGGCCGTTCAGATATAGCCTTACATCGTGCAAACCCAAATATTATTTATGCCTCTTTTGAAAGCTTACGCACAGGCGATATCTTAGATTTCTATAAATCAACAAATGGTGGCGATAGCTGGACATTAATAGGAAAGCCTCGTGGTGATTTTACTTGCCAATGTGCCTATGACCAAATTATTGAAGTTGATCCAACAAATCCAGACTTAGTTTATTTTGGTGGTGTAAGTCTTTATCGTAGCACTGATGGTGGACAGAACTGGCCTGATATTGGTTCAAGCCTTCATGCTGATTTTCATGCAATGGCTTTTACCCCAGGTAATCCTAGACGCATAATTGTTGGAAATGATGGAGGTGTTTGGCTAAGCCCAGATGCTGGAAATACTTTTAACAACATTAATGGAAATTTAAGTTTAACTCAGTTCCAAAGCGTTGCTATTCACCCAACTAACCCAAATATCACAATTGGGGGTACTCAAGATAATGGTACTAATATGTATACTGGTAATTTAGTTTGGCAACACGCTGATGATGGTGATGGTGGTTTTGCACGTATTGATCAGCTAAATCCAGGTACTATGTATAGCACTAGATTTAATATTCCAGGGGTACTTGTTGGGCCTTTCCGTTCTGATTCTGCTGGTGCTTTAGGTTCTTGGCGCTTAATTCGTACTGGTATTAACCAAAGTGATGATGTGCTTTTTTATGCTCCAATGGAATTAGACAATATTAAGCCTAATACTCTTTATTTTGGCACTTTCCGGCTTTATCGCAGCACTGACAAAGGAGATTCTTGGTCTGCTATAAGTGATCGTTTGACTAAACAAACTCGCCGAGCTATTTCTGCTATTGGTGTTGTAAGTGGAGGCTCAACCGTTTATACAGGTTCTTCTGATGGTGCAGTGTTTGTAACTAAAGATAATGGAGTATCTTTCCAAGATGTCACAGATAATTTACCTCCAAGGTATATTTCTGACGTTGTTCCAGATCCAAAAGATCCAAATACTGTTTATGTTTCCTTATCAGGTTTTAATACTGGTCACGTTTTTAAGAGCACAACTGGCGGTGGAAGTTGGCAAAATATTAATGGTAACTTGCCAGATGTCCCAGCTAATGCTTTAGCCATAAATCCTGCTGATCCTAAAAATATTTTTGTTGGTACAGATTTAGGTTTGTTTGAAACAATGGATGGTGGCGCTAATTGGAATCGTGTTCCTGGTATGCCTATGGTTGCAGTATTTGATATTGCTATAAATGCAAATATGGGAATACTTCGCCTAGCTACTCATGGTCGTGGTATGTATGAAACTAAGGTTAATACTACTCCTGCTGGAGTTCCTGATTTTACCTTAGCTGTTAGTCCAGCAACGCAAAATGTAATGGCAGGTGCTAGCACCACATTTACTGTTAGTAACCAAGCTACTAATGGGTTTAATGGAACAGTTTCTCTTTCTGCAACTACTGGTCAATCTAGTCTACAAACAACTTTTGCTTCAACAAATATTGCTGCTGGAGCAAGTACTACATTAACAGTTAGTACTACAGCTAGCACACCTAGTGGAGTAATTAATATTACTGTTACTGGTACATCAGGACAACTTGTTAGAACTCAAATGGTTAGCATTAATGTAATGGCTAATGCTGCTAATGCTGCTCCAACAATAACCCCAATTCCTAGTCAAACTGTAATGGCTGGTAAGAGCTTAACCGTTAAAGTTTCTGCTAATGACCCAGATGGTAATCAAGGATTAAGATTTTCTGTTAATAGTTCACAGTCTTTTATTAACTTAGTAGATGATGGTGATAACAACGCTGGAACCATTAATTTAGTTATTGCAGTACCAGCAACTACTCCAGCAGGTAATTTTAATGTGTCTATTACAGTTACTGATCCAGGTGGTTTAAGCGCTTCAACTAGCTTTACTGTAAATGTCTTACCCGCGGTAACTATAAGTAATGTTACTTTTACTAAACCAACCCTTTCTATAACAGGGTCAGGTTTTGGTACTAGTGGGGCTAAAGTCTCTGTTAATGGTCAAGATGTTAGCTCACTTATTAGCGGCCAAACTGATACAGCTATTGCCCTTAAAGGTAATAAAAAGAAGCTTAAATTAGTTAAAGGCAATAACTCCGTTACAGTTACAGTAAATGGAGTTACAGTAAGCGCTATGTTTACCTTTTAGTTAACTTCTTTAGGACTATAAGTTTTTAAGTTTTAAGTGAAATAGGCTAGCAATCACCTAGCCTATTTTTATTTAGCGAAGATTTAAACACTTCATAAAGAATTAGACTTCCAGCTATAGCAACATTTAGTGAGTCTGTGCCTTCTGCCATTGGAATACGTACAATTTGTTGACACATTGATTCTTGCTCTTGGCTTAAACCAGCACGTTCATTGCCAAGCATCAATATTGTAGGCTGTTGATAAGACACTTGGTTATAATCCATAGAACCTTTTGGAGAAGCCCCAACTACAGCTAGTTTGTGTTTTTTTATCCAGTGACGTAATTCTTCAGCAGTCGTTTTTACAATAGTTTGCTTAAAGATAGCTCCCATTGTTGCTCTTACAACCTTTGGATCAAACGGATCTATACTATCTCCAATAAGAATAAAACCAGAAGACCCTGTAGCTGCTGATGTCCTAAGTAGTGTGCCTAGGTTTCCAAGTGAACAAATCTGATTAAGTACTGTCCAACATATATGATCGCTAGGGTTTATTTGATTAAGTCTTTGAACTTGCTGGTGAAAAATAGCTGCTATGCCCGATGCTCGTTCAGTTAAAGATACAATTCTAAATTGCTCTGGAGAAACTCGCGCAAACGCAACACCTTCGCGTTTTAACCTACGCACAAGTTTTCTAGCAATTGGGCAAATAAGAAGTTTTTCGCTATAAAATAAAGCATCTATTGAGAAATTATGATCAACTGCTTCTACAAAATTACGTATCCCTTCAGCAAAAAATAGTCTTTTCTTATCACGATAGCCTCGATCAGACTGTAGCTTTTTAATTTTTGTTAGTATTGGGTTTATTTCAAGTTGATGGAAATTCGTTAAAGTCTCATTATTTATGTTTATCATACTAGTCTATACACCTAAGAAAAATAAAAGGGAATTACCATTAACGATAAACTCAATAAATAAAGTGTTTTAGGAAAATACTACTTATTGAGAATAGCGCCAAAATAAATATAGAAGAGAGCTTTTTGCTAGAAATTTAACAAGAATTAGGCAGCTTTTTTTTGAAAAGTGAGTGGTAGAAATAAAGTTTTTCTTTAGTGTAGAATTGAGTAAGGAAAGGTTTGATTAAAAAATTATTTGAAGAAAGTAGAGAAATTTTACATAAAGTCATGCCAGTCAGCTATATATAGCGCAAAATTTTTGGGTTGCTGATTTCCAAAAGCACTAAATTATTGAGTAAAAACTCTGGGCTAGACTCTAAGCTTTTAATTAAAGGCTGTCAAGGGAAAATTTAATAAATTAAAAACTTTAAAACGGCTCAGACCGTGTTATTTGTGGAGATAATTGGAGAGATAACATAAATTATCGCAGTTTATTGCCAACTAGCTGTAGTGTTGCAAAACCTAGCGCTGGCAGCAAGAATGTGGGGGGTTGTGTGGTTATGGAGATACCATCAAAATAAGTTGACATCTTTTTGTTTATTAGTATTATCGTTAACGATAGTTACTAGTATATTTGGGAAAGGTATTATGGAAAAAAGTAAATCAATAATTGCAACTGCGCGTTTAGTTGCAAAACCAGGGGAAGAAGCAAGACTTAAATCTGCGCTTAAGCTCTTAATAGCTGCAACTCGTAGAGAACCAGGAAGTATTAGCTATAGTTTTTACCAAAGTGATTATGATAAACATTTATTTATATCTCATGAAATATGGGAAAGCCATGAAGTTTTTGCTAGGCACTTAGAATCTGCTTATATTCAAGCTCTATTAGATGAAGCAGATGAGATTTTAGCTGAACCATTACAAGTAATGTTCTTAAATCCTATAGAGTAATAACAATTACTTGCTTTACTTATAGTTTTGGATAGGGTAAAAGATCAAGTAAAAATATATGTAATTCTTCTGTAAAAGGAGTTAGACGCTTTTCTCCATCACGTAGATCAGCTATTAATCCGCTTTTTAAGTCAAATACTAATCCTTCTTCTTCATAAACTCTAATGACATCCTGAAGTTGTGCTGGATTATTATTTACAGAAACTTGTCCATCACTAAATAAAGATAGCCAATCATTATATTTATTATTAAACGTACTGATAAGCTCTATAGGGTTTTTGCTAGCAGTAACATCAAATACTCTTACTTCTACGGGGTTTAATTGACCGCTTTCATCAATAAATAAATGGGTTCCTGCCTCTAATTGTGCTAATAAAAGGGCATGGGGCGCTTTAACTAAAATGGCTCTATCTTTACTAGAATTATTGTCATTTAGTATAAATTCTTGAGATAGAACTCCTAGTTTATTATTAAATAAACGCAAATAGCTTTCTTGCAAAGCTTTTTGCGGAAAATGGTCTTTATCTTCTAGTTTTGGAATAAGTGAATGAATATAAATAATAACTTCTTTAGATGAGGAAATATCGGTTTGAAACATTAATTGTAAAAGAGCAAACTCACGCAAGGCTTCGGCTAGCTGGTCATCAATTTCTCGGTTTATGGTGATGGCTTCTTTGGCAATTTCTTTTAGTGCTTGATGTATATCATCTTCTTCAAAAAGCCTTTGCCAAATTCCTTGAAATTCTACACATTGTTTTAAGTTAATTTCTTTATAAGTAAACTTTGTACGATTAGTTTTAGGGTGATTATTTAAGGCAGTTGGTTTTTTAGGCGAATTTAGTCGTTGAGATAGATTGCGACAAATAGCATTTACCCTACGGGCTTGATCTCTAAGCTGAAAATATTGATAAATCTCAGGCGTAACATTACTAGGATCAATTGCACCTTTTGGGGCTAATTTATCAATTGCGTTTTCAAGTTTAACTAATGCTGTTTCTATTTGTTTAAGTTTTGTTTTTGTATCTTTTAAGTCTACTTTAGCAATGATGTTATTGTAACTTGAAGGCTCTTTTAAGCCTTCGATATGAACAACAATATTTTCTTTACCAGGATAAATATTAATTACAGTAGGCGAATTACTTTGTAGACCAAGTAATTGAGTTGCAACAGGTTGTGTAATTTGGCGTTCAATAGTTCGTTTTAATGCTCTTGCTCCAAAAATTGGGTTATATCCTTCATCAATAATTTTTTCCATTGCTTGAGGATCAATATTAAGTAAGCATTTACGGCGTAATAATCCTTCACGACTAAAGACGTTTTGAATAAGGAGCTTAGCTATTGATCCCATATCAGAACGCGAAAGTTTTCTAAAAGGGATAACTCTATCAATTCGGTTAAAAAATTCAGGACGGAAAAATCTTTGTACTGCTTGTAGATAAATAGCGCTCTCGCTACTTTCATTTTGCTGAAAACCTAATTGAGTATTAGCTTCTTTAACTCCTAAGTTAGAAGTCATAATTAGTAGCACATTAGTGAAGTCTACAGTATTACCAGTTGCATCTGTTAAACGGCCTTCGCCCAAAACTTGAAGTAAAAGGTTAAACACATCAGAGTCAGCTTTTTCTATCTCATCTAGTAACAATACACTAAAGGGTTGGCGGCGTATAGCGCTTGTAAGTAAGCCTTCAGGTTGTCTAAATGTTCCTACTAAGCGAGTTAGAGCATCAGGAGTAATAAATTCATTCATATCAAATCTTATTAATCGCTCAGCATCACCAAAAATATATTTAGCTAAAGCTTTTGCACATTGAGTTTTTCCTACTCCAGTTGGGCCAAGGAAAAGAAAAGTTGCAATTGGCCTATCAGGATCATTAAGTTTAGCTTTTGTTAAAGTTATAGCATCGGCTGCTGCTTCTAAGGCTAGAGGCTGCCCAATAATTTCTTTACTTAAGGCACTGGTGATTTCTTGGTGTGAAAGCCTAAGAGTATCATCTAGAAACTTAAGCGATAAACCGCTTTTAGCCTGAAATTCTTTTAATACGTCTTCTCTAGAAATATCATTATTACAATATTTAATAGATAGTTGCTTTAAGAAATGAACGGCTTTACCAGGAAATACAGCATTACGAACATAGCGCTCTTGTAAATTAGTTGCTGTAGGCAGTGCTTCTAGAGCAAACTTACATTTTTGTTCAAACTCAAAATTACGTTTTGACCTAATTAGAATTTTTAGAGTTTGGTCAGTAGAAGTTTCTTTAATAGGAAGGATTTGAAAAAAATCAGCAAAAGCTCTATCTCTTTCTTGTAGCACGCGCAAAGCCTCAGGCGTAATTTCGGCTAGCATTCTAAACTCACGTTTTTCAAGAAGGGGTTTTATTACATCAGCAACACTTAAATCTGATTTACTTGTAACACCAGCATGGAAAAGACCTATTAGATCGTCAAAATAGAGGATCATTTTATCTTTTTTAGCTGTTTTTAGGATTGCCAATAATCGGTTTTCCCATTGACCTACATAAGACATTCCTGAAATAAGCCTTTGTGGTGAAATTAACCAAATGCTGCGTCTGCTAACAAAGGGGGATAATTTACGATTTTGAATAGTTTGGTAAACATACTCGTGAATTAAAGCTGTTTTTCCTACCATTCTAGGGCCAACTAGTAAAATAGGTCTTCGGTCACGGTTATTTATTAATTTAGTAAGTTCTTCTAGCTCTTGTTCTCTACAAAGAACCCTTTCTAAATCATCAGGATAGAGCCAGTTAAGACAACGGGCTACTTTTCTTAATTCTTCTGCTCCATCTAACTCAGTTTGACAGCCAATGCTAGCGCGTGGACGGGTTTCTTCTTTTTTCTCTCTAGGTGTATGTAATTGAAAATGTATGTCTATAGTTGTTGTCCAAGCCTTTCCTGCTACTGATAATGATTCAGGTGTAGGTGCTTCATCGCCTTCTTTTTTTTCTAATTTACGAAAGTATTGACTAAGAATTTCTGTTGCATGTTCTTGAAGCTTTATACCTTTAGGTAGCTCAAACCAAAAGTCAGGAATACTTGGAGTAAATACTAGGCGACGTTTTAAGCCCTTAAATACAACAAAAAGGAAATTTGCTCTAGCCATACGTTTTGCTAGCTCTAGTTTAAGTTTTAGAAAATGGTCTTCTATTTCAGGCGCAAATAAAAAATTTGCTATTTGTTCTTGAAAAAAATCTCTCCCAGAAATTTCTAAAGTAGTAGTCAAACTCTTAACCAGTTTATTAATTGCACGCTGAAGTTTTTCATCAGAAAATTCAGCGTATTCAAAAAATAAAGGCGTTACTTTGTAGGTAGGGAAAGAATCATAAGATGATGGTATTTGCTCTATATATAAAGGTATGGCAGTGTTCATAAATTATTCAAAAATTAGTTCCTTTATTCTAAAAGCTATTATGAAAGGTATTCTAAAAGAAAAAGTCAAGAAAAAAGTTCTTTTCTAAAAAATATTCTAACAGTTCTATGGCATAAGATTAATGAAGATAGCTATAGATTTTCTACTCTTTAGCTGACATCTATTGACGCAATAGGTTAATCTGCGGTAAGACGTTAATTTTATTGCCATAGGGCTATCCTAACATTAGTTTTGAGGAACAATTATATGCAGCTACCTACTTTTTGTAATGAAACTTATCTAGACTTTACTGATGAAAATACCGTACATAATTTTCAAAGATCTTTAGATTATGTTAAATCCCAACTAGGAAAAACCTATCCTTGTGTAGTTGGGGGAGAAAAGATAGAAACTGGAGATCTTCTTACTTCTATTAACCCTAGTGAAAAATCTGAAGTAATTGGAAAGGTACATAAAGCTGACCAAGCTTTAGCTAGTCGTGCTATTGAGGAAGCAAATAAGGCTTTTGAAAGCTGGAAACGAGTTCCTGCTGAAGACCGAGCACGTTACCTTTTTTCAGCAACCGCAGAAATGAGACGACGTAAGAATGAATTTTCTTCTTGGATGGTTTACGAAGTAGGTAAATCTTGGGCTGAAGCTGATGCTGATACAGCAGAAGCAATTGATTTTATGGACTTTTATGCTCGTGAAGCTATTCGCTATTCTAAAACTCAAGAACTTACTCCATCCCCTCTACCTAGTGAATTTAACCAGATGTTTTATATTCCTTTAGGCGTAGGTGTTGTAATTCCACCTTGGAACTTTCCTTTAGCAATTATGGTTGGAATGACTATGGCTGCTGTAGCAGCAGGAAACACTGTTGTTCTTAAGCCTTCAAGCGATACTCCAATAATTGGAGCAAAATTTATGGAGCTATTAGAATCAGTTTCCTTACCTCCAGGGGTTGTAAACTTTTTACCTGGTAGTGGTGGCAGAATAGGAGATTATTTAGTTAGTCATCCAAAAACTCGTTTTATTAGCTTTACTGGTTCGCGTGAAATTGGACTTCATATTAATGAACTAGCTTCTAAAACTGCACCTGGGCAGATTTGGATTAAACGTGTAGTTGCTGAGATGGGAGGTAAAGATACTATTGTAGTTGATTCTTCAGCAGATCTAGAAGATGCTGCCAGTGGTATTGTAGCTGCTGCATTTGGATTTTCTGGTCAAAAATGTTCTGCTTGCTCTCGTGCAGTACTAGTTGAAGATATTTATGAACAAGTACTTGAAAAAGTAACCCAAAAAACCAAAGCTTTACGCGTTGGGCCGACTGTTGATGTAAATAACTTTATGGGGCCTGTAGCAAGTAAATCTGCATTTGATTCTATTATGGAATATGTAGAAATTGGCAAAGGCGAGGGTACTGTAGTTGCAGGCGGCGAAGCAATGCCAGAAGCAGGTGATGGTTACTTTATTCAACCAACTGTAGTTGCTGGAGTTGATCCTAAGGCTCGTATTGCACAAGAAGAAATTTTTGGCCCTGTACTGGCAGTTATTAAAGCTGATAACTTTGACCATGCTCTAGATATTGCTAATAATACTGAATATGGTTTAACAGGAGCCGTTTATTCAAAAAATCGTGAGCATCTAGAACGTGCTCGTATAGATTTTCACGTAGGTAATCTATATATAAACCGTAAATGTACAGGCGCTCTAGTAGATGTTCATCCATTTGGTGGATTTAATATGTCTGGTACTGACTCAAAAGCAGGTGGACGTGATTATTTAATGTTATTTTTGCAAGCTAAGACGGTAGCAGAAAAGTTCTAAAACTTTTTAAAAACTTCTTTATAGAGTTGATTTCAGTGACAGGAAGCTTTAACCTGTCACTGAAATTTTGCTAACTACTTTTATATCTTATGATTACTAAAGAACATATTGCTAAGAAATTACAAGAGAGATTAGAACGTAAGTGTACGGCTATTGGTTTAACTCATTGGGCAAAAGCAATAATGTTTGATTATTTTGAAGGTAAACGTATCTATGATCCAGCAGAAAAAGACCTACTAGAACGCGCCATAATGCGGATTGCAAACTCATCAACTAATTACCGAACTTTTTTATTTGATGCAGAAATTGTAAAGATTTTGACTCATTTAGGTTATAAAGCAAAATCTAATTCTCCTAATGGTGAGGTTTATAGTATTAGTATTATTCTTGGTCAACAAAATAACCCAAAAAGCAAAGAAGCAATTAAAATAATTAGCGAACAGCTACCTAAAGAAAAAAATTTAAGTATTAGACAACAGGGTTCAGGCGTTGTTTTAACTGCAAATGAAATGAGCGAAAAAGAAATTCACACTCTAGCTTCTCTTTTACAGCCACATAGCTACATAATGTCACTTAATGATACTCGTTAGGTTTCAATTAGGTTTAATAGCTCTAGCTAGCTCTAACTCGCTCTAACTCGCTCTAACTACTTCCATAATTTATAATTAAATTTCTAATAAGGTAATTTTCCTTGAGTATCATCTAATAAAAAAGGTAGATCTAATCCCATATGAGTATAAGCTGCTGGAGTTGCAGTTCTACCGCGTGGAGTACGATTAATAAAGCCTATTTGCATTAAATAAGGTTCTATCATTTCCTCAATAGCGTCTTTTTCTTCATTAATTGCTGCTGCTAGAGTGCTTATGCCTACAGGCCCGCCATTAAATTTATCTATAACGACAGATAAGTATTTTCTGTCTACTTCATCTAGTCCAAACTGATCTACTTCCATACGGTTAAGAGCATCTTTAGAGACATCTAAAGTTATAATTCCATTATATAGAACTTCTGCCACATCTCTAACACGTCTTAATAGACGGTTTGCAATACGAGGTGTACCTCGCGCTCTTCTAGCTATTTCTCTTGCTCCTTGGCTTTCAATTCCTGCATTAATAATACTGGCAGATCTTTCTATGATTGTGCAAAGATCATCTTCAGTATAAAAGTCTAAGTGCATATTTATACCAAAACGACCCCTTAAAGGGGCTGTAACTAGCCCTGCACGAGTTGTTGCACCAACTAGAGTAAATTTAGGTAAATCTATTTTTATAGAGCGTGCTGAAGGGCCTTGACCAATAATGATATCTAGTTGGAAGTCTTCCATTGCAGGATAGAGGATTTCTTCTACAGCAGGGCTTAGACGGTGGATTTCATCAATAAATAAAACATCACCTTCTTGTAAATTAGTTAGAATTGCTGCTAAATCTCCAGATTTTTCAATTACTGGCCCTGAAGTAGATTTAACTTGTACATTCATTTCGTTTGCAACAATGGTTGCAAGAGTTGTTTTACCAAGTCCTGGTGGGCCATGAAGTAAGACATGATCTAGGGATTCTCCTCTTCTACAAGCGGCTTTAATAAAGATTTCTAGATTTTCTGTAACTCTTTGTTGTCCAATATATTCACGTAGTTTTTGAGGACGTAAGGATTTTTCAAAACTCTCTTCTTCAGTTAAAAGGCTTTTTGCCAGTACTCCTGATTCTGAAACATTTTTTTTCATTTTAAGCTAAACTCCCTAAAAGTTAAGTTAGTCTAGCGAAATGCTGGCGAAAAGTCAAAGGTTTTTAGTCTTTTAAGTAAGTTTTCTAGGAAGGAGGTTTAATTAAATATTTTTCTTTAATTCATTATAAAGCCACATTTTAGCTATTCTCCATTCTCGCATAACTGTAATAGCTGCAATATCTAAAGCTTTAGCAGTTTCTTCAACCGAAAGACCTGCAAAAAATCGTAGTTCAACAATTTGGCTTTGTCGTGCATCTAGTTGGGCAAGACGACTTAGCGCATCATCTAAAACTATTAAGTCAACTCCTTGTTGGTCAGATAGGTTAACTACTTCATCAATAGAGACTTTTATCATATCGCCGCCTCTTTTATCAGCAGTTCGACTCCGAGCATGATCTACTAGTACTCGCCGCATCATTTGAGCCGCAACTCCATAGAATTGGGCGCGATTTTGCCAGGAAATATCTTTTTGATTAATAAGTTTTAAGTAAATTTCATTAACTAATGCAGTAGGTTGTAAGGTATGATCTCGTCGCTCATAACGTAAATAATTAGCTGCACGAGAATGCAGTTCTTGGTAAACCAAATTTAGTAATTTAGAATGTGCCTCTGTATCTCCTGTAGTCCATTTATTGAGTAATTCTGTTACATCTTCTGGTTCTTGATTCTTAAATACAGAATCTTCCATAGCCTATTATTCCTTATTAATGGTTTTAATTAATGGATTTGATTTACCAACATATTAATACATTAACATTCATTAACATTAAAGAGTTTAATTTTACTTGATTTTATTTGACTCTTAATAAATTCTATCATTTAGGGAATTCATATGTTATTAAATTTACCAGTTTCTCTGTAAGAAAAACTTACAGTAACAAAAGCTTTTTATATTCTCAATTAGAGTTAGGCCAAGAATAAATATAAACTCTAATGCAATCTCACTTATTAGCCTTTGTGGTTTCTAAAAGGGGCTAAGTAACCTGTTTTACTATTTAGCACGTTGGTGTAAAATAGCAAATCTGTCAATTTTGGCAAGTTCGCCACTTTTGACAATCTCTTATCTGCCAAAAATGGCAGTAAAATGACAGTAGGTAGTTAAACGATTTTAATAATAGATCAAAAATTTTTATAACTAATTGAAAAACAAATGATTTTTATAGTATGGGGATCTCTATTTTATTTATTTTATTATGGCATAATTATTTCTTTAATATATTACATTCAAAATCAACCCCCAAAATTTGTTTTAATTTAAGTAAGGATTTATTGTTATGGTTAATCTTTTTAGCAAAACAAGGTCAATTTTAGCAATTGACTTAAGCAATGACCTTTTAACTAAAGTAGCTTTAGTTGCTAGTGATGGCGAGCGTTTTTCTTTAGAAGGTTGGGATTATTACTCGGAACAAAATAATGGTAATACAGATTTCCTACAAAACTTTAAGCCAGAAGCAGTTACAGTTGCTTTAAGTGATGCTCATACATTATGTTTTGCTGTTCCTGATCTTACAAGCTTTAATTTAGAAATGGAAAAACGTAAACGAGGGCTTTCAGTACAAACCCAATATTCTGACTTCTTAAAAATCTCTAATAGCTCAATACTTGCTGCTGTTCATAAGGATATGGCAGAAGAAGTATTGAAAAGTGTAAGAGACACATTTCCTAACATCCCTAAAGTCTCCATTAATCATTCAATGGCAGCCTTATTTTATATTTACTTACGTAGCTATCGCCCTCAACCTGAAATTCGTACTGCAATAGTACATTGGGCAGGAAATGTTGTTTCTATTTTAGTAGCTCAAACAGAGATTCCTATTTGGGAAGGATCTATAGATTTGAAAACTGAAGATAGAGAAGAAGCTTATTCAGAAATCTCTGCTCTGCTGCAAAGTGCAAATGAAAAACTTTCTGCTTCACAATATAACTTAATCTTATTAGCAGGAGATTGTGATGGCAATGATCTAAGAAAAATGCGTAATTTTGCTGATCAAGTAGAACTAATTTCACCTTATCGTAATGGGGCATTTGAACTTGGGCGAGGCCTAGGTACACGTCGTAAAGAAGCTCAAGTAGATGGCTATCAACTTGCTGTAGCTATTGGTTGTGCTGGAATGTTATTAGAGGGTGTGGGTCTAAATTTAGCTGATACAGATGTAGAAATTTATAATGAACTTCCAATGGAAAGAATTATAGAAGTTGAACAAACAGTTATTAATATGGTATCTACAAAAGTAAAGGCTGCTATTAAAAAAACTGTGCCGCTACTCTTAGAACAAGCTCAACTACTTGTTGCTGGGCTAATTATTGCGATAGGGCTTTTTGGATATCGTTTCTATAATAATTATCAAGAGGAACTTAAACTTTCCCAAGAAATTCTTAAAGAGGAAACTCGTGCAAATGAGCTTGCAGATATTCGCACTAAATATGATGAATATAATAGAAAAATAAAAACTATTAAAGAACGCTCTATTGCTATAGGTGAAATTGCCAAAGAACAACTTATTGTTAGAACTGTCTTAAAGGAAATTGACTCACGTATCCCTAAAGGAATTGTTTTTAGTGAACTTACTATTGAAGATAGGACAGTTAGAGTTAGAGGCTATGCACCAGATAAATTAGCAGTTTTTGATTTTGCTAAAAAAATAGGCACAAGCATAAATCTATTTGCTGATGTCATCCCAACATATGATGATAAAACTAATATAGGTAATTATGAAATTACTTTTAGATATATAGGTGAAATACCTATTAATAATTTTTCAGCAGTTACAATAAATGGAAATAAATAATAAAAAACAATTAGAAATGAGGTAAAAAATGGCTAGAGAAAAAGAAAATAAACTTAATGGAATAGTAGCAGCAATTATAGCAGCATTAATTATTATCTATGGGTCTTATGAAGTATCTAATATTTATTATTTTCAACCTGAAATGGAAGCCCGCTTAAAAGAACAACTAAAACTTGATGGCTTAAGAAATAATAATAATGAAAGTGAAAGAATTAAAGCTAATGCTAGTGAACTAGAACAATCCTTAGCAAAAGCTGAAACTCAATTTAGTTCGCTAACTCCTTTAGTTCCAACACAAGGAGAATTGCCACAAATACAAGATGGCTTAGCTAAAAAAGCCTCTGAACGAGATCTAAAATTTGACTTTTTTACACGTGCTGGAGAACCTAAACCAATAGGTTCTATGCTAGAAATTCCACTTAAGGTAGATGTAGTTGGCTATTATGATAGTATTGGCCGTTATGTTGAAGAATTTTCTCGTTTTGAACGCTTATTAAAAGTAAACTCTATAACAATGAGACTAGAAAAAGCTCCTATTCCTAGTACTTCTAACTCTACTAACTTAAGTACTTTAGATCCTCAAACTCAACAAATGATCGCAGCAACTCAAGGCGCAATGGTAACAATGTTTCGCGGAACTATAAGTTTTTCTGCCTATGTAAGTAAAGAAAAACCTTCTTCTAAAGAAGTTAATTAGCTTAAAAAATTTAGAAAAACCTAGGAGAAAACTTATGGCTTTATTTGATAAATTTAGACGAACACCACAACCTACTAAAGCAGAAAATAAATCTCAAGCCAATAATAATTTAAATAAATTAACTTCTGCGCTTCGCCGTGATTCTGTTCAAGTAGAGGATACAACTAACCCATCAGCACCTCTTATACCAGCATTTGACCCTAATGCTTATGATGATGAACTCTCTATTCCAAGCCTTTCACCTGAAGCCTCAATGTATAAAACAGAAAGAATTATGGTTGATGGGCAAGAAATGTTTTTTGATAGATCTAAACTCTACAATATTGAGGATGAAATTTTAGCCCTAGTCGATCCTAAATTCGCTAAAGAGCAAATTTTAATACCAGTTGAGCGACATGGTAATGTTATTACGGTGCTTTGTGCTAGTAAGCAATCTCAGCGTGTTGCTGAACATATTCTTTCAGGACAACATAAAAGTTTACAGTTTAAGTTTATTTTTTCTACTGAAGAAATAATTCAATCTGCTATTGAGTGTCATTACTTACGACGTGATCTACGTATTAATGAAGAGCAAAGAACTGAGCGCTACCGTCAGCTTTCTTCTCAAATTAAACAAGTTGCTACAGAACGTCGTCAGCGTAAACACTTAGTTTTTTCCACTGGTTCACGCCAATTTAGTCATAATGATAGCGCTTTAAGAGAATTAATAGAAAATCTTCTTTGTGATGGGCATTGGGCTAGAGCAACTGACATAGATATAGATCTTTTTCATTTAGACCCTAAATCAGGAGGTTATGAAAAAAGCCGTGAATTAATGGTCTGTAGAATTCGTGTTGATGGTGAATACCAAACCATTCATGAAGAGCCTATGGAACTAGAAAAATATGAACGTATTCCTCAAGTCTTAAAAATTTACGCTGGCTTAGACCCTAATAATACTTGGGATGGTCAATCTGGCGTAATTCGCCCTACATTAACTTATGCTACAAGAGAATCGCCTGTTGAATTTCGTGTTAACTTTATTCCAGGAGGCGATGATCGTGGCGAGTCAATATCAATTCGTTTACAAGAAAAAGATAACTTTGTTTTTACTTTAGATAAAATTGGGCTACTTCCTTTTCAAGAAGAAATATTTCACGATGAAATGATGATGCTTACTGATGGAATGATTGTTTTTTGTGGCCCAGTAAATAAAGGTAAAAACACTACAATGGTTTGCTTAATCAAAGAGTTTCAACAAAAATTTTCCACCAAAAAAATTGTCACTGTAGAAGACCCACCAGAATTTAACCTCCCTTATGTAACGCAAATCGGTGTTAGCCGTAAACGTGTTGATGAAAACTCAGGTAATGGAGAAAAAAGAGGCTTTCATTACTACTTGACACATATCTTAAGACATAATCCTGATATTATTGTAATAGGCGAAGTTCGTGAACCAGAACCAGCGCAAATGGCTATAGAAACAGCAGGAATTGGTCATCTTGTCCTAACTACTATGCACACTTCCAACACAATTGAGTCTATTGATCGCTTAAGAAATTTTGCAATTGAAAACTATAAAATTGCTGGCTCATTAAAATTTGTTGTTGCACAACGCTTAGTAAAACGTATTTGCTCAGAATGTACTAGAGTCCCTGATGATGAACTACCAAAAATCCCTCGACTTCAAGAATATATTGAAAAAATTTCTTGGAACTACCAAATACAGTTTATTAAAGGCAGTGGATATAATGCACGTGGTCAAGAATGTATGGTTTGTCGGGGTACAGGTTTTCATGGTCGTGTTGGTATTTATGAAGTCCTACAAATTACTCGTCAAATCCGCTCTTTAATTAATCAATCTGCAACCCCCGATCAAGTTCGTGAACAAGCCTTAAAACAAGGGTTTAGATCTCTTTGGTCAATAGGGTTAGAAAGAGTTTTATTAGGTGATACTACTTTAGGGCAAATTATTTATCATATTGGTAGACCTGATCCTTACCTAGAAGGCTTACCTGAGGAAATAGATATAGATACATAATTTTATAAGGATAACTTAAGTCGTTAGCAAGTATTTCTAATGACTTAAGTAGTTTTATGAGACAAGAAATATATATAAGTACTGATGTAGAAACAGATGGGCCAATTCCTGGTATAAACTCAATGCTTAGTTTTGGGTCGGCGGCTTATTTAGCAAATAAAACTTTAGTTAGTACTTTTTCTGCAAATCTAGAAACCCTTCCCGAAGCTTCGCCAAACCCAAACACAATGGCTTGGTGGCAAACACAGCCTGATGCATGGAAAGCTTGCCGCAAAGACTTACAAAAGCCTGAAATAGCAATGAAAAATTATGTTACATGGGTTAAATCCTTATTAGGTAAGCCAGTATTTGTAGCCTATCCTGCTGCTTTTGATTTCTTATTTGTTTATTGGTATATGATTAGATTTACTGGGGAAAGCCCTTTTTCCCATTCTGCGCTTGATATAAAAACTTATGCAATGGCAATGTTAAAAAAAGATTATAGAGATTCTACTAAGCGCAATATGCCTAAGCATTGGTTTGATAATTTTCCTCACACTCACCAAGCCCTAGATGATGCAATTGAACAAGGTGCATTATTTTGTAACATGCTAAAAGAAAATCAGCAGAAATGATTTTTATAGGATAAAGCTATGGTTTTATCCCTAGGGTTGCTTTTTGATCCTTCATCAAATAAAATTCTAATAAATTCTTCATTTATAATCCAAACCATATATTTATAAGGAGATAAGCTACTATGGCCTTAAAAGGTGTTCGGCTGTTGGCAACGGCTGTGATCTTGGCTATTGTCTTGTTATATTCCAACCAGACTTATGCTCAGTCCAGTGGGGGTACTTCAGCATCAGTAACAGGGGTTGTTCGTGATAATCAACAAGCTGTTATTGGCGGAGCTACTATAACAGCAAAAGATATTAGAACTAACCAAGTTAGAAAAGTAGTTACAGCAGAAGACGGTACGTTTTTAATCAATCAACTACCTGCTGGAGAATATGAAATTAAAGCTACTTCAGATGGTTTTACAGGTAAGATCTTTCAATCTACTTTAATTATAGGAACAACTAGTGTTTGTAATTTTGATTTACAACCATCGGCAGTCAGCGATGTTGTGGTTGTTGAAGCCTCAGGTGGTATTTCTGTTGAAGGTCGTACAGAAAAAGCTACAAATATTGCTGTAGATGAGATTAATAATCTTCCTATTAATCGCCGTGATTTTCTAGATTTTACTTTGACTACAGCAGGTGTAACACCTGATAGAGTATCTGCTACGGGTGCTGCTGCAAGCTCAGGGCTTTCTTTCAATGGGCAATCAGCACGTAATAATAATGTTAGTATTGATGGTCTTGATAATAATGAGCCTGGTAATGGAAGTGTACGTAGTACTTTTAGCCAGGATGCTGTACAGGAATTTCAAGTTATAGGTGCTAATTCTTCTGCTGAATTTGGGCGTTCAATAGGAGGAGTTGTAAATATTGTTACTAAAGGCGGTTCTAATGAAATTCATGGAAGCCTTTATAATTATGTTCGTAACGACTCAACTAGCGCTAGGGATGCTTTTTCTGCATCAAAGCCTGAGTTTCGTCAATTTCAATTTGGTGCAACACTTGGTGGGCCAATAAAGAAAGATAAAGCTTTTTACTTTACTTCTTTTGAGCGTTTAACAATTAAACAGAATAATATTGTTACTATAAGCGACCAAGTAGTTAAATCCGTTCGCAAGCTAGGACTGCAAGCAAGTAACGGCCCAGTACCTTTTGCAGAAAATTCTTCTCGCTTTTTAGCAAGAGCAGATTTTCAAGTTAATCCTAATGATCGCTTAACTGTTCGCTACAACTATGCAGGTGTTTATAATGGAGCACTTCAAACCTTTGGGGGTGGAAGGGATTCATCTGCTGCTGGTGTTTTAGATCTAAATGATAATAATATTGGAATTAGCAATACTTGGATTAACCCTACTAGTAGCATAATTTATGAAACCAGATTTCTTTTTACTAGACGTGATGTAGATCTAAATCCTGTTGATGCTAATGGCCCTTCATTAAATATTTTTACTGCTGGCGGTTTAGCTAATATTGGAAGAGACCCACTACTACCACAAACTTCTTTGTCAAGATCCTATGAAATAGTAAATAACATTACCTTTAGTCGTGGAAAACATCAGATTAAAACAGGGTTTGATTTTATTTTCCTAAGAATTCCTGATAAAAAAGTTTCTATCCCTGTCTTATTTGGGGGCTTAGCTATATTTACTCCCTTAGACTTCTCTCAAGCTTTAGGTATTCCAGGCTTGCCTGCTTTTTCAGCAGAACAGTTCTTAGATCCTAGTCTACGTACTCCCGCACAGCTTGCTTTTCTTACTGTAGCCGCCAATGCTTTACCAGCACAATTTCCTGGTTTTCCTGCTGGGCTTCCACTAGCAAATTTACCAATTCCTGTTAGTTTCTTACAAGGTTTTGGTAATCCTGTTACTTCAGTAGGCTATGATTATTACTCAGCTTTTGTACAAGATGATTTTCGTGTTAAGCCTAATTTGCTTATTAAAGCAGGCATTCGTTATGATCAAGAAAGAATTCGCTTTGCTCCTAAAAATAGCGGTAATTTTAGCCCTAGGCTTGCTTTCTTTTATAGACCTGGACAAAATGAACATCTTAGCCTTTTTGGTTCTTATGGTATCTACCATGTTTCTACACAGTTTTCTCCTGCTACCGTTACACAATTCTTAGATGGAAAAACTGTAGCAACTCCAGTTCTTCCATTCCCATTCTCAATACTTCCTTTTAATGCTCCTGGTCGTCGTTTTCCTTCAGGTGCTTCGGTTCCTCAAGGTGTTCCACTTATTCCACAACTGGCACGAGATACTCTACTTTCCAAAGACTTACGTAATGGTTATGCTCAGCAAGTAAATTTTGGTGTAAACTATGTATTTAATGATAAATATGGTATCTCAGCTAGCTATCAAATGGTAAGAGGGTTAAAGATATTTTTAGCACGTAATATTAACCCCGTAGTTCGACCTGTTCCTAATGATCCTATTATGAGTGCAATTACTGGTAGAGCAAATCCTACTAGAGGAGAATTAATTAGTTTTGAAACCTCAGGCGATAGCTATTATCATGCTGGAACAGTGGCCTTTTTTGCTCGCCTTCCTAAACGCTTTTCTGTGTTAACTCATTTTACAGTTTCTAAAACTATTGATGATTATATTGATGCTTTACGTGTAGACATATTAGAGCTACAAAACCCCTTAGATTTTAAGTCAGAAAGAGCTTTATCTTTACAAGATGTTAGAGGGCGTTTTGTTTTTTCTGGTAATTATGATACAGGATCGCTTAAGAACCCTTTCTTAAAAGATTTCCTATTTTCTTCAATTATTACTTTAAGTGCAGGGCAACCATTTAACTTACTAGTAGGAGCAGACTTAGATGGTAATGGTGATACTGCTGCACCAGCAGATAGACCTAATGGAATTGGTCGCAATGCTGGCCGAGGCGCAGGTTTTGCCTCAGTTGATATGCGTGTAGCTCGTACTATTACTGTTGGGGAAAAAGTTAAGCTTATTGGTTATTTTGAAGCTTTTAATGTCTTTAATAGATTAAATGTTAATGAAGTAAATAGAATCTTTCCACTAACACCAAATGGATTTAACTTAACGCCTCAAGAAGATGGACGTTTTACAGCAACTCCTGATCGCTTTGCTTCAGCTTTTCGTCCTCGTCAAATACAATTTGGTTTTAGAGTAACTTTCTAAATCCATTAGTTACATAGACTGAAGAAAATAAGCTCTAGTTAAAAAACTAGAGCTTATTTATTTTTGCAAACCCGGAAAATTTAGGGAAGAAAATCACTTTTCTTAAAGTCTATTCTTAAGAATGGAAAGTTTTCAGCTTCTTAGCGACACATCTGAAAAAGAGCTAATTCTTGCAGCCCAGCAAGGTAGCATAAGTGCTTTTAAAAAACTTTATCAAACTTATAAAGACAAAGTTTATAACTTTATTTTTTATTTTCTTGGACAAGCAACACTTGCTGAAGATGTGTTACAAACGGTTTTTATTAAAGCTTATCAAGCTTTGCCAAACTTTCGATTTGAAGCCAAATTTCTTTCTTGGCTTTATAGAATCGCAATTAATGAATGTCACGATCAACAAAAACGTTTAGCTAATTATTTACCTTTAGAAACAATTTTAGGAACAGGCGAAGAGTTAGATATTAATCAATCTCCAGATAAACTTCACGCACAAGAACAACGTCAGGAAATTATTCAAACCTCTCTTTCCCAACTTTCTCCTAATCTTAGAGAAGTGATTATCTTAAAATACTTAGAAGATATGTCTTATGAGGAAATAGCCCTGGTTCTAGATTGTTCAATAGGTACAGTAGCCTCGCGTCTTCATCGTGCATTAGCCCAATTAGAAAAAAATTTATTGCCGCTAAAAAGATTTCTTTTAGAGAGGTAAAATTTTATGAAATGTTGGCGAATTGATTTACAAAGAAAATTAATTTATTACCTAAATAAAGAGCTAGCTGCTAAAAATATTGTAGCTTTAGAAAACCATCTACTTGATTGTGGTTATTGCCGCAGCAAATTAGCTCAACTGCGTACAGGACAAGCTTTTGTTGAACAATTAAAACCTATAAGCCTTAAAAAAGACCCTTGGGATCTAATTGAAGCCTCTATTTCTAAAGAAACTCTTAAAAGACAACCTGCAAAAATTAATTTTAGTAAATTTTTCCTTAAACCAAACTTACGTGCTGCAATGTGGTTTATTGGAGGGGTTTTACTAAGTAGCTTACTATTAAGTGATATATTTTGGACTCCCAATAACTCTCGTGACTCTGACAAATACGTAGAAACCAGTGATAGAGAAATAGGATTTTCTACAGAGAACTTTCGCTTAGTATCAATTAATGAAATGTCTAATAATACTGAGCCTCATATTGTTACAGAAGGCTATATTAGCGAAATACGTATTGATAGGGATGGAGATACTACCTTTAAGCTTGTGGAGAAAATAGGGATAAGTGAACCCTTTATTGTATGTGAAATCATTGACCCTATTAAACTTCCGCTCCCAGAAGTTGGAAGTAAAGTAAAAGTTTATGGTGTTAGTCGTTATGATGAAAAAGTTAATCATCAATGGTATGAAGTTCATCCAGTCTTAAATATTGAAATTGTAAAAAATTAATAAAGTAGGAGTTAATAATGTTGGTTAGGTCAACTCGTATATTTTTCTTTGCAACCAGTTTAATTTTATTAATAATGTTTTTTACTACAGTAAAGTTAAGTCAAGCTCAGGTAAGTCAAAACTTAGCAGGCAAGATACTTGATCCAACAAATGCCCCACTAAAAAAAGTAACAGTTTCTCTACTTAGCGCTAAACAAACTGTAATTGCTAAAACAGAAACCGATGAAGAAGGTAGGTTTAGTTTTTCAAATATTGCATCAGGAAATTATTTATTAGAGGCTTATAAGTCAGATTTTGGCACTCAACGTTTTGTGGCAGAAATTACTGAGGGATCTAAAGATCTTGAATTAACAATGGAAATTAATCCACTTTCTGACCATATAACTATTACAGCAGAAACAGGCCAAGTAAGTGATACAGGCATAATTCCTCAACAAGTTAATGTTATTTCTGATGATGCTATTCGCCAACGCAGCACAGGAGTGCTTGCCCAAGTTGCAGATGAAGAAGAAGGGATTTTCCTTCAACGTACTAGCCCTACTATAGGCTCAGTTTATGTACGTGGTCTAACAGGTCGTTATGTCTCAGTCTATGTTGATGGAGTACGTTATACTACAGGCTCGCAACGGGGTGGAATAAATACATTTTTTAATTTAAATGAACCCAGTAATTTACGAGCAGTAGAAGTACTACGTGGCCCAAATAGTGCTCAATATGGCTCAGGCTCAATAGGCGGAACAGTCCAACTTGTTTCACAAGTCCCTGGTTTTGGTAGTAGTTCACCTGAATTTCATGGCGAGTTTAATACTTTCTTTACTAGCGCAGATCTTTCCTATGGTGCTAATTCTTTAGTCACTTATGGAACACGTAAATATGGCCTTCTTCTTAACTTAGCAAGTCGTCGAATTAATACCTTGCGCCCTGGTAAAGGTATTGATACACACTCTGCTATAACACGTTTCTTAGGCATTCCTTCAAATGTTTTAGGTGATAAATTAACTGATACAGCTTTTACTCAATATGGTGGGACTGCTCATTTTGCTTTTGCTCCAACTGTTGATAGCCAAATCATCATTCAATATAAACGTAATCAACAAGACGCGGGAAAACGCTATGATCAAACCTTAGGCGGAGATGGAAATCTTATTGCTGATCTGCGTAACCTGATGCTTGATTTTGGTTATGCACGTTTTAATAAACAAAACTTAGTTTTTTTTGATAGCGGCTCTTTTACTTTTTCATTTAACTCTCAACGCGAAGAACGTGTAAACCAAGGCGGTCAAGGCAATCCTTTAGCTTCGATAACTTCACAATATGAGCGTACAAATGTCTTTGGTTTTAATTTCTTTCTAGATAAAAGACTTAATGAGCGTAGCACCGTTTTAATAGGCGCAGATGTTTATAATGAGCGTGTTGATTCGCCCGCTTTTACTTTTAACCCAGCTAGTAAGAGTGTTACACCTTCTCGCCCTCGTATTCCTGATAATGCTCGTTATACAACTTATGGTTTTTATGTACAAAATGGTTTTGAAGCTATTCCCAATCGCTTACGTTTTAGTAGTGCATTGCGTTTTGGTGTGTCATCTTACAAAGTTCGTTCTAAAGATAGTGTAATTGTACGAGGTCAACCATTATTTCCAGATGATAGCGTTAGGGTTGATGATTTTTCTGGTCGTATTGGCTTAGTTGCTACTCCAATACGTAACTTTAATGTTATTTTTAATTATAGCCGTGGTTTTAATGCTCCTAACACTACTGAGCTTGGAACATTAGGACTTACAGGAGATGGTTTTGAAGTTTCAACAGAAATAGCTAGAGCCTTAAATGGCACGATTGGATCAGTAGCGGGGGATAGAGCCGTTTCTACAGGAATATCTGTAAGTAAAATTAAATCAGAGCTAAGCAATAACTTTGACTTAGGCTTACGTTTTCATAATCGCCGTATTGATACAGAGATAACAGGGTTTATTATTGATATTAATGACCCTATTGTTAAACAATCTCTTATTCTTCCTCAAGGAGCAGTAGGTAAATTCCTAGGTGATCAACCTATTGTACGCCAACTTCCTAATGGTGTTGTTTTTGTTCCTCTTTCAGCTTCACCAGTATTAGTTAGAACTAATTTTGCAGATGCTCGCTCGTTTGGTTTTGAATATCGCTTAGAAGCTAAACTTACGTCAAAAGTTACTTTTACTGGCAATGTTACCTATATTAGATCTAAGGATAAAGCTACTGGCGCACCTCCTAACATTGAAGGTGGAACACCTCCAACCAATGGGTTTTTAAGCCTACGTTATGCTCCTCAAGGTAAACGCTATTGGGTTGAAGCTTATGCAACTTTAGCTAATCGTCAAGATCGTCTTTCATCCCTTGACCTAGCTGATCGTCGTACTGGTGCACCCCGTTCGCGTTCAAATATTGCTAATTTCTTTAATAATGGCGCTCGTGTTCGTGGGTTAATTGGAGTAGGTGCAGATGGTCGTTTTGGTACGGCAGACGATATTCTTATCCCAACAGGCGAAACACTCGCCCAAGTACAAAATCGTGTAGTTGGCAATACTACAATGTCAATACCTATGTTTCCTGAACTACCTGGTTATGGTCTTTTTAACTTACGTGGTGGATTTAAGATTAATGAAAGTTCTAATGTTTCCTTTGATTTTGAAAATATTGGGGATAAAAACTATCGTGGAGTTAGCTGGGGAATTGATGGCCCAGGTAGAAGCGTTACCATAAGGTATAGCTATAAATTCTAGAGGTTTTCTTTAATAAATTTTTCCCTCGTCATGTATAGAAGTAAAATTTATAGTAGTCTAAAGCTCTAAAGTTTAGGTTTTAGGCTACTAGGTTTTTATCCCCCTTAAACTTCCTCTATAATACCTTTAGTCTTTTTAAGTTTTTAACCTTCTCAAATTTTATTTCCTATAAATATAACAATAGGAGCAATTTATGAAAGATTGGCAAGAAAGCCTAAAAACGGCTGATGCTAAAAAGCTCAATACTATTTGTTGCTTCTGTTCATGTGGTTGTGGAATGACTGCTTCTGTAAAAGAGGGAAAACTAATTGGTTTAGAAGGTGATCCTAATCACCCAATCAACCAAGGTGCATTATGTAGCAAAGGTGCAGCAGCAGCAGAACTTCATCGATCACCTGATAGAATAGCTCAACCTCTTTATAGAAAAGGCTATAGCAATAGCTGGGAAGCGGTAACTTGGGATTTTGCGCTTTCTTTTATTGCAAAAAAAATCTATCAAACCCGTGAAAAATATTGGGAGAGCCAAGAAATTCTCTCTAATGGTCAAACAATAGCTGTTAAGCGGATGGATGCAGTAGCTTTTTTTGGTTCAGCAGTATGTACAAATGAGGAAACTTACTTAGAAAAAAAACTAGCCCTTCTTTTAGGTACAAGTTATATTGAGCATCAAGCCCGGCTTTGACATAGCCCAACTGTTCCTAGTTTAGGAGCAAGCTTTGGACGTGGTGCTTCCACTAACCACTATATTGATTTTAAGAATTCTCGCTGTTTTTTGATTGAAGGCAATAATACGGCGGAAAATCATCCTATGGCTATGCCTTGGATTATGGAAGCCAAAATGAAAGGGGCAAAAGTTATTCATGTTGACCCGCGATTTACTCGTACTTCTGCGGTAGCTGATATCTATGCCCAAATTCGCCCAGGTAGTGATATTGCTTTTCTTGGAGCAATGATTAATTACATTATCACTAATAAACATTATGACGAAGAGTATCTAAGAGATTTTACAAACGCAGCTTACTTAATACATCCAGATTATAAATTTGAAGAAGGTTTATTTATTGGTTTTGATGAACTAAATATTAGTTATGATACTAGCAAATGGTCTTATCAGTTAGATAGCGAAGGTAAACCAAAGATTGCAACAGATTTAGAGTCTCCTCACACAGTTTTTTCCCACCTTAAAGCTCATTTTGCAGAATATAGTTTTGAAAAAGCATCTAAAACTACTGGAATTGCTGTTTCACGCCAAAAATTAATTGCTGATACCTTTATTAATAACCGCCCTGGAACAATTCTTTATGCTTTAGGTGCTACACAGCATACTTATGGCACACAACATATTCGTTGTTATCCAATTATTCAACTTTTATTAGGAAATATTGGAAAACCTGGGGGAGGGGTCGCTGCAAATCGCGGGGAATCAAATGTCCAAGGAGCAACTGATATTGGTGTAGCTTGGGATAAACTCCCAGGTTATTTAACTGCACCATCAACAGATACTCCAACGCTTGCAACTTGGACAGAAAAAAATGGTACTTCTAGAGCCAAATATTTAATTAATTTTCTAAAAGCAATTTATGGAGATGCTGCCAAAGAAGAAAATGATTTTTGCTATGATTGGTTGCCTAAACAAAGCACTAAGTTAAATTACTCTGCTTTTAAGATGTTTGAAGCAATGGCTGATGGAAAAATTAGAGTATTAATTAATATTGGGCAAAACCCTGCCGTATCTAATGCCAATCATTCTGTTACAATGCAAGGGCTTGCTAATCTAGATTTACTTGTTGTAGTAGACATTTTTGAAACTGAAACAGCCTCATTCTGGAGAGATCCAAATTTTAAGAAAGATGTAGCAACAGATGTATTACTACTACCTGCTGCAAGTTTTTTAGAAAAATCCGGTTGTATTACTCATAGCGGGCGTTGGTTGCAATGGCGTGATGAATGCGTTTTACCACCTGGACAAGCAAAAACTGACCTAGACATTTTAGATCAGCTTTTTAAGCAAATTAGAACTTTATATAAAGATTCAAAAGACCCTAAAGATGCACCAATACTTAATGCTATTTGGGATTATGGCAAGAAGGCTGATTATCTAGAAGTTCTAAAAGAAATTAGCGGAAAAGTTTATTTAGATAGAGAAATTACTATAGCTAATCAAAAAATAGTTTTATGTAAAGGTCATCAAGTTCCTTCTATAAAAGCACTTCAAGCAGATGGTTCAACTAGTGCGGGTTGCTGGCTTTACTCAGGTGCAGTAGGTGAAGAGAATGGAAAAATAGTTAATTATACTGCACGACGAGATCCTAAAGATGAAAGTGGACTAGGTCTTAGCCCTAATTGGGCATGGTCATGGCCTGGAAACATTCGTATTCTTTATAATCGTGCTTCTTGTGACCTAGAAGGCAAGCCTAGAGAAGGAGTAAAGCCTTTAATATGGTGGGATAAGGAAAAAGAAAAATGGCTAGGTGTGGATGTGCCTGACATAGTAGATCCACTAGCTAGACCAGATAGCGAAAACGGGCGTAATGCTTTCCGTTTTTTAGCCGAAGGCCGTGCAAGACTTTTTGCTGCTCCTTATAGTGAAAAAGATCCTAAAACAGGAATGGTACTTGATAAATCGCCTGTTTTAGTTGATGGGCCGCTTCCTGTTTATTATGAGCCTATAGAAAGCCCAACAATAAATATTTATCATAAAGTACAGAATAATCCTCTAGTAAAACATCGTGGTTCAAACCCTGCCACTTTGGAGCAAGCATCAAGGGAATTTCCTTATATTTTATGTACAGGTTTTATACATGAAATGTGGGGAGGTGGTGCAATGACACGCCGAATGCCAAAACTAGTTGAGCTAATTCCAGAACCTTTTGTTGAAATGAGTAAACAGCTAGCTACTAGTTTAGGAGTAAAAGCAGGCGATCGCGTTAAACTAACGACTACAAGAGGCTTTGCTACTGCTAGGGCTGTTGTAACAGGAAGAATACAAACTCTATTGATTAATGGCAAAGCTATAGAAACTCTTTGGGCACCTATGCATTGGGGAAGTTTAGGCATAAGCTCAGGGCATGCTATTAATGCTGTTACTATAGACGCACTTGAGCCAAATGTACAAATTGCTGAAAATAAAGCTTGTTTATGTAATGTTGAGAAAATCTAGCTCACTCATTTCAACTATACTCCTTAAATTTACTCGCTTAATCTAAAAATCATCTAAGAAAAATACAACCGTAAGTAAGCCTAAAGTAATTTAAGCTTACTTTGTTTTTTTGTAACGCAGAAAATAACCTGTAGTGAACTCCTAACCGCAGAATATGATCTGAATAAAAATAAAATCAGAATATTATGTTGACAAATAAAAATATATCCGTATAATGTGCTCTATGGACAAGATTGATACACAAATTCTTCGGCTACTAATAGCAGATAGCCATATAACAAATAGCAAATTAGCTAAACAAATAGGTTTATCTGAATCTGCAACTCTAGAAAGAGTTAAAAGATTAGAAGCAGCAAAAATTATTCGTCGCTATACAATAGAAGTTGATTTAGCAAAAATTGGGCGTGCTCTAGAGGTTTTTATTACCTTTACCTTAAAAAATCAGCATGTAGAAGAAATAGAATCCTTTATGAGAGCAATGCAAGAATTAGACGAAGTTCTAAGCTGTGCTCAAGTCTTAGGTAGATTTGATTTTGTAGCTCATATTGCTGTTAAAGATGTTGAAGCACTTCAACAGTTTATCAATAATAAACTGATTCCTCTAGGTTGTATTGCTAGGATGGAATCCCTAACCGTACTAAAAACGGTGAAACGTATTCACCAACCCAACCCAGTTGAAAGCGAGTAAAGATTATGCATACACAAATAGAAATAAATTCAAATAATCAGTCAATAGCTGCTTTTGCAGAATCAATTAATACAAAAAAACATAGTGGTAAACTTTCGGAATCAAAAGCAGAAGAGTTTTTAGATTTTCTACAAGAAGTTAATCAAGAGTTTTTACAACATTCTATTGTTACAAATAATCTTTATACTTACTGGTTTCAACAAGGGGGTTTTTCATTAAAACACTTAAGACATTTTACAGTTCAATTTTCTGTATTTTCTAATCAGTTTTTAGTAGCTCAACTTAAGAAAATGATTAATGCTGATTCATTAGAAGCAATGCGTTCAGCTAAGGAAATACTAGCTAATGAAATAGGAGTAGTTTTTTATAATAAAGCAAAGAAAAAACAAAAACTTAATGCTGAGGAAATTGAGAAAGAAGGCGACCCAGAACTAGTTAGTATTTCTGGAAGCATAGATGGCGGGACTTTTCGTTTTACTGCTGCACATTTTGAATGGTTGCTTTCTTTTGCTAAGCCACTAGGGCTAGGTTTTGGTGACATGGGAAAACTCTCTTATGCAACAGATTCAACAAAGTTTTTCTGTGAGGAATTATGCCGTATTTATGCTAGTGAAGATGCTAATATTGCTGCTGGTGCTAGTTTTGCAATTGAAAATTGGGCTGCGGCAGGTTTTTGGCAACAGCTTGTTGATGGTCTAACTATTTTCAAAAAAACACAAGTCCCAGAACTACACTTAGCCTTTTTCACTTGGCATAATCGCCTTGAAGCACAACATGCACATAGCACCTTAAAAGAGCTAGAAGAAATATTTTTTAAGCCAAATTTTGATAAAGAAAAGTTTTTAATTGGTGGTATAGCAATGCTCAATGCTTTATCAATTTTTTGGAATGGAATGTTTGAGGATTAATTAAAAAGATCTACTTATACAAATGATTTAACTCTACCAACAGGAGTTTATGTTTTAGTTAAGTATTCTTCAAAATTCTGTTGCCGGGATTTATTAGGGGTTGCATCTACTCTAAAAAAAGTAAACTACTCAAGGAGATGAAGTTATGCAAACCCTAGCTATTGAAAATACTAATGGTAAATTATTAAATGTATCAAAATTTTTTGCTCAAGAATCTTTATTATTAGATTCTGAGCTAAATGGTTTTGAGGTAGTAACAGAAAACAATATTTACACTTTTATTAAAACAGGAAAAACTCTTGATGGTGCGCCTAAGTGGTATGTTATTGATGGACAACAAGATATAATTGGGAAAGAGGTTGAGATTTTAGGTCTTTCCAAAACAGGTTTATCTTTTAAGGTTAATCGAGGCGATTCTTTAGCAATTTATTTAGAGCAAGAGCCTACAATTATGGCTAAAATTTGGTATACAACCAAAATCTTAAATTTTTCTATTATTAAATAAATTTAGTCGAGTTAATTTTTTGCTTGTATTTACTTGTAATATATCTATATTGAAGAAGCATTTTTAACTTTTAGTTTTTAACTTTAGGGGATTAAAATGTCTTCTTCATATCTAATAAAATTATTTATCTTCTCCACTATTCTAATAAGTTTTATTTACACTCCTATTAATGCCAATAATTTATTACAAGAAAAATCTAGGATTATTACGGCCTCTGCTGTAAGGGTACGTAGTAATCCTCAAACCTCTTCTCAAGAGATTACTAAACTTTCCGTAGGCACAATAGTAAAGGAAATAGAAAAATCTGACCGAAAAGAAAAAATAGGACAACAAGAAGATTTTTGGTATCAAGTTGTTTTATCTGATGGTAAACAGGGTTGGGTTTTTGGTGCTTTTACTAAAAGCTTTGAAACAGATAAACAAGAACAAATTTACATTAATTTGCTTAATGATCGTTTAACGGCAAAGACATCATTTAATGATCAAGTAGATTTAGTTAATTTCTTAGAGCGCATTGCTAAAGAAGTCAAAACTCCAACAATTTCAGCAGAATTAGAACTTGGCGCACTTTTAGCTTTACGCCAATCTCTACATTCAATCCCTTTTGATAAGGATGACTCGGGGTTATATAAATCTTGGTTAAAAAAGCAAGATCCTAAGATTGTTTATAATGAACCAGCGGGTTCTTGGGAAGTTAGATCAGATATGTTTTGGGACTTACAAAAAAAATATAGCTTTTTACCCGTAGGAGACAAAATTGCTTGGGAGGCAGCACGTAATGTTATTCCAGGCGAATGTGAAGGCTATTTTCCTTGTTATATTGCTGCAATCAATTTAAGCTTGGGGGAATATCTATCACTATATCCTAATGGAAAATACTCACAAGAAGCTCTTCAAGAGATCCAAGATGTTGTAAATGGTTTTTTAGAAGACTTGAAAAATCCTGAGCAAAGTTACAGGTTTCTTGATGAAGCGGAATCTCGTAAAGACGCACAAGGGCAGTTAAACAAGCTACAAAAACAGATTTCCAAAGTCCCAGGAGCAAAAACAGTTACTATATCCAAACAAATCGAGCAATTAATTCAAAAACTCAATTAAGCTAGTGCTCCTGCGCAAGAGGATCCTCGACCAGCAGTACAGCCAAAGCAATGATTAGCAGTTACAATTTTTCTCCCTTTTAATAAATTAATATCAAAATCTTTAATATTTTGAGGTACTTGTTTATCTACTTTTAGTCTTAGAGCTAAATTAAAATCGCAATCATAAAGATTTCCATCCCAATCAACTTCTATTTGACTTAGGCACATCAACCTATCTATGGTTCCAGTATTAAAAGTATTTTCTAGTAACTCTTTATAGTTATTAGATTTACTTTGTTTTCGCAAATCACTAGAAAATCGACCAATTGACATATTAGTAATAGTAAGTAATTGATTAAATTGTATCTTATGCATTTCCCAAAGCTCTTTTTTATAAGTTTTTTCTAGTTTTTCTTGATCTGGGGGTAGAAAACTGCCTAATGGGTTATAAACTAAGTCTAAAATCAGTCCAGGTAAAATACCATAGCCAGCTTTATTAAGGCGTTTTAAGGCTTCAATACTAGCTAAATAAACCCCCAACCCTCTTTGTTTATCGACATTTTCTTGTAAATAACAAGGCAAAGAGGCTACTAATTTAACCTTGTTATCAGAAAAAAACTCTATCATTGTTTCTTGATCTGGTTCTAGGAGTACTGTCAAATTAGTACGAACTTGAACTTTTTGGCCTTGCTTACTTAAAGCACTAATAAATTTTCTTAAATTTGGGTTAAGTTCTGGTGCCCCACCAGTTATATCAACTAACTTACATTTAGTTTCTTTAGCAACTTCTAGAATTTTTTCCATAACAGGCCAATCCATTACTTCTTTCCTTTTAGGAGACGAACTGACATGGCAATGCTCACAGGATTGGTTACACTTTAAGCCTACATTTACTTGAATAGTTTCTAAGCTCTGATTATACAGGGGTTGTCCTATTTGAATTAAGATTTGCTCATCAAATGATTTTTTAACTGATAAGGCTTTAGACATAATTTTTCCTAATTTTTAATGTTTTTTAATGTAATCCTAGTGCTAAAGAATTTATTCACTGCTTTTCTTTTAAAGAATCCAAAAACATAGCCTTAGTTATTTTATAGTAAGAGAGATCCTTAGCATAGAAATAAGCCATTTTTTCATATTTAAGACCTACTTTTTCTATTACTTTGTGAGATGCGATATTTTCAGGGTCAATTACAGCAACAATTTCAGGTAGGCTTAATTTATTAAACCCATAATTAATGCAGGCTTTAGCGGCTTCTGTCGCAAGTCCTTTTCCCCAGAAGGCTCTAGCTAGACGATATCCAACTTCAACATTTTCAGTATTTTCTAGAAATTGTAGACCACATAACCCAATGAATAACGAATCTTCTTTGTTAATTACAGCCCAGATTGCAAACTGGTGTTTTTCTTGATGTTCAAGATAGAAATTAAATCTTGCTAGAGTTTGCTCTCTAGGCATTGGCTCGCCACCAGTAATATATTTAACTACTTCAGGATCAGAATTTAGTTTTACTACACTTTCTAAATCTTCACTAGCTAAACTACGTAAAAGTAAATTATTTGTCTCAAGGATTATCATATAAATTAGTCTAGTAGTTTTACATCTGTATCAAACTTGTTATATTTGTTAAAAGAAATGCAGTTAAGTGCTGTAAATCTATCTTCTCTACTGGTTAAAGATACTTGAGCATTAACAGGGAGAAGATATTCTTGAGTGCCTATAGTTACCCAACCAAAATCTACTACAGAGGTTGCATCTAGGATAGGAAAAGAGTAGGGGATTTCAATAGCTTCTTGCTCCATTCTAAGAACTTGTTTAGATTCTTGATGGATATAGAGTCTACCACGATAGCCTGTAATGGCTTGTGCTCCACCAATTTTTATTTGTTGGCGCGAGTTTCTAGTTTCTACTTTGTAGTCAAAAACCAAACATGGTTGACCATAAAAATCGACATTGCCTTTTTCAACAAATTCTGTTTTTGAATCTGGGCTAAAGATTGCTGAGAGTTGCCCTGCAAATTGTCCTGTAGAAGTCAGTCCTCCAACTTCTTCGAATGTAGTATTTGCTGTTCTTCCATTTTTTAACCTAAGTTTAATTTCTTCACCACGATCAACAGAATAACTAACTGCTAGCTCTAAGTAATCGCCTAATTTCCAACCTTCAATTAAGGGTCTGCCATAGCGCTGTACTTGTTGACGTACAATAAAATTAGGTAGTGATGATACATAAGCTTTTGCTATAGCACGAGCTTGTTCTATAAATGGAAGAGCTTTAAGCTCTTTTTTAGTTTCCTCAGGGAGAGTTTCTAGAGTTGTGTTTTCTAAGCTTTTTGGCTTAGTCATTAAAGCTTTTCGTCGTTCATCTGCTCTAGATAAAGCATTATTAACTATGCTAGCTCGCAAAAATCTTAGTTGGTTAAATAGTTGATCTGTTGGAACAAAATTAATTCCACGTTGATCTACATCAGACGCAATATCATCAAAGTCCTGATTTGAGGTTCGTGCTGCTTTAACACGATTAAGAATTTCTTCTTGGCCTAAAGGAGGCTGATTAATATATGAAACTAGCGCTGGAGGGAGGTTTTTAGTCGTTTGGTTAGTTGTTTGATTAGTTTGGTTATTTGGAGATAAAGGTTTATTTGATTGGGAAAAAGATATTTGAGTGATAGAAGAAAATAAAAAACACACTAAAAAAAATACTTTAAGCTTAAACATAGCTTTAGCAAGATTTCTCCTAAGTTAAATGTGGGCGCTTTTAATCTTGACAGCACTAAGCTTTTAGCACAAGAGCAACTAATAGAAAAAATAGCTACTTTTTTAATTTTTCTAGAAACGAAAGGCCGAGATTTTTATACCTCAGCCTTTCTAAATCTTTCTTATTTCTTAAGAACTTAAGAATATAACCTTAGAGTTAAATTATTCGTCATAATGGTCTGGTTTTTGATCAGTATGACATTCATTACAGCCAACAGGGAAAATGTCTCTTTCCTTATGGCAAGTAATACAGCCTGCTAATTTAGAGTTAGGCTTGCTTTCATCGCCTGTACCGTGATAGGCATCTTTAGCGTTAAGAGCATTTTTACCTTTGAATTTAACATCTTCATTGGTGCCTTCAAATTCACAAGTTGAGTCATCAGTTTTATGGCAATCATCGCATCTACGTACACCTTCTTCCATAGCTTTAGTTAAGCTTTTGGTATTGGTGTGGTGGCAGATAACACAAGAATCTTTATACTGAGCAAAGCGTTTTGGAAAAGCATGGTGTTCGTGATTAAAGTAAGTGATTCCTTTGTCACCAGCAGCAGATGAACGTTTCTTTTCTGGATCGTCAAGAATTATTTTAGCTTTATCACCTGTGGGATACTCTTTGATAAGATCATAAGCAGCAGCACTTATTTTAGTATAACTTAAACTGAGAAGCGCAATAAGAGCAAAAGATAATACTAATGCTCCCTTAACTTTTTTAGTCAAAGTTTTTTCCATATTTAGTTTTTTCCTCCATAGCACGAGCGCTGATAATTTACTTTCTAGTAGGGGCTACCTACAAAGTACAGAAGTGCTTTCCCGGCGGCACTTAAGCAAGATTACTAAATAACATTGTGAAATTTACGCCCAAGCTTATTTTGATGTGTACTCGCGCAAGAATAACATAGCTTTAGTCAAAGTGTCTAGATTATTGACGATAATGCTATGATTGCTTAACTTAGTAGTTTAACAATAAACTTACGTTGTCTTTTGTTCTAATAAATGTTTTGGAGAGTAATAAGAATATATGTTAAGTAATAATTTTGATGTTATTGTGCTAGGTGCTGGTGCAATGGGAAGTGCTGCTGCTTATCAACTTGCTCAAGAAGGAAAGAAAGTCTTACTCCTAGAACAGTTTGAGATTGCTCATAGTCGGGGAAGTACTCACGGAGAATCACGTATCTTTAGGTTTGCTTATACTAACTTAGCTTATGCTGAACTTGCTTTTCAGTGTAAAGAGCTTTGGCGAGAGTTAGAAAAATTTTCAAATGAAAAATTACTAACTATTTTAGGAGGAATAGATTTTGCTGAAGACGAGATAGGAAAACAAAATGTTTTAGAAGTAAAAAATGCATTAAAACAACTTGGTAGCGAATTTGAAGAATTGGGTTTTAAGGAACTAAATAAACGCTACCCTCAGTTTAACTTAAGCAAATCCGCTTTAGCTATATATTCACCAGATACAGGAGTTATTAACCCAACCCAATCTATAAAAGTAATGGTCAACTCTGCAAAAAGACTTGGCGCAATAGTCCAAGATAATGAAATGGTTAAAGAAATCCGACCATCAAAAGAGCTTGTAGAAATAATTACAGAAAAAAATCATTATAAAGCTAGTAATTTAATTATTTCAGTTGGGGGATGGACAAATAAACTATTGAAATATTTTGATTTAGAACTTCCTTTACAAGTCTCTCAAGAACAAACCGTTTATTTTAGACCCATTAGAAATCATCAATTATTTACTAGAGAAAATTTCCCTGTATGGATTAACTATCAGGGAAATATAGTCTACGGAATACCTTCTTTTCTTGAGCCAGCTATAAAAGTAGGTTTTCATCATAGCGGACATTACTTAGATATAATAGATTATCATCAGCAAATAAACCAAGAGAAAATAGAACAATTAAGAGACTATCTAAAACAATATATTCCAGATTTAGCAGGAGAGGATTTTGGGGCAAGTACTTGTATTTATACTAACACCCCAGACCATGATTTTCTTGTAGACTTATTGCCAAATTATCCAAATGTCGCAATTGCAGCAGGTTTTAGTGGGCACGGGTTTAAGTTTTCTATTGGTATAGGTAAAGCTTTAAGTGATTTACTTAATGATGGGAAAAGTAGCATGAGAATAGAGCATTTAAGTATTAGACGATTCTTAGTTTAACTTTTTGTTACTTTCTGATCGATTTGATTTTTATCACTTTCATCGCTTTCATCGTCGCCATCATCGCCTTGTTTTTTTGTTTTAGTTTGACCTTGTTTTTCATCTTCTAGCTGTTGAATTGCAGCAGCTAAATTTGGCTTAAGAAATTTTTCTAGCTCTAATAAGCCAGTCCTAGCTAAGGCTTCGCCTGTAATTCCTTGTTTATCAAGATCTTTTTTATACTGCTCTACTGTGCGGGATTGTTTGTATTGATAATCATAGGTCAATGCCCAAAAAGCGCCTATTATAATAAAAAGCGCTAGAATCCAAGTTATAAGCTCACTCATATATTACTTCCTTTTTTTCTTACGTCTAATGCCTTGTATTTCTAGGTCTTTGACAAATTCTTTGTCACCTCGGTTTTTCTTACGTTTATAGTCGTAAATTAGTATCCAAGAAACAGTAGCAATTATGGCTAGACTTAGTACCCATCCAAAAATCCCGTCCATAGAAAACCTTTACAATAAATTATTTACTTTTTCTAAAATAGCTTTTATATCTCGCAATGCTGAAACAGCCGCATCTGGATTAACAACACAATCTTCTAAATTACCATAATGTTCTTCTAAGCATTCTAGGAGTAATTTTTTAATCTGTGCCTCATCTGGTGAATAAGGTAATTTACTTTCTACATAAAGCTTTTCTAGATCGCGTTCTTTACTGGCAAAATATTCTCTAATTTCTTCTTCTTTCCATTCACCACGACGGATAGATTTAAGTTGCTCACGGTTGCGTTGCAAGTCAATATCGCCTTCAATCAAAATCTGTTCTACTTCATTAAGTAAACGCACTACATGGTAAGCAAACTTAACGTCATAGCCATAGGTTTCCCTAATTTCTACTCTATTACCTGTAGGGTTTTTAGTATTCATTTTATGTAATTGCGAATAAGCATAGCCCTTAAATTTATGCCAAGAACCTTTATGTAAAAAGATCCGGCGGCTATCTCTAACCATATTTCCAACTTTTGTAATATGTAAGACGCAATTGGCTGGAGTAAAAAGAGAGTCAATCATATTAGGATTATTTTCCATACATAATTGAAAATACTTAACTATAGAATAGACTGTTAAGTCATAACTTCGACCTGAACCAGCTAATGCGCTTTTATCTAAAATATGGTGCTCTTGATATTGTTCAAAACGTTTAATTTGGCTTCCAAAGCCTAGAATTTCTCCTGCTAAGTGAGGGAAAATCATATCTTTAGGTGGAATACAGAACCCATAAACATCCATATCTGAAGTATCAGATGATACTCCATAAGCAACAGAACCCATAATTGTTTCATAATGAATGTTATGTGGGATAAAACTAGGCGGATTAATTAATCCTGCTTCTTTTAATCTTTTTGTCGTACTCATTTTGTTAATTCTTATGTTCTAAAAATACTTCTCGCGCTTTATCTAATTGTCTTATGAGAAGTTCGCGCTCTTGAACCAACCTTTTTAATCTGCCTTTTTGATTCATAAAAAGATAGAGTAAATGTATTCTATTACGAAAGTATTGTAAACCATTAAAATAACGAATTGCATAAGCTCCAGTTAAAGGTATACTGATTAAGTAAAATAGCCCGATTAAATAGCCTGTTTGAGATATTACAAAACCTGTTTGTAAGCTGTAAAATAGAGGGAAAGTAATGATACTAGCTAAAAATCTAATTGTTGCATAATCAGTTTCTTTACGAGCACCAAAATGGCTAATTAGTCTGGGAAGAAAATAAGGTAGTAGATGCTGAATTACAGCATAGAGAAAAAATGGTAGCCCTATTATTACTTCAATTAAAATTAATGTGTAACCATTTGTAGAAAACCCTTCTTTAAATTCTTGTCTAAACGCAGATTCAGGTAATTCTAGATAATCTCTCTTACGTTTATAATTTTTAATACTTATGTAGAGTTCATTAAATTTTTCAGGAAGATAATGTTGGTAAAATTCTACTGCATCAATAATTTGTTGGCTAAGTGTAAAGGCTTCCGCTCGTTCTTTATGGCCTTCTCTATGTAATTTTTCAGTAAGATAGGTTTTATAAATTTCTTCTAGATCTTGGACAATAGGCTGAATTTCTACTTGCTCTATATTAAGTAGTTTTCCTTCTAAGGCTTCTTGTAGCTTATTAGTAAGGTCAATAATAGCATTTCGTTCTTCTGATTTTGATATAGGTTTAGTAAAGGGTTGTACTGGCTGACCAAAATTAATGGTTACACAACGTTGGAATGATTTACGGGAAAGAAAATTAATTCCTATAGGCATAATTTTCAAGCCTAATTGAAAATTACTATGTGTTTCCGCTTCAAGTGCCATTCTTGCCGCACCAGTTTTGATTTTATGTAAAAAATGGTCTGAATGGGTTATCCCTTCAGGATAAATGGCTACTACACCACCTTTTTGTAAAATTTCAGTCACTTTGGCAAATGTTTGTTTATTTTTTTCCTCATCTCCTCCATCTTGTTTACGATAAACAGGTATTACTCCAGAGGCAGTTAAAATAGAGGCTAAAATAGAATTTTTAAATAGCTGTCCTGTAGCAAGAAAATGAATTTTTCTAGGAAATACACTTGCAATTAATACCGAATCTAATAAGTTATTAGGATGATTAAGAACAATTAACAAAGGGCCTTGATTAGGAATTAAATCTGCGTCTAAAATAGATAATTCCTTAAAGAAAAACTTTACCCAAAAACGAACTAGTGCCCTTAGATAAGGGTATAACCAATTGTTTACCATTTAATTAACTTATTTGACTAGGAGTTAGAGTTTTAATTTAAAGATGCAATTTCTGCTTTAATTTTTTGTAAACCTTTACTTACTACTTCGCTTTCTTGGTTTTTAGGAGCATAGGTTAAATAAAATTCTAAATCTTGAATTGCTAAAGAATATTTACCTAAGCGATAATTAACAAATCCACGATCTCTTATTTCATTAATTGCTTGTGGGGTAATAAGTAAAAGCCTTTCTATAGTAGCAAGTGCGCGTAAATGATCGCTAGAGGAAAGATAAATATTTTTTAAGTTATTTAACATACGGATTAAAATCTCTTTTTTGCTTACAGTTCGGAAAAAAGAGGGTCTTAATTCTATTTCAGAGCCATAAAGGTTACTAACTAGTTCTTGGCAAGCATCTTTATCTAATATTTGACCTTGGTTAAAAGCATCTAGAATAATTTCTGTGTCTTCTACATAGCATTTCATTAAAAAATGACCAGGCATTCCAACCCCATCAATCTTTAAGCCTAGTCTTCGTGCAATTTCCATATAAAAAACAGACAGGGTAATAGGTATTCCTAAACGACGTACTAATACTTCATTAAGAAAGCTATTTCTTGGATCATAATAGTTTTCTTTATTGCCTTGAAATGCTAAATCTTCATAAATATGCTCATTTATTTCTTTGATTATCAGTAAAGGGTTTATTAGAGAAGACTTTTCTGGCAGCCTAGACTTAATAACGCTAGCAATTTCATCTAAGAGAGAAAGATAGAAATCAATATCTAGTTTAATATATTCACACTTAGCCATTAAAAGAGCAGCACGGCCAAGATCTACTTCTTCTTCAGGTTTAAGTATTTCTTTAGCAAAAATTTTTGATAAATTATCATCATTTGCTATAGACATCTATTTTCTAACTCTTATTTTGGAGCATTTATAAGGTTAAACAAGTTTTTGATCATTCTGAAAAGATCTTGTTTATCCAGGTTTCTTTCAATAGACGATAGGAAAATACTAACGTGCCAACGTTGCATTTTTTCTTCTTTTTTACCTAAATTATCAAATTCCATTTCTGTATCAATAAAATAGTAATAACCTATTTTACCAGCAAGCGCTTCGTCTGGAGGAAGGTCTGTAAGTAGGGGGATTTCATCTGAACCGCAGTAGAGCAGATCTTTTGCTAGACTAAATGCTATTTCTGGTTGATTAATAGCATCTTCGTTAAGATTAAGCCCTGTAATAGCGTTTTCCATTTGAAAACCAAGAATGATAGTAAATGGTTGTGGATTTAAATCTGAGTCTTGAACCTGTAGTTCAATACAAAAAGCATTTTCCTGTCCATCTGGTAATGGTAAAACATTAACTTCAATAAAATCTTTTGATGCTGACATTGTGACCTTCAAATATTCAAGTATTTGGTTTTGCTAAATTGCTAATTTGCTAGACTAAGCCTACAAATATACACAAGTTGACCAAGATTATACAAAGCAACCACGCAGATATTTAATAAATATATCTAGTGTTATTACTATAGCTTTGTTAATAGTTTACAAAAAGGTATTTATCCCTTCTAGAAAATGTTTAAAGGCTTGTTCCAATAATAGAAATATTATTTTTATTAGCTAGAGCTAACATTTCTTCACGATCAAATACTAGAGTTTTTTGAGAGGTGATTGATAAAGAACTTGCTCTAGCTTTAATCATTGTCTCAATAGTAGGTAATCCTACTACTGGAACATCAAAACGCATATCTTGATTTGGCTTAGCTACTTTAACTACTGTAAGAGGACGACCATTAGAAAGCGTTCCAGCACGCAAGATAGTTTGATCGGTGCCTTCCATAGCTTCTACTGCAACAACAGCACGATCACAGACTACAATGGTTTGCCCTAAATCTAGACGGGCAATTTCTCTAGCTACTTCTACTCCATAACTAATATCAGCAAGTTCTTTTTCGTTAGGTTCTCTTAAAGTTAAAGCTCCACTAGTAGCTAAAAGAGGAGTAAGAAAAGTAGTTGAGTCAATAACCATAATCCCTTCATTTGCAAACTCTTTAGTTACCGCTCCAATTAAACTATTAGTGTTTTTAGTAAGAAGACTTGCTAGGAGTTTTACCATTCTAAAATCTGGGATTGCTTTGCTAAAGATTTGATTATGTTTAACTTGTCCTGCCATTAAAGCATGAGTTACTCCCTCACGCTTAAAGAAATTTATTAATTTTCCTAGTTGTCCTATCCCCATCCATTCAATGGTCTTAGCGTGTTTGCTTAAGTCAGGAAAGGTTTCTTCCTTAATAGCTGCTACTACCATTTCTACCCCTTGAGAGCGTGCAGCATCAAGCACTAGAAAAGGAAAACGCCCATTACCAGCAAGCAAACCGTATTTTAATGGTCTATTAGGATCTAAAGGGGTTTTTTGTTGCCAACCAAACATAATCCAACCGTTTTTTAACTACTTATTTTATAACCTTAACCTTGCTTTTCCAAAGCTTGATAAACACCACGAGCAACGCTTTTAATATGATCTATAGCTTCTTCTTTTTCTACATTTTTAAGTAAAGTAATTGCACGTTTATCCCCAAATTTACCTAAGGCTTTACAAACTTGGAAGCGAGTACGCCATGCAGGGTCTTTAAGTAGTTCTGTTAGGCGCTCAAAAGCTTTTTCATCACCTTTGGCACCTTCACCAAGAAAACGAATTGCCCCATCACGAGCAGGAACTAGATTACCATATTCGCTAAGTTTTATTGCTAGTGGGATAGCACGTTTTTCTTTTAATTGAATAAATGCTGTAAATGCTCCATTAACAATAACTTCTCTATAAGATTGTCGCTCTAGTGCAGAAGAAATTATGTCAAAAGCTTGTTCTGTTTTAGTATTTGCAATGGCTTGTAGTGCGGTTGCTACAACAAAATCGCTACCATCATTTTCTATAGCATTGCGTAAAAAGTGTAGAAGGCTATCATCAAGTGTAAATTTGCCTAATGCCCATATACAGGCTCTACGAACCATACCACTTTTGCTAGTTAAATAACATTGTTCCAATGCTTTACGCGCAGTTTCTCCTTTTAACTCAGAAAGAGAAATAGCACTAGCTACAGCAACACCCCAAGCCAAATCTTCTTTTAGCACAGTTGCTAGAGTGTTAATTACTATATCATCATTAAAATTAACTAGCTCACGAGCTGCTCGGATTCTTCCTAAAACCATGTCATGTTTAAGCTGATAAAGATATTCTTCCTTAGATTTAGCAAAACTAAGTGTTTTTAAGATATGGTCGCCTTTATCAAAAATTACCATAAGCGGTTTACTATCTAGTGGAAAATAATAGTCAGCTTCTCTTTTTTCAACTAAAATAGTAAATTCCTTACGTTCTTTAGCTGTAGTTATTTCTAAAGCTACTCTTAAACGGAAAAGAGGGGTATCTTGGTCTACTTTTTGAGTTTGGCAGACATTTAGCCGTAAAAGTTTTTGTTCATTATCCCAGTAGCTACTTACGGAAAACTCAGGATATCCTGCACGATAAAGCCATTGTTGAAAGAATGTGTCAAGCTCTTTTCCTGTAGCCTCTTCCATAGCAATTTTTAGGTCATGAGTTTCTGTAGCTTTGAATGCATGTTTATGTAAATAATGTTTAATACCCTTAAAGAAAGCTTCCTCTCCTAATTCTTTACGTAACATATGAACAATTAAAGAGCCTTTTTGATAAGCATGGCGGTCAAAAAGCTCTACTGAATATGCATAATGATCAAAGACTACAGGACGACGAGACTCACCTAAATCTTGGCGTAAATAATCATTAAAATCTTGTAGCCGATAAAGTGTTGCTTGTTCTTTTCCAAAGGCGTGTTCTTGCCAAATAACTTCGCTATAGGATGCAAACCCCTCATTTAACCAGTTATGGTGCCAAGATTTACAGGTAACTAAATTACCCCACCATTGATGGGCTAGCTCATGAGCTATTAATTCATCATGAGAAATATCTTGAGATGTAGAATCTTTAGTTAAAGCCCATTCAAGTAAAATATCTGTTAATGTAGTTGCAGAAGTATTTTCCATTCCTGAAAAAGTAAAATCTGAAACTAGAGTTTGACTATATTTAGAATATGGATATGGATAGCCAAATTTCTCTAAGAAAAGCTTAAGCATTTCTGCTGTACGGCCAAATATTTTTTCTGTCTTTTCTTTTTGTCCTTTGTAAATTAAGTAGGAAAGCGAAACTCCACTAGCTTGTTGAGAAATTTCTTCATATTCACCAATAATTAAAGACATTAAGTAGCTAGCATGAGGCTCTTCTTGTTTCCAATAAAAGGTCTTGGTAGAGTTTTTATTATCTTCTGAAATAGAAACTAAACGGCCATTAGAAATAGTAGTAAACCTGTTATTTACTGTAGCATAGATTTCTGAAGTATGTTTATCAGCAGGGATATTTAAGCAAGGAAACCAGTTAGCCGCATCATCGGGTTGGCACTGAGTCCAAACTTGATTATGACGTTTTGGATAACTTTGATCTGGTTCAATAAAAAACATTCCTTTTCTTGGTTTAGCAGAATAAGTTATAGCTACTGTAATGGTATCGTTACTAGTATAAGTTTTATCTAAAGTGATAACTAATTTATTAGAATAGGTTTCATAGGCTAATTTTTTTTCTGCTAAAGAGACTTGAGACACTGCTAGGTCTAGAGCGTCAAGCGTTATTTCAGATAAAGCATTGAGAAAGGATTTAAGGGTGATAAAAGCTTGTCCAGAAATAGATTTTTCTTTCTCATTAATACTTAAGTCTAATTTAATGTGCTCGATATCAAAATCACGGTTTTTTACAAGGTGTTGTAGGTTTATAGGAGGCTCACGGTCAGGTTGGAACTCTTTATAAAAATTTAAATCACCGCTAAAACGTAAATCTAAAAAAAGGAAATGAAAAAGTGGATCAATGTTATTTTTCAACTAAACCTCCAAAATCTATTAACAAATGAAAAATATCAATTTACCACAAAAAGGTTTTCTTACACGATATAAACGTGCGTTCGTTTTTGCTTTAAAATATAAAAACTATAAGGAATACCACTTAATGAATATAAGAAGATATAAATATAATGATACTTTAGAAATAATAAAGCTATTTTTTGAAACAGTAAGAGAAATTAATATTAAAGATTATACAAAAGAACAAGTTATAGCCTGGGCACCAGAAGAAATAGATCAAGAGAAATGGAAAGACCGCTTAAGCAAATTTATTACATTTATTGTAGAAGATAATGAAAAAATTGTTGGGTTTAGTGAATTAGAAGAAGATGGTCATATTAATTGTTTTTACTCTCATAAAAATTATCAAGGAAAAGGTGTTGGCAAGCTTATGATAAGTAATATTGAAGAACAGGCAAAAATTTTAAGATTAAGTAGGTTATATGCAGAAATTAGTATTACAGCAAAACCTTTTTTTTCAAAAAAAGGTTTTAGAATAATTAAAGAACAAGAAGTAGAATTAAGAGGAGTAAAATTTATAAATTATTTGATGGAAAAATTTATTTAATGAGTATAACTATAAATAAATCAAGATGTTAAAGTAGTGTAAAAAAATTTTATAAAAATTTTTAGCTTCTCTCTTCACATAAACTAGTAGAATGATATAATGCATTTTTATGAAACAATGGAACTTTAAGATAACACAAAATAAAGCTCCAGAACGTTGTGAGATTTGTCACCAAACAGATATGTTTGATCGGCAAACTAATCTGTGTATTCGCTGTAGTGCTTTACCAATAGAACAATTAACTAATCCAATATTTATTATTTCTCCTTCTACATCTGCTACCTCAATAGCTGCGGTAATTGCGACTATTTGTTTTATTGTAGGTGTAATAGATATAAATACTCTATCTACTAGTCGTTTAAGTATGTTGATGTACAGTCCTACCTCTTTTTATATAAAGATTTTTATTATTAATTTGATTAACTTAGTTTTTAGTTTAGCTCTTTTTAATTGGTGTAAAGATAAGCATAATGATAGGTTAACTTATCAAGTAGTAGTTTGGGGGAGAATTGCTTCTGTAATAGGAATGATAGGCAGTGGAGCAGGATTAATTATCCCGCTCCCAGGATTGTTTGTAAGGTTTTAGTTTACTCGCGGCTACTAAGAGTAGCATTTATAGTAATAAACTCATCATTACGCAAAACACCTAGTTCAACAGTGTCACCAATTTTGTTTGCACGAATACGACGACTTAAATCGCCAGCATCAAAAACAAAAATCCCGTTAACTGTTTGAATTGTGTCACCTTCAACTAGTCCTGCATTTTCAGCAGCACTATTTTCTAAAATTTGACCAACATATACACCAGCTACAGATTCATTCCCTTCTGAATCAGGGTCAAAGTATTTGGTGGTTAAGTCACTTACACCTAAAAAACCTTGATGGTAGCAAATTTCATCTAATTGGAGTTGGTTTCGGCGGACTGTGTTTAAGCCGATATTTAGCTCTATATCATCGCGCTGTACTCTCATATTAATTAAAGAACCAGGGTTAGTAGTACTTAATACAGAAAGAGCATCAGCAGGGACAAAAATTTCTGTTTCATTAATAGACATAATACGATCGCCGCTAACTAAGCCTGCAAGTTCAGCAGGACTACCTTCAACAATACGATCAATTAGTGCTCCATTGCTGTTTCCATCATAGATTAAGTAAACACCCATATAGGAGCGTTCGAAATTTTTGGTAATAGCGGTTTCAACGGTTTGTGATACTACCATTACTGGCTGAATTGTTTGAGGGGTGACAGGCTCATTATTAAGAAATGCTGCTGTAGTACTTCCTATGGAAAGCGCTAATAAAAATCCCATTATAGGTAAAACATGACGGTTCCAATTAGCTTTGCAGCTATCAGAAAAATTAGAAATACGTGATAAAACAGGAACACGTGAAGTTTTTGGAAAATCTATGTTTTGAGTAGAAACTTGAAAACTAGCTAAATTAAAACCACATGAACGGCAAAACATTTCTCCATCAGACACATAAGCACGGCAATTTGGACATCCAGACATCTTTTTTGGCCTCCTTTTATTGACTATTGTGTTAATTGACGGTGTATTTAAGCAATTATAGCCCTAGATTAGTTAATGTGCTAATAATAATTTCAGACATTTGGACTCGCTCGGCAAATTTTTTGTTGTCTTCTAGAATATCTCTAGAATAGGCATAGTTTATTGCTGCTAGACGCAAATTTAAGCGATCTATATCTACTGTATCTGTTAGGTTTAGCTCTACAGACTCCCCTTCTTCAGAAAAATTAAGCGGACAAACATCTAAAAAAGTTTCTTCTGTCTCATCATCCTTAAAACTTATTGGAAAACCATGTGTACGGCAAATAACAGGGCGAAACTCATAAATTACACAAGCTAAATTATCTAGCATTGGACAAGCTTCTGTAGTGGATGTGTTGTTTTTTATAGCTTTGGCGGCAAAAAGTATTTTTTCTTGAGTAGGAGGGGGTAGTGTTTTTATAGCTTTACTAATAAAATTAGCTTCTACTTGAGAAAGGCTAAGTTGTTGATAACAACAACCTGTACAACCTAAATGACAAGTAATTTGCTTAACAAATTGTTTATGTAAATTTCCTGTTAATAGGTCAACATCTTCTAACAATTTTTTATACTGTAGAAAATCGCTATCTTCCATACTAATGACTTAAGTTATTTCTCTTAAAACTATAACACAGCCAGACACTTCCTTTTTTTCATCTAGTATAGGGTCGGCCATAATATTCATTAAAATTTCTTCTTCTCCAACAATTATTTTTTCTGATATTCGTTGTTGTTCTTCAAAAACACGTTTTACTAGACCTACTCTTTCTTCATCTGGAAATAGGCTAGTGCAATATTGTCCTAGTAAAAGATCAAAACGCTGTTTAAGCAGTTTTGACCCAGCACTATTAACACGCCTTAATCTTTTTTTATTATCAAAAATAAAAATACTATCTGAAATAGCATCAAATGCCGTTTCCCATTCAGACTTGCCTTTTGATACCAAGTCAAATAAGTGAGCCTGTTGAACAATAGCAGCAGCCTTATCAGCAATTGAACTTAAGATAAAAATATCGCGCTCAGAAAAACCATCAAGTCTAGCGCTTTCAATATTAAGAACTCCTATAATAGCTTCTCCAACTCTTAAAGGGATGGTTAACTGAGATTGAGTACTAAGATTTTCTACTACATACCGTTCGTCTTTGTGAACATCAGGAAGGTAAGTAGTTTTTCCTGTACGTGCAACATAACTAACTAAACCTGTTCCTTCAATAGTTAAGCGGCGCTCTTTAGTTTTATCAGGAAAACCAGCGCTTGCTTTAATAAATAATTCCCAGCTATTTTTATCTATTAATTCAATAGCACAAGCTTGATAGCCAAAGTCTTTACATAAAATATTTACTATACGATCTAGAATTTTTGGAACATCGCTAACAGAAGATAAAGCACTTCCAGATTCAAGCAATGTAGCAGTTTCTTTAGCTGTTTTTTGCCAGTCTTGACGAAGGCGAGAGATTTCTTCGCTTAGTTCATAATTTTCTAAGGCGCGACTTATTGCTAGTCTTACATCGGCTAATTTATAGGGTTTAATAATATAAGTAAAAATTAAATCTTCATTTATAGCCGTATGTATCTCATCTGAATCGACTACTCCTGTAAGTAAAAAACGAATTGTATTAGGTGAACGACGTTTTACTTCACGAAGAAAGTCTAGCCCACTCATTGAAGGCATTTTTTGGTCAGAAACAACTAAAGAAATTTCTTCTTCTGCCAAAAGCTTAAAAGCCGTCTCTATAGTTTCTGCTATTAGTATAGTAGTGTTATTACGAAAGACTTTTTCAGCTAATTTTAAGTTTTCTAAATCATCATCTACAAAAAGAACCTTATGCTGATGTTTCAGCATTAAATTTATCCTCTTTAATTTTTAGGATTTTGCTAAAGACAAATCAGAGAGATTTTACTACATTTATCTCTATATGCCAGCATTTTCTAGAATGGTTTGGCGGACTAAGACCAGATTACTAGATTATTGTGACTTAGCACAACGAAACCCAGTAGCCACATAACGTTGTTTTAATTCTCCTGGAAAACGAAATGCTACAGTACGCAAGTCTTTTAGAGGTGAATTATAGCCACCCCCACGAATTACCCTATATTTTTCATTATTTTCAACATATCTTGCATCATCAGTCCCTCCAGGATAAGGCTTAAATAGGCTAGAAGTCCACTCCCAAACATTGCCTATCATATCTTGCGCACCATAAGGGCTTAGACCTCCAGGAAAATTTCCTATAGGAGAGGTATATTCAAATCCATCTTCTGTCCCAGCTAGATTAGCTAAGCTAACTTGATAGTCTTTTCCCCAAGGCCAGTTGCGGCCATCCGTACCACGAGCAGCTTTTTCCCATTCCTCTTCTGTTGGAAGACGTTTTCCTACCCAATTTGCATAAGCCGTAGCATCTTCCCAAGACACATTTATTACTGGAAAATTAGGTTTACTTAAGAAATAATCCTTGTCCCAAGTTGGATTAGGAGGATAAGTCCGATTGGTTGCATCACAAAAAAGCTTGTAATCAGCGTTATTTACTTCATAGACATCTATAAAAAATGCCCCAACGCTTACTTTATGCTGTGGTCGAAAAAGATCTGTTTTAATACTAGAGTTTGAACCTATTGTTACCTCTCCTCCTGCAATAAGAACCATTTCTCTTTGAGGAGGAGTAATCACAGGTTTAGCAGATGTAGTTACTGTGTTAGCTGGACTAGTGTTTATAGCTACTGAAGTATCATTAGTAGGCTTAATAGGCTCTTTATCAGGCTGTTTAATGGGTTCTTTACTAAGCTCTTTATCAAGTTCCTTATCAGGTTCTTTATCTTTAACAGTTTCCTTGTCAGGCTCTTTAGTAGGCTCTTTGCTAGAGGAAGTATTAAGTGCTAGCTCTGTAGAATTATTTTTATCAGGGTTATTAGGTTTATTAGCATTATTGCTAGCTGTCTTATCTTTTAAGGAAAATTGTATTTCTTGATCTTGGCTTAGTGCCAAAGTTTTTACTTCTTCTCCAATACCGCGTTTATAAACTCTTAGACTATATGAAACTGTAGTATCTAAGTCAGGGATTACCAGTTTTCCATTAAGAGAAGCGGTTGTACCTCTATAAATATCATTAAGATATATTTCACATTCTAGCGGGTCAGAAATAATTGTTAGTGTTACACGTCGCTTAGGTTTTTCTGCTGGCTCAGATGTTTTACGCGGTGGAGGTGGTTTACGAGTGACTGTTTTTTCAGGTGTTTTTTTCTTTGCTGGTGCAGGCTCGCTAAATATACCAATGTCTTGTGCAAAGATTGTTTGGGGTAAATAATTTATTATAAGTATAGTAAAGATTATTAATAATATTTTTAGCTTTTTCATAACTACTTAGCTGATTTTACACATCGAAATCCTAGAATATCGCCCTTAAAATCTGGTGGTACAAAATTGCGGACATAAGTAGTTAAAACCTTTTGGTTAGATTTAAAACTACCTCCACGAATAACTATAGTATCTCTTAATTTTGGATCAACAACTTCTTTATTATTAGGATAGGGAGAGAATTTATCTGATGTCCATTCCCAAACATTTCCTGCCATATCTAGTACACCAAAAGGGCTTGCTCCTTTTGGTAAACTACCGACAGTACGAGGAGCATCTTCTTTTAGCTCTGCTGAAATCGCTACGCCGTTCTGCCAATTTTTTCCCCAAGGATAGATACGACCATCACTACCCCTAGCTGCATATTCCCATTCTTTTTCTGTTGGAAGTCTTTTAGATGCCCATTTTGCATAAGCCTCTGCGTCAGCCAAAGTCACATCAGTAACAGGATATAGGTCTGTTCCAGCAGGGAATTGATTATTTTTCCAACCAGGTGGGCTAGGATGTTTAGTAGCGTCTATAAATTTTTTATAGTCCTGGTTACTAATTTCTGTTTTATCAATATAAAAATCTTCTACAGTGGCTTCATACTCTGGCCCAACAAATTTTGTTTTATCATCTTTTTCTGATAAGTTGTAACCCATCTTAAAGCTACCACCTTTAATTAACACCATCCCCTCTATATCTGTACCAGGACTAGATGTACTAGATGTTTTAAGGGGAGTTGGGCTAGTTGTATTGGTGGGGTTACTAAAAAAAGCAAAGTAAGAAACTGCTATTACTAAAAGAACTACTACGCTACTTAAAATATAGACGTTTTTACTAGACTTGCTTTTAACTTCAGTTTCACCTGTAGACATTAAGTTAACCAAGGATGTATTACCTAATGAAACAGGGGCGGTATTAGATATAGATGTGGGTGTTGATGAACTAGCAATAAAACTAGGAGTTTCTTTTATTTTAGGAATACTACCTGTGGTAGGTAAGCTTAATCGTCCAGTTGCTCTATCTGAAGGGGGTTTAGTCTCAGTAGTAGATTTTTCAGGTGATAAGGAGCCTGTAGTTGCATATTTATTACCAGCAAGTGTGCTTAAACTAGATTTAAGATCAGGAGTAACTTTATGAGAGCTTGTTGTAGGGCTTGATAGACTTGCATCGGGAGACATTATAGGAATATTTGTGCCGCTACTTGTAGGTAGGGTGTAAGCTGTTCCAGCACCAGGTAGTGGTGGCACGATGACTCCTGATTCTAAAGAAGCCCGTTCTAATTCTTGTGCTAGCTCTATTGCAGTTTGTGGTCTTAAAGAAGGATCTTTTTCTAAGGATCGCATTACTATTTGAGCAATACCATCTGGTAAATCAGGGCGCTTTTCTTTTACAGGTGCAGGTTTATCAGTAGTGTGCATCATTGCTACAGCAATAGGAGTAGGGGCCTTAAAAGGAACATCCGCCGTAAACATTTCATAAAGAACTATTCCTAAGCTATAAAGATCTGATCTAGCATCAAGTTCAGAGTTTTGGCATTGTTCAGGTGAAAGATAATGAGGTGAACCAATTATTACACCTTGACGAGTTAAGCGCCCACCAATCTCATTACTAGGGCCATCCTTAAGTTTAGCAATACCAAAATCTAGGACTTTAACTAATTCTCCTTGTCCATTATTTTTTTCTAATACAATGTTATCAGGTTTAATATCTCGGTGAATAATACCGCTACGGTGTGCTGCATCTAAGGCTAAGCAGACCTGTCTAACTATGGTGATAGAACGTTCTACAGGTAAGGCTCCTTCTTCTTCTATAATATCTCTTAAGGACTTTCCTACAAATAGTTCCATTACAATATAAACTATTTCATCTTCTGTACGACCAAAGTCTGTAACACCAACTGCATTAGGATGTTTTATTCTAGCTGCGGCTGTTGCTTCGCGCTGAAAACGAGCTACAGCATGACGATCGGCAACTAGTGCGGAGTGAAGGATTTTTACGGCCAAGTCATTTTGAATAAGTACATGTTTAGCACGGTAAACAGTACCCATCCCACCTTCGCCTAGTTTTTCTTCCAAACGGTATTTGCCATCTATAACACGCCCAATAAGCGGATCTTCTACTTCACCGTCAAGCATGTCACCATCAAACGGGCAAAAAACCATGTGGTCAGGAAATTTGCGGCTACAACTGACACATTCCTTCATGTAAGAGGTTTACCTTAGGCTTTCAATCTGAAATGATAAAAGGATATTATATAATCTAGATCCAAAAAACTTAGCTTGGGTTGCCGAAGCTAAATTTAATAACTGTTAGCAAATGTGTTGTATTTCTTTACGCGCTACTCTAACAATCAAGAATATACTAAGCATCTGCTAATTGTCAATTTTCTAAAAGACTTTGTAGAAAAAACAAAGTTAATAAATTAATACTTTAAAGAAAATTAATAATGGATTTATCTTAAACTAAAGCCTTTAGAGTAAATATGAAGGATTTAAAGCTAACTTAAAGTTAAACTTAAATTTTGTGGCTTATTTTTATTAATGGGTTAAATGAAAATAAGATATGCTACATACTAGCGTTTTTAATTAGGGAAACTAAATATAAATTGTAGAGTAAAAAGGGTTGTTTAATTAGTTAAGATAAAAGATACTACTAAGTTAAAAATATGACTAAAATTAGATTTTCTTAACCACTAGAAAATTATTCCCAGCTTAGTAGCTTGAAAAATGAACCAACCCTTACTTAAATTAAACCTTATTGTTTATTTAAGTAAGGACAATTACAGTCTTCTCTAGTTATTACTAGGTCAAATAGTTTTTTCTGATCTTCAGAGAGTAGCAAACGCATTTTTGTGCGTCCTTGTTCTCGTAATGTTTCATACTTAGGGCGAACCTCAGAACAGAGTGATTTATAATCTTGTCTCATTTCAGTCAAAATTTTTTGCATTGCAATAACTTGTTCAGAAGATAAATTTAAATCCTTTTTTAGACTCTCTAAATGATCAGTTGTTTCTGTTTTATTATAGGATGTAACCAAAGTTTTTGCTTTAGAACGATATAGGCTATCTAAAGCGCCTCCAGTAATTATGCCTAATAAAAAAACTATTATTAAGATAGCTGAAGCTTTTAGCCAAATTCTATTTTGCTGATTCATTTTATCTCCTCAGTTTCTTGAAAAACTATTGAAATAACATCATTACTAGAAACAATACACTCAGCTTTTGAGGAAATAGAGCAGGCTGTTACAGGTACAAGATTAATATCAGATGGTAAATAGTTAGGAGTATTTACTCTAACCTGTTCAATTTCTACATCTAATGCCCAAAAAGAACCTAAGGTAATAATTGCTAACAAAGCCATTACAGGCAAAGCATAACGGGCAATAGACCATATTGCTAACCAATTATCTCCTGTTTCAGAGCGTTTAAGAGTCTCTTTTCTAATATTAGCTCGCAAATGGATGTAAAGCTCTGGAGAATTAGCAATCTTTTCGACTTCTTCTTTATTAAGTGCAGATGCTTTAAGTAATAATTTTCCTAGATTATCTAATTTTTCATTTTCAACTTTAGATTTTTTCCAAAACATTGTTACCTCTACAAGTTAGCTCTATAATGTTTTATAGAAAATTTTTTAGTAAGCTACGCAGTGAGAGCCTAGCTCTATATGCACGTATTTTTACTTTAGAAACTGACCAGCCTGTAACTTTAGCAATCTCATTTACAGATAATTCTTCTACGTCTAATAATGTAAGTACTAGTCTATCTTCAGGGCTAAGTTGCGATAAAAGTTTAGTTGCTAAATCGCTAAAAATCACTTGAGTTTCTGCTGAAGATGACTCTTTAGCGGTTAGCTTTTCTTTTAGCCAAAAAACTTCTTCTTGAGTAAGATCACTTATTGATTGTTCAGGTCTACGTTTAAGTCGCCTAAGTTCATCATAACAAAAATTGATTGTGATACTAGAGAGCCAATTAGCAAAAGTCTTTCCAGGCTGTGGAGAAAAATAGTTTGAAGTAAAGTAAAGCTTAGTAAAGACTTCTTGAACAATTTCTTCTACTCTCTCAGGACGACGAAAAAAGCGGCCAACAATACGTGCTACCCAAAAGCGATATCTCTCAAAAATCTCATTAAAAGCTTCTTCATTACCACTACTAAGTGTAGCAATTAAAGATTCATCGGTTTGTTTTGAGGCATCAGATTTAAGAGTTGTAATAGCTATTTTTTCTACGGCCTGTTTCATTTAGCCCTAGCCACGCTTTTTATAATTGATTTTGCTTTTTGCTAATTAATTATTATGAACGTTTGAGTTAAAGAATTAGTTACGTGTTGCTAAAAATTTTATCCTTATTCTCTTTTAAGGACAAAAAGAAAAAGTGAGCATATTAGCTCACTTTTAGAAACTCTATTAAGTAAAAAATAGAATATAAATTAGGCTAGTTTCCTATTCTATCGTAGACTTTACGTATTAACTCTCTAACTTGGAATGGTTTAGAAATGCAATCTTCTGGCTGTACGTCAAACTCGTCTGAATGTAGGACTTCATCAACCACATGAGATGCAGAACAAATAATAATAGGAATCCTACTTACAGGTTCAGTATAGGATCGCAAAAGCAGCATTAGACGAGGCCCACTAATAACGGGCATCATAACATCTAGAATAATTAAATCTGGAGGGCTTTTCTTTACTTCACTTACGGCTTTTAACCCGTCTTCGGCTAAAACTACTTCATAACCTGAATCAGACAATATATCGTAAAGAAGATCCCGAATATCTTCTTCATCATCTACAACTAGGATTTTTTTCATTAAACCTCTCCCTAATGTTAACTAAACAAAATTTCTAGCTGAAAATCGAGTATTACAATTTTTAAGGTAATTAGTAGACTTAAAACCAAGAATCTATGGTATTACGTTTAAGTTATAGCGTCAAGCAACGTTTTTAATCCTAAGGTTATTGAATTTTCCTAGAAAATAAAACTAGAAAATAAGCTTAGTCCAATATCTAGTTATTATCTAGTTATACTAATATAGAATAAGCAAAATAAGCTAGTTCTTAAAACCATCTATAATTTTTAATAATTTGTAATCCTATAACCATTTTATTTAACATTTTATTTAGCACAACCTTTAATTGACTTTCCTCTTAAACCTAGATATTTTTCTTATTTCCACACTTTTTTATAATCTCATTTTAATCTTCAAATAAAGCTCAGGAGTTTTTAATGCAATTAGCCACACTTTATAAAGAACATATTATTTTATTAAAAATACATTATGAAAATACATTAAATATATTAAAAGAAAAAGGTTTAGCGCTTGACGCTATATTAATTCATTCTGGTAGCGAGAGCTATTACTTTGCTGATGATAACCATATTGCTTTTCGCTCTGTCCCCCATTTTACTCATTGGCTTCCTTTAGAAGGGCCAGACCATTTTCTACTTTTTCAACCAGGCAAAAACTTAAGACTATTTCGCTATGTTCCAAAAGATTTTTGGTATGAAATTCCTAAGGATAATCTAAATCACTACTTAGACCAATTTGAGCTTATAGAAGTAAACAAAGTCTCTCAAGTACAAAACTATCTTCCTAATTTAAGCAAAACTGCTTATATTGGAAATAACCCTAAACTAGTTCAAGAATGGGGTGTAAGCGAGGATTTAGTACAGCCTAAAATGCTAATGGCTAGACTAGATTTTGCTCGTGCAAAGAAAACTCCTTATGAAGTAGCTTGTCTTAAATTAGCTAATGAGCGTGCTTCGCACGGTCATCGTAGGGCAATGGAAGGCTTTAATAATGGACTAAGCGAGCGACATATTCATAGAGATTATCTTAATGCAATAGATGCTACAGAATATGAAACTCCCTATACAAACATAGTTGCGCTTAATGAAAAAGCCTCAGTTCTTCATTACCAGCAAAAGCGCGGTAATGAAGCCACTTTTGGAAATTTGCTTTTAATTGATGCTGGAGCTAAAACCTTTGGTTATTGTAGTGATATTACACGTACTTACTTACGCCAAGGCGCAGACCCTTTATTTGAAGAACTACTTAATAAAATGGAGATACTACAAAAAGCCTTGGTAGCAAAAGTTAAAGTAGGGCTATCTTATATTGAAATTCATCGCTCAACTCATCAAGGTGTAGCAGAAATTTTATCTGACTTGGGACTGATAAAATTATCAGCAGCAGAAATATTTGAACGTCAATTTACACATCCTTTTTTTCCTCATGGAATTGGGCATTTATTAGGAATTCAAGTTCATGATGTATCAGGCCATGTAGCTGATGAAGAAGGCACTCCAGCCCCACCTCCAGCAGAATATCCTTTTTTAAGATTTACTAGAAATATAGAAAAAGGGCAAGTTTTCACAATAGAACCTGGATTTTATTTTATTCCAATGTTGCTTGAGCCTTATAGAAATAGTAGCGACCAAGCACTTTTTGATTGGAAAACAATTGATAGATTAACTCCTTTAGGTGGTATTCGTATAGAAGATAACATTCATGTTACTGATGAGGGGCCAGAAAATTTAACTAGGGCGGTGTTATAGAATGACAGAGAATTTTGACGCTAACGCTGCTGCACTGCCTGACTCTGGTATTTTTGGACTGCCTAGCAATTTAGCAAATAGCAAAGTTGTTTTAATTCCTGTTCCATTTGAAGCGACTACTTCTTATGGTTCAGGTGCCGCTCTAGGCCCAAGAGCAATATTAAAAGCTAGCAAACAAGTAGACCTCTATGATTATGGAACAGGTCAACCATATAAATTAGGCATTTATATGTTAGAAGAGTCAGAAGAAATTCATGACTTTAACCGTAAAGCTAAAAAACTAGCTGCTCCAATCATTGAGCAAGGTGGAAGCACTCTTTCACCTCGCTTAAAGTTTAATTTAGATAAAGTTAATGAGTATAGTAGTAAAGTTAATCGCTATGTTTATGACACTACTAGAGATCTACTATCTAAAAATAAAATTGTAGGCGTAATAGGAGGAGATCATGCAACTCCTTTTGGCGCAATTGAAGCACATACTGAAGCCTATGAAGGTGGGTTTGGAATCTTGCATATAGATGCTCATGCTGACCTTAGAGAAGCCTATGAAGGCTTTTCTTGGTCACATGCATCGATTATGTATAATGTTATAAATTATTTACCTAGAGTAACAAAATTAGTTCAAGTAGGTATTAGAGATTTTTCTGAGGGTGAATTAAATATAATTAAAAGCTCACATGGTCGTATCATTACTTATTTTGATGAAGTTTTAATGGCCCATAAATTTGAAGGTGTCCCTTGGGCTAGAATTGTAGATGGAATTATTAAAGATTTACCTGAACAAGTTTACCTTTCTTTTGATATTGATGGCTTAGATCCTACTCTTTGCCCAAATACAGGAACTCCTGTTCCTGGAGGACTAAGTTTTCAAGAAATAATTGCTCTACTTGCTGGTTTAGTTCGATCTGAACGAAAAATTATTGGTTTTGATCTTACAGAAGTCGCTCCCTCTAGTGATGAAACCAATGAATGGGATGGTAATGTAGGAGCAAGATTGCTTTATAAAATGATTGGTTATACTCTACTTAGTCGTAGTCCACAAAAACTAAAGCGCCGTAAAAGATAGATTTAATAGACTAACCATTTTCCATAAAAACTTAATTCTAAATTCTAAAAATATTGGTAAATAAACTTATGAAGTTAAAACTTATTGCCTCATTAGCCCTATTTTGTTGTTTTTTATTAATGTTTTCCAGTAGACCTTTTAAGGGACAAGCACAAATATTTAGTCTACTACCTAGCAATTTAACTTCTGGTGATATTGCTACGGTAATAGGTGGTGATAGAGCTTTTGGTGATGGAGAACTTGCCGTTCAAGCAAGCTTAAATTCACCGAGTATGGCAATTTTTGATAAAGCGGGTAATATATTAGTTGCTGATACTAGTAACCATAGGATAAGAAAAATAGATTTAACAAGCGGTAAAATTACTACTATTGCAGGCAATGGTAAGCCAGGTTTTACAGGGGATGCTGAGCCAGCTATAACAGCAGGCTTAAATTTTCCTACAGGGATTGCTTTAGATCAACGAGGCGCACTTTTTATAACAGATTCAGGTAATAATCGTATTCGTAGAGTTGATCCTGATAGTAGTGTAATTACTACAGTTGCAGGAAATGGAAACGCAGGTCAAGATAAAGATAATGTAGAAGCTATAGAAACCACTTTAACCAACCCTTTTAGTCTAACTATTGATAAATCAGGTAATTTATACACCTTACAACTTGAGTCGTTTAGAATACGCCGTATTGATGCTAGTAGCAAAATGATAAGTACTATAGGTAGTGGACGGCCTGGTATTAGTAGAGATGGGGAAAACGCCATAACAGCTAATTTAATTCCTGTAGCAATTGCTATTAGTAACCAAGATAATTTACTAATAGTTGAAACAAACGCAATGCCTCAGATTGATAATATACTTATTAGTAATCGCATTCGCCAAGTTGATAGTCAAACAGGACTGCTTTCTACCCTAGCTGGAAATGGTTGTAATCCTTTTCGTATGCTAAATTGCACTTATAATGAAGGAGAAATAGCAGCTAAAACTAGCTTGATTTTTCCCTTAAGTGTTACTACAGATAAGGATGGCAATCTTTTTATTTCAGACGATAATAAAATAAAACGCGTTGATGTATTAACAGGAGCAATTACAACAATTGCAGGAAGTGGTATAAAAACCTTAACCGCTAATAATGGTGATGGTGGTTTAGCTACTAATGCAACCATTTTTCCTACAAACTTACTTGTTGATAAAAATAACAATATTTTTATTGTTGATAATGCTTATGATCAAGTTCGTCGCATAGATGCTACTACTAGTATAATTAGCTCTCTAGCTGGTATAGGAATTGGGGATGGAAACTTAGCAAATAAAGCTAAGCTTTTTGACCCTAAAGGATTAGATTTTGATAAGGATGGTAATTTATTTATTGCTGATAGTTTACATAACTTAATAAGAAAAGTTGATAGTAGAGGAAAAATAACTACTGTGGCAGGTACAGGCCGACGTAACTTTAATGGTGATGGTAAACTAGCGCTAGAAACAGACTTAAATGAACCCCTTGATGTTGCTATAGATAATAATACTGGAAATCTTTTTATAGTTGAACCACTAAACCGTGTTCGTATGCTTGATGCTAAAACAAATATTATTAGCACTATAGCGGGAAAAGGTCTAGGTGGTTTTAGTGGTGATGGAGGCTTAGCCTCTAATGCAACTCTATCTATTCCTACTGCAATTACAGTAGATGCTCAAGGAAATCTTTTTATTGCTGATACTGCAAATAATCGTATCCGTCGCGTTGATGTTCAGAGCGGAAAAATCTCTACAATTGCCGGTAATGGACAGTTGGCTTTTAGCGGCGATGAAGGCCAAGCTATTAACGCTGGTTTAGCTTCTCCTAGAGACTTAGCTTTAGATAATAAAAATAACTTAATTGTGATTGATGATAGTAACCGAATACGTAGTATTAATTTAGGATCTGGAATTATTACTACAATAGCTGGTAGTGGCAAAATAGGGTTTAAGGGTGATGGGAAAACGGCTAAAAAAGCTATTTTTAATAATCCTAGAGCTATTACTATAGATAAAGACAATAATATTTTTATTGCAGATAGTTTAAATAATCGTATCCGTAAAATTGATGCAAATACTGGAATAATTACTAGCATAGCTGGTGATGGTATGGATAAATCTACTGGTGATAACGGCCCAGCAATAAGTGCTAGCATTTCAATGCCTACTAATATTACTGTTGATAAAGAAGGTAATTTATTTATTGCAGATAAAAGAAATGATGTGATTAGAGCAATAAAAGGTAAATAAGAAAATGCAAAGTTTTTAACTTGCTCCGTTCTTGGTTTTAACAAACATCAAGGAGTCTTCTAATAGAATGCAAAATTTGGTATTAGCCAATGTTAAACATCGTCCTTTAAGGACTTTAATTACTGCCTTAGGAATATCAATAGGAATAGTCTTAATATTAGTTATAGTTGGTCTAGCTCATGGAATGTTAAATGACCGTGCTGGTAGGGAAGCAAATATGGCAGCAGAAATTATTGTTAGACCTATTGGGAGTTTTACTGCCGGGCTTTCTTCTAATACCTTGTCAATGGATATTGAACTAGCAAAACAGGTTAGTCAAATCTCTGGAGTAAAATCTGTTACCCCTATAGCTCAATATATACAAAATACTGGTACAGGTATTGGTTTTCGTGTTACTGAAGGTATTGATTTTGATAGCTATTCGCAAACAACAGGTATTGAGTTAATAAATGGAAAAGCTCCTAGTGACAATACTGAAGTTGTAGTAGATGAAGAATATGCTGTTGAAAAAAAATTAACTATAGGAAGCCAAGTAAAAACTCTAGATAAAACCTTTAAGTTAGCTGGAATATATTCTCCTGTAGTAGGCTCACACATTAAAGTTAAATTATCTATGCTTCAAGAACTGCTATCAGCAGAAAATCGATGTACAATGCTTTTTGTTAGATGTGTAAATCCTCAGGATAAAGAGCTTGTAGCTAAAGCAATTAGCCAAGCAACTACCGATACCCAAATAATTTTTACTAGCGATTTGCCTAGGCTTTATTCTCAGGGAATCCCTGCCTTAGATGTTTTCTTAAATGTACTTGTAGCTCTATCTATATTTATTAGCACACTAGTTATTTTACTATCTATGTATACAGCTATTGTAGAAAGAACCCGCGAAATAGGTGTATTAAAAAGCTTAGGGGCATCAAGTTCTTTTATTATCTGGACAATAGAAAAAGAAGCTTTAGTAATAGGAATAATTGGTGTTTTAATAGGTCATATTTTAGCTTTGATTTCTAGGTTTTTATTAATTAATTTTACTAGCTTACAAAAAGTTGAATTTGAGTGGCAATGGTTAGTTATAACAACGCTTATAGGGATAATTGGAGCCTTAGTTGGAGCACTTTATCCAGCTATTTATGCAGCACGTCAAGACCCTGTAATAGCTTTAAGCTATGAGTAAAGTTAAGCAATTAGGGAATGCTTTTTTACATTCCCTAAAAAGCGTTACATTTCAGTTATTTATAAATTCTTAAAAGCAAATTTTCTTTCTACTTTATCCGTAGGCTTTTGATCAATTTCAGCATAAGGATAAATAAAAAAGTTTAATGGTTCAGAATGAATTCCTGGTAAAGCAACATCTCTACCAATAGAAAATTCAACTCGGTTTTCATCATGTGCGCCAAAAAAATAATCTTTTAGTTGAGGGTTTTTACTAGCCTCTGATGCATCCATTGGAATCCAACCTTTTCCTTTAATATAGCCCTCAGCCCAACAATGATAGCCTGCAATCTGTCCTTCTGCTTTGTCATTTGGAACTGAAAACCCAATAGCAAAGCGAGCAGGAATACCAACAGCCCTACATAAACCAATAATTAAAGCATGAAAGTCTGTACAATTTCCTCGCTTTTCATCACAAGCAAAATAAATATCGCCTCTTCCCCAACCAGAGCCGCTTTTATCATACTTAAGGTTATTTGCTGCATAGTAATAAATTGCAGTTAATTTTTCCTCATCAGTTAGTTTATCTTTAGTGATTTCTGTTGCTAAGTCCTTAATTCGCTGACTTATAGGGACTAATTTATCTGGTTGTAACCAACGTGGCATTAAAGGATCAGGTAGAGTTGTGAAAGTTTTTTGAATAGTTTTTCCATCTAATGCCAGACGATTAATATTTTCCTGTCTAGTGATCTGAAAGGCCATTTCTACTGTAAATGTTCCTGCTTTAGGATTATTACTAGTAGCCACTAAAACAGAATTTCCATACTCAGCATCAGTTAAAAAGCTAACAGGTTGTTCTGATTTAACTTGAACGTTAGTGATTTGTTGATTGATATCAGATTTTGGCACAGGCAACCATAGTTTAGCAGACGTACTTCCTTCAGGAATTTGGACAGTGGCCGAGTATGTAAACTCAAATTTTCTTTGTTTGATTGGAGATACTAGGGTTTCTTCGCTACTAGCTTGGAGTTTTGTTACTCCTACTAATGAAACTACTAAAAAAAGATACAAGAATAGTTTGTAAATTTGCATATCCTACACCTTGAAAATATAAGTTGTTGGGTTCATTCAATACATAAGATTTTTATAACTCGATTAATAACACAGCCTGCCTTTTTAATGCAAATAGTCTGTCTAGCCATATTTCTGTTATTACTTATAAGTTTGTTTTCTTAAGCAAGAAGTAAAGGAATTATTTCGATCAGCGAAAACATTTCACCTATTTTTCTTTTCTAAGATAAAATAAGAGTGATTATGTATGTTGAGATTGCGATACCACTTTATATTTTCCAGACATTTACCTACTCTGTACCTGAAGAAATGCAACAAGATATTCAAGTAGGTTGCCGTTGTCTAATCCCTTTTGGCAAACGTTCTACAGTTGGCTATATTGTTGCTTTGCACGATGAAATTGATCCAGAAATCTCTCCTGAATCATTAAAAGAAATTTTAGTAGTTATTGATGAAACTCCATTAATTATTCCAGAAATTTTAGAGCTTACACACTGGATTGCAGATTATTACTATGCTCCTTGGGGAGAAGTGATAAAAGCTGCCCTACCAGCAGGAATAAATGCTGCAATGGAAGTGACTATTTCTGTTACTGAAGCAGGACGTGAACAGCTTAATAGCCTTGATGCTAGTAGAATTGAGCGATCGACTAAGTGGAAAGCCTTGCAACAAATTGCTAATAATAAAAGCTTAAACCCTAAAACACTAGAAAAAGAATATAGTAAAGCTAGACTTGCTGCTATAACTCGTGAACTAGAAAAAGATGGTTTAATCCAAGTTGAGCAGCAAATTGAGCCGCAAAAGACACGAGCTAAAAAGCAAATGGCTGTAAGGCTAACTACTAATCATACTATAGACGAATTACTAAGAGTTGATAATGAAGACCTCTCTAGTTCACAAAAAAGAGTTCTGGATTATTTATCTTCTTCAGCTACTACACCATTTCTTACAGATCTTTTGGAAATTCTAAATATTAGTGTTTCTGTTGTGAGATCTTTAGAAAAACGAGGGTTAGTTGAGGTTTTTTCTCAAACCATAAGACGCAATCCCTTAGCCCATATTGCACAACCTGTTCAGCCTATGCTACTTCCAATACTTCCATTAACTGATGCTCAAGCCGAAGCTCTAGAACAAATTCTTACAGCCATTTTTGCTGAAGAATACACTACATTTTTGCTTCATGGTGTTACTGGCTCAGGAAAAACAGAGATTTATTTACGTGCAATGAAGGCTACTTTAGAAATAGGAAAAAATGCTCTTATGCTAGTACCAGAAATAGCCCTTACCCCAGTATTTTCACGACGTTTGTGTGAATATTTTGGTGATTATGTAGCAATATTACATTCGTCACTTTCAGAAGGAGAACGTTTTGATGAGTGGCAAAGAATTTACCGAGGCGAAGCAAAAGTTGTAATAGGTACACGTTCGGCTGTCTTTGCTCCTATTCGTAACTTAGGCTTAATTGTTGTAGATGAAGAACATGAGACTTCTTATAAACAAGAAGAAGTCCCTCGTTATAATGGTCGTGATAGCGCAATAATGCGGGCACTTAAAGCCCAAGCTGTTGTGATCTTAGGGAGTGCTACACCATCACTTGAGACTTTCCATAATGCGCATATAAAAAAATATCACTATCTTACTTTGCCTGAACGTGTTGCTAAACGCCCTTTAGCCAAAGTAGAAGTAGTTGATATGCGCGAAGTTTTTCAACGCCAAGGCAAAGTACAAATCTTTTCTGATGAACTAATTCAAGCAGCTAAAGATGCTTTAGCTAAAGGGGAACAAGCCATAATAATGCTAAATCGACGTGGTTTTTCTGCCTTTGTAATTTGTCGTAGCTGCGGTCAATCTATTCGCTGTCGAGATTGTGCTGTTACTTTAACTTATCATAAAGAAGCTAGCCGTCTTATTTGCCATTATTGTAACTACCAAGTAGGTATTCCTAAAACATGCCCTACTTGTAATAGCATGTATATTTACTATATGGGTGAGGGAACTGAGCAAATAGAGGCTAAGGTTAAAGAGATTTTTCCAGAAAATAAAGTTTGTAGAGTAGACCGTGATACTACTAGACGTAAGGGGAGTTTTGAAAAAATTATTAATGAGTTTGCTGATGGGTTAATAGATATATTGGTTGGAACTCAAATGCTTGCTAAAGGACATGATTTTCCTAATGTAACATTAGTAGGGGTAATTTCTGTAGACGCTGGTCTTTCAATGCCAGATTTTCGCTCCGCTGAACGTACTTTTCAACTGCTAACACAAGTTGCAGGTCGTGCAGGACGGGGAGGTGCTCCTGGCAAAGTAATTATTCAAAGCTATCACCCTGATCATTATTCTCTAACTCATGCTAGTATGCAAAATTATCAAGCTTTTTATCAGCAGGAAATAAATTTTCGTCGCTCTCTTTACTATCCACCTTTTAGCGTACTAGTAAATATCATTATTAAACATAAAGAATTATCCCAGGCTCAGGCTCTTGCTTCAGAGGTTGGTCGTCAACTGCGTCTAGCATCACAAGATGATAAAACTATTCGTATTTTAGGCCCTGCCCAAGCACCTCTTTCTCGTCTTCGTGCAGAACATCGCTTGCAAATTTTAATTAAAGCCCGTACACGTACTAGAGCTAGAGAGATTTTAGATATTGCTATGGATAAACTAAACCAAGCTCAACAAGACTTAAATGCTATTAATATTGAGGTTGATCCTATAGACTTAATGTAATAATATGCACATCTTTTAGCTTTTACTTTTATAGTAAAACTTAAAATAAGAAAGCTCACTTTGTAGGTAAAAATGGCTAAAAAACAGTTAGCAGAAACATTTGATAATGATAGTGTCTGGAAAGAGCTATTAGAGAAATACTTAAAAGAATTTATGGAGTATTTTTTCCCGTATGCTCATAGCCAAATAGATTGGGAAAAAGGCTATACTTTTTTAGATAAAGAGCTTCAAAAAGTAGTAAGAACCGCAGTAGGAAAAAGACGCTATGTTGATAAGCTAGTCAAAATATGGCTAAAGAGTGGTGAAGAAACTTGGGTACTACTTCATATAGAAATACAAAATCAATGGGAAGAAGATTTTAGCGAAAGAATATATATTTACCAGTACCGTATTTTTGATAGATATAAAAAGAAAGTAGCGACTTTTGTTATATTTACAGATGAAAACCCTAATTGGCGACCTGATAAATTTGAGTATAATTTACTAGGAACTCAGCAATTATGTAAATACAAAACAGTAAAGTTGTTAGATTATAAAAATTCTTGGAAAGAATTAGAAGAAAACAATAATATAGTCCAAGTTGCGACCATAGTTGAAAAGAAAGAGAGTAGTCCATAAACTTTTCAAAAGAAAAAAATAAGGAGAAAAGAAAATGGACGAACTCCAGTTAATATTAATATATTGTATGAGTAGCGACGTACTTAAA
>JACQZQ010000114.1 GCA_016213785.1 Acidobacteriota bacterium
CTCATGGTATACTTCTATTAAGTTTTTTTCTTTAGTCATGGTAGCATCCTTTTTGCTCAGTCTACCATGACTTCCTTTTTCTTTATCCCTTTGTTTTCCTTATACTTACTTCTCTTAAGTTCATGTGCATGGGGTTATGCCCCTAGGTGAAAAGTAGCTAAAAAATAAAAGTAACAGGAAAGCGAGAATAAAGAAGAAGAGGAAGAAAAGAAATAGTAAATATAATATTTGATATAAAACATACAAGTAAGAATGTGAATAATAGAGAATATATAGATAGAAAACGAAAAATATAGAAAATTAGTCAATAAAGTAATTGAAAGTAAAAAACAATGGTGTAATGAACCGGTGAACAAATGGTATAAAAAGCAAGGGAGTAGGTAAAAACGAAAAGAAACAACAATAAATGTAAGAAATGATAACAAATAAAGTATTTATATACTTGATAAAATAGAAGAAGGGAAGAAAGAATAACAAAAGTATTAGTAATAAACAGAATAAGTGACGAGTTTTGATAATTTGTTTTGACTAGAGTAATTATATGTAAGATAATAAAAAGTGTAATGGTTGTGTGTTTAAGTAGGTTGTTATTTGTTGAATCTATTTAGGTTTTCCTTTTTCTTCTGTTGGGACAGAAGAGGGGCATAACAAACGTTGCAGCGGACTCGGGAAGTCGGTTCGCTTTCGCTCACCGCTTCCCTCGCCGCTGAACTTGGCGTTCGGCGCTTTACGGTGGAGTTATGTTGAAAGGAAAAAAAGATGTCACTTAAAGGAATTGCTAAAGAAACCCTTCGCATTCTGAACTAAGGAAAATACATTACAGAATCTGGTAAAAACGTTGAATTCTTGTCTGAACAAAGAAGTGCGGTTACTGGTACTAAACTTTACAAGCCTGAGCAAGCGTATGAATTGCTTGCTAAAGAAAATGGAAACAAAGTTGAGAAGCCATTGGTTATTGAAGTAACTGATGAAACAACTCAAGTGGCAGCTAAAAGATTAGTACAAACAGAAGGATGTGATGATGTTGTGTTACTAAATTATGCATCAGCACGTAATGCTGGAGGAGGGTTCACAAATGGTGCAAAAGCACAAGAGGAAGATCTTTGTCGCTGCTCAGGTTTGTATCCTTGTTTGTTGACACAGCCTCTTTATTATCAAGCTAACCGTAGTCAAGACTCTCTTTTCTATACTGATCATGTAATTTATTCTCCAAAAGTGCCTTGGTTTCGTTCTCAAAATCGAGATTTGCTGGATAGGATTTTTCTGGCATCGGTTATTACGGCACCTGCTCCTAATGCAGGTGAGATAATAAATCACAATGAGGGTGGGTGGACAGAAATAGAAAAAGCTCTAAAAGTTAGGGCAGGAATTATTCTTGCCATTGCGCGTCAGCAGCAGCATCGCACGTTACTTTTAGGAGCATGGGGTTGTGGAGTTTTTCGTAATCGTCCAAGCATGGTTGCATCAGTATTTGGAAGTTGGCTTGAGGGTGCAAAATTTTCTGGTTGTTTTGAGCGTGTTGTTTTTGCAATATATGATCGTAGTCAAGAGAAAACTACACTGCATGCATTTCAAACTCAGTTTCATTCAAACCAGGCAATCGAGCATTTGTTCTAAATAGCGCCGAACAAACGTTGCAGCGGACTCGGGAAGTCGGCTCGCTATCGCTCGCCAACATCCCTCGCCGCTGAACTTGGGGTTCGGTCTTTGCTGGTTAAAGGTCGCAAATTAATAAGCTTATGAGTTAGAGACTTTTAAAAATGTAGTACAAAAAAAGACATAGGCTGATTTTATTGGAAGATAATCTACTGTAAGATGTAAGTGTTATGGTTAACAAATGTAAGATGTAAGTGTTATGGTTAACCAAGGCTAGAGTCTTTGCCTAGAATAAGAGATAAATCTAAAAGTAAATCTAAACTTAAAACTAATATGGCTAATAATTTTACAAATCCAGCAAAAGTTAGATGGGAGTCTATTTCCAAAGAATTTCAGGAAAAGGTACTAAGCAATGTTTGGTGTTCAAGTTGTCTAAAAGCAACTACCATTATTAATTTTAGCGGTCGAATTAACAAGGGTGATTTAATTCTAACAGGGCAATGTATTGTTTGTTCAAAGAAAGTTGCCAGGCTTATAGAAGGTGAATAACTTATTGGTATTGTTATAATTATCTCAAAGAAAAGTTTTGTTTTTCTAGTTTTGTTTTGTTGTTCTGCTTTTCGGGCTGCATTTTTAATACGCCAATTGTTTGAATCAGATATTTTTTATTGAGATAGATGACAGACCGAATAAACGTTGCAGCGGGTGCGATTCGTTCTACCGAAATGGAGTAAAATCCAGGGAAGGTAGGCATAGAAGGTAGTTCTATGACAAGTAAATATCCGAATCGGTGAGACTCCGATATCATAAGTGAATGGTAAAGCATAATCCC
>JACQZQ010000116.1 GCA_016213785.1 Acidobacteriota bacterium
TAAAAATCTAAGCAAGTAAAAATAGTAAGTAAAAGGGAGAAATAGATGGATGGTGACTATGTTCTAAAGAGAAAAAGGGACATTTCCAAGATATTCCTTTTGGCTTAGATTATAGCTTTCAGTCTTAACCAACCTAAAACACCATCCTTATTATACTAGTCGTTTTTCTAGCATCAAAAACTCACACTTTCTGCAAATATTTTTCCGCCCTTTTAAGTTTAATTTTCAAGTTACTATTAATATTACTAAGTAGTAACTTGATAAAAAGTTAATGTACTTCAAATAAAGGCTACTGGTCACGGCTCTAGGCAGATGTGCAGTATGGATAAATTTGGTTTTCCTCGTACCTAAAGAACAGTTCTTTATAAAAACTGGGTAGAAATGAATCCCAAAATTATTAAAATCATTCCTCCAATCTCACCTACAATTAATAGGTACATAAACCAAGTAGTTATAAAGTTCCTTGTTGTAAACATGTTATCCGTTTTATTCTTTAACCCTGTTATCAAATATCCTGTAATTGTAAGAGCAAAGAATGCTAATGGTATTACAGATATAAGTAATTTCACCAGTACAGTATATGGAGAAAATTCTAAAAGTTTGGCAATAACTAGCGCAGCAAAACTGTAAAGAAATGACGCTCTATGAGCAATGTTAATATAGACAGGTGCGCGGCTATCTTGGCTTGTTATGATAAATCTATATTTGATAACACCGCTAACCATTCCAAAAAGAAGAAATATCCCTGAACTAAGTAGGCTCAGTTTTACAGCGATATCCATTTTTACTCCTCCTAAATGAAATCCAGTTAAATGTTTTTTATCTAAATGGATAGTAAAGTTGATTGAGGTAATTTTGATTAGGGCTAGAGGAATCTTCTATTCCAACCTCCTCACTTTTTAATGTTTCTTTTGTAAACTTAAAGGAGCCGAAAAAATGATCCCAAAATGTGAAAAACGCTCCAAAGTTTATCCCTCCTTTATTAACGTCTTTGTGATGATGCCAACGATGGACTTCTGCAACACAAAAGATGTATTTCAGCACACCTGCACGATAGTCGATATTTCCATGCTGAAGCATCATGTTAATGCCTAATATTGATAATGCAGCTTGGACTATATGAGTTGGTGCCCCTAAAAGCATAATAACTGTTATTCCAGGAATACCTTCTAAAATTTGATGGAGTGGGTGTCGTTTTTCTCCATTTATCCAATAAAGTCTCTCTGAACTATGATGAATCGCATGCAATTTCCACAAAACTTCATTTTTATGGCTAGTACGATGTATAAGGTAAAGAAAAAAATCAATTATCAACAGTGCTATCACTACCTGTAAACTACTATGAATGTGCTGCGGCCATACTATATTTAATACTGCAAGATGCCCTACTAAAAACGCGTAAAGCATCAAGGCTAGCTGTTTAAGAGAAAAATTAACTACATAATGAATCACATCTGTTAGAGCATCCCCCTTTGAAATATTCCATTCTTTTTTATAAGGAATTACTCTTTCTAGAATAGTTATACAGATAGCAGATAATACTAATACTAAAGTAATAGCCCAAGCTGTAAGCCCTGTATTGATACCAAGGACAATTATTGTGCCACCACCAAAAACGATTGCTGGGTAAATTAAAAATGTCCTATCAAACCTAACTGTTCTCATGATAGCTCCTATTTTGTAAAATAACGTTGTCAAAATTTTAGTAAGTATCCAGATACTTTGAGCAAAAGTCTTGAACAAACCTGCTATGCAAAAAATTTTTAATAAAAAAAAGAGCCAGGAATTATATTTATGGCAAGGTAAATTCACTATTTGGGAAGGTGGTGGAGCGTATTTTGGTAATACATTTGATACTAACTCCCACCAACATCATGCTCTTCAAATATGCATTGCGCCAGAAGGCAGTTTCAAACTAAAAAGTAATGATGAAAGTGACTGGCTTACATGCGAGTCAGCAATTATAGATTCCAATATAAGCCACAAAATTGATGGTCTTGGGATATGCCTTCTCCTTATATACCTTGATCCTGAACAGTACCTTAGTAGAATAATCAGACAGAAAATGGGAAGCGAAAAGATATTATTGCTATCAAGATCCTATGGGATTAGATCTATCCTTGAGCAACTACAGCTTAATACACTTGAGAGAACAGATCTTTTAGCAGTGGTAAAGAAAGTTTTAATAGAAATTTTTCCTGATAAACAATTGGTAGGCTCTATAGATCCGCGTGTAAAGGCAGTAATTAATAGAATTAAATCAATGGCTGGAATGCCTGTAGCAGCAATGGAATTAGCCCAAATTGTAAATCTTTCCGAAAGTCGTCTTGCCCATCTCTTCAATGAAGAGATGGGTATACCCATAAGAAGATATATTCTTTGGGTAAGGCTTCAGAAAGCAATAGTAGAGATGCTAAATGGTAACTCATTAACTGAAGTAGCACATGAATCAGGATTTGCAGATTCTGCTCACTTTACACGCACTTTTCGTAAGATGTTTGGCATTGTTCCTTCTAGCCTTAACATCCATCCTTGATAATACTAGCCCTTAGATACTTACATTTTGACTACCTAAGCCAAAAACACGAAACTTTCGAGTTCCATTCTAAAATGGCAAAACGTAGGTTTCATAAGCAATTAAACAAGGACAGATATATGATTCTGTCCTTGTAGGTATAATGATTTTTTTCTTTAGCCAAAATTAAAGTAATTAGAGCAGACTTAATTCTTGTAGACGAGAAGCTAAAACATCAATTCGATCATTTCCTATCAACTGATATATCCAGACTTCCGAAATAGCTTTACGTCCAAATTTTGCACCTAAAAATGCTCCTGCTAAAGCACCAATGGCATCAGGGGATTCTCCGCCAAGTGTAGAAGCTTGTTTTAGCCCACTTTCTAAAGATTCGCTATTAAGTAAAAAATAGAATGCTGCTTGAAGTGTAGAAGGAGCATAACCTGAAGTATCAATATCTTCAAATTTCATCCCTTCAACTTTACTTAAGGCTTCTTGCAGGCGATCATCTTTATCATGAGCAAAGGCTTGAACTTTTTTAAGAACATTTTTTTCATCATCTAATAATAATTTTATAGTATAGTTCACTAATACAGATCCGTGAGTACATCTTTCATCCCAATGAGTAATTCTTGAGCAAGTAATAGAGTCTTCTACTAGTTTATCTAAATTATTATGACGTAAAAGCCCTACAGGAGTGCCATAAATTAAGCTAGCACTTCCAGCTACTTGTAAAGAGCTATCATAGGCAGCACCTTCGCTAGCCTCTTGCCAACGTTCACCATCACGCATTCTTTCTAGTACATGACGGGTAAAGCGTCCCATATCTTTAGGATGGCTATTTAGCCAACCAATAAAACGATGAGCAATATTATCTGGTTTGAAGGATCTTAAGGTACAGATAGATTCTAAGACAGAAACCATCATTTGCCCTTCATCAGTGTATTCACCAGGATCAAGATTTAGTTTTCCTCCCCCACGAGGGCCATCGATTTGACCATATTTTTGCGCAATAGTCTGACGAGTTTCCCCAATACCAATTGCTGCCATTGCATCACCAAGAGCTAGTCCAAGTAAACAGCCTTCAAATCTGCTACGCATTCTACTTACTCCTTACTTAAAATTTGAAGTTTTGATTTCCCGCTATTCTACTTACTAAAGCTTTTTGTCTCAAGCATCTATCGCCAATATCGTTGGTCAATAAAAAAAAACCAGCAAGGTTTAATTGCTGGGTTATTATCAATTGTTATTTGTCAAACAAATCACCAAACTAAACTTGAACGTTATCACCAAAACATATGTATAAAAACCATTCTCAACTTGATGAATATTATAGAGAATAGCCTCTAAGCTATTATAAACTTCCTAATCAATTTATGGGGTATTGTTGGGAGTTTGTATACTATTAATATTATTGGTGTTGGCTTTCATTACTTATTTTATTACTTATTTAAAAAATCCCTTTTTATTACTTCTTAATTAAAATTTATAAATTGGTTATACCACTGAATATACATTCATTTTTTTTTGAATGCAACAAAAATTTTCAAAAAAGTTAAAAAATGAAGAAAAATTTTATAAGATGATATTAAACTATTGTAAAAAGTAAGGGTTTGGTATGTGTTAGAATCTTGCTAGTATTTTTTGGAAATACTAGCAAGATATAGTAAGAAATTTCTATAGGATATTTATCAGCTATTCATCATCGTCATCTCTAGAATAGACTGTTGGTAGAGGTTTATCTACTTTAGGGCGAGTGGTGCGATTAGCAAGCTCAACTGCTGTTAAATAAATAGTACGAGTCACTTTTTCCATTTTTTGATAATCAATTTTATCTACGCTATCAGAAGGGCGATGATAGTCTTCGTGAACACCATTAAAATAGAAAATTATTGGAATGCCTTTTTGAGCATAATTAAAATGATCGCTACGGAAGAAAAATCTATTACGATCATTTGGATCGTCATATTTATAATTAAATTTTAAGTTTAGGTTTGAGTTATTTACAGACTCGCTAACTTCACCAAGTTCTGTGCTCATAAGCTTTGAGCCTATTACATAAATTTCATCCGGGCCAGAGAGTTCATTATTAGATGGGCTAGTATCATCAGCTTTTTTACTTCGCCCGATCATATCAATATTTAATTGAGTAATAATTTTATCAACTGGAATGGTAGGAAATTTCATTAGGTAGCGCGACCCAAGTAAACCTTTTTCTTCTCCACAATGCCAAACAAACATAATAGAGCGTTTAGGCCGAGGAGCATTAGAAAAGGCTTCTGCTAGTTGAAGTACGGCTACTGTGCCTGAGCCATCGTCATCAGCGCCATTATAGATTCTATCTCCATTCACTGGATCGCCAACGCCTACATGGTCATAATGTGCACCAATAGCAACATATTCATCTTTTAAGGCTGGATCGCTACCTTCTAGAATTGCAATCACGTTTTGAGTTGATTCTATTTCTTTTTTTACAGCTATTTTAATAGTAACTTTATTAGTATCTTTTAGGGCAAATGAGGAAATTGTTTGATTGGTGTCATCAAAAATATTTTTAGCAAGTTGAGCTTCTTTGGAAAAAAGCTTAAATAATAATTTAGGAGACAAAGTAATAATAGGAAGAGAAAAATTTTTCTTAGCTAATTTATCAAAAATAACCCGTCCTTTTTCTTGATAATAGTCTTTGGATCTTTCCCAAAAAACTAATTCATCAAACCCAGGTACATTAATAACGGCTTTGCCCCCGTTACGTTCTATATAATCATAAGGTTCTATCCAATCCTCACCACGCTTTCCACTTAGATCTGCATAAGTAGCATTTTTAGGAAAGTCTTGAGTAATCACAACAATTTTATCTTTAATATCAATATTTTGATAAGGATTAATATTTTTTGATTTAATTACCCAACCATGACTAGCAAAAACAACAGGTGCATTTAGGTCAATAGCATTGGGAAAAGCTATAAAGTCTGTTCCAGGCTTATAAACTTGACCTCCTATCTCAACACTACTGTTATCAACATCTGTTTTAGAGCGAGTTAATGATATTTTTTGGAAAAAAGAACCATTATCACCACCAGGTTTTAATCCCCAGCGAGAAAGGTTTGTTGCAAGAAATTTAGCGGTCATATTAAGACCTTTTGAAGGGGTATCTCGGCCTTCCATCTCATCTGAAGCAACAAAATAAAGATAATCCTTTAATGATGAAGCTGTAATAACATTAACACCTGCATTAGGTTCAGGTGTCGATGGATTATGAGCTTGAGTATATTTTAACGGACTAAGCAAAAGACAAAATAATAACAAGTTAATAAAGAACTTTTTCATCAATCCTCCTATGGAGTTTAGCAAGTATTATTGGCGGTCTGCGATTTTTTCTAAGAATTCTAGTAAAGCATTTAAGACTCTTTCATGGGCTTCTATTTGTGGGTAATGTCCTATATTATGTAATGCTACTACGTCTGCATTAGGGATTAGTTCACTATAACGTTCAGCCATAGCAGTTCCAGTAGTAGGAGCAAACATTCCATTAACCAAGCGTAAAGGCACTTTAGTTGTTTGCATTGCACCTACCCAACGAGTGCGAAATTTTTTTCTTTCTTCTAGATAGCGGATAATTTTATGTGAAGCGCTAATACCATTATTATAAACAAGTAATTTCCAATAATTATCAACTTCTCTTTCAGTAGGTTTAGTATCAGGCCCAAACATTGCTGTAAAACCTCTCTTAAAAGTGCTTTCAGAAATTAATTTACTTACAATTGCTCCAAATGGACTCATAAGCAATTTTTGAATCATCAAGGGTTGATGTTTTTCTGGAAATAATCCGCCATTAAGAAAACATATTCCTTTTATTTCAAAACCTGGAAGGTTATTTTTCTTGCGATCTTCATAACGAGCAAGTAATTCTTGTGTAATAGTATCACCATAATCTTGAGCTAGAATATAAGCCTGTTTTATTTCTAAACATCTAAGCAGGGTTTCATGTAAAGTCGCTTGATAATCAATAGAATAAACGTCTTCATTAGGTTTATCAGAAAACCCAAAACCTAACATATCAGGAGCAACAACTCTAAAACGAGTGATTAAATCAGGCCAAAGCTTATGCCAATCCCAAGATGCTGTTGGAAAACCATGGATACAAATTAAAACATCTCCTTGACCATCATCACGATAAAAAACCGTGTGACTACCATATTTAAGATAACCACCACCATTTTTCCAGTCATTTAAGTCCATTTTTTACATCCCCACTTATATAAAAAGTCCGCTTAATATATCTAACTAGAAAAAGTATAAAATTATAGACACTCTAGCCCTAGTTTTTTTAGCTTAGAAAAATCTTATGTGACAACTTTAACTTTATTTTATAGGTCTTTGCAATAACTAGATTACCTTTTTATTTATTAAAAAATTAAGCTAAATAAGGAGAATCTATACTAGTAAGATTTATTAGTTTTCTATCAAGTATCTATTTACTTTCTATCTCTTATCTATTTATTGTTATCGATTGTTATTTATTGTTAGATTCTAAGCACTAGTTAGTTGATTCTGTTAAGATGACAAGATAAATTTCTAATACTTTAATTTAACTTAAAAAGTTTAATAGTTTATTTTCTGAGGAAATTAATTTTGTGACTCCCGAACGGTGGCAGCAAGTTAAATCTCTAATTGAAATTGTCTTAGAAAAAGATCCTACAACTAGAATGGACTTTTTGGCTAAAGAATGTGGGGATGATAAAGAACTTTATAATGAAGTCGCCCCGTTAATTTTAGCCGAATCAGAAATGAAAAGCTTTTTAGAAATTCCTCCCCACTCAAGCACTATAAATAATTCTAATATAAGTACTCTTAAGTATAATAATGATGACGATTTATTACAAAAATCTTTTACTGCAAAAGAAAGATTTTTAGATAAATATGAAATAGTCCGCCTAATAGGTAAAGGAGGAATGGGTTTAGTTTATCAAGCAAAGCATATTGAACTTGATAAATTTGTAGCAATTAAAGTACTTAATACTCGTTTGATAGAAGGCGAAGAAGCCATAGAACGTTTTAAGCGAGAAGCTCGCACCCTAGCTAAACTAGAGCATGCAAATATTGTAAAAGTCTTTGATTATGGGGTTAAAGGTACAATTTGCTATTTGATAATGGAATACTTGCAAGGCGAATCGCTACGTATACGATTAAAAAACAACAAACAAATCCCCTTAAAAGAAGTTAGCCAATTTGTTAAACAAGTTTGTTTAGCTCTAGAATTTGTACATAAGGAAGGTGTAGTACATAGAGACTTAAAGCCAGATAATATTTTCTTTCATAAAGATGGAGCAAAAGAGACTGTTAAACTTCTTGATTTTGGAATTGCTAAACTAAATGCTGTAAGTAGTTCAGGAGAAAGTCTTACTGTAACAGGATCAATTTTTGGAACTCCTCAATATATGTCTCCTGAACAATGTGAGGCTAAAGTTTTAGATGGCCGTTCTGATATTTATTCTTTAGGTTTAATACTTTATGAAATGATCTCTGGAACTAAGCCTTATGATGGGGATAGTCCACTAAGTTTTATGTATGCACATGTACATACTACTCCAATGGATTTAGCTAAATTAATGCCTGATATTGCCTTGCCTGTCTCAAAGGCTGTAATGTATGCACTGGTAAAAAATAGGGAGAATCGCTGTAAAAGCGCTAAAGAATTCCTAGAGATCTTTTCTGGTAAAATAGACCCAGTAAATTTTATTGAAAATAGCCAAACTCCTAATTTTAATTCTAATCTACAAAAAGATTCCTCTATTACAGTAAAAAAGCAAAACCCTAAACTATTTCCCAAAAGTACCATTGCAGCAACAATTTTAGTACTAGTAATTGCTAGTTTATGGGCAGGAAGAGATTTTTTAATTAAATCTCAAGAAAATTCTCTTATTAAATCGGCTACCCCTATTTTAGAGACTAAAAAAACCCCTACTCTACCAGTTAGGTTACAAGATAAATTTGTTTTTATTGAAGGTGGTAAAACTACAATTGGTAGCAATAAAATTCCTTGTCCAGGAATTGAGAACTGCGAAACTTCACTAGATGAAACCCCTCCCCATGAGGTTACGTTAGATCCCTACTTTTTAGGTAAATATGAAGTAACTAATCAAGAATATTATGAGTTTATTAAAGCAGAAAATTATCTTGCTCCTAAGGATTGGATTAAAGGAAAATATCCTGAAAAAACAGAAGATCTACCAGTAGTTAATATAAGCTGGGAAGATGCAAATAATTATTGTGCTTGGCTCTCAAGACGTGATGGGGTTGATTATCGTTTGCCCACAGAAGAAGAATGGGAAAATGCTGCTCGTGGTAAGGAATCTTTTTTTTATCCTTGGGGAAATACTGTTGATAAAAGCTTTTCTTATGCATATGCAAGTGAGAAAAAAGCCGAGCTTCCTCGCTCAATTAAGGATGCTCCTAATAATACAACAGATAGAAGCACCTATGGCATATTTGCTATGGCTGGTAATGTAAGAGAATGGACTAGCTCAGATGTTAAGGCTTATCCTAAGAGTGAGTATCAAGTAGAAGAAAAAGAGATAGGTTATAAAGTTGTTCGTGGTGGTAGCTATTATTCTGATTATACTGCGGCAAGAAATACTTCTCGTTTTTGGAATCCACCTACAACAGCACTTGTAGACGTAGGTTTTCGTTTAGCCATTACAATTAAAAATAACATTAAGTAAAGCTATGAATATGATGTTACAAAAACTATTTTTTTTAGTCTTAGTTTTAAGTTTTATTACTATTTCTGCTGAAGCACAAAAAATCCCCCCTCGCGCTAGAGATAAGCCTACAGAAAAAACCAATCCTATTAGTACTATTTCCTCTGTAGCATTATTTTCTGACCCTGTTGGAGCAAATGTTTATCTAAATGATAAACTATTAGGAAAGACTACATTAGAAGGAAAATTAGTTTTAGGTCAAAATAAACCTAAAACCTTAACCCTTAAAGCAGGAAAATATAAATTTAGATTTGAACATCCTGATTACGAAACTGATATTAAGGAAATTAGCCTTAATAGCGGGGAAAGCAAACCTCTAACAGGTACACTAAAGCCTAAGTTTGGTTTTTTACTCTTAGCAAATTTGTCTAAAGAAGCTACTTTATTTTTAGATGACCAAGTAGTAGATATAAAAAACCTATCTTGGCAAGAGGATGGAAGCTTAAAATTAAAAGTCCCATTAGGCGAACATGAACTAAAAGTTACCCTAAAAAAACACCAACCCTTTATTAATCAATATCAGATTAAAGATGCTACACCTATGGCTATAAGAATAGACCTAAAACAACAGTTAACTTCCTTAATTGTTAAATCAAGCCCAGGTGCACGAGTCTATTTAGATAATGAAGAACGTGGAACAATCACAAGCGATGGTAAACTTGTGGTTAATGAACTAATTCCAGAAAAAAACTATCGCCTGTCAGTAGAAAGAGAGGGTTATAAAAAATTTGAAAAAGAAATCTTCCCAAATTTAGAAACAGAAAACCTTATAGAAGCTTCTTTAAGTTTGCGTCCTAATAGTAGCGAGTTTGTAGATAATTTTGATGATTTAGTTTTTTGGGATGCTCCTAAAGAATGGGAGGCAAAAAAAGGATATTTAAGAATAAATACTAGAGAAGTAGGCTTACCAAAAGAGCGAAGTTATTGTAATGCAAATGTAGTTTTTGGACTGCGCCTATTAAACTCTCGTGGGGCTGCCTGGGTAGTTAGAGCCAATGATAAAGAAAATTATTATCTTTTTTGTATTAATGGGATAGATGGAGCTTATCCAAATAAGCTAGTAACTTATATTTGCCGCAAAGGTAAAATAGACTTAACTCAACCAGCAACAGCACCTTCTCCGCTTCCATCTCAGTTAAAAGCTAGTCAAAGTCAAACCTATCGTATTGAAATTTTAATCAAGGACAATGTGATAGAACATATTTTTACAGATAATCAAACAGGAGAAAGAGTTTCTATAGGCTTTTTTAGAGATGAAAAAAACCTTTTTCCTTGTGGTAATATTGGCTTTGTTGCCCCGTTTGGAGAAGATTTCCAGGCTTATGGATTTGTTATTAAGCCTACTAATTAGTCAGTTCTCTTAGTAGCTACTATTTATCAGCCTAAGTAGTTAATGATAAGAAATAAAGCCCCATTAGGGGCTTTAAGTTAAGAATACTAGAATGTTAGATTTATAGAAATTATTTGACTAAATTGCCGTCTACATCAAGGATTTTAACCTCACCTAAATTTAATTCTCTAATCCCTGATTCTATTTTGCTGCGATCCCCAACTATTAACCAAACAAGCTTATCAGGTTGGATTACTTTCCTAGCAGCAGCATTTACTTGATCTAGCTTAAGATTACGTACCTCATTAGCATACTTTTTATAGTAATCATCTGGATAATTATAAGTGATAATGCTTAAAATAGATCCTAGTACATTATTGTTAGTTTCCCAACCTCCAGGAAGTGCTAATACTTGATTAGTTTGATCCTTAAGAAATTCCTCTTGAGTAATAGGTTTAGCATCTAAAACCTGTTTAAGTTCTTTTGCAACTTCTACTATGGATTCTTTGGTTTTATCTGTTTGAACTGGAGAAATACTTAAGAAAGGTCTTTGGCCTTGAGCATCTGCAATAAAACTAAAAGCTCCATATGACCAATGTTTATCTTCACGTAAATTAAGGTTAAGGCGTGAAGTAAACACACCGCCTAAAATATTATTCATTGTGTTAATTGCTAGTTCATCAGGATTAGCCTTAGGTAAAGCAATATGACCTGCTACAATAATAGATTGAAGCGAACCAGGTCGATCAACTAAGTAAACTGTTGGCTTATCTTTATGGGTTACTTGAGGAAGATTTTTCTTAGGTACTTCACCAGATTTCCAATCTTTTAATAATTTCTCTAACTTAGGTACAATTTCTGATAAAGTAGTATCACCAACTACAATTATAGTAGCATTATTTGGCTTAAACCAAGTTTGATGGAATTTAACTACATCGGATTGAGTCATATTAGAAACGGATTGAGGAGTACCTGACCCAGTAAATGGTTGACCATAAGCGTGATCTTTACCATAAATTAAGCCTGGCATTAACCTTAGAGCAATAGATTGAGGATCAGCTTTTTCTTGTTCAATACCATCAAGTATCTGTTTTTGTATACGTTTAAATTCTTTTTCTGGAAAAGATGGGTTTAGGACTACATCAGCAAAAACATCTAAGCTTTCATCTAGTTTAGATTTTAGTGATGCAACACTAATTCTAGAAGTATCTAAATCAGAGAAAGCAAATAGGTTAGTCCCTAAGTTAGCTAAATCATCACTAATTTCAAGCGATGAGCGTTTCTTAGTTCCTTCTGTTATCATTTGCATTGCCATTGATGAAGTGCCTGGAGTTGGATCAGCAGCATAACCTGCATTTAATACAAGGTTTAAGTTTACAAGTGGTGCAGAATGACGTTCAGCTAAAATAACTTTTACTCCGTTTGATAATGTAGCACGTTGAAGGTCAGGGAATGTAATCTCTGGTGCAGAGCCAAGATCTGGCATTTTACTACGATCAACATTTGTGGCAGTAGTTGAAAACTCAGGAAATGGAGTAACAGTTAATACATAAGAACCATCTGAAAGCCATGATTTTGCAGTTTCTTGTAAATCTTTTACTGTAGCATTATTTATTCTAGTTTTAGTAGTTTTGTAATGCTCTGGATTATCTGCATATACTTGATTTTGAGCTAAAATGTCAGACTTACCACCAAAACCACCAATACGCTCTGACCCTCGAATAAATCTAGCAATGTTTTGGGATTTGATACGTTTAAGTTCTGATTCCGTAGGGCCTTCGGCCAAAAATTTGTTAACTTCTTCATTAACTATGCTCTCAATTTTATTTAAGTCTTGACCAGGACGAGCATAAACTTGAATATAAAATTGGCTACCAATCTCATTAAGATCAACAAAAGCAAAGGCTTCTGAGGCAATTTGTAGGTCATAAACTAAGCGTTTGTAGAGACGAGAAGTTTTACCAGAACCAAGCACATTACTGGCTAGTTCTAAATAATCAGCCTCAGCCGATCCCCATTGAGGAATATTCCATACTTTTGTAAAAAGGGCTTGTGGGACTCTATCTTGAACTGTTTGACGGCGCTCACCTGTCATTTTGGCTATAGCCACCTCATGTCTTGCTATTGGAGGGCCAGAAGGAATATTACCAAAATATTTTTCTACTTTTTCTTTTACTTCCTCAGCCTTTACATCTCCAGCAACTACTAAAGTAGCATTAGCCGCACCATAGTAAGTCTTAAACCATTCCTGTACGTCAGGAAGCGAGGCAGCATTAAGATCTTCCATTGAACCTATTACAGTCCAAGAATAAGGATGGCCTTCTGGGTAAGTAGCCTTAGTGATTAGCTCATAGGAAATTGCATAGGGCTGATTTTCACCTTGGCGTTTTTCGTTTTGTACTACACCTCGTTGTTCATCAAGTTTAGCTTGATCAATTGCACCAAGTAAACTGCCCATTCTATCAGACTCTAACCAAAGAACCGTATCAAGTGCAGATTTAGGTACATTTTGAAAGTAATTAGTACGATCATTATTAGTAGTACCATTAAGGTCTGTTGCACCTATTGCTTCTAAAGCTTGAAAATAATCTTTATTAAAATTCTCACTTCCATTAAACATTAAGTGTTCAAAAAGATGAGCAAAGCCTGTTTTTCCTTTTTTTTCATTTTTTGAGCCTACGTGATACCAAACATTAACGGCTACAATAGGCGCTTTGTGGTCTTCATGAACTAAAAGAGTAAGACCATTTTTTAAGACAAACTTTTTGTAAGCAATATCAATATCTAATGCTGCACTAGTTGTAGTAGCTGTAGCATTAGATTTAGCCTTATTATCATCATCATTTCTAGTATTTGCTTTAACAAAACCAGTGTTCAAAATCATGCTAGCTAGTACTAGAGAAAATACTAATGATTTTACTTTGTCCAACATAATTATCTCCTTATTAATTACCAAGAAAATTACTATAAATAAAGTTTTGTTTGATTATTTTAGATTTGAGCCAAACATCTTTTATACAGAATTAGAAGGAAATTTGTTCAATTAAACAAGAAGCTTGCCCTTCTAATGTTAAGAGAACAGTTCCAAAAAATCTTTACACACCAGAGTTTACATTATTCTTAGCAAATTGATCTAACAAGAATTATTTCTCTTTATCAACTTCTGTATCAAAGAAATTAGGCAGTTCTGGACGTGATTTATGTTCAAAAATTAAGGAAGTCTCTATTTGATAGACTTCTGGGCGTGTTGTAAAAAAATCTAATAGTAAATTTCTTAAGTGTTTATCATCGCAAACAGCAATATGAACTAAAAAATCTGTTGAACCTGCCAAATGATAGACCATTAATACTTCCTTTAAGGAAAGAATATGTAGTTGAAAAGTATCTACTATTTCTCTGGTATGTCTAGTTAATTTAATTGCTATTAAAGCTTGTAAGCCTATTCCCATTGCAGAAGGATTAACTTTTGCGTGTGCACCTTGTAATATGCCATTACTTTTTAATCGTCGAACTCGTTCTAAACAAGTTGAAGGGGCTAAGTCTATTATTGCGGCTAATTCTTTATTAGATAGCTGTGCATTATTCTGTAATTCTTTCAAAATTCTGTAATCTATTCGGTCTAACTCCATATATTAGCTTCTTTTCTGTAATCTATTCGGTTTACTTCGCTATTTATAGAATTTATTATTTAAATATATCAATAATTTAGAATTATATGCAATTGCTTAATTTCTTATTTAAGGAGTATTTAATTATGTACCCTTTTGATCCTATAGAATCTTTAGCAAACCTAAGGCATGAGTTTGGAGAACATGGAGGAGTAAATCTATCTATAGAGGCTAGCTCTACTTTTACAGTTATGAAAGCCACCACTCTACCAGCCATTTTTCAAGGACAGAACAGCCCTGAAAAAGGCGGATGCTATTTATATGGAAGACATTACAACCCAACAGTTTATGTACTAGGAAAGCAACTAGCTGCCCTAGAAGGAGCACAATCAGCCTATTGTTCTGCAAGCGGAATGAGTGCTATTTCAGCAACCATTCTACAATTAACCAATGCTGGAGAACATGTTATAGCTAATAATGCTGTTTATGGAGGGACTTTTGCGTTACTAAAAGATTATCTACCGTTAAAAACAGGGCTTAAGGTTTCTTTTGTTGATACTTCTAACTTAAATGCTATTGAATCAGCAATAACGAAACAAACCAAAGCTATTTTTGTAGAAACAATGTCTAACCCTACTTTATCTGTAGCAAATATCCCTAAGTTGGCAGAAATAGCCCATAGTAAAGGAATAAAATTAGTTGTTGATAACACATTTTCTCCTCTAGTAGTTTCACCTCTACAATTAGGCGCCGATATTGTGGTTCACAGTTTAACTAAATTTATAAATGGGACTTCAGACATAATTGCTGGTGCAATTTGTGGATCAACTGAGTTTATTGCTAGTTTAATGGATTTACACACTGGTTCTTTAATGTTACTTGGCCCTACAATGGATCCAAAAGTTGCTTGTGAAATCAGTCTAAGATTGCCACATCTTGCATTAAGAATGAAAGAACATAGCCAACGAGCCTTAATCTTTGCTAACCGTTTAAAAGAAATGGGGTTTAGTGTAATTTACCCTGGATTAGAAGAACATCCTGACCATATCTTATTAAAAAATATTGGTAATCCCGAATTTGGGTTTGGGGGAATTTTCTGTCTAGATTTAGAGACATCACAAAAAGCTAACCAGTTTATTGAATATTTACAAAACAAAAAAAGATTTGGTTTTATGGCTGTAAGCCTAGGCTATTTTGAAACTTTAATGACCTGTCCATCAACTACTACTTCTAGTGAAATGTCTAGCGAGGATTTGAAAAAAGCTTCTATTTCTCCTGGTTTAGTTAGGATCTCTATTGGTTATACTGGCAGTCTAGAACAAAGGTGGCAACAATTAGAATCTGCAATCTATGAACTTAAAATAGCTAAGAGTCTTTATAAAAAGGCTATTTAGTTTTTATTTATGCTTTGATTTTGCTATAACCTGCTTATAGATTTCTAATAACAACCTCTAGCACAAGTAAGCAGGAAAAAACTATGGGAAAGTCACTAAAGCCGGAAGAACTCTATCAACATTGTGATCAAAAACAGCTTTCTTTTAATACAACCGAGGAATTAGAAGATTTAATAGAAATTATTGGTCAGACTAGAGCAATAAAGGCTGTACGTTTTGGTATAAACATAAAACAAGACAGCTATCATTTGTTTGCTTTAGGCTCTTCAGCAATAGCTAAACGCTCTATAATCCGGCATTTTCTTCAACAAAAGGCTATTACACAACAAACTCCTTATGATTTATGTTATGTAAATAATTTTGAAAAACCTAATAAACCCAAACTCCTAGAGCTTTCTGCTGGCAAAGGCATAGCTTTACATAAAGACATAATACAGCTAGTTGAAGAGCTATGTGCTGATGTCCCTGCTGCATTTGAAAGTGATGAGTATCGTAGACGCAAAGCTGCTATTAAGAAAAAACTTAAAATACATCAAGAAAAAGCCTTTCAGGCATTACAAAAACGAGCTAAAGCCCAATCTATAACAATGATGCAGACTCCTGATGGCGTGGTTTGTGTGCCCATTAGAAAAGGCCAAGTAATTAATCCTGAAGAATATGAAAAACTCTCTGAAGAAGAGCGAGAACAAATTGAAAGCAAAGTCAAGACCTTTAGTGAGGAGTTTATTGCTCTCACTAATCGCGAACTACAATGGCAAAAAGAAGCACGCAAAAAAATAAAAGAGCTTAATAAGCAAATAACTACTTCCGCAGTTTCACATTTAGTTGATGAGATAAAGAAAAAATACCTGGATTTCCCCCCAATAATTAAATATCTGGATGCTATGCAAAAAGATATGATTGATAACTCAAGTATTTTTCTTAGTAATGGTAACGGACAAGAAAAACTACTTAACTTAAAAAAACGCTCTGCCCAACATAAAAATTTATTACTTTTAGCTCGCTATCAAATAAATCTACTTGTAGATAATAGCCAAACAAAAGGTTCACCCATAGTTTATGAAAATAACCCTACTTATCATAATTTGATTGGTCAAATTGAGCATAAAGCTCATATGGGATCTTTAGTAACTGATTTTAGCTTGATTAAAGCTGGAGCATTGCTTAAAGCTAATGGTGGATACTTAATGCTAGATGCTTATAAAATATTATCACAACCTTATGCATGGGAAGGTCTTAAACGCGCTCTACATTCAACCAAACTCAAAATAGAATCTTTAGAACAAATGCTAAGTCTTGCAACCACAGTATCACTTGAACCTGAAGCATTTGACCTAAATGTCAAAGTTGTATTGCTTGGGGAACGTTGGCTTTACTATTTACTTTATCAACTAGATCCAGAGTTTAAAGAGCTATTTAAGGTAACAGTCGATTTTAGTGAAAATATGGATCGTAGCCAAGAAAACACTCTTCTTTATGCAAAAATGATTGCTACTTTAGGTAGAAAAGAAAACCTCCTGCCTTTTGATAAAACAGCAGTAGCACGTATTATAGAACAAAGCGCTAGAATAACTGGTGATTCAGAAAAATTATCTACTCATATGAAGACAATTTTAAACTTAATGAGAGAATCAGATTATTGGGCTAAAGAATCTAACCATCAAGTTATTAATGCTACTGATGTAGAACTAGCTATTAATAATAAAATAGAGCGAATTAACCAATTTCAAGAAATCTTACAAGAGGAAACTAACCGAGGCATAATTCTAATAGATACTCAAGGCGAACAAATTGGTCAAATTAATGGACTTTCAGTAATGCAAGTAGGAGAGTTTGCTTTTGGACACCCAAGCCGAATTACTGCCAGTATACGTTTAGGAAAAGGTCAAGTTATTGATATTGAACGAGAAGTTAAATTAGGCGGCCCAATTCACTCTAAAGGAGTATTAATACTCTCAGGTTTTCTAGGCTCTCGCTACGCAATTGATAAACCTTTATCACTTACTGCAAGTTTAGTCTTTGAACAATCTTATAATGGAGTTGAAGGAGATAGCGCTTCATCCGCTGAACTTTATGCCTTACTCTCTGCCTTAGCTAATGTCCCTATTAAACAATCTTTAGCCGTAACAGGCTCAGTTAATCAACATGGACAAGTTCAAGCTATAGGCGGAGTAAACGAAAAAATAGAAGGCTTTTTTGATATTTGTAACTCTAGAGGATTAACAGGTCAACAAGGTGTTTTAATACCTGCTTCTAATGTAAAGCACTTAATGTTAAAACAGAGTGTTATAAATGCTGTAACTGCTAACAAATTTCATATTTACCCTGTAGAAACTATAGATCAAGGTATAGAAATTCTAACAGCAATACCTGCTGGACAAAGAGATATAACAGGAAAATTCCCTGATGAAAGTATTAATCAAAAAGTTGAATCAAGATTACTTTCACTAGCAGAAAAACGTTTAATGTTAAGCAAAATTGATTAACATCTAGCTAAAACATAATTAACCCATAAACTAATAAAGAATTTATCTACCAAAGAAAAGAGGTAAAAATGCAGTTTCTAAGAACACCAGAAGAAAGATTTGTTAATTTGCCTGGATACAACTTTCAACCTAACTATCTTAATTTTCAATCTTTAAGAATGCATTATGTTGATGAAGGTGAAAAAAATGCTCCTATTGTCTTGATGTTACACGGAGAACCTTCTTGGTCTTATCTTTATAGAAAAATGATTCCTATTGTTGTTAATGCTGGGTTTAGGGCAATTGCGCCTGATCTAATAGGCTTTGGCCGTTCAGATAAACCTATCCAAAAACAAGACTACTCTTATCAAATGCATGTTGATTCTATTATTAATTTTATTAACTCATTAGACTTAAATAATATAGCTTTAGTATGCCAAGACTGGGGTGGTTTAATAGGACTTAGAGTTCTTACCCAAGAACAGACAAGGTTTTCCTCTGTTGTAGCCGCAAATACAGGATTACCAACAGGAGACGAAAAGATGCCCGAAGCATTTTTCCAGTGGCAAGAATTCTCTCAAACAGTAGAAGAGTTTCCTGTAGGATCAATTATTCAAATGGGTTGCCAAAGCCAACTTTCCAAAGAAGTTATAGTAGCCTATGAAGCTCCTTTTCCTAATGAAAGTTATAAGGCAGGGGCTAGAATTTTCCCTAAACTAGTTCCTACATCACCTAATAACCCTGCTACAGAAGCAAATCGCCAAGCTTGGGAAAAATTAAAGCAATGGACAAAACCATTTCTTACTGCATTTAGTGATAAAGACCCTATAACAAGAGGCGCAGATAAATTATTCCAACAACTTATTCCTGGAGCAAAAGACCAACCCCATAGCACTATTACTAAAGCAGGCCATTTTCTACAAGAAGATAAAGGTGAAGAACTTGCTAGTGTTATTGTCTCTTTTATTAAAAGCTAGTGCCCTTTGGCACTTTAAGACTCTCAAGTACTGAATGCCCTTATTAAAAACCCTCTTAGTAGCTTTAGATAATATAACAGGTGTTTGATTTTAAGGATTAATATAAATAGGAATACTAATCATATAAGGTTCTGTCGGTTTACGAGCAACAGTATAAACTTTTTGAGGCGGGGGATCTTGCATATTAAGTTTATTTACTTTGTTATTTAGAGACTTAATCTCTGCTTTACTCATTGTTTTATATTTTATGTGGTTTGGGGTTTTCAGGTTGAACTCTGAAACTTCTGTGTAAGCAGACCATTCTTTTAACTTAGTTTCAAAATCAAATTCCTCTTTCTTAACCTCTCGTGGTTGACAACGTACTATAGCTTCACCTCTGTTATTTTCGCCCTTCTTAATACATTCTATAGCCTTGAGGTTTAGTGGTTCAGGTGTAATTAAAAAAGTATATATTTCTGAAATAATCTTTCCTTCTTTACCTCTACTTAATCGGATACAATATTTTTCTTCTTGTCTAGGTAGATAAATAAGCTGATTAGGTTCTACTAAATTATTTACTCCATTGATTGGATATACTAAATATGGTGCGCTATGACTACCATCAAGATATTCTTCTTGGTCAAAAACATAGAGATAGCCTCTAGTAGGTAATTCCACAACAAAACGTAACAAAGCCCCATCCTCTACTGTTGTTTTTCCTTCCACACGTTCAGGAGTTAATTCTCCTTCCTTTTCAGCGCCAATAATTTCACCAATTCGATATGTGTCATCTTTTTCAGATCTTCTTAATTTCCACAATGTGAAACCTAAGCTAGCTACTTCTTCCTCAGTAATTTCTCTATTACTTGATTTGGTATAGCTAGCTTTTCCACTCTTAGACTGACTAATTCTACTTTCTACTTTTCTGCGAAAAGGCTTAGGATTAGATCGATTTCTAGCAAATTCTTCAGGCTTTACTTTGTCTATTCTTATAGTATCTCTAATGTTTTTTTCGTTTTCTTCTAACACTTGTTGTAGCAATGTTTTAGGTATTACAAGAAAAGTATTACATAACATAAAGCTTATTAATATCAGTGTTTTAAATATTTTGGAATAATTATTCTTTTCTAGCATATCCTTGCCTTTCTAAAACTTTTCTAAAATCTTTCTAAAACTTTTCTAAAACTATTTATGTTCTAGTTCTATAGAAACTACTATTATACTTTCAGTAGAACTAGCTAACATTTTCTTTGCTTTTTTGTCTTCCACTATTTTGACAAACTGACCATTAGAATATTTGTCTAGCAACTCTCTAATTCTACCTATCTCATTAAGGTTTTGCACTATGCCTTTATCTTTTCTATTTAGAAGCCTTCTAAGTGATTCTAATTCAAGTATTTGCTCCTTAGACCAAACAATCCAATATTTTTCTACCCCTTCTACATCAGTGATTTCCATTGCTTGATCTTTATTTGGTAATTTGATTTCTTTGTTAACTAAAATTTGATTAACCTCTTTTTCTGCTGGAAAGAGAATATTATATTTAGGAGTATTATTATCTAAAGGCTTAGGCGATTCATTCAACAAATAAATATAACCCGCTTTCTCAGAACTCACATTAAATAAAACATGATCTTTATTGTGAACAACAATGGTTACTCCTGTTATAGGGAAAGCTTTTTGGTATTTACCATCACGGAACTCTTCTAACTCTATAAAATAACTAAATTTATTTAAACTAGGAGTAGGAGTATTTGAAGGAATTGGGGTTAGCTTATTTATATCTTCGCTATAAAATAGGTATATTTTTCCAATTGCTACCATTCCAATAGTTAAAACTATAACTAGTACAATTAAGTATTTTTCTAGACGAAGCGCTGGTTTTGACTCTTCTATTTCTGATTTTGGAACAGGTGCTATAGAGGTCTTTTTAATAGCGTCATAAAGCTTATTTCCAAAATCTTCTGCTGTAATAGGTCGTTTAAAAAAATCAAACTCTAGTGCTTGTATAATTAACTCATCTGCTTCTTGTGATAAATCTGGACGTAGTTGCTTAGGTCGAACTTCTAAGCCTACTTTTTGAAGTTCATAAAACTTTAGATAATCTGAAATTTCAGATAGTTTTGACCTATAAAAAGGGCGACGACCTGTGACCATCTCATAAGCAATTACCCCCATAGCATAAATATCAGATTTAGCGCTAATATTGCCTTCTAATATTTGCTCAGGTGCCATATAAAGCACAGTACCTGCTAATTGAGCCGTACTTTTAGTTTTCTCATCAGGAGACTCTTTTACTGTAGCAATACCAAAATCTATAACCTTGATTTTTTCATCACCATTCTTAAATGTGAGCATTATATTCTCAGGTTTAAGGTCTCGATGATAAACACCTGATTTATGAATAGCGGTTAAAGCTTGTCCAAACTGTTTTAATATATCTGCGCTACGAGCTAAATCCATTCCATTAGAACTTTGTTCTATTGGTTTACGTAAAGATTGACCCTCAATATACTCCATAATTAAATAAGGTCTACCATCATCAAGCCTATCTGCCACTATACCTGCAACTACTCCTTCATGCTTAATTCTAATAATAGCTTGAGCCTCTTTATCAAACTTATCCTTTATCCAAGGATCATGAGTTATTAGAGAATGCAAGATTTTGATAGCAACAAATTTGTTTTCTTGATTGTCAAACGCCTTATAAACTACACCTATTCCACCTTCTCCTAATTTATCCTTTTCAAGATCTACAACTAAATAACGATTTTTGATATTTAGTACTGCTTGTAGAGCAATAGAGTCACTCTGTTTACTCACAACTGGCTTTCTCCCTGTCCTACAGATATTATCTTGTTTAAAATTATTTTACTATCATAGCTTATCTAAATTATATCTACATAAGAATAAAAAGCAGACCAATAATGAGGGGGCATTACCTCTAATTTAGAAAAAAGTAAGTCAATGTCTGATATTGTTAAGGCTTGCATCGGCGCATTAAAAGTAGCTGAAGGCCAAGTTAGCTCTAAAGGTTTTTGTGAAATTATTGCAAGTAATTGTTTTCTACCTTTAGTCCTGTTCAATGGCAAAGAGTGATAAATCAATCCTTCTGTAGGAAGTAAAAGAGGATAATTATCTAACCTATCACTAGCAGCAAAACGTGATGGACATAAACATATAACCTTGTCACTAGAATCTCTAGAATCTCTAGAATCTTTAGAATCTTTAGAATCTTTAGCCAGTAACAACAAATATCCTGCATATTTTAAGTCTAGTACCATAGATAAAGGAGTATTTAATTTATAAACTTGTGATGCTTTACCATCAAGTATTGAAACATCTTTAGTTTTTACTTTTTTTCTTACTTGTTCATTTATAAACCAGATCCTGTTAGTCGATTTTGCAAGTGAACAGAGTTTTTCCCAAGATAGATTATCTCTGCCTACACTATTTAGAGCATTGCTTAAAGCTCTAACAAAATCACTTGGTTTAGCATAACGATTTTGGGGGTCAAAAGACAGGGACTTAAATAAAACCTCATCTACTTCTAAAGAAAGGTTTTGACTAAGTTGGCTTGGTTTAGCCATCAAACTTTTTTGTTGCATTATTCTTAAATTAACTACAATTTCTTTTAAGTGTTTATACAAAGTGATATTAAAAGGTGGTCTGCCCGTTAATAGCTCATAAGCAATTACACCTAATGCGTAAATATCACTTGCTCCAGAAGGATTACCTTCAAATTGTTCTGGTGCCATATAAGTAGGTGTGCCAACAACACTAGTAGTAGTAGTTACAGCACTAATAGATTCTTTCACTGTAGCAATACCAAAATCTATCAATTTAACATGCTCTTCATCCTCACTAAGTTTGCGTATTATAATATTTGCTGGCTTTAAATCTCGGTGATAGATTCCTAACTGATGAACAGTATTAAGCGCATTGCCTATCTGTTTAATTATATTTAGAGCTTGTTTTGGCATTAATCCCATTCTTGCTTTAGAAATAATATTCTCTAAACTTTCTCCAGGAATTAACTCCATTACAAAGAATGGTCTTCCATTAGCCATTAACCCATAATCAAAAATCGATACTACATTAGGGTGGTTAATTCTAGATAACGCTTTAACCTCTTCAAAAAACTTAGTCTCTAACCAATCATCATCTATTTTTTCTCGCATTACCTTAATTAGCACAGACCTAGCATCAAGTTGTAAATCTTTAGCCAAGTAAATTAGAGAGAACCCACCTTGACTGAACTCTGATTCTACTAAGTAGCGTTTATTGATAACCGACCCAAGTTCTAACATATTTTTTCCTACAGCTTTAATGTTAAAAATAGGGCTTAAGAGTTTAGCTTGGTGAAGTTTATTAGCGGGGGCATCATCAATTTTACCATTTAGATTAAAGTCATTATTTCTAGCACTAGCCGAAGAAAACAAGTTTTGTGTTATTTGTTGTCGTGGGAATACTTGTGGGATTATGTCATCAAATTTTTCCTCCATTTGATCGATAGGGTGTTGTTTTTCTTCTGCTAAAATTAATGCCTCTACTTCTGCAAGCAAAGTAGGGTCATTGCCACAAACTTGTCTTAAATAGTGATATTGCTCATTTTTTTGTAACCCAATTGCCATCATAAACAGTTCTTTTACTTTCAGGTATCTGTCTTGTGTAGTCATGTTAAAATCCCAGTTTAGTTCGTTAGCGTATACCTTTAAGATTAGCCCATTCACCAGATTGAATAAAACTAGCCCAGTAAAAAGGATGGGTTCTACCCAATTTTCTGTTTTTAAGTAGTTCTAGCTGAACATTACGCAAAGCATCAGACCTACCTTCATCTTTTTGTAGACGAGAGTAGTAATCAATCATAAGTTCTTTAGTACCCTTGTCACTAACAGGCCATAGGCTCATTAACTGTGTTTCGCTACCAGCCAATACTAGAGCACGACGAAGTCCATAAATTCCATCACCAGTTTTCACTTCCCCTACTGCTGTGTTGCAAGCTGATAGTACTACTACTTTTGTTCCCCACAAGTTAACACCTGTAGTTTTAAGCGCTGTAAATATTCCTTCTTCCTTTTCATCCTTGTGAAGATTTGCTCCTGAGAGTGCTATTCCTGATCTCAGTAATGGGTTTTCTATTTTTACACCAGAGAATTTATTTTCTATTTCTGTTCCTACTATCTCTCCTATTCGCATTTCATCAGAAGTTGGAGGTGCTGCTACTTCCTCTTGGAGAAAGAAACCGTGAGTTGCTATGTGTAAAATTAATGGAGCATTTAGTTTATTCAACGCCTCTTCATTAGCTTGTTGTTGGAGTA
>JACQZQ010000117.1 GCA_016213785.1 Acidobacteriota bacterium
ACTACTATCCAGGGCATTAACCATAAGTATTTTATACTTTTACATTCTTGTGATGGCTATTCTTATTCTTACTTAGCACAAAACAAGACTGCAATTCCTCCCACACCTAAAGTCGTGGGTTTCCTTGCAGGAGATTTATGAGCGAAAAACCTAAACTGCTTGTTATTGATGATCAGCCTTTTATTGTTGCAATATTTACAGAACTCTTTAGATCTGATGAAATTGATCTTATAAGTGCATCTAATGGTGAAGATGGTTTAGACTTGGCGCTTAAAGAAGAGCCTAATTTAATTTTTCTGGATATAGAAATGCCTAGAATGGATGGGTTATCTGTTTGTAAAAAATTGCGTCAAGATCCTCGTTTTGAAAGCACCCCAATTTTTCTACTTTCTGCTAAGGGTGAAGGCCCAAGTGATGATGAACAACAAGAAATAGGTGTAACAGGCTATTTAACTAAACCTTTTAGCCCCTTACAAATTTATAGTTTAATAAAACAACACTTAAATATTTAACTATAATCAATTTATTTAATATCTACTTTTACCCTACTTTTACTCTTTTTTACTCCGCTTTTAAGCTAAAAGTAGCACAACTTCTTTAGAAAGTTGTTGCATCTTACTTGCGATAACGGTAGGTAATTGCAATTCTAAGTACTGATGCTATAATCCATTTGCTTGTTTTTACCAAAAACTCTTAATCTTATTGCTCTAAGTTCGTATAAATAGCTGGTTCTATAGTAATTAAGTATTATAGATTTCAGTTTAGTTTTTATCTTTATATTTATAATTTTATAATCCTAAACAGGTTGGAGGTCGGCGCATGTTTGGCAGTCATAGTTAGCCAATAACTAGCCCATATCTAGCATGAATAAAATACATCGTAGTTTAATAAGCTTTTTTTGTTTAGTTTTAGCATTTTTTTTGGTTATTAATAATGTTATTGCCCGCGACGATCAAGATATATTAGATATACTTAATTATAAAATTGAGGCTGAAATAATCCCTGACACTCACACCCTTAAAGCTACTACTGATGTTACCTTTCAAGTATCAAAAGCTACTCAGTCAGTAATTTTTGAAATGAATGGAGCGCTAAAAGTTAGCAAAATTACTACAGTTGATAGTCGTGAATTACAGTTTGTACAAGATAGTTTAGATGCACTAAACTTACGTATTGACCTAGGAACACAAATCCCTGCTAATCAACCTTTTACATTAAAATTTACTTATGAGGGTATGCTTACATCTCCACAGGGAGGAGTTTTAGCAAATAAACGCTTAGCCTATATTGGGTCTGAAGGGTCTTACTTAACCTATGCTTCACGTTGGTTTCCTTTTCATGGTTATGCTTCAGACATTGCAACCTATCAGATTTCTTTAATCGCCCCATCAGATTTAACTGTAGTTGGCTTAAGTACTCAACCTGTAGAAAGTCGTGCTTATGTTCCACCTTCATTAACTCCAGTTCAGCCAGAAATAATACCTGAAGAAAAAACACCTGAAAAAGTACCACCTAAAAAGCCTACAGCTAAAAAGCCTGTGCCACAAAAAACTACACCACAAAAAGCTGTACCGCAAAAAACCTCTCCAAGCACCACACCTACAGTAAAAAAACCTACAACATCTAAATTTTTTCCTACTTCTTTTGTTTCTAGCACAAAGACTATCAGTAGTGCTAATAGTTCTGTAAAGATAGATCCCCAAGATCCTAGTCTAACTACTACTAATAGTCCTAGGAATATTCATACTTTTATTAGCACCCAAGCTGTACTTCCTGGTACATTTGCAATAGCTCGTTACATAAATAGAAATGCTAAAAGTGGCTCAGTTGACATAGATTTTTATGTTAAGCCAGGTAGCGAAGTAAAAGCACAAACCTATGCTCAAACAGTTGCTCAAGCAGTTGACGTTTATAACTCTAAGTTTGGAAACTATGCTTTTGGTAATAAGCTTGTTTTTGCTGAAGTAGATAATGAAACTTTAGACACTTTAACAACTGCTGGAATAAGTTTACTAGCAGAAAAGAATTTTAAGCTTGTAGATACACCATCTGAGTTACTTTACAGAGAAACCGCCTATCAATGGTGGGGGCAAGCCGTTATTCTTAAATCTTTTGATGATGTTTGGCTATCTCAAGGGTTAGCTCAATATAGCGCTTTAAGTGTTTTAGAAGCTAATTCTCCAGAGGGGGCATTTAGAGAAACTGCTCGTGGGGCAATGGAAAGAGCAATGGCATTTGAAGCACAAACTTCAATTTCTCGTGCTCCAACAGAACTAGATGACCAATCTGAGGCATATCGCTCAATAGTTTTTTACAAAGGTGCCTTTGTATTTCGTATGCTTCGCTTAGTGATTGGTAATGATATTTTTGATAAATTAATTCAAACTTATTATCAAGATTATAAAGGCAAGCAAGCAAGCATTACTAATTTTGAAACATTAGCTAATAAAGTTGTGGGTAAAGATATGCGATACTTCTTTGGTCAATGGGTTGATGCCACAGGAGTTCCAGAATTTCGCGCTGATTACCAAATGCTTAGAACTAAAGGTGGTGCTTTTAAGGTTCGCGGTACTATTAATCAAGATGTTGATTCTTTTAACATGCCAATAGATGTTGAACTACTTTATGAAGGGGGTTCAGAAAGAACTCAACTAAATATGGTAGGTAAAACGGTAGATTTTAGTTTTGAAGCAAAAGGAAAGCCACTAGATATAGTAGTTGATCCTGATAGCAAACTACTAAAAGTATCTGAAGACATTAGGGTTTCTGTTATTGTTCGTCGAGGAATAGAGCATTTTCGTAATGATGAATATCCTGAAGCTGAACAACAATTCCAAGCAGCTATTAAGTTAAATCGTAGTAGTTCTTGGGCTTGGTACAATTTAGGTCTACTTTATTTTGCTCAAAAAAATTATCCTAAAGCTAATGACGCATTTGGAGAAGCTTTAGAATTAGATCTGCAACCTCGTTGGGTGCAAGTTTGGTCACATATAAAAAGAGGAAATTGTTATGACTCTTTAGGCCAAAGAGAACGTGCTGTAGCCGAATATAAAAAGGCAATAGAAGTAGGTGATAACTATGATAATGCCCAACAAGCAGCGCAACAATACTTAAGTGCTCCTTATCGCAGAGATCAGGAAAATCAACAGGGTCAAATTCCAAGTACTAATTAATTTTATATTTTTTATGGGAGGTTTAGGCAAGAAAAGAGTTTTCTTGCCTAAAAGCTATTAAGATGCTTAAAAGAGTTTTGTTAACTCTATCTTTAATATTTGTCTTTTTATTTCAAACATTTGCAAATCCTCAAGATAAAAGCCAAGAACCTCCTAATAATCCCTCTAATAATTCTCCTTTAGATAAATTTGTTAAGCTAGATGATATAGCGATTCTTAGGCTACTTTACTCTAAAGAAACTCTTACTTATAAAAGTGTAGACCCTGAATCTAATGAGCCTTTAGAAGAGCAACACTATCAAGTTGGAGAAGGAGAAAATCATAAAATTTCTGTACTTAGCCGAACACTAGGAAAATTTACTCAAGCAGAAAATCAAGAACTTTTAGCAATGATCAGTATAGAAAATTCTAGTAATACTCCATATAAAAGCGGTATTTACGCATTACTACTTCGTATAGGCGATAGTGGAGTGGCTGAATTAATAGCTCGGTCTAGTAATCTTTATCGCTTGGTATCTAGCGATAAAATCTGGCGATCAGCCTTAATAACAGATATTAATTTTGATAAACAGGATGATTTAGTAATGCAGGAAGGTGAAAAAAAAGGTGTAACAGCTTATAGCCTTTATACTTGGGATAGCAGTAGTAAAGATTTTACTTTAGTTTCTAATCATCCAGCACAAGCACTTTTATCATATTATGCAAGTCTAAATGCTGCTGCTATTTTGGGTTTAGAAGGAGAGCAAGCACCTGGAAATAATCAACTAACTGCTGCATATGAAAAGCTTTCTCCTAAAATGCAAGGTTTACAAAGTACTGATGTAGTTCGCCGCCGTCTAAAGGATGTTAAAAGAGTTGAGTTAAATAGCCTTAAATTACTTATTAAAAGCGACATAAGCGCTTTAGTTCGTATTCAATATCGATTAGTTGATAATGATGGATTTAAACAGACTTTTGAGGGTGATTATCAAATTAAGCGTAACAACCAAGAGTGGCAATTAGATAGCGAAAGGCTTAAGTCTGTTAACTTAGCTAAATAATTATTTAAAATACATTTATTTGAATAAAATATTTTAAGACTAGTCTGAAAGTTTAGAGTTAAATATTTTTTACAGTGCCTAATACCTATCAAAATTCAAAACTATATCTTTCAATTCAAAAACTCTTGCGTAAACTTAAACGTCATACAGTAGCGGAACTAAGGTTACTAAGGATTTTAAGGGCTGAGTTTAAAATATCGCTATGGATTTTATTTATAGAACTTTCCTTAGGCACAACTTTGATACGCTATCATTATCCTCGCCCTAATGAGCCTATAGATTGGCCTGAGGCTTTTTACTACACTATTCATGCAATGTTAGGCCAAGCCTTACTTCCTTACCCAAAACACTCTTATATATCGTATCTATTTATTATATTACCTGTTTTAGGCGTAGGCATTATTACTCATACTATAGCAAGCCTAGGAAGTTTAATATTCCAAAGACGCAGCCAAAAAAAGGAGTGGTATATTTTGCTAGCATCAACTTATAGAGATCATGTTGTTATTTGTGGTTTAGGTCATGTAGGCTATAGAACTCTGCAAAATTTATTACACAATAATATAGAATGTGTAGTTATAGAAGTAAAAGAAACTCTTTTTGTAGAAGAGATACGTAGTCTAGGAGTTCCAGTTATAATTGCTGATGCAAGAAGGCAAGAAGCACTTGAGCAAGCTAATATTAGAGAAGCTAAAGCTATAATGGTTGTAACTAATGATGATTTGGCTAATTTAGAAATAGCTATTGATGCTCGGACTATACGGCCTGATATTCGTGTAGTAATGCGAATGTTTGATGAGAATCTAGCAAGAAAAATCTCTAAGAGTTTCAATATTCATTGTGTTTTTAGCACTTCAGCAATTGCTGCTCCTGTTTTTGCTGCTGCAATAACCGAGCGTAATATAATAAATTCTTTTGTCTTTAACAATGTTCAGCTTAATACAGTAGAATTTACGGTAGCAGAAAACTCGCAACTCCTAGGATGGACACTAGATCAATTACGTAGCCGTTTAGAACTTACTATTGCACTCTATCAAAGCGCTACAGAAATGGATTGGAACCCAAACCCTAGTTTTGTTTTAGAACCAGGAACAAAACTTTTAATTATTACTACTGCAAATAGTTTACATGAATTAGAAAAGCTAAACAAACCTGTATAATTTTTCGCTGATATTTTGCTACTTTAGCTAGAAAAAACAAAATTAATTTATTAAAATCTTAAAAACTAAATTTGACATTATTAAGTAATTTATCTATGAGTAAATCTATTCTTCCAAAACAAGTAGATGGTCATCCTCTCTCACCTAGAGAAACTTTACCTACAATGTATGATTTACCTAGCGAAGAAATAGGAGAAAGTGGTGTGCCAGACGAATTTCATGTTATCCAACCTCAATTATTAAAAGAAACTTTTCAACCCTCTAAATATAAAAGTGAAGAAATTTTTATTGGTATAGATATAAATTTTTATTTTGATGTTAGGCATCAAGCTTGGTATAAACGCCCTGATTGGTTTGCTGTTTTAGGTGTACCAAGACTTTATGATGGAATAGATACACGTAGTAGCTATGTTATTTGGCAAGAAGGAATTAGCCCAACTGTTGTAATAGAATTTCTTTCCAAAAGCACAGAAAAAGAAGACCTAGGAAAAACTAACAGGGAAGAATACAATGCACCTACTAAATGGCAAGTCTATGAAACTATACTACGTATTCCATATTATATAATTTTTGATCGTATTACTAATAAAATACAAGCATTTCGGCTAGAAGGGGATTCATATATAAGCTTTTTACCTAATAATGAGCAGTGTTATGAAATACCAAGCCTAGAAATGAGTTTAGGTTTATGGCAAGGTAAATATCAAGAGGTTGATAGGCTTTGGCTTCGTTGGTTTAATAAAGAAGGTTGTCTTATTGCTACACCTCTAGAAAAAGAAACCCAAGAAAAACAATTGGCTTTAGAGTCTGCTGAAAAAGAACGCCAAATTGCTGAAAGAGAACGCCAAATTGCTGAAAAAGAACGCCAAATTGCTGAAAGAGAGTGCAAAGAGAAAGAAAATTTAGCTAAAGAGCTAGAGATACTTACAGCAAAACTAAAGGCAATGGGAATAGATCCTACTAAGCTTTAACTCTACTATTAAGTACTATACAGATAGCTTAGTAGGATGATTTTAAGGAAGTTTTTAATTTTCTAACTCCAACGATAGCGCTCCTCTTTCCAAGGGTCGCCTTTCATATGATAACCACCTTGTTCCCAAAAACCGGCTTTATCTTTAGCTAAAAACTCTATACCACGAACCCATTTAGCACTTTTCCAGGCATAAAGCCTAGGAATAACTAAACGTAAAGGATAGCCATGATCTAAGCTTAGTGGTTTCTCATCGTGTTTATAGGCAAATAAACAATCTTTTTCTAAAAAATCTTCTAGTGGCAAGTTTGTTGTCCAACGATGTTCTGCATAAACTAAAACATATTTAGCTTCTGGTTTGATTTTGACACGGCTAGCAATTTCTTGAGTTGATACACCTTCCCATAAATTATCTAATCTTGACCAAGTAGTAACACAATGAAAATCTGACTTAACTTTTACTTTTGGTAAAGCTAAAAATTCTTCATAGTTACAAGACCATTCTTCTTCTACAAGACCAAAAACACGGAAATTCCAAGTCTTTAAGTCTATTTCTGGAACCATTCCAGCATGCAGTACAGGCCATTGAGTCGTTTTACCTTGCCCTGGTGGAATACGTTCAGAGCGTAGAGTGTCAGGACTAATAATTATATCTCCTTCTACTTTTACTTCTGCCTTGGTTTCTATTTCTTCTTTATCTTTAAAATCTCTAGAATGTTTACTTAAGCCTAATAATGATTTTATTTTATTTAGCACAAATCTTTAGCCCCCTTAGTTGCAATAGCTATAGGTCAATTTTATAATTTGGCAGCCAAGATTGAAAATAGGTTTTGTTCTTAAGTTATGGCAAATAAATTATCTATTAGCGCTAAAGAAAATCCCCCTCTTACTAAAACTAAAATAGCTGTGATTATTCCAGCACTTAATGAAGAAAAAGCTATTGGTCAGGTTTTAGCTGAACTACCTTTAGAACTTATCTATCAAGTAATTGTTGTAGATAATGGTAGTAGCGATCTTACAGCAGATATTGCCCATCAAAATGGTGCAGAAGTAGCATTTGAGCCTAAAAAAGGCTATGGTGCTGCTTGTAAGCGTGGGCTTAAACTAGTCAAAGCTGAAGTAGATATTATTATTTTTCTAGATGGCGATTATAGCGATTATCCCCAAGAGATAAACCTACTTATTTCTCCTATACTCAATAACTCTGCTGATATGGTAATAGGGTCAAGAGTCTTAGGCAGAAGGCAAAAAGGATCGCTCACACCTCAACAAATTTTTGGTAATTGGTTAGCAACTAGATTAATCAAACTTTTTTGGGGATTTAATTATAGTGATTTAGGCCCATTTCGTGCTATTAGAGCAAAAAGCCTTGCACAGCTTCAAATGCAAGACCATAACTTTGGTTGGACTGTAGAAATGCAAATCAAAGCATTAAAACAAAAGTTAAAAGTTCAGGAAGTAGCTGTACGCTATAAAAAACGCTTAGGCAAATCTAAAATTAGTGGAACATTAAGTGGAACAATTAAAGCAGGGGTTAAGATTTTGTATCTAATTGTAAAATATGGCTTAATTGATTATTCTAGCCCCTGGCAAACAGACGTAAGCTAAATCATTATTAACACAGAAATAAAAATACTTATTATTAATTTACAATCACTGAGTTGAATTTTGATTTTTATCCTGTTAAATTTAACTCTTTTTTGAAATGTTATAAAGGAAACAAATAGTGAGTAAAATAGGATTTGTTAGTTTAGGTTGCCCTAAAAACTTAGTCGATAGTGAAGTAATGATGGGACTACTGGAAAATAATTCCCACCAATTAACTACAGAAAAAAATTCTGCTGATATTATAGTAGTAAATACTTGCGGTTTTATTGATGCTGCTAAACAAGAATCTATTGATACCATTCTAGAAATGGCTCAGTATAAACAAACAGGTCAATGTCAAAAGCTAATTGTAACAGGCTGTCTAGTTGAACGTTACCGTCAAGAATTACAAGAAGAAATCCCTGAAATAGATGCTTTATTAGGTACAAACGAAGTAGAAGAAATCTTGCAAGCTTGTAATTCTACTAGTAAGATTAGCTTACGTCGTTCACTTCCAGTTATTGCACCTTCAATTTTAGCTGAAACAGATAATTTTATTGATATTGTAGGTCAAACGCCTAAAAGAGAAGAAGATATTGCTGCGGCGGCCTATCTTTATAATGATAAAACTCCTAGAAAAAGGACTACGCCTAAGTTTTATTCCTATATTAAAATATCTGAAGGTTGTGAACATCCTTGTACTTTTTGTATAATCCCTAAACTTAGAGGAGATTTTCGTAGTCGTCGCTTAGGTTCAATACTAAAAGAAGCCGAAATTCTTGCCAAGCAAGGAGTTAAAGAGCTAGTTTTGATAGCTCAAGATAGTACTTGGTATGGTCAAGATTTAGGGATTAAAGATGGTCTTGCAACACTTCTAAAATCACTTGCCAGTGTAGATGGAATAGAATGGATTCGTTTTCTTTACAGTTACCCATCACGACTCTCAAATGCTGTTTTAGATGTGATGGCACAAGAACCTAAGCTTTGTAATTATGTTGATATTCCACTCCAACATGCTAGTACTAAAATGTTAAAAGCAATGAAACGCCCTGGTAATAGGGAGTTTGTTGAAAAGCTAGTAATGCGAATGCGCCAAAGAGTTCCCAAAATTGCGATAAGAACAACTTTTATAGTTGGTTTTCCTGGTGAAACTGAAGATGACTTTCAAGAATTAATGGAGTTTTGTAAGCAAATGGAGTTTGATAATTTAGGAGTATTTACTTATTCTGATGAAGAAGGAACCCCTGCTTATGAAATGGAAAATAAAGTTCCTCTTAAAACTGCTCAAGCAAGACAGCGTAAGTTAATGAAACAGCAGGCACAAATTTCGCGCCGCCATAATAAGAAAATGATAGGTCAAAGAGTAAAAGTATTATTTGAAGGCGAGTCTAAGGAAAGTGATCTTCTCTGGCAAGGTAGAATGGAGTCTCAAGCACCTGAAATAGATGGATGTATTTTAATAAATGATGCTCCTGAGAATTTTTCTATGGAACCAGGAACCTTTGTCACCGTTGAAATAACCGAAGCCCACGATTATGATTTGATAGGTCGTATTGTTTAACTTTTAATTTAGGTAATTAAAAATTTAGATTTCTTTTTTTAGAATATTTGTTATAGATTATAGGAAACATATCCGTCCTATAAATACATCAAAATTATAAAAGTAAGTCTTTTGGAGTAAAACTTTGAATAAATTGATTTTATCTTTATTTATATTAGTTCTTTTTACGATTAATTTAGCAGCACAAACCTTAGGCGGTTCTGGCATGAGGGTAATGCCTGTAGATGAATTATCCTTACGTGCTGATGTAATAGTTAGAGCAAAGGTTAAAAAAGTTGAAAAAGCTAGCTATTTGGATTATACCCAACTTGCAACCTTACATATTACAGACATTATTAAAGGTGATAGTAGGCTAAAAGAAGTCCGTGTTTGGTCTGGAACACAAAATATTAATGCTAATGATTCGTTTAGTAAAGATAATGATGTAATCATTTTTCTAGTGCATGAACAAACTTTTTATAGATTACTTAATTTTCAATTTGGAATATTTCCAATTGAAGGTGAAACTGTCAGAAATTGGCGTTTTGCAATCCCTCCTAACCCTAATCCTAATGAAACCAATAACAATGCTGAACCCATAGAAAATACTCCTTTTGGTTTAATTGATAAAGGCTACACAGAAGTTCGTAAAGAAATAGCAGTAACCCTTCGCTCAGTAAAAGGTGGCGGTAAAGGTCTTATTAAAGAATAATCTACTTATAGTTAAATACTCTTAAGCAAACAACTAGATCAAAAAATTAAATATTCGTTTAGTTTTTGCTAAATTCTGTATTCTATAGTAGTTAGCGTAATTGAGGGTTAGGATAAAAAATCTTTAGTAGATAGCGCCAAATTTTTTGATAAAAGTCTTCTGATTTATTTTCTTTTTTATTTTTTATTTCTTTTCTAATCTCAAATTTAGCCATTTCTTCTATAGTTATTTTTGGTATTGCTAGAGATGTTATAGCTATACCCTCTTCTATTTCATCCTTTATTTGGCTTTGTGAATAAGTCTTAGATACTGTTTTAGAGACTCTTAAATTTGATAAATCATCTTGCTCGGTTAACATTTCATCTAAAGGTTTATTTTCTAAAGTAATAGGCTCAAATAAATCTAAATCTTTAGGTAAATTTTCATCACGCTCTAGTATTTCAATATTTAACTCATTACTATTTGTATTTTCAATATTCTTAAAGTTTTGTAATTCAGTAATTTGAGCTAAGACAATAGTAATGTTATCATAACCTCCTCGTTCATTAGCAAGTTTAATTAAAATATTTGTAGCTTCTTGTAAGTTATTAGAGTTGTTTATGATAGAGAGAATCTCATGGTTTTTAATATGTGAAGTTAATCCATCAGAACAAAGTAGTAAAATATCTTTTTCTTTTAGTGTAAACTTATTTACTACAACATTTACATAGGGCTGACAACCTAAAGCTTGTAAAATAACATTTCTTAAACAATAATGCTCTACTTCTTCTTCAGTAATAAAGCCTGATTCTAAAAGCTGGCTAACTAATGATTGATCTTTAGAAATTTGCTTAATTTCTTTATTTCTAATAAGATAGCAGCGAGAGTCTCCAACTTGAGCAACATAAGCAGTATTTTGGCTAATACCTAAACCTGTAAAGGTTGCGCCCATTCCTGTACATTTAACATCTTTACCTGCTCTATAAATTATTTCTTTATTTGCTAGCTCCACAGCTAAGCGAAATTGCTCATAAAAAGGCAATTGATTAAAACCTATATGTTCTTGAATTTGAATAACTTGTTCTCTAACTGTATCAATAGCTAGTTGGCTAGCAACTTCACCTGCTAAGGCACCACCCATACCATCAGAAACCGCTAATAATAACTCTTTATCCAACTTAAGCTTTATTAGTTTATCAGTAGGTTGGAAAGCATTCCAAAAATTTTTACTTGTTAAATCTGCAACTAAGAAATTATCTTCGTTATTTCTTCTTTCCTGACCAATATTAGTAGAAGCATAAAGGTCTATATTTAATAACTGGCTCATAATAATACCCCCAATAAAGAGTTTTTACGAGAAGTACTCAAATTTTGTGCCAAAATAAAACAATATTTCTTCAAAGTCTGTAATTTACTTATTATCAATAGGATAGTAGTATTTAAGGAAGAGGTTTTAGAAAACATTTAGTCTAAGAGTTCAACTTTCAAACTAAATCTAATTCAATTTTTAGACTAGCAACTTAAGAAAGCATTAAGAAACCAAATTTTTTATAGCCCATAAGCTTTTTTACGATCAAAGAACTTAGCTCTTGAAATACCTAAAAGCTCAATAGCCCGATCATTATTGCCTTCTGCTAATGCTAAAGCGCGTTGAATATAATCTAGCTCTATTTGTGAAATAACTTCATTAAGTGGTAAGAATTTATTTGTAGTTAACTGAGTATTTTCTAATTTATTTTCTAGCCTATTTTCACTGTTAATTATATAGTCTGGTAAATGAATTAAATCTAGTTCTTGGTTGTCATAAAGTGCATCTAGTTCTTCAACTAACCTTAGCAGTTGCCTAATGTTACCAGGCCAAGAGTATTTTTGCATTTGATGAATTGCTTTTAGAGTAAACTTTTTTTCTGAATATATTTTTTCTAAGAAATATTCAATAATTAATGGTATATCTTCAGTACGTTCTCTTAAAGGGTTAATACCTATAGTAGCACCTTTAAGTCTATAATAAAGATCTTCGCGAAACTCACCCTTTTTTATTAAATCTAGCAAATTTTTATTTGTAGCAGAAACAATTCTAATATTTGTTTGTAGTGTTTTAACCCCACCTACACGCTCAAACTCGCCTGTTTCCAGCACTCTAAGAAGTTTTGCTTGAATTTTAAGCGGGATTTCTGCTACTTCATCTAAAAAAAGCGTCCCCTCATTAGCAAGCTCTAATTTACCAATCTTTGTTTGAGTTGCTCCAGAAAAAGCTCCTTTTTCATGTCCAAAAAGTTCACTTTCAATTATGGGTTCCGAAAGTGCAGCTAAATTAATAGCAATAAAGCTATGATAAGCTCTTTTTTGGTGTAGTTTATGAATAGCTCTAGCAAAAAGTTCTTTACCTGTTCCTGTTTCACCTTGAATTAATATAGGGAGTTCTTTACTAGACACTTTTTTTAATCGTAAATAACTCTCTTGTAAAGCTTTAGATTTGCCAACTAGTCCAACTTTTAGCATTTCCTCTATAGTTTCACTTAAATATAATGGTTGACTTTCTAAGGTTATTTTTTTATCTATTTCCTCGCTAGCAGTATTTAACCCCAAGTAAACATAATGAGCTAGAGCAATAAGAAAAAGTAAATCTGCGTGTGAAAAGCTATCTGCTAGGCGACGACTATCTGCATAAATAAGTCCTATTATTTTACTATCTTTTACACCTAAAGGAGCACACATTACAGTCCGAATCTGATTTAGATTCATACTTTGACGACTTGAAAAAGGGTTATCTTTTAATGTATCCATAACTAGAAGTGGGACAGCATCTCTCATAACTCTACTTAAGAGAGTTTTACTTACAGGCCAATCAGATACTTTTTCTCTAAGCTCAATATTATATCTAGCTATAGGTTGAAGTGTGTTATTTTCATCTAAAACAGCAATAAAACAACGTTCTAGATTAGTCATTTTTACTAGAGCTTCTACAGTAGCCTCTGGAATTTTGCTTAGCTTAGATTCTGAGCAAAGCGCCCGACCAAAACCATAAATTAGTTGTAACCGGCTATAACTTGTAATTAGGGTATTAGGATCAATATAGGTAGTATCACGGAGATCTATATCAGCACTATTTTCTAGAAAAGCTTCTAAACCAGTGAGCTTATTAACACTTAAATCTTTACTCATAGCCTGCTCCTAAACTTAAATAGATTTGTTTAAGTTTAGCCAAAAACTATTTATAAAGAAATAGGGTTATTTTCAAAAAAAATACGGCCTATTTTGGCCGTATTCTAAAATTAAAATCTTTTTTAAGATACAAATATATTTTAGACTTAGATATTACTACTAGAGCCTAAAATACTTAAGAGAATATATTTTAGACTTGAGATAAGATAACAGGTCTTGCATAGTAATTGATTAACCCTATTGGTAGAGTAGAAGTAGCTAAAGTGACTAATGCTGTAACTTGTCCATCTGTAAAGTCTATACGTACTGTTGATGCTAGTAGGCCAGAAATAACATCATCAAGATCTAGGCTAACTTGCTTATAAAGAGCTAAGACATCAGGAATAATCACAGGACTTTGATTTAGCCCGTTTATTGCTTTTTGTAAACGGTCTTTAGCGTCTTTAATCGCAAAACGTACTTTAGAAGGTAAGTTAGGATTAGAATCTAAAACATTAAAACCAAATAGTAAATTATTAAGATTTGCTAAATAAGCAGCACGTGGTGAAGGGTTATTAGCAAAAAAGTTTTGTACTCTTTGTGCTACCGCAGGATCATTATTAGCAATTTTTGCATATTGACTAGCACCTGTTCTAACAAATGGAAATGTGGTTGGAATGGTACTAAAAACAATTTGTGGAGGATTAGCACTAGTAGGAGGAAAATTAGCACCAGTAAAAAATATAGTCATAGTTTGATTATCAAGAGCAACTATTGCTGCTTGTAATTTATCAGCAGAATTTACTTGATAAGTAATCCTACTAGAACTAAAAAGTGATACTCCAATTGATGAGAGATAAGACAATACTCCTGCTCCAAAAACTGATCCTGGGTTAGCTTGAGCAGCACTTAATGGTGTGTTTGGAGTAAATGGAGGTAATGGCCCTCTTGTAGTTGGAGTAGGATTATTGGTGCCATTGATAGGAAGTCGGTTAAACAAATAATTTGAATACCCAATAGCAAGTATGTTTAATGCTGTATTTAATGTTACTTTACTGATGGCATTACTAGAAGATATTTGTCTAAGAACAGCAGCAGTTACACCATAAACTACATCTGGATCTGGAGCATTAGCATTAAAATCTGCCAATGAATTATATACTTTTTCTAAAAATTTTACCGCTTCATCAATAACCGCATTTGTTGCTACATCATCACTAGAAGCAGTATTTTTAAGTGTAGTTAATACTCTAGCTAAATTTAATACGTTTGCTGCATAGTTACCGCGAGAAACCTGATCAACACTATATAGTAAATCAACTGCATTTTTTTGATCGCTAGTTAAAGGAGAACTATTAGCAGCATAACTTAATACCCCTTGTGGATCTAAAACTACACGTGGGATTTGTGCTGTGGATGTTGGAGGAAATGGAGTTTGTGCACCACCTGGATTTGGTGTTCCAGTAGGTGATTGACCTGGCAATCCTAAACAAAGAGAAATGCTGCCATCTGAAAGACCACTAAGAAATTTTACCTGTGAATATTGCAAGCCTTGAGCAGAGTTAACAGCCAAACTAATAAAAGAATCTTTATAGCTATTGCTAGAAAGGCGAAAGATATTGCTAAGAAATGATTTTAATGGTTCTTGAAAAGCCCCTTTTGGATCTAAGACTGGTGGTAATTGGGGGGTTGGTTGTTGTGCAAAATTAGTACCTATATTCATCATTAGCATAATCATTATGCTAAAAACTGTTGTTACTTTGGAAAACTTTGATTTACTACTAAAAAACATATCTCTACTCCTTAAGAATATAATTTATGTCTTATAGTATAAATACTCTTCCGATTTTATTATTACTTACAGATAACAAGTTAAACTAAAATCAATGAAATGACTAAGCTTACCTACTGATATAAATTTTTGATTTTTGTGATTAAATTTAATTATTTATTTTGGTTATTTGTCAAAATCAAATAAATTAGTACTAATAATAGTATTAGTAGCTAATTGCAGCTAATTATCATTAGCCTAGTTTAAGTTATTTTTTAAAAGTATTTTCCACTAAAAGTGGTATTATGGGGCACTTACTTAATACTAAAACAAAATTTGGTTATATTTAAAGTTTGTTATCTTATATAGAATTAATTATAAAAAAATCAAATGAATATAATAATATACTATAAGCTCATACTACTACATTCTGACTAGGGAATTATTAAAAGTAAATAGCTTTTAGCGAACTTACTGCAAGATCCCCATTAAATCAACAACTTAGGCTACATAAAATCATTAATACTGAATAAGCATATCTCTCAAAGCTATTTTGCTATTACTCAAAATAGTTAAGGTTTTAATTTTTTACTTTCTATTTTATTAAGTAAGAACATTAGTAGTGTTAGATTTTTACTAAGCTTTTTCATTAGTATTAGTAGTAACTTTTTTATAAGCTCCTGTTCCATAAGGGGTTATATGAGCAAATTCTGGTAGCATTTTAAGTGCTTGCCCTGTGTAAGAGCGTTTAACTCGGGCAATTTCTTCAGGTGGGCCTTCGGCTACAATTTTACCGCCTTGGGTGCCTCCTTCTGGGCCTAGGTCAATAATCCAATCAGCACTTTTAATTATATCTAAATGATGCTCTATGATAATTACTGTATTACCTAGTTCAACTAGCTTTTGTAAAACATCTAGGAGTTTTCGCACATCTTCAAAATGAAGCCCAGTTGTAGGTTCATCTAAAATATAAATTGTTCTGCCTGTAGCACGTCGGCTTAACTCCTTAGCTAGCTTAATTCTCTGTGCTTCACCACCAGAAAGTGTAGTAGCCGATTGACCTAGCTTGATATAGCCTAAGCCAACTTCATAGAGAGTATTTAACTTTTGTTTAATTTGAGGGATTGCATCTAGTAGTTCTAGACCTTCCTCAACCGTTTTATCCAGCATTTCAGCAATAGAACAGCCTTTATAACGAACGGCTAAAGTCTCACGGTTATATCTAGCGCCTTGGCAAATGTCACATAACACATAGACGTCAGGTAAAAAGTTCATTTCAATACATTTTAATCCATCGCCTTGACAAGTCTCACATCTTCCACCTTTTACATTAAAAGAAAATCGCCCTGCTTTATAACCTCGCTCTTTTGATTCTGGAAGCGATGCATAAAGCTCACGAATTGGAGTAAAAAGCCCTGTATAAGTAGCAGGGTTAGAGCGTGGAGTTCGCCCAATTGGAGATTGATCTATTTCTATAACTTTATCTATAAACTCTAGCCCTTCAATAGAAAGGTGTTCGCCAGGCTCATTTAGGCTTTTATAAAGAGTTCGTGCAAGGCTACGATAAAGGATGTCTTCAACTAAGGTAGACTTTCCTGAACCTGAAACCCCTGTAACTACATTAAGTAAACCTAAAGGAAAATTAACATCTATTTTCTTTAAATTATTTGCACTTGCCCCAATAACACGTAAGAGTTTTCCATTAGAGGAACGTCTTTGTTTAGGGATCTGAATTTTTAGCTCGCCAGAAATATACCGACCTGTTAAAGAATCTTTTTCACCTGCAACTGCCCTTGGTGTGCCTTGAGCAACAATAAAACCGCCATGTGTTCCTGCTCCAGGCCCAAGATCAACAATATGATCTGCTTTTCTAATAGTATCTTCATCATGCTCAACAACTAAGACTGTATTACCTAAATCACGTAACTTAAAAAGAGTATCTAGCAAACGTTGATTATCACGAGGATGTAGACCTATGCTAGGTTCATCTAATACATAAAGTACTCCTCGAAGTTGTGAACCTATTTGTGTGGCAAGGCGAATACGTTGACCTTCGCCACCTGAAAGCGTAGTAGCAGCGCGGTCTAAAGAAAGATACCCAAGCCCAACGCTGGTAAGAAATTGTAAACGACCTTGAATTTCTCGGAGTATTTGTCCTGCTATTTTTTCTTCTCGCTTAGTAAGTTTAACCTGAGTAAAAGCTATAACGGCTTCTGCAATTGGCATTGAAACACAGTCTGCTATTGTTAACTCCCCAACTCTTACAGCTAAAGATTCTGGGCGCAAGCGTTTTCCTTGACAGCTATGACAAGGACGAGGTGAAACCAGTCCCTCTAAAGCACCTCGGGTCTTGTCTGTTTTAGCCTCTTCATAACGGCGCTTAATTAAATTCGTTGCACCAGTCCAAGCAGCATTATAAGTATAGCCACCATATTCAAAAGTAAGTTTTTCTTTTGTCCCATAAAAAAAGGCTTCTTTTGCTTTTTCTTCTAATTCAACAAAAGATTTATTAGTAGGAAAATTAAAAATTTTTGCTATAGAAAGTAACGCTTCTTTTAATTGGCCTCCAGTGTTTTCATCTTCAGGAGTAAACTCTAGTTCTGTTAAGGTTTTAGTATCATCTATTATTAAACGAAGCGGATCGACTTCCATTTGTAACCCAATTCCATTACAAGTCCGACATGCACCATAAGGGCTGTTAAAAGAAAAAGATCTAGGCTCAAAAGTAGGTAAGCTTACCCCACAAACAACACAGGTCATTTTTTCTGAGTAAAGTTTTTCTGTTCCATCAACAATAGAGACTAATACTATCCCCTCAGTAAGTTTTGCTGCTAAAGACACAGAATCAGCCAAACGTTTTTGAACACCTGGCTTTATCATTAAACGGTCAATTACGACCTCAATAGTATGATTACGTCGTTTATCAAGACGTATATCTTCGTCTAGCTGGCGCATTTCCCCATCAACACGAGCACGCAAGTATCCGTCTTTTAATAACTTCTCTATTTCCTTACGAAATTCACCTTTACGGCCTCTAACAATAGGAGCAAGGATCATTACTCTTTCACCTTCAGGGAGTTCAAGTAAATTAGCAATTATTTGTTCAACTGATTGACGTGTAATTTGCTGACCACATTGATAGCAAGAGGGTTGACCAATAGAAGAAAAAAGTAGCCTTAAATAGTCATAAACTTCTGTTACAGTCCCAACAGTAGAGCGAGGACTACGGCTAGTGGTTTTTTGCTCAATAGAAATAGCTGGGCTAAGCCCTTCAATACTATCAACATCAGGTTTTTCCAGTTGATCTAAGAACTGACGAGCATAGGCCGAAAGCGAATCTACATAACGACGCTGACCTTCAGCATAAATTGTATCAAAGGCTAGTGAAGACTTTCCCGAACCGCTTAGCCCAGTAATTACAGTAAGTTGATTACGAGGAATCTCAACATTAATATTTTTTAAGTTATGCTGACGAGCACCACGAATAATAATTTTTTCTAACACAAATTCTTACCTACAGTATGAAATTTTTCTTATTTGGAAAACCTACATTTTAACTGAGGCGAAAAACAGGTAGCAAGTCTAAGAACCCTTTAATTTAGGCATTTTCTGCAAAGGCTTATAATAGTTGTATTTACTTTTTTTTATGGCTTACTAGCGTATTTTAAGATTCTGCTGTACTCTAAATAGTAGTTTTGGGATAATTAGATTATCTTTTAACCTATAAATCCACCAAATATTTAATTAGGAGGTAGCTATGCAAAGGCCAGTAGTGTCTCAGCTAGCAAAAATCCTAGTATCTAGTTTACTGCTAATACTAGGCATTTTTTTCCCCTTAACTTTGGCTCAACAAATTGGACACAGTTTGCGAGGTAAAGTTTATTTACCCGGTAATAATACTACTGCCCCAAACCCTCCAGTCCGTGTACAGCTATTAAGCAAAGGCTCACTACAAGCAGAAACATTTACTGATTCTAGCGGAGCTTTTAACTTTGGCCCTTTAGTTAATGGCAATTATCAACTTGTTGTTCAAAGTGATGGATTAAGATTTTCTACTACAATTACAGAGGTGCAAATATTTTTTATGTCTGGTAATCGTGTACCTCAAATAGTTACTCAAGATATTTCACTTACAGCTAAACCTAGTGATATTGGCTCTATTCCTAATGCTACCTTAGCAGACCGTCAATTAGATGCTTCTATTCCTAAAGAGGCTAAAAAAGCTTATGAAAAAGGGAGTAAAAGCGCTAAAAAAGGCAATATGCCCGAAGCCTTAGAGTATTTAAATCAAGCTATTGGACTCTACCCTAAGTATTTTGATGCTCATATGGCTTTAGGAGAATTACATGCAAAAGCTAAAGATTTAACTAGTGCAGAGTCGGCATTTCTCCAAGCAATAGAGATAAAACCTAAATCTGCTGAAGCAAAGTTTCACTTAGGAGTAATTTTGATTAAGACAGGAAAATCAAATGAAGCTATAGAGAAACTTCGCCAAGCAATTGAATTAGGAGATGCTAGTGCTAATACTCATTTATTTTTAGGCGTTGCACTAATGAATACAAAAAACTTTGAAGAATCAGAAAAAATGTTAGTTAAAGCTCTAGATATTGGCGGTAATCTTCAACCTAGTATTAGAATTTATCTAGCAGATTGCTATGAACGATGGGGTAAAACAGATAAAACCATTGAACAATTAGAGGCTTATGTAAGACAAGCCCCTACAGCACCAAACGTAGCCGATATTGAAAGAGCAATTAAACAACTTAAGGAGAAAAGATAAATTTAATGAAATCTATTTCAAAAATTCCTCGTGGCGTACGCTATTTTTATGGTGAGGAAGTAAAAAAGCGCCGCTATGTTGAACGTCTTATTTTATCAGTCTTTGAAGGCTGGTCTTATGAAGAAATTATCTTACCGATTTTTGATTATCATAGTCTTTTTGCTTTAGGAATAGGCCAGGACAAGGCAGAACATACTTATAGGTTTTTAGATAGTGATGGAGAACTTCTTGCCTTACGACCTGACTTAACTTCACTTGTTGCTCGAACTGTTGCAACCCGCTTTGCTACTTCAAATCGCCCTATCAGGCTTTGCTATAATGGCGAAGTCTTTCGTTATAAAGAAGCCCAAGAACAACGCCCTCACGACTTTCACCAACTAGGACTAGAACATATAGGTAATGATCGCCTAGAAGCAGACCTTGAGGTTTTACTTGTAGCAATTGAAGCACTAAGTGCTTTGGGGCTATCAGATTTTATAATAACTCTTGGGCATGTTAATTTCTTTAATGGAATTGTTGAGTATTTAGGGCTTAATCAACATTTGATAGAAGAATTTAGGCTTTTAGTAGATAGCAAAAACCAAAGCAAACTAAGTTATTTTCTAGGTGAAAAATTACCTAAAACACAAGCCAAAGAATTGTGTGAGCTTTTTAGAAATACTGGTGGAAGCGCTTTTCTAGAAAAGGCTAAAAACTTTGCTACCTATAATCAAACCCTCACAAACGCTTTAGCCGATTTAACAGGAATTTTTGAAATTGCCCAAAGTCTAGATATCACTAAATACTTAACCATAGATTTGGGTGATGTTAATGGCTTAGATTATTATACTGCAATGACTTTTAAGATTTATGTTGACAAAGTTGGAGCAGCTATTGCTAGCGGAGGCCGATACGATAGTTTGCTTAAGAATTTTGGGGTAGAAGATCCTGCTGTAGGTTTTCAGATTTCATTAGATTTGATTGCTAATATCATTGAAAAACCCACTAATTCTATAATTGAAAAAAAACACTTGTCTGCTTCTCAAAATTTAGTAGAAATGTTTCAACAGGCTAAAGAACTGCGTAAGAATAATACACAGATTGAGATAGTCGATCAAATAATTTAGTTTATAACCCTAAAAACTTTAATGCCCTGAGATAAAACTCAGGGCATTTATCATTTATCTGAAAACAATTAAACCTTAAAGCCTGCCTGTTTTATTAAGCTAACTTAACTAGTTTAGTCTCTATTTTTTCCATTTTATCTTCAAGGTCTTCTACCCTAAGTATCCTATCGCTAATATCTTTATTCATCATATGATAATGTCGCCATACATCTTTAACATCAAACCTAATTGCTTTAAGCTGTTCTGCGGTTTGTGTCTTAAAGCTATTTAAGTCTTCTGAAATTAAATCAAGTTTACTTCTAATGGGCTTTAGCTTTCTATTAAGTATTTCAACTAGCTCTGCTTTTTGCTCTGTTAAAGCAATTTTTAGAGCCTCTGTTTGCTCTTCTCTCAATTTAATACTTAACTGATCCATCATTTCTCTAATTTCTGCTCGTAGTTCTGCTTTTTGCTTTTCTAATCCTGCTCTTAACATTTCTGCAAATTCTACTCGTAGTTCTACTTTTTGTTGTTCTAAGGCTTCTTTGATCTCTGCTCGTAGTTCTGCTTTTTGTTGTTCTAAGGCTTCTTTGATCTCTACTCGTAGTTCTACTTTTTGTTGTTCTAAGGCTTCTTTGATCTCTGCTCGTAGTTCTACTTTTTGTTGTTCTAAGGCTTCTTTGATCTCTGCTCGTAGTTCTGCTTTTTGTTGCTCTAGAGCTTCTTTAAGTATTCTAGAAAAAGCAGAAAGTAAGTCTGCATTGGTTCGTCTAGACTGTGCATCAACTTTATTTTCAACAGTTTCTAAACGATAGTCTAGAGATTTTATTTCTGCTGCCATTTTATTTAGGCTCTGAGTCTCATCTTCGTTTGGTAATAATTGGTCACTATTTGACATAATTTCTCCTACTAGTTTGGTAGTTTGATTTTAGCTTAAGTTAAAAATAAAGTGTTAACAATGTTTTCTTAAATATCTAAGAAAAATACCAACTTTCTAGCAATACTAGAAAGTTGGTATTTAAGTTTATAAAATCTTTATTAACAAACTACTTAGTTAAATCTATACGCCCATCGGGGTGAAAATTTACCACTGCATCACCTGTCTTTTTTTCAATTACTGAAACAATGCCGTTAGAGACGCTATGTTTCCAAACTGTATACCATTTCTTTGCAAAAGCCTTACGTTCTTTTTCTGTAAGTTTAAACCAACAATCTCCAACTTCTACAACTAGTAGTCTTGGAAGGTCTTTTTGCATTTCTGCTTTTTCTACACAAGCAGACTCTCTAGCTTCTTTGCTATTTATATAAGCAATCACTTCCTCTTTTGGGACAGTGTGAGCAAAAGAAGTTATTACAAATAAAAAAACAATTAGGAGTAAAAATAAAACTTTATTTTTCATTATCTTTATCGCTTTGTTTTGGTACTACAAATTGACGAGTAGTATTTTCATCTAGCATTTCTTGAAAAAGCTTAATTTCTTGAGCACCAACTTTAAGCCCATACCATGGAAAACGTATATGATGTCTTTCATCAGAAAGACTTTCTACTAGGTCTGTTTCAACTTCAATAGGCTCATCTGGGGTTGTGATAAATTCACGGCTTGCACTAATACCAGCATTATCAAATTTACCATTACCATTACGGTCAATAAAGATTGGGTTGGTAAAGCCTAAAGAAGTAAATCCTGGAGCAATTTGTGAATAAATTGGTGGGGAAGGTGGTTGAACAAAGCCTCTGTCCATAGCATCTACTTTGCCATCTCCATTTGTATCGGCTGTTTCAATAACGCCATCACCGTTTAAGTCAGCGACTAAGGGGAGTTTAATACCCGCTTCTACAGTAAAGAAAGAATCTTTTTTAGAAGATTTAACTTTTAAGCCAACAACTTTAAGACGCTCAACACCTTGATTAGAAGTAGGATCGGTTGGAGTGGGGTTAAGTTTAATCTTACTATTAGCATCAAAAGTCATAACAACTTTGCCATTTTCTAAAAGGCGTACTTCATCAACTGGAACCCAAGCAGGAGCGCTAACTGTAATATCAACTTTTACTTTACCACTAGTCTTTTTCACTAGGGAGCCAATAGCTTGACCTTGAATACTAAAGCGAATAAATGGCCCTGAAGTACCAACTAAGTTACGTGCAAGCACAGCACTTGTTACCATTTCATCCTTTACAGCACTTGGATCATCAGTTGGACTAGCAACAAAGCTTACAGGAAAACCTGGAGTCTCAACTACAGCACGATGAGAATCAGAAACGGCTGTAGCAGTCTTAATAAAGCCTTGGTTAATTAAACCAAACCAGTCATTACGAGTTACTTGATACCCAGCAATACTATCACCGTTATAGAGTTCCATTGCATCAAAATCAATATTACGAGTTGTAGGAGTTAGTTGACTACCTACAGTAAAAGCAACTGGTATTGGTCTAGTAGGACTATAATTAACAATATTAAATAAACCTATAAGGGTTAAACCAGCAACTCCTGCACGAGGATGGTTAAGTTGGATAACCTGTTTATTACTTGGGTTAGGGTTCATCATCCTAACACGATCATAAAAAGTGGCAGCAGGTACATATTCTGTAAATGGTGCGCCACGTCTAGCAACGCCAACTTGCTCTGTCAATGGGAAAGCAATGTGATGACCAAAAGCTTGTGGGAAAAGCGGTGTAGGAAGACTGGTTGTTAGTTCATCACCTACTATAGTTTTCATAAAGCTATTAAGCATTAATTTACTTACTATAGGAGAATAATCAGCAATATAGTTATGTTCTGTAGAAACAACAACTTCAACGTTTTCTGCTGCAAAGCTACGTATACGGTCTTCTAGTGGGACACTTGCGTCAAAACTTTTACCTGAATGGACATGGAAATCAGCAGAAACAAAACCTTTTGTATCAACTACGCGTTCTAAGGCAAAATCCATTTTTGCATCTTGACCTGCGCTAACTGTGATGGTTTGACGAGAAATTGTATATTCTAGGCCACGAGAGGCAATTACTTGATATTTACCAGGTTTAATAGTTTGTTTCCCACTACCACTTGTAGCAAACACAAAATTAAGAGTACCAGTAATTGCACTAGCTTGAAGGTCTGTTGCAGTGTTACCCATTGAATCAAACATTCGAGCATCAAAAAAGCGTCCAAAATCAGGATTTGGAGTGCCTTCTACACCAATAAAGGTTAATTTTGCTGGAATAGCTTGACCTTTTTCTGTGATATTAAAACTTACTGAACCAGCAGCACTCATTCTAGGGATAGCAACATTATTAGTCATTCCAGGAGCAACGCTTACTTTAACTCCATTCATATCATCACGATTTGGAGCAACTATATTTAGGGTGTAATCTCCAGCAGGAAGAGTAACAGAAAACTTACCTGTTTTATCTGTACGCACTTGTGTTATAGGTAGAGTAGCAGTAGCAGGAAAGAAGGGTTGAAGCCCACCACTAATAATTATACTAGCCTCTAGGTCTGCACTATCAGAAGCATCAACATCACCTGTAAGTGTTCCTAATGCCGCAGCAGGAAAACTTCGGCTTAACATTTGATCAGAAACCGAAGCTACATCATTTTTTTCACCAACAAAAATACGGCGTGTAAAAGTAATCGACCCACCAGCAGGAATCATTGGAGACTTTGTAGGGTCAAAAGCATTTCCTGTAGCGCTAACTTCTGCACTAGTAACTCCTAATAAAACAGGCAGTGGAGTTGTAGTTGGAGGCATTGGGCCTGTTGGGCCATCTGGGTCTATTGTCATACTTACTGGAGCAACACCATAAGAGACTTCTCCACAACTTCCTTTAGTTACTGTGTCCATTATTCCATCTTCTGGACGTACATTGCCTGGAAAAGCAATATAAGGAAATAGACCTAAGGCAGCAGCTATACCTGTTGGTGTTAAAGAAAGCACAGGGGCACTAAAACCACGACCTGGAAATGTTGCAAAAGGAAGTGTTGAACGCCCTACAAGAGGAAAAGCATCTGTAATATTAAAAAGTGGGGCAGCTTTTCCAGTACCATTTATAATAGTGCTAGTAACAGTAATAAATTTATCTCCAGGGGCAACAGAAAAAACCGTTTGCCCTGCTAGAGTTGGCCCAGGGCCCCCTGTACCAGGAAGAGTAGAGAGGCCAGTAAAAAGCACTACTCCATCTACTACAATGCTGGCTTGATTATCAGTATTTACTGCTTTAATTCCAGTATAGAAAAATGCATTTGCTGGATCAATGTTACAAACTTGGAACATTGAATTAAATTGATCATTATTTTTTCCCACTAACCCTAAATCAATTAAGGTGCCTCCAGTGGGAGCAATTCCATTTTGTTGTGGACGACTAATATTAGCGGCTTTTACCAAATCATCTTGAAAAGCTACATTATCAATTACAGCCTCAACAATACCATTAGAAATATACCAATCACCAATTCCACCATTAGCATCTGTTCCTGCAAAAAGTCGCTTTGCAGCATTATCTTTTGTTACTTGCTCAGCCACTAAAGGTTGTTGTGGATAGGCATCACCCACAAAACAAGCGGCCAAGATTAATGTGGCCCAAACTAGTTTATTCATTATTTTGCTCCTAAAATATTGCTTTAGAAAAAGGTAGGTTTAATATATGACACTAAATTTTACATTATGTTCATACCACTTACCAGCAATATATCTAAGACCATTTCCAGTAACAAATTTCCGTGCTATTTTATCTTTTTACTCTTTGGAGCAAAAATTGTGCAAATTAAAAAATTATCTATAAATAACCAACTTTATTTAGGATGGAAACTTCTTTATGAAATTGAAATTATTGAAGATATGCCCCTAACGGATATTTTAGAGCGTCTAAAAACTACAGCTGAATGCATAGCAAACATACGTACTCGTAAACGTATTTCTCAAATTCAACAAGAAAAATTAATAAATTTAGAAAAATGGTATCAATCTTATGATATAAAACGCTTACAAAAAGATATAAAAAAGCAAAGCAAAACTACTAAATCAAATATTAATCACTAAGTAATTTGTATAGAATCTAGTTTTTTAAAACTCAGCTAAATTTTGTTCTTAAAATTTTATCTTGCACTTAAACTTAACAAGAGGGACTTATGAAAAAAACCCTAGAGCAAATCCAAGCAGAATTTCATCAAGATGCTGAAACCTTAGCAACATTGCAAGGAATATACGCAGAAAGAGTTAAGCAAATTCGTACCAATAGAGCATTTCCACCAGATATTCAACAGCGGTTTTTACTTGAATGGGAACAATTTTATGATCAACGTATAAAAGAAATTTTTAATTATGATTCTACTAGTCATTCTACTGACACAGACAATAATTTTTCTGTAACAGCAATTGAAGACTCAGCTTCTAGAAAAAGCTGATAAAAGATCAAAAAGCTAACTTATAAAGATAACTTGTAATGACAAAACTCACTATTGCACTAGCCAAAGGCCGTCTCCAAGATCAAGCAATAAAGCTTTTTTATAAAGCTGGTATTTATGTAGCAGAAGAACAAATATCTTCCCGAAAACTAATCCTTGAAGATAAGGAAAAAAACTATAACTTTATATTAGTTAAACCTACTGATGTTCCAGTCTATGTAGAGCATGGCATAGCAGACCTAGGAATTTGTGGGCAGGATGTTTTATTAGAATCTATTGCTGATGTACATCAACCACTAGACTTAGGTTTTGGTTATTGTCGTATTGCTGTAGCAGGAAAAAAGCAGGAAGATAATTTAACTAAAGAACTTTCTGTTCTTAGAGTAGCTACAAAATATCCTAGAATCGCTGCTGAATATTTTCAACAGCGAGGAGTAGCAGTAGAGCTAATTAAGCTTTCAGGGTCAATTGAGCTTGCGCCCTTACTTGGCTTAGCAGATAGAATAGTAGATTTAGTAGAAACAGGAAGAACTTTAATAGAAAATGGTTTAGAAATAAAAGAAATAGTCTCTGAAACAACTGCTCAATTAATTGCTAATCGGGCAAGTTTTCAGCTTAAACGCACTTCAATTTTAGAGCTAGTCGATTTGCTAGCCAAAACACTTGATAAACCTTAGTAGGCGATAAAATTATGATAGAAATAGTTAATCTTATTCAAAATCCTAGTCACCCTCGTTTATATAAAATCTTAAATCGTGGTTTAGCCCTAGATTCTGAACTACTTAGCAAAGTAGCAAATGTTATTGAGCAAGTACGTCTAAATGGGGATCAAGCCTTATGTGATTTTACTCAGAGCTTTGATGGTATAGCTACAACTCCAGCTAATTTAAGAGTTGAACCTGATTTAATAAAAACTCTTGCCTCTCAAGTTAGCTCTCAATTAATAGGATTTATTCAACGAGCAATTGAAAATGTAAAACTCTTTCATAAACATCAAATAGAAAAATCTTGGCAATTTACAGACGAAGATGGTGTTACACTTGGTCAAAGACTTGCTCCGCTTGATAGTGTTGGGCTTTATGTTCCAGGAGGAAAAGCCGCTTATCCTACTACTTTAATTATGAATGCCGTGCCAGCAATAACAGCAGGAGTAAAACGTATTGTAGTTGTAACCCCTCCTACTACTTTTATGTCAAGCCCAGTAATTGCAGCAACACTTAATGAGTTAAACCTTACAGAAGTTTACTCGGTAGGTGGCTCTCAAGCCATAGCAGCACTAGCTTTTGGTACAGATATATTACCTAAGGTTGATAAAATAGTAGGGCCAGGAAATATCTATGTTACTGCGGCTAAAAAACTACTGTATGGAACGGTTGATATAGATAGTATTGCAGGCCCAAGCGAAATAGTAGTTCTTTCAAATCCAGAAACACCTGCTCGTTTTGTTGCTGCTGACCTACTCTCACAAGCTGAACATGACCCTGACTCATCAGCAATTTTAATTACTACTAATGCTGCATACGCTAGAGAAGTCCAATTAGAACTCCAAACTCGGTTGCTTGCACTTCCTCGCCGTGAAATTGCAGAAAGATCTATTACTAACTATGGAGCTATTTTTGTTGTTGGCTCAATAGAACAAGCTTGTCATTTAGTTAATCGTATTGCACCAGAACACGTAGAAGTTATGATTAATGATGAGGAAAAAGTAGCCGAGTCAATTACACACGCTGGAGCTATTTTCTTAGGTAGTTATTCTTGTGAAGCAGTAGGTGATTATATAGCAGGCCCCAACCACGTTTTACCAACAGGAGGCACAGCCAGATTTTTTTCACCTCTTGGAGTTTATGATTTTCTAAAACGCACTAACATCATTAAATATAACAAAACTAAACTAGAAAAAAGCATTGCTGCTATTGTAGGACTAGCCGAAAGTGAAGGACTCACAGGTCATGCTCGTGCAGCACTTGTTCGCTTTGAAATGGAACAAGACCAATCACGTGCTACTAGACCTTTAGCAATAGTGCCAGGAATGAAACTCCCATTTATGGATGAGTAGATTAGATATGCTTAATCCTTTAGATAAAATTAAAACTCAAGTAAAGCGACTTTCAGCCTACACTCTTAATGCGCCTGAATGTAGGGTTAAAATTAATCAAAATGAAAACCCTTATGATATGCCAGAAGAAATTAAGCAAGAAGTGATGAAACGCCTGGCTAATCGGCCTTGGTCACGATATCCAACTTTTGTACCAGTAGATTTACTAGTTACAATGGCGAAATTTTCTTCTTGGCGTGCTGATGGAATTTTAGCTGGTAATGGGTCAAATGAACTTATCCAAGCGCTACTTACAGTAACGGTTGGGCAAGGAACTAAAGTTTTAATTTCTGAACCTACTTTTACCCTTTACCGCCTATTAATAGAAATTTTAGGAGGTGAAGTCATTAGTGTCCCACTTAAGTCAAACCTCCAATATGACACAGATTTAATAAAACAAACTGCTAAAGAAAAAGAAGTAGATTTAGTAATTATTTGCTCTCCTAATAACCCTACAGGTTGTGTTATAAAAGATAGCGATCTAATAGATTTACTAAAGGATTTTTCTGGCCTAGTAATTTTAGATGAAGCCTACCATGAGTTTTCAAAACACTCTGTGGTTCCACTACTTAAACAATTTAGCAATTTAATAGTATTGCGCACTTTTTCTAAAGCAATGGCAATGGCAGGGCTTAGAGTTGGTTATTTACTTTCTCACCCAGATTTAGCTAAAGAAATCGCTAAAGCTAAACTTCCCTATAACTTAAACTTTTTTTCACTTACAGCAGCAATTGTTACAATGGAAAATTTCCACTTGCTTAGCCCAATAATTGATAAAATTATAGCTGAGAGAGAAAGGGTTTTTGTTGCTTTAAGTAAAATTCCTGGACTTGAGCCTATTAACTCACAAGCTAATTTTATTCTTACAAAAACTAGTATTAAGCCTAGTGATTTGATGGCTAGACTACAAACCAAAGATATTTTAGCTCGTGATGTTAGCCGTTATCCAATGCTAAATGACTATGTTCGTTTTAGCATTGGAACAGAAGAAGAAAATAATGAGCTACTAGAAACACTTAAGCAAACTTTTAGTTAGGCAAAACATTAGTTTTCTATTTTAGTTCGCTACTTTAGTTCTCTATTTTTATTTCTACTTTTGATCCTAAAAACTTAGGCTGTTTGCCAATAAATAAATCTACTAGGGCTTTTACTCTAGCAAAATATTCTCTTATATAAGTATTAGGCGAATACCTAAAAGGGACTTTTTTTGAGCAAAATCCTACAGCCTCTATTCCTGAGTATTTAGCTAAAAATACTGCTCTATGAGAATGAAACTCATCTGTAACAATGGTTAATTTGTCTTGACCAAAAACTTCTTTAGCACGCACAACTGAATCAAGAGTTCTAAACCCTGCATAATCAAGAGTTATAGCATTTTCTGGTATCTCAAGTTGCATAAGTACTTCTTTCATATCACTTGGCTCATCATACTCTTTAACGCTATTATCACCACTAACAAGCAAATGTTTAACTTTTCCTTTTTTATAAAGCTGTGCAGCAGCCTCCATCCTAGCCTTAAAGTGCAAATTAACACGCCCTCCAGCAACATAACGGCTAGTTCCTAAAACTAAGGCTACATTATTTTCAGGTACTTTATCTATACTAAGAAAAACCCGATTATTAACGCTATAAAATACCCAAAAATTTATTAACACTATTATTAAAGTAATCATTATTGGTAATATAATTATTATTTTCCATTTATGAAATATAATCTTTTCAACAAGTTGCACCCAAGTTTGCTTATTAGCAAAAAAATTAACAAATCGTCTAATAATCATAATTAAATATACTATAAAACAATATAAACCTAATGTATTTATTATTAATCTTGCTTAAGATATTATTTTATTAAATTTTATTAAATTTTATTGAGCTTTAATTTTCTATTCTATATTTATTCTTAGCTTAATGGCTATAGGCAATCCACATCTAGCAAAGAGGATTTCATCCTTGATAAAAAAAGGGAGATTAAAATCTCCCTAAAAGCTGAAGTGTATTATTGTAGAGGAGCTAAGCTAATCAAAAACAAACATTCAAAAACAAATGAAATAAGTCTTACGCTAACTTAAATTTTAAGCGTTTTAAGCTTTATTAGCCTTGTCTTGGAGGTCTAAAACCTTGTGGGCCTCTTGGTGATCCTGGAAATGGTGCTCCTAGCCCGCCTGGAAATGGTGGAAACCTTAAAAATTCCTCTCGTTGCTCAGCACTAAGAATTGAGTAAATATTAAAATGCATAGTTGTATGAGCAACTATTAAATCAGCCATTGAAGGCAAATACTGTCTAGATAGACCTAGTATTTGTGCTTCATCAAATTGACCTTTAGCTGTTAATGCTGCTAGTTGTTGATGAAAATCTCCAAGTCTTTCTAGTAGAGGAGTAATAGAGTCTTTTTGTCTAGCAAAAACATTTTGCAGTTGCCCTTGCTGCTCAGAGCTTAAAGATAAGCGATGAGAAAGCATTTCTACCATTCTATCTTGATTAGGCGATATTGGGGGCATAGGTCTATTTTGTATAAGTTTAGAATGTGTTTGATCAAGCTTTGCTTGCTGTTCAGAAGTAAGAATTGCGTAAATTTGTGAATGGCTACGTTGTTTTTCAACTAAAAGTAATATTTGATTATTAGCCTGATTTTCTGCAATTGCTCTAACTTCTGCTAAGTCAAAATTACCGCTTTTAATTAAATCTTGGAGTTTTTGGTGATTTGTTAAACTCTTTTCCATAATAGATTTAACTGTAGAATGCTCAGTAGTAATTATTGCTTGAACTTTATCTTTTTGCTCACTAGTTAGATTTAACTCTCTAGATAAAAACTCTGCTGGATTATGATGAGGAGGATGCATTGCTCTACCATCAGGTTTAGGCATATTGCCATCTTGAGCAAAACTAGTTAATCCTAAAGAAAAGGCAACTATTAAAAGGCAAAAAATAAAAAAATTTCTTCGTTTCATAAATGCTCCTTATAAGCTAGTAGAATTTAGGTATCAAACTTTACTTGCTAATTAAACGACATTTAATCTTTAGTAACATATTAACTTGGTTAAGAATAGGCAAAGTTTTGTTAAGTTTTGTTAAGCTATCTTTCAAATCTTAACAAATATCTTAAGCAAAATAGTGTATATTCAAATTGGTTAATTAAAGGAAATAAACATGAACTCAATATTAATTGTTGATGATGATAAAGAATTATGTGAGTTAGTTTCAGAATATCTAAAAGAAGAGGGTTTTGAAGTCAAATATCTTAACAGCCCTGAGTCTGCTTTATCAGAAATTTTATCTGGTCTGTTTTCTATAGTAATTTTAGATGTAATGTTGCCTAAGATTAATGGATTTGAGCTTTTACGCTTAATTAGAGCTAAATCTAACATACCTGTTTTAATGCTTACAGCTAAGGGTCAAGATATTGATAGAATTGTAGGGCTTGAAATAGGCGCTGATGATTATATGGCTAAACCCTTTAATAGCCGAGAGTTAGTAGCTAGAATACGTGCTATTTTACGTCGTATCAAAGTAGAAAATCTTAGTGAAAATATAGCTAGCGAGATAATAAATTTAGGCGATATATCGCTAAATACTGCAACAATGACTGTAAGTTTAACAGGCAAAGTCGTTGAAAATTTAACTACAGTAGAATTTGATCTACTAAAAGTGCTACTTAAGGCTTCGGGTAGTGTTGTTAATAGAGAAGATCTAGCTGAACAAGCTTTAGGGCGTAGGTTTTCCCCATTTGATCGTAGTATTGATACTCATATGAGCAACCTAAGAAAAAAACTTGCTCAACATTCTATAGATTCTATAGGGACTGAAAGAATTAAATCTATTCGTGGTGTAGGTTATCGCTATATTATTGTTGAATAAAGTATTAGAGCTTAACAAAAGCTAAAAATTATGGCTAAAAATTATGGGAAATAAAAAATTATGAGAAGTATATTCTTAAAAATATTTTTATGTTTTTTGCTTACAATGGCTTTAGTTAGTGCTACATCTTTTGTTATTGCAATTATTTTTATTCGTAATAATGCCCAAGAAGTTCACCGTGAAGATTTTGTTATTAGTTCTCTAAATTTTTATGAACAAACAGCCTTGGAAAAGCTTATCAATAATGGTAATGAGGCTTTTATAGAGTATTTAACTAACCTAGAAAAAACTCTTCCCCTTCGCCTGTCTGTCTATAATAATGAAAACAAAATTATTTATAAACAAAATACACCTAGTCAAATAATTGATTCTAGACGACTTGAAGACCTTGCTAAAAAAAATACTGAAAATAATGAAAACTGTGATATTCATTTTGTTGAAGACCGTCTTTTTGTTTCAAAAACTGTTTTAACTTCTAATACTTCTAAGAAAGAAAAACTTTTTTTTCTTTGGGATGTGGCTATAAATAGGCCACATTTTGCTAATTCGCATCTTTTCTACCAAATCTTAAGATCTCTTTTAGCATTATCAGCCATAGGGTTGGTCTGTTATTTTCTTTCTCGCTATTTAACATCCCCTATTATAAAACTTAGTTTAGCAACTAGAGAGTTTGCTAATGGAAACTGGCAAGCTAGGGTAGGAAAATCTTTAGGCAGCCGTAGAGACGAACTTACAGAACTTGCAACGGATTTTGATGATATGGCAGAAAAAATTTGTTCTTTGATAGACTCACAAAAACGCTTAATTAGCGATGTTTCTCACGAACTACGTTCGCCCTTAGCAAGGCTTAATGTAGCCTTAAGTCTTGCTAGAAAACGCTCTGGTGAAAAGGCTTTTAGCGCTTTAGATAGAATAGAGCTTGAGTCTGAAAGACTAAATGATTTAATTGAGCAAATACTTACTCTTGCCCGTTTAGAATCAGATAAAACCTTAAGTTTTACCCCTATTAATTTAACAGAGCTTGTTAAAGAAGTTGCAGAAGATGCTAGTTTTGAAGCCCAAAGCAAAGAATGTAATGTAGTTACCCAGCTAAAGGAAGTCTCAATAATTGCAGATAAAAACCTAATCCATAGCACAGTAGATAATATTTTACGTAATGCAATTAGGCATACTAAAGAAAATTCTATAGTGCAAGTTTCCTTAGGCTATGAAGAAGGTTTTGGTAGAAAACAAGCTATTATCGAAGTCCAAGACCAAGGTGAGGGTGTACCAGAATCAGATTTAACAGAAATATTTAAGCCTTTCTATCGTGTAGATTATGCAAGAGAACGTGATAAAGGTGGTAGCGGTTTAGGGCTTGCAATTGTAGCCCAAGCCGTAAAATTACATAAAGGCAAGGTCACTGCTAAAAATTTAGCATCAGGAGGCTTAAAAATCTCTATTTCCTTGCCCTTAAATCCAAAAGAGCTAACATAACCAAACATTTAAGAAATTTTAAGAATTATTTCCAGCAATTCCCGGTTTGGAAAAAATGAAATTCTTAAGTCGCGTTAGCGACGTTACAAATTTTAGCTTGGCACGTAAGTGCCAAGTCCCGAAGGGACGGCACAATCTTTCTTGTTTTTGTATCGTCCCTACGGGACTCTACGGTGTCTTGATTACTATACTTGGCAGTTACCTGCCAAGCTAAAAATAGTTTCGCCTCTTTCGAGGCTCAAGAAATAAGATTTTTCTAAACCGGGAATTGCTGAATTATTTCCCTATTAAATCCCAATTCTTTCTTAAATCATCAACTGAGCCATTATAGACATTTATATCCATATCTGATTTAGTTCCAGGCACTAAATACAGACAGTTTTCAAGTTCTTTGGCTTTACAATTGATTTCACAAGAAAATTGCCAAAAAGTATAGCTTTCCCAAGTACCTACAGGAAAATCTGTAACTGCGGCTTTATAACGTGCATACCATAAAGGGGTTTTAGAAAAAACTTCATCCATACCATATTGCTCAGTGATTGCATTGATTACTAAGCGATTTCCATATAATAAAGGGTATCGACCTGTTTTTTCTTTAATATAGCTAATAAAAATACGAGCATCATCTAGGCTCATACTCTCATTAGGATCTGGACTTTCAATATCTAAAGCTAATATTTCATCCTTGGGAGAATCAATAGTTTTAAGGTAAAAATTTGCTTGTTTTATTGGATCTCCAGGTTTTCCTAAATGGTAAGAACCCCATTTATAACCCCTAGTCTTAGCCTCATTTCTTCTCTCAAAATATTTTTTATCAACTCTATAACCAATAGTTGCACGATGAATAATAGCTGTAACTCGTTTATCTGTAGATAGTTGCTCCCAATCAATAGGATTTCCCTCAAAAGGATCTATAACTATAGCAACATTACTGTTTTTCCAAGGTGCATCAAATTCATTTATTGCAGCAAGAGAAATAGTCCCAAACAAAAATAAAACACATAAAAGAGACAAAAATCTTCTCATCAAAAATTCCTATAATTAATAATGTAAGCTGTTTTAGAGACGGCTTTTTGAGGCTTTGGGCTAATTATAGTTATCAATCTTTAGCTTTTCCAGAGTTTATTTTTTTATCTTTTAGCATCTTTTAGTATAATATTTTTTCATTACTACATTTTTGCTAATAGGACTCCTATTTTATGAAAAACATTTGTTTTATTACTATTTTACTTAGCCTTTTAGTTAGTTTTAGCAACATCAGTGCTAAAACCCTTGATATAAATAGCCAAGAAAGTAAAAAAACTAGTTCTAATAAAGACTCTCAAAATGAACTAAAAAATGAACTAAAAACTAAGCTAGATAGAGTCATAGAAGCCTATAGACAAATTATAGTTCTTTTTGATGATGATAGCTCTTTAGACAGTCAAAAACGCAATCAAAATAGAAATGTAGCTCAAATAATTTATTATGAAAAACAAGAACTTCTTGATGAACTTACAAAAACCCTTACTAGTGAGATAAAAAATGGTGGACATAAAGGCCCAAAATATGTTCATAAATTATCTGATGAGTTTATTACTTATATAAATAGTACAAACTTACACGATGCTGATCGCTTAGCATTTCTTGACCTTGCAGACGAGCTATTAAGTGCTATAGAAACAGTTCCTAATAAATATGCTAAGAGACATCCCTTATATGATTCTTTAGAAAAGCTTAATAAAGAGTTAAAATCCATTCAAGATATTTATAGAGAAGAACTTAAACGTATTTTTTCTCAATTTGGGATGCGTAGCCAAGAAGTTAAGCGAGAAAAATGGCAAGACTATGTTTCTTTTCTAAAAAATACAATGAATCGTGAGCAAATCCTTAAACAATATGCTCAAGAAGATATTAAATCTGATGAAACTCTTTTTCGTGGAGGCTTGCACGATACAAAGAATGAAATTTATGGTTATGATTTACCACCTAAGACTATTCTATTAACTTTTGATGATGGGCCTCACCCAAAATATACTCCTCAAATTTTAGAGACTCTAAAAAAATATAATGCTAAAGCCTTTTTCTTTCATATAGGAAAAAACTTAGGGACTGTTGGAGAAAAAAACGCTGTTAAACTTGCTAACACCGCAGATATATCAAAGAAACTTTTAGCCTCAGGTCATTTGTTAGCTAATCATAGCTATTCACACCCTGTTTTAACTAAGCTTTCAAGCGATAAAAGAGAACAAGAAGTGGCTAAAACTAATAGTCTTTTAGAAGAAATTACTGGGAAAAAAATTACTTTTTTCCGCCCTCCATATGGAGCTAAAAATGCTGATTTAATAAAAGAAATAGAAGCTAAAGGAATGCAAACAATGATGTGGAATATAGATTCTGTTGATTGGGGTGATCCTATTCCTGAATCTATTGTCCAAAGAGTCTTAAAAGAGCTTAATGAAAGCCAAAAAGGTATTTTGTTAATGCATGATATTCATAAACAATCAGCAACGGCACTACCTACAATTTTAGAAGAACTAGCTAAGCAGGATTATACATTTCTATTTCTTAAAGATGGAAAACTAGCGCCTTATACTCTAGCTAGAACAGGCGAAACCAACCCAACATCCACAGAAAATATAGACTCAGCTAAACCTGTGTTTTATCGTCAAAATTGGGCTGTAGTAATTGGTATTAATGATTATAAAAATTGGCCTAAATTGCGCCATTGTCTAAATGATGCAAATGGTGTTGAAGAAATACTTACAAGTAAATTTAATTTTAAGAAAGGTAATATTATCAAGCTCTTAAATAGTGAAGCTACAAAAGACCGTATTATTAAAGCTCTAGATGAATTAACTAACACAAATAAAATTAGCAAAGATGATAGAGTGTTTTTCTTTTTTGCAGGACATGGAGCAACTAGAAAACTCCCCTCAGGTAAAGACATAGGCTATATAATCCCTGTTGATTCAGAAGTAGAAGCTTCTCAAGCCAAAGCTATTAGCATGACGCAACTTCAAGAATTTTGTGAATTAATTCCTGCAAAACATTTATATTTTGTAATTGATTCTTGTTATAGTGGTTTAGCTTTATCTAGGTCAGGTGGGCTATCACCAAATACTCAAAATTACTTAGAGCAAGTAACAAAACGCCCTGCTAGACAAATTCTAACAGCAGGAGGAGCAGATCAGCCTGTAGCCGATAATGGGCCAGAAGGCCATTCAATCTTTACTTGGGCATTTTTGCAAGGACTACAAGGAATAGCAGATATTGATGGAAATGGAGTAATAACCGCATCAGAGCTTGGAGCCTATATAAGCCCTGTAGTTTCATCACTTTCTAAACAAACTCCTGTATTTGGGAATCTCTTGGGAAGCGAAGGCGGCGAATTTGTTTTTGAACTTCAAAGCGAATCTCTTACAGAAGTTAGCAAACAACTTGACGAAGAAGCTATTAAGCTTAGCCAAGAGCTTGATAAAATCGAAAAAGAAATCGCCCTAAAACGCGAGCGTAATATTAAGTTAAGACAACAGCTTGAAGAAAAACGCTCTAAGTTAAATGGAGATTCAGCACCAGATACTCGTGGTAGCCGTTCTACAACTCTTGCTAAATCAGGCGCTAATGCTAATACTAGCTCTAATTCTACACCTACATCTACACCTAAAACTCAATCAAATAAACAACTTGCACAAAGTCATCAAACTCTAGGACTAAAATATTATAGAGAAAAAAATTATGAGTTAGCCATTAAAGAACTTCAAGAGGCTGTAAATTATGACTCTAAAAACGCAACTATAGCAAATAACTTAGGCTATACCTACTATAAAAGTGGTAATTATCAAGAGGCTCTTAAATGGCTTCAAAAAGCTATGCAACTTGACCCACAAAGGATGCTAGCTTACTTAAATATCGCTGATGCTTATTTTAAGTTAGGTATGAATAAAGAGGCTAAACAAAACTATGAAAAAGCCTTAGAGCTTAATCCTTCAACATCTATAGGCGACTATATAAAGAAACAGTTAGAATTAATAACTCAATCAAAATAACTAAAGGTTAGTTAGTCTAGTAGCCCAACCTAAGTTATATGAGCTACTAGACTAAAAACTATTGACCTCTATTAACAGAAAGCCCTGGGGTTTTTAACACATAAACCCCGCCTGAAAAAGACCCTACATAAAGAAGGTCTGGATCAAAATTATCAAAAGCAACTGCACCTATTCTATTTGAGGCAACTTGACGTTCTAGACGAGTAAAACTCTCTCCTAGATCAGTAGAAATATATAAACCACCATTACGATAATCACCTACTACAATAACATTAGGGTTAGTATTACTAAAACGTACCGCTAATGGCTCACCGTAAGGGATTCCACCACCACGTCTTAACCAAGTTTTGCCGCCATCTCTAGTTAAAAAACAAGTAGTATCACTAGTAACCATTAAAACATTACCATCATGAGGGCTAACATTAATTGCTTGTATAACTGGGGTTTGGTTAAGGATTGTAACAAGTTCCCAAGTCTTACCATCATCAAAAGAGCGATAAAGCCCTTGGTTAGTGCCTGCATAAATAATATGTTGTTTTTGATCAGTAGCAACAGAAAGTATTTTTCCAATATAGTTAGCGATTTTTAACTTTTCAATTTGCCCTGTTTCGCTGATTTGGTAAAGCCCTGACCAAGCAGCAACTAAATGACCACGATTATTAAAGTTTGGAGCAACAGAAACTACTCGTTCAGTTACAGTTGCATTTGGTAGCTTTTTAGTTTTACTAGAAACCTTAGCTACAACTTTTTTAGTAGTAAAAGTCTTTTTACCTGTAGCAGGCACATTTGGAGTAGGTTTAGGACTAGGAGTAATTGCTAGAGCAGGAAGTTTACTAGTAATTTTTGACCAAGATTCTCCTCGATCAACAGAAACATAAAGTCCTAAATTAGTACCTGCGTAAAGGAGTTTTTCATTCCAAGGAGATTGATAAATAGTATAAATATCTTCACTTGCTAGACCTCTAGAAGAAAGTTGCCAATTCTTTCCTCCATCAGTGCTTAAGTAAAGTCCTCCGTCAAAACCATTAAATAAGGCTGCTGCATAAACTCGACCTTGAATACTACGATCGGCAAGTAGCACAGAAATTTGCCTATTAATAAAGCCTTTATTACTCGCTATAAAACTATCCCCACCATTATCACTAACTAGAACCCCCCCAAATCTTATGCCAACATAAATCTTATTTGGGTTAGATGGATGTATTGCAACAGCATTAACTACTGTGCGAAGCGAAGTTATTAGCCTCCAACTTTGTCCACCATTTATACTTTTCCATAGCCCCTCTGTAGTACCTGAGTAAATCACTTGATTATTAGTAGGATCTGGGTAAATTGTGTGTGTACGGCGGCTAGTAAAAGGAATTCCTTGGAATTTTGTCCAAGTAGCGGCACGGTCTGAACTAGTATAAATCCCGCTACAAGCACTAGCAAAAAGCAAATTGCTATCTTGAGAATCTATAAGAATAGTAAAAATATCTGAGTCATCAATAAATTGTTGTTTCTTTTCTGTTGGATGGCCTTTAATACAAACCCAGTCTTTACCACCATTATCAGTCCGCCAAGGTAAATGCTCTGTTCCTAAGTAAATAATATTAGGGTCTTTATCAATAGCGATTGAATGAAAACGTCTTAAATCAGTATGATCTTTAGGTGTAATTCTCTCCCAAGTAGTACCAGCATCTAGACTACGAAAAGCTCCATCAATTGCAGCAGCAATAATAAAATTAGAGTCTGTAGGGGCTAAAGCTAAGGCGCGTACAGAATGCCCTTTCATCCCTGTTAACTCTTGCCAACTATCGCCACCATCAGTAGTTTTATAAATAGCCCCGTCTTCATCATTAGCTAAAGACCACAATGGAACATAAATCGTTTTACTATTTTTTTTATCAACTATAAGTCTATCTACTACATAACCTGGATGGTGAAAGGAAAGTAGCCTTACCCAAGTTTTAGTAGAATCTGTAGATCTGTAAATTTGTCCATCACCAGTCCCTAAGTAAAGCCTATTAGGATCACTAGGATCTATAGCTAAAGAACGGACATCACCACCTGTTGGCCCAACTTCTGACAAAGTAAAAGTTGTTGTTACATCAGGATCACTACTAGCAAGAGCTAGGTTACTTAAACTACTAAAACCCAAGAGTAGTAAAAAACACAAAATAATTCTAAACTTCATTATTTTTAACTCCACGTAAATAAAAGATTTATTGATTAAAACGTAAAGACCTCAGAACGAACATCATTGTTAGAAATCAAAACAAGCTTATTACTATTAGCTTTTTTATTTAAGTTTAGCTGTTTACGCTTTCCTGTTATAGAAAGCTCTGTAGTATTAGCAATTTTTATAGGTAAAGTAGTAATTTTTCCATTTATTTCTACTTTAGTATCCTCATTAATATTAGTTGCATTAATTTTTAGCAGCTTAGCCTTTTTATCATACATAACACTAATAACTTTAGGGACAGAAACCCGATTAGACCAAAGAATTAAAGCCTTTGAAGAGCTACCACCTTTAATTAATCCTTCAAAAACCACTTCATCATTATCAGACACTATTGAACCTAAAACGGCAGCATTAAAAGCTGCATCATCTGCAAAGACTCCACCAAGAGGGGTAGGATCTTTTTGCCCCACTATTTTTGATACTTTTCCATCAGAGGAATAGAAAAATAAACCATAGATGGTATTACTAGTCACAGCACGAAAAACAAAACTGCTTTTTTCTGTTAGTCTGCCATGAGAAGGGGTAAGAGCAAGGCTTAGAGTACGAAAAACACCTCCATCAGGCGAAGGATCGTCAATAGATATTAATTTAGTAATTTTATTATTTTCTGATGAGAACAAATAAAGGCTATCTTTACCTAAAACTTTGCCAATAAAAAGCACTTCACCTTTGCTATTAAGATAACGGCCAGAAGTGCTAACTTGCTCAAAAGGTGTTCCTTGTGGACTAAGATCACCTGAGGTGACAACTTTTTTTATTACTCCATTTGATGATAAATAAATGCCAGAAGATAGAGGTTTTTCCTCTAAGCTAGCCAAGAAAAGTACTTCGCCTTTTTCATTAATAGAAGGTATGGTGGCTTGAGTAAATTGAATTTTTCCTATGTTTGGAATTTCATCACCGTTTGCCACTACTTTAGTTATTACTTTATCTTTATTAATAAGAAAAACTGTTGGTGTAATATCTGCTGTAACTACACTAGTTAGAAAAACTATATCGCCTCTATTGTTTATACTAAATGAACTTGATAGAGGTAGGTCTGTACCAAAAACGCCTCCAATAGGTGTTTGACTATTAGCTAAAACAACAGGTCTTACTTGTTTTTGTGAGTAAAGAAACAATCCCCCATCTATAGGAAGATTAGAAACACTACCAGCAAATAAAATATCTCCATTATCATTAATTTTAGGAAATATCATTCTAAAAACTTTAGCATCATTATCTAATCCAATAACAGGTGTGCTACGATCAATAATTACCTCTGTTTCCATCATACCAAAAATATTTCTAGCAATAATAAGCCTAGGAGTAGATCTATCTGTAGCTAAAAAAGCTACTTCAGACTTATTATTAATACTAGGCTGACTAAGCGTAGCAATAGGTGTTCCATCAGGAGCATTGTCACCAATTTTAGTAAGTATGCGTAAGTTCTCACTTTGTGCAAAAGAATTAATTGTAAAAGTAAGGATTAAAATAAAAACTGATAGTAAAACTCTTAAATTCATATTAACCTCTTTAATTCAAAAAGCTATTTTTTATCTTTTAAGCTTATTTTGTATAGTGATCTGCGCCTAGAAAATGAAGTGAAACATATGGCTCTGTTCCTACAACCCAGCTATCATGCGCAATTGATGGGATATAGAATAAAGCCCCTTGTGTCAGTTCAATAATATCTCCATTTTCTAGTGCTGCGGTTGCTGTTCCTGAGACTACTAAACCAACATGCTCAACTTCACAATATTTTTTACCAATTAGAGAGCCAACATGCTCAGACCATTTCCAACCAGGTTCATAAGTAGCTCTACCTATTGTCATACTACCTAATTTAACTATTTCAAACTTTCCTTTTTCAAAGTTACGTATTTCATCTGGCATCTCAAATCTCTTAAGAATTACTTCTAGCATGTCTCTCCTTTATAAGCTTTTCTATTATACTAAGATATTTACACTATATATTATTTATTAGTAAATATTGTTAGTTTAGACACTAAAAATCCACTATTTATTTTATTTCAAAGGGTTTACCTAATTTAATAATTATAGAGTAAGTTTAGGTTTAGAATTATATCGCCCTTCGGTGCTTTAAGAAATGCGTTGTTTCCTGTCTCTTTTTATGATGCTTATTTTATGAGGTTTGTTTGATGCTTTGTTTTCATTTAATTAAAACTAAATATATAGCCTAAATATATTACCTAAGATAATTGTTTAGCCTAGAATGACTTTCCATTCTACTTCCCAAGCGGATTGATGCTTAAGGTGGCTACGTGTTAGGCTTTTGAAAAAATAATTTTATCTCACAGTTCTTAGAGGTAATTCTCATGAGTGTTTTAGCAACGATTCCCGAAGCTATAGAAGAAATTCGCCAAGGCCGATTAGTTATTATTGTTGATGATGAAGATAGAGAAAATGAAGGCGATTTAGTTTGTGCTGCGGAAAAAATTACACCAGAGCTTATTAATTTTATGGCTAAAGAAGGTCGGGGTCTTATTTGTTTATCACTAACAGAAGAGCGTTGTGATGAGCTAGATTTACCTCCAATGGCTACACATAATACTTCTAGTATGGGTACGGCTTTTACTGTAAGTATTGAAGCTAAACGAGGTGTAACTACAGGAATTTCTGCTGCTGATCGTGCAACTACAATTTTAACTGCAATTGATTCTAAAACTAAGCCATCGGATTTAGCACGCCCTGGACATACTTTTCCACTCAGAGCACAACGCGGAGGAGTTCTTATCCGCCCAGGTCAAACCGAAGCAAGTGTTGATGTCGCAAGACTTGCAGGTTTAATGCCTGCCGGGGTAATTTGCGAAATTATGAACGATGATGGAACAATGTCCCGTCTTGCCCAATTAGAAATTTTTGCTAAACGCCATAACTTAAAAATTATCTCGGTTGCTGATTTAATTCGTTATCGGATGCAAACAGAAGTATTTGTCCATCGTACTGCAAGCGCAATTTTGCCAACAATTTATGGAAAATTTCAAGCCATTAGTTTTTATAATGAGTTAAGTAAAGAAACACACCTAGCTCTTGTAATGGGAGATATAGACAAAGAGGATGAAGTACTTGTACGTGTACATACACATTGTTTATTAGGTGATGTTTTTGGTGGGCTTGTTGATGATATGGGTTTTTGGTTACATCGTTCGCTTGAGATTATTTCTAGTGAAGGTTGTGGAGTAGTTCTTTATTTATCAATGGGAAATATGGGATATGAAATAGAGCGGCACTTAAAAGCAATTTCAGACTATCAGACTCAAAACCCTGATGAAGTTTTCCAATATAAGCATGGAAATCCTCGTAATTATGGGCTTGGAGCACAAATTCTCCATGTATTAGGGCTAAAAAATATCCGTCTACTTACAAATCATCCAACCCGTTTTACGGCCCTGGAAGGCTTTGGAATCAAGATAACAAGCACAGTCCCAATAGAACCAATAGATAAAGGCTATAGCAGTTTATTTTTCCCAGAAAAATTAACACTCTTACATCGCTAATAGCTTTTCTGACCATCTAAGGTCAAATTTATAAGTCTTAAGCATTTCTAAAACCCCGGTTTTGAAACTGGGGATACAGAAATCAGAGTTGCTGGAAGGCAATAAAAAACCTGTAATGTTAAGAAAATAGTTAACTTAGAGAAGTAGAAAGAAGTAATATAAACAAATATTACCTAGATTAAGTATAATAGAAAAAAAGTCAAAATAAGTATGATAAAGGCGTATAAATACCAAATAAAGACAAGTAATAAGGTAAAAGAAAGAATAGAACAAACACTAGATTTGTGTAGAG
>JACQZQ010000115.1 GCA_016213785.1 Acidobacteriota bacterium
ACTCTCTCATGGTATACTTCTATTAAGTTTTTTTCTTTAGTCATGGTAGCATCCTTTTTGCTCAGTCTACCATGACTTCCTTTTTCTTTATCCCTTTGTTTTCCTTATACTTACTTCTCTTAAGTTCATGTGCATGGGGTTCGACCCATAAAAACTGCGATGGCATAAAATAGCAACAAAATAAGTATGGAATAATGTATAGGAAAAGTAAGAATTATATGGTTAGTAACGTGTGCTAAATCTTATAGGTATCTGTTGTGTATAAATAGGTTATATACATTATCTTGATAAAAAAGAAAAATATGGCGTTAGTTATAAAGTTGTATGTGCAGTTTCTGTAACTAAATATGTAATAGGAAATATGTATTTATTCTATTCTTATATTTTTATAAAACAGAGTCTAATTTGTTGCCTAACTCACTGAAAATGAATGTGTTGGTGAGAAAAAGAAAAGCAACCCCTGCTGCGCAGGGCTTGCTTCGCCTTTTTATGTTAACCCTAAGAAATAAATATAATTATATATAGATTAGCTATTTTACTGGAATTAAGTAACCTAATCCTAACATTGGCTGTTTGATTTGTTGAACTTTATTGAGTTTTTTCTTTTTGTTGAGGTTTATTAGAGTTTGTTTGGGGTTTATTTGGGGTTTATACTCTTTGCTTAGCGTCGGCTGTTTTTAGTGCATTTTCCTATTTCATTAGTTTTGTTGCTTTTATGGGAAATGTGATTTTTCTATTTGCCTTGTTTGCTTTTTCTGTTATTTTCTTGCTATTGGGATTTGTTGTCTTTTTTTGCCTTCGTATCGTTTTTATTGGGTCGAACAAACGTTGCAGCGGACTCGGGTGGTCGGTTCGCTAACGCTCACCGCCTCACCCTCGCCGCTGAACTTAGGGTTCGGCGACCCAAAAACTGCGATGGCGTAAAATAGCAAAAAAATCAGTAAGCAGTAAAGCGAAGGAAAAGAAAGAATTATAAGGTTAAAGGCATGTACTAAACCTAAAACGTACACAAAAGGAAAGATAGGAATAGGAAAAGGATTTATTGAAAAGAAACTTATGTGAATAGAGTTTCTACGATGGTATTGCTAAATAACTATGCAACAAGAAGTTTATACGTTCTTTCTTTAAATATTCTTATACAATAATACCTAATATCTTTGTTAGATTACTGAAAATTAATGCGCTTATGACAAACACAACAAAAACACAACAAAGAGGTGAAGAAACCAGTCCTGCGGACGGCTTTCTTCGCTTTATGTTTTAACTTGGAAATAGTTATGATTAGGGATAAAGTGTCATGTTAGTGAGTTTGGTGAACCTAAATCTAGGGGTAACTGTTGGTCAACATTATGCTATATTTGTCGGTTTTATTTTTCGCTAAGTTTTGTGTTTTTTGTATCTTTTATAAAGCATTACTTGGTTTTGGTGCTTGTATTATTCCATTGAAGTTATTGGTCTTATGGGGTGCATAGCTTTTTTATTTTGTCCTATTTGGCTTTTCTGCTATTTTCTTGCAATGAGTTTTTGTTGTCTTTTTTCGTCTTCGCAACGTTTTTGTATCGCCGAACAAACGTTGCAGTGGACTCGGGTAGTCGGCTCGCAAAACTCGCCGACTTACCCTCGCCACTGAACTTGGCGTTCGGTTGCTATAGGAGTAACATAGTCGTTATGGCGAAGAGGGCTTATAGCACCCGAACTAGCAAGAAGAAGAAAAGGATAAGAAAGAAGAAGAGAGGAAAGAGAAGTAAGGATAAATAAGGAAATAGTAATGAAAGAGGGTAGTAAAAGTAGAGAACAAGTAAAAAGCAGTAAAAAGAAAAAGAAGAGAAAATAATGAAACAGAGTTAATAAAAATAAAGATAGGTTAGTACAAAGGTGAAGAGAAGAGAAGAAAGGGAAAGAAGGTAGTGAAACAGGGTTATAGAATTAAGTAGTGGTTAGCAAAACAGATAAGAGAAGTGAAAAGAAAGAAAAGAAAGTAGTAAAACAGGAGTGATATAAGACGGGAGATAGAGGTAACTAAGATAGGTGAAATAAAATGATAGAAAGAAATAATATAATCAACTAGACTAGTCAGATGAAATAGAGAAGGCAAAGCAACCGAACAAACGTTGCAGTGGACTCGGGAAGTCGGCTCGCAACACTCGCCGACCACCCTCGCCACTGAACTTTGGGTTCGGCGCTTGTTGCCAGGAGTGAGTAGTGAGAAGAGAGTTACAATCTGATGAGAATAATTAAAATAAGGTGAAAATAAACATGAGCATAAATAATAAAAGGTGGTTGGGGATTTTCTTATTATTGCAATTGTTAATGATTGTCTCTTGTTCTCAAAAAACTAACTATCAAATAAATGCATACTTATTTGAGCATAACGTAATTAAATTTACAGATGCCATTTATGTTACATACTGTTGTAATCTAGGTCAGCCTGTAATTATTTCTTCCAAACAAATTAAGGATACAGAATTAGATTATTTAGGCATAAATACTGCTGGTGTAAATAAAGTTGATGTAGTTTCAGAAAATGACTTCATCAAAATCAAGCAAGCTATATTAACTAAATTCAATAGTGGTTACACTTTTCCAGAAAGTAAAGGAGTACTTATAGCACCTGTTTCTCTTTATATAACCCGCGACAACGAAAATAAATTTGATTGGTGGTCTAGTCATCCCAACGATTTTAAGCCAATTTTATCTACTATTAAAGAAATTTCCATAGACAAATACCCTAAATTAAATCATAAAATGCTTCTTATTGAAGCATCTTTAAATTCAAAATAGTTTATAATTTCTTGAATCTATAAGAACGCGCCGAACAAACGTTGCAGCGGACTCGGGACGTCGCTCCGCAACGTCCCTTCGCCGCTGAACTTAGGGTTCGGCTTCTTGAATGCCAGTAAGTGTAGTAAATTGAATGTGTTAAGAAATATAGAAACCTAAGTTTAAGGATATTTGTAAAGTAAAGAAAATGTATAAAATAGAATAAAAGTTAAATAATAGCATCACTAAAGATAATAAAGATAATAAAAATAATAAATGAATGATAAATAGAAAAATAGAAGAAGTATAAAAAATAATAATGGCACAGAGCGCTGGAAATTCAAAAATTGCTAACCCTTTGAGAAACAATAATATTAAGAAAAAAAGAGAAGGCAGCCCACCTTCGGTGGACAGCCTACGGCTTTTTATCTGTTTCAAGAAATAGGCGCTATTGGAAAGAGCCTAATCCAACAATGACAAGAAAAGAAGCTAAAACATGCCATACCGCTTGTTTCTCTTCGAGAAACTAAGAACTTTTTACTTGTTTTCTTTCTAACGGTGTTTCTGTTTTTGAGGTTTACTTCCTATTGTTTTGGCAGGTTGGGTCTTATAATTTTCTCCTGTTCTGGTTTTGCTTTTTGTTTTATCATTCTTGTGGTTTTCCTTCGGCTACACACAAGAGAAGCCGAACAATCGTTGCAGCGGACTCGGGTACTCGGCTCGCTATCGCTCGCCGACTGCCCCTCGCCGCTGAACTTAGGGTTCGGCACATATTATACGAACGAATGTCGTCTAAAGTGATAAATAAAAAAGAAACAAGGATAAGTGATTGAAAAACAAAAGTGAGAGATTGAATAAAAGTAATAGAAATAGAAAAATATAAATAAAGTAAATAATGACAGTAGTGTAGTAGTTCAAAATATAGATGAAACATAATAATAGTGTATTCTAAAACAAATAAGGGTGAAAAAGTTGTTTGTAATAGATTAAATAAATAAAAAATATTGATTTTGGAAGAAGAGAAGAAAAAGAAGATTGGGTAAATATCTAAGTAAAGATGAAAACTAATGTAACTAACGAATATCTATAGGTTTATAAGAAAGAAGGTATAAAGTTTTCCTTTCATTTATTAACGTAAGGCATATAACTTGAGAAAACTAGTTACAATAGGTTAAGGAAAAATGTTAACTTAGAGAAATAAACATAGATAATCTAATAAAGGGAGAGAAAGAGGAAGCAACCCGTCTATCGACGGCTTGCTTTGCTCTTAATCCTGTTTCAAAAAAGAAAGTATATAAAGCTAGAAAAAATACTAAATAATATTGTATTATGCTCTACAATCAATCACATTGTTGTTTGGTGTTTTGACTTTTTAATATGTGCCGAACAAACGTTGCAGCGGACTCGGGAAGTCGGCTCGCTAACGCTCGCCGCTTCCCTCGCCGCTGAACTTGGCGTTCGGCGACTTATGTAGCGTAGAGAATAAAATATAAGGTTTAGTGAGAAGAGAAGTTTAAGAAAATAAGTAAGTGTATAAAGAAAGCGGGTTAAGGAAAAAATGGAAAAAGATAATAGTTGGAAATGTTTAGATGCAAGAAAACTTACAGAAAATGAACAAAAAGGCTTGTGTAAAATGATGCATTCTGCTTTTCTTGAAATAAGACATTTAGGATGGCAAGGAAAAGCACAACAATCTGCTGATCTTGCAGATGCTTTTCATAACCTTCCTCTTTTTCTTGATAGAGATGATTTTAGTTTTGAGTTTTTTGCTTATTTTCTGAAAGTCTATTATAAAAAATATCCTGATCCAAACATTTTTAATTATTTATCTATGCTTGAGAATGTTATGAATAATAAACCTTAAAATATTGGGAAAATATAATAGCTAATTGGAGATAAATCTATGTTAATTATTAAGTCTGAAGAGTTTGTTGTAATTGATCCTTGTTCCCAAATATGGGCTATTGCTAAATTTGTTAAAGGTTGGCAAAAAAGAGATATTCTTTCTTGGCTTAGTCTGAAAGGAAACCTTGAATTACTACCCAATTTTCTTAATATCGATACTTATGAATTAAATACTATTTTTGGTTTCAGATTAATTTTTATTTTGGATAATGATCAGTTTACTGTTATTTCTGATCACTCTTCTTACCTAGTAACAACATAGTTTTTAATAGTCGCCGAACAAACGTTGCAGCGGACTCGGGTGGTCGGTTCGCTTTCGCTCACCGATCACCCTCGCCGCTGAACTTGGCGTTCGGCGATGTTAGACGAATGCGAGTTAGTTGTGAGTTATTGGAGAGAAAGAACTTAATAGGATAAAAGAGCTATTAATTTTAAGTTTTTGGAAAATTATTTAGAGCTAATTTATTGAAAAATAAGAAAAGAAGCAAACATAGAAAAATAATTTTTCGACAGATATTTAGCAATTTCTTTGCAACTATGTTGTAATTTCCTGTTTTGTGATTATGCATAAATATTGTTTTCACATTCTGTTAATATCTTGGAAACAATTCAGTTAGGCAAAGAATCGACATAAGGGTCTGTTAGGGCAACCCGCGCACCGCGCGGCTTGCCGTTGGCTGTGTGCCGAGCACGTTTAATAGCTAGAGGGTGAAAGACCCTTATCCAACCTGATGGAGGTGAAGGATTAGAGAAACGCAAGGGCGTTACCGCGAGGTAGGGTCTGAAGGAAGCGTGGATCAAAAGCGCGAGCCGACGAACAGAAACCCAATAAGAGGCGTGGTGTGTAGGACGAGCTAGCAGCCGATAGCGAAGTCCATATCCATCAAGAACACAAGGCGTAGATTGGGCGGTTGTGCGAAGAAGGCGATTAAACTTACCTCGGGAGATCTCTACTGTGTCTGATAAGTAATTATTAGACTGAGCAGGCTGTGAGGCTTGCGACCGCAGTAGAGAAGTCAGCAGAGGACATAGTAGGTGGATGAAACGAGCCAGCAAAGAGAGTTGGAGGACTCACAACACCGAAGGTCTGAACGGTAGGAAAGGCAATGGAGACTAAGCTTATGGAAGAGGAAAAGACAGACAAGTCAGTTAGAACTGACCTTTGTTATGTGGTAGAGGGTGAAGCCCAAAGCTAGATAATGAACGGTTCTAGTCTTCTGCAACGCAAGGTAAAGCCAAAGCCCGACAAGTGGTGAGTTTCTCATTAGCTTGGTTAACCTACCGAACCGCCGTATACGGATCCGTACGTACGGTGGTGTGACAGGGAAAGCTTGCGAGAGCCTACCTATGTCGATTTTTGGATAACTTTAACAAAATTATCTGTTAGATGTATGATTTAACAATTGTTATGGCTTTACATTCTTTCAAACAGCTTAAGGAAATATTTGTAATTGTAAACGCTTTGTTTTACTTAAACTTAAAACAGGTTGGCAATAAATCTTTCTTTAGTTAATTAAAACTTTGCGTTATCATTTTCCTATTCTTTGCAATGCTTTTATGAATTGTTTCTCGGTCTACATTTGGCGATTGGTTTTTGTTTGGTTTTTGTTGTTCACATTCTGGTTTGTTTTCATCATCGCCGAACAAACGTTGCAGCGGACTCGGATCGTCGCTCGTTAACACTCGCTCCGTTCCTCGCCGCTGAACTTTGGGTTCGGTTGCTACTGGATGAAGGCGACCTTGTGAGTAAAATGAAAAGAAAGGAAAGAGCTATGAAGGAAATAGTAAAAATAATAATAGTGTTTTGGATTAGTTTTGTGGTAGGGACAATGAC